>CAILDB010000029.1 GCA_903832855.1 uncultured bacterium | reverse complement strand
CATTAATTATTATTTTCCTATATTTTCCAACTAATGTGAACATTATAATATTTTTTAAGTTACTTTCCTTTTCATTTAATTCCCAATGGGCCATTACATTTCTTAACATCTGAACAAATCTTAATGATTCCTTAATCGTTTGATGATTTTTCAGTTTTTGAAAATATGGAATTGACTCATAAAGACCGATTTTTTTGTCAAAGCTTAAAAGGGGGCTGTTTATAACATTCCAAAAAAGAATTGTGGCTTTGTTATTGGTTTTTGGAAAAAAATATTTTCTCAACTTATAACCCAGAACAAAATCAATCCTTGAAGCAGATGAAATGACTTCTCCTCTGGTTAAATCTAATTTTCTTCCAATTTCCGATGTTTTCATAAACCTGTGGATAACTAATAATTGACCAATCAAGTTTTCTTCTATACACTGATAGTATACACCCCAATATTTTATGAGTCAAGCAATTACAAAACGCGAAAAACAACTTTTGAACTTTATTCAAAAGTATACAAAGATAAAAGGGATTAGTCCCTCATTCGAGGAAATGGCAAAAGCTCTTAGACTTTCTTCTCTTTCCTCCGTACACTATCATCTTTCACATCTGCAAAAAAAAGATCTAATCTCTCGTAATTCGAATATTTATCGTTCAGTTAAAGTTTCGAACTCAGACGAGAATAATTCAATTACCGAAATACCATTGGTTGGCACAATTGCAGCTGGACAGCCAATTGAAGCAATAGAAGAACGAGAACTGATATCTGTTCCAAAATCAATGCTCTCAAGTTCGGGGGAACATTTCGGGTTGAGAGTAAGTGGAAATAGTATGATTGGTGATGGAATCTTTAACAAAGATATTGTTGTTATTAGGAAGCAAGAATACGCAAATGACGGAGATACTATTGTGGCGATTATCAATGGCAACGAAGCAACACTAAAGAGATTATACAAGGAAAAGGACGGTTTCCGATTACAACCAGCAAACCCAAATATTGAACCTATCTTTACAAGAGAATTACTTGTGCAAGGCAAAGTAATGAGTATACTTCGTAATATTGAAAACGAACTTGTCGCTACACCGCTTAAAAAAAATAAAAATTATATTCGATCAGATGAATATGCTGATACTGATACTTTGAAAAGTCTATCTGATGCCATTCTTCAATTCAAAGAGGAAAATTTACTCAATTACAAATCAGAAAAGATTTTAGACATACTTATACTAAAACAAGTATTTGCTTTTCTGCTTGAGAAGCATGGTGTTGATTTGAAAAAACAAAAAAACATATTTGATGTTCTTGATGTGAATGGTGAACTTAAAAAAGAGCACGCGGAGAAAATCGAATATATTTTATCTAACTTCAATATAGTAAGTAGCTCTGATGATGTACTTGGGCATATTTATCAAAGTATTCAATCACAAGAAAATCGGAAAGATGCTGGACAATACTACACACCAAACAAAGTAGTCAATTTTATTATTGATAAGATTGAAATTAACTTATTGAAAAATAAAGAATTAAAGATAATTGATCCTGCTTGTGGCTCTGGCCAATTTTTAATACTTACATATGATAAATTGCTTGAGCAATATAAAAATATTGGTATTGATAAAAATACCGCCCATAGAAATATAGTCGAAAAGCATCTTTTTGGTATAGATATTGACCCGATTGCTTGTGTTTTATCAAAAGCAAATCTTGTCCTAAAAAATCCTTTCTTATCGATAAAATCAAATATCTATACGAATGATTTTTTGAAAAGAGATTATGGACTAATAGACACAGATCCTTTTGAGTTAAATTATAAACAATTTGATTTTGTAGTTGGCAATCCCCCGTGGGGAGCATCTCTTACCAATGAGAATAAAAAGTATTTCGAAAAGTACTACGATATTGGAGAAGTTGGATTAAACACCTTTACTCTTTTTATTGAGCGTTCTTTTGACTTTTTGAAAGATAAAGGAAGATTGGGATTTCTCATGCCCGAGGCGTATTTGAAAATTAAAGTCCATCAACCGTCAAGACAACAGATTCTCTCTCGAGCGGAGATTAAGCTACTTGCTATTAGTGGTGATATTTTTAAAAAGGTCTATGCCCCATCCCTTGTTCTAATTTTCGAAAAAACTGGGAAGATAAGTAAAGATCACCAAATTATGATACAGGAAGGAGTTTTTAATGGCGGAATAACAGAGACCAAAATACCACAATCTCTATTTGAAAGTACTCCTGATAATATCTTTAATATTCATTTCTCTGACCTATCAACAAAAATCATTCAGAAAATTGATTCACTTAATAATAAATACCTTAAAGACAATACACTCTTTGTTTTAGGTATAGTCACAGGCGATAATAAAAAATATTTATCCATTAAAAAGCTTTCAAAAAACTACGAACCAATAGTTGTTGGAAAAGATTTACGAAAATTTCAAATTGATTTCGGAGGAAATTACTTTATTTATGATAAGAAAGTTTTACAACAAATCGCTCCGCGAGACTATTATGAGAGACCAGAAAAACTAATCTATAAGTTTATAGGAAAAAATCTTGTATTTGTATATGACAACGAAAAGAGATTCAGTTTGAATAATGCAAATGCCATCGTTCCAAGTATTCCTAGTCTTAACATGAAATATATTCTAGGGGTTCTTAATTCTGATCTTATTCAGTTTTACTATGCAAAATTATTTTTTACTATTCGGGTTTTGAGAAGCAATTTAGAGAGGCTCCCTATTTTTAATGCTACAAAAGCACAGCAAGAGAAAGTGATTTCATTCGTTGATAAATTGGAGAAAGCGGAGGATGAAAAATACCAAAATTTATTAAAAGAACTGAACGATTATATTTTTAACCTATATCAAATTGATGACAAGCAAAAAACCTATATCGGAGAGGAGTTACGGAAATTATAAACTTTTTATTTTTTGTAAAAGTTGTTCTAGGCTAACTTCGAATTTTGCAAAATCAGCAATATTTTCAGTTTTAATGTGTATTTGACCCTCATATCCCTTATTACCACGATGTTGTCCTGTTGAAAAATATTTATGTGCTTTCATTTCGGCCGATGTCATAAGCCAGTATCTAAATTTATCTGCCCAAACGCCAATCATTATCACTACATCAAAACAAGTCGGCTTCATTTGCTGAAAATTCATATCAAATAAACCCAATGTATCCGTACTAATTAAAGCTCTCTCGTGATACGGTGCTTTATCATTTGTTCTATCGATTGCTCTACCAGCTTTTACTTCAATTTTTACTATACCTTTTGGTTTTTGATAGTATAAGTCAAATTCACCACTAGCTTTGATTTCTGAAGCTGGTTTAAGTTCTGGAATTAGACCTGCAATATGATCCTCACCCCACTTTCCAAAAGTTCTAGGTGCTGTGATTTTTATAACTGACAGGTTTTGGTTTCTTTTATTATGTCCTAATCTAAATTTAAGATAATCAGCATATGTTATTAAATTTTCATCAAGTAATGTAACGAAGATAAATTCAAAATCACTAGCAGAAAGCTTTTCTTCAAGTAAAACTTTCTGTTTGCTGTTTGCAATAACTTTTTGTAATTTTTTTTCTAGGAAATTCATAATAATTAAAATCGAAGTAATTCGTCAGGCTCAGTCTTCAACGCTATAGCGATTTTCTCAATATTTTCAACAGACACATTTCTTTCACCTCTTTCTATATCACTTATATATGTTCGGTGTAGTCCACAACGAGATGCAAGCTCCTCCTGAGAGTAGCCTTCTTTGACTCGTGTTTCTCGAATCTTTCTCCCTAATTTTAACTTTATATCTTCTGTCATAAATGCCACTTATTGACTACATGATAGCCTTTCGTGTAAAATAACACCACAGACTATAAGTGACATATAATTTTGCGAGACCTTGAGGGCAGAACACCGAAAAAATGTCCTGTCCTTTGGAAAAGAAAAAATCTGTCGCGCGCAAATCAGAAAATGCCAGGAACATTTTTTTCGGTGTCCGCCGAGGGTAATCCCGAGGCGGGGCTTTCATTCATTCGGCGTCGGGATTTTGTTCGTAAAAAGTTCTGACTTTGTCTAGAAGACACCACCAAACAGAATCTGTCGGAAAAAACGCGTCCGCACTTCGTGCGGTAAAAGGAATTTCGGCGAGGTGGAAAAACGGTTTTCTGAAATCCAAAAAGAGGGTTCCCGAGGCGAGGCGAGGGTTCTATGAATCGATGATTCATTCTGCGGAATACCGCAGGAGCCGATGGGAAGTGAGATTTAGAAATTGTCGATGTAATGCAAAACCTTTTATCAATTTAATTCCCGAAGCTATGATCAAATATTTTATATATTGTCGTAAATCAAGTGAAGATGAAGAACGCCAAGTTTTGAGTATTGAGGCACAATTGACGGAGCTTCGGGAATACGCCAAGCAAAATGACTTATTTATCGTTCGCGAATATTACGAAAGCAAAACGGCAAAAGAACCCGGTCGCTTAGTATTTAACGAAATGCTTGGCGAAATTGAAAAAGGTTCTGCCTCGGGAATTTTAGCGTGGAACCCAGACCGCTTGGCAAGAAACTCGATTGATGGTGGCAAAGTTATTTATTTTGTGGACACTTTAAAGATTGTTGCGCTAAAATTCCCGACATTTTGGTTCGAAGCGACACCACAAGGAAAATTTATGTTGAGTGTCGCCTTTGGTCAAGCAAAATATTACACCGACAATTTAAGAGAAAACATTTTGCGTGGTATTCGGCAAAAGATACGCCGTGGTGAATTATCGGCAAAAGCTCCAATCGGTTACTTCAACGAACCGCGACTTCGTACGATTGAACCCGACAAAAGGACGTTTCGTAAAGTAAAAGAGGTCTTGGAGGCTTTTGCTACGGGCGAATATACGCTCACAGCAATTCAACGCAAAATGTTTTCTCTTGGTTTGGTTGGCAAAGACGGCAAAATCATGCACCTCTCTACCATTGGATGTATTCTCACCAATCCTTTTTATTATGGACATTTCCGTTATCGTGGAGAGGTGCATTCTGGTTCGCACAAGCCAATGATTTCAAAGAAACTTTTTGACAAAGTCCAGGAGGCACTTGTCGCAAATGGAAAACCTCGCAAAAATAAAGAACCAAAGAAATTTCAGTTTTTGAATTTTGCTACTTGTGGAGTTTGTGGATATGCGATAACTGCCGAACGACATATCAAAAAAAGCGGTTTGCAATTTATCTATTATCGTTGCACCCACAAGAGCAATGAGATTAAATGTTCTGAAATTCATTTTTTGCGAGAAAAAGAATTTGCTAAACAAGTGCAAGGACTTTGTCAAAAAGTTTCCTTACCTCACGAGTGGCGGGAAAAATATCTCGCCAAGCTCGGCGAATGGGAAAATGAAGGTCGCCACTCGGGAGACTTATTCGCTCAAAATCTTCGCGTTTCCATTTCTGTCATCAAAGCTAAAATTGACCGCCTGATGGACGGCTATCTGGATGGCGGTTTTGAATTGTCTGAATTTCAAGAAAAAAAGAACGCTTTGATGTCAGAAAAGAAAACGCTGGAGGAAAAATTATCGGATTTTGAGCGAAAAGGAAATCATTGGCTCGAACTCACCAGAAATTGGATTTTGCAAGCCAACCAAGCATTAAATCTCGCTTCGGGAGAAAAGTTTTGGGAAATGAAAACTTTTCTCAAATCCATCGGCTCGAACCCCCGCCTCGCCTCGGGAACCCTCTTTTTGGATTTCAGAAAACCGTTTTCCCACCTCGCCGAAATTCCTTTTACCGCACGAAGTGCGGACGCGTTTTTTCCGACAGATTCTGTTTGGTGGAGATGGGCGGAATCGAACCGCCGTGCAAAAGAAGGTCTTCGATGGGTCTACAAAGTCTAGAATATTTATTACCACCCGAAGGTGGATTTAAATAAGAAAGTTCAAAATAAACAAAATGCTTTCTTATCGATCTCTTAATCTCGAAGATAGGGCAGAGAAGACCTATTTTCACGTCTGATTATATTACACCGCTTTTCCGCTATCAGATAATGCGGAAGGCGACGTCACTTAGGCGTTAGCGTAAGCGAATTGAAAGTCCTTCATTCCGTAGAATGGAGAAACGATCTTTGAAATGCTTTTTGCATTTATGATCCCTGTTGGTTTTAGGAGATAAACAGAGTTGCTCCACTTTGCGCAAAGAAGTACCGGTCTATTGTCTAGGCCGATCATCCCCAATATTGGGGGACGGGCGGGATTAGTAAATTTTTCGGTCCGGACCCAACCAGACACTCAAAATTTACTAATCCCGCCCGTCCTACCCATTTTTCAATGTTCTTTCGTCTTCTCTATCAAGCTCGCGTTTCATTATGCTTTTTCTTTTATCAAATTGTCTTTTGCCTTTTGCAATGGCAATTTCTATCTTGAGCTTGCGGTTACTATTATACACCGAAGTGGCCACAATTGTCAATCCTTTTTGTCCTTCCGCATCTGCGAGCTTTTTAATCTCTTTTTTGGTAAGCAAGAGCTTCCTGTTCCTGTGGGAATCGTAATCCGCGGGAACATTTTTCGGCTGAATTGGTAGGATGTTTGCACCGACAAGAAACGCCTCACCTCCACGAATTACCACATACGCACCTTCTAGTGACCCGCGTCTGTCTTTGATTGCCTTTACTTCAAACCCAAAAAGCTCCATCCCTGCTGAGAACTTTTCCATTATTTCATAATTAAAATACGCCTTTTTGTTTTGTATCAAACTTTCGGACATAAAACCATCATACCAGAAAAAGGTTTTAAAAAATAGTGAAATGTGTTATAATGTTCTTCATGAATTTATTTAACAAAACTCCTCTAAAAGGAGGCAAAAAGGGGGGCGGAATGCTGGGCGGGAATAATATGAAGTTCCTGACACAGATTACCAACGCTATTTTGGTGATAATTATTATTTCGTTTCTTTTTTCAATGTTTTTTGGCGGAGGCGTAAAGTCGGAAAATATTCCTGTTTCGCAACTTGCAACTGATATCAATCTCGGCCTTGTAAAGGAAATTAAAGTTTCCGGAGATAATTTGAGTATTACTTACAACACACTTGGTACGACAACTCCTGTCGTGAAGATTTCGCAAAAAGAAATTGGCACTGCACTTACCGACACACTTTCAAACTACAAGGTTTCTCAAGACAAACTTGATGCAGTGAAAATAGATATTGTTTCTGACCAAGGTTTTTGGTATTGGGTGGGGAATCTTGCACCATATCTTTTGCCACTTATTTTTATCGGAATATTTATTTGGTATCTCACGAGGCAAATAAAAGGGCCGGGGATGCAGGCGTTTTCTTTCGGACAATCAAAAGCCAGAATTATTTTGCCAAATGATAAAAAACAAAGAATTACTTTTGCGGATGTTGCTGGAGCAAAAGAAGCCAAAGAAGAACTTGCGGAAGTCGTGGACTTTTTGAAAAATCCTAAAAAGTTTTTGGAAATTGGGGCAAAAATTCCAAAAGGAATTTTACTGATGGGGGCAAGCGGAACGGGAAAAACTTTGTTGGCGCGTGCAGTCGCTGGGGAAGCTAATGTCGCATTCTTTTCTATTTCTGGTTCTGAGTTTGTGGAGATGTTTGTGGGAATTGGTGCATCTCGTGTCCGCGATCTTTTCAAAATGGCAAAGTCCGCTTCGCCTTCAATTATTTTTATTGATGAAATAGATGCAGTTGGCCGTGTGCGAGGTGCCGGAATGGGCGGAGGAAATGATGAAAGGGAACAGACATTGAACCAAATTCTTGTGGAGATGGACGGCTTTGAACCAAATGAAAAAGTGATTGTGATGGCAGCAACAAATAGACCTGATGTTCTAGACCCAGCACTCGTGCGTCCGGGAAGATTTGATAGAAGAGTTGTGATTGATTTGCCGGACAGAAATGACAGAGAGGCAATTTTGCAAGTGCATTCCAGAGAGAAACCATTCGGTGAAGATGTGAATTTGAAAGTTATTGCAGAAAGAACGCCGGGATTTTCTGGGGCGGATTTGTATTCTCTTATGAATGAAGGTGCAATTCTCGCTGCGAGAGAAAATAGAAAAAAGATTTCACAATTTGATTTGGTCAGGTCAATTGAAAAAGTAATGATGGGTCCAGAAAGAAAGTCGCACCTGTTGTCAAAAAAAGAAAAAGAAATTACTGCGTATCACGAAGCTGGTCATGCACTCGTCGCTTCCGTTTTGCCTTTTGCCGATCCCGTGCACAAGATTTCAATTATTTCTCGTGGAAGAGCTGCGGGTTACACCTTGAAACTTCCTCTTGAAGATAGAAAATTGCAATCAAAGAAAGAATTTTTGGATGATATTGCTGTGTCACTCGGAGGATATGTCGCAGAGAAAAATATTTTCGGAGATATTACGACCGGCCCTTCAAATGATTTGCAAGTTTCTTCTGCACTCGCTCGCGAGATGGTTACGAGATATGGAATGTCAGATAAATTTGGCCCAATAGCTCTTGAGGGAGATGGCGGTAAAACAATGTTTGGCCACGGAGTGGGGGATAGAGAATATTCTGACAAAGTTAGCTCACAAATAGATTCAGAGGTTGCAAGAATTATGGATGAGGCGATGAAAAAAGCGGAAACTATTTTGAGTGAGCACAGAAAAGCACTGGATAGTATTGCAAAAACCCTTATGGAAGTGGAAACGATTGAGAGAGATAATTTTGAGAAAATTTTGGTGGCGAATGGAATTATTCCAAAAAAGAAACAGGATATTGAGCATCAGGTTTAATCCCAGTAGTGAAGAAATAGGAATCCCAGTAGCAAAGTAAAACTTGCTACAGGATAAATTTCTTACTACGGGATAAGCTATAAGATAAGCCAAATTAAACGGCTCAACGGGGGAGTTGTCGTTGAGCCGTTTAGGTCAGGCCCCCGAAAATCCGATTTTCGGGGGCCTTTGTGTTTTATTCCTTTCTGTTTTATAATTGAGCTATTAAAAGAAGTCATTTTTATTATTATTAATTTTATTAAAAACTTATGAAAAAAATTCTTGGCGTTTTATTTTCTCTCGTCGTCTTTTTATTTGCTTTGGGTGTTTCTGCACAAACAACAAATATTAATAAGCTAGAACCAGTAAATTGTTTTGCTCCCGGTTTGTATAAATTCCAAAGTGTTCAGGTGAGTGTCGGACCAGAAAAATCCAGCTATACTGCCGGCGGTACAATTAATTTTGTCGGTAATGTAATAAATCAAAATGATTATCCAGTGGTAGATGGAAATGTTTTTGTCAGAATTAGTAAAGTAAATCAAAATTATATTACCGATGGACACAATGCAGTGGATGAAATACTGGCTGTTTCTAATATTTCTGTTGATGCTTCCTCCTCACTTCCCGTAAATTTTTCTTGGTCTATTCCAAATGATTTAGGAATGGGTGACTATCGGGCTGACTATTTCTTTTCAGTTGGTAATAAATTTAATCTAGGTGGACTTCCTTTTACGAACGAAATTATTATTGGTTTTTCAAATTTTAAAATAACAAATACAAAAAGTACGGGATTTGTTTTAGACAGAGTGGGCACAAAAGTAAATGGCGTCAAATACAACCATGTTGGAAACTGGCCTTTTATTGAAGCTGGTGCAAAAATTGAAATTACTCAACCAGTTCAAAACTTTTCCAATAAAGAAATAACTGTAAAAGTTAATTACAGTCTTTATTTTTGGGATAGTTTAAATGCTAAGGACAAAATAGATAGTAAAACTGAGACAATCATCGTTCCAGCTAATTCTTCAAAAAATCTTTCCTACTTAATTCCTAAGTCAGAGCAATCTGTTTACTATTTGAGAATTAAGGCAACTTCAGGCGATGCTTCATCAATTGTAAATATCAGAACTACTTCAGATATTGAAAAGGCAAGAATAAATTATCCAGCCATTACCGCTTTTCCATTACTTAAGGGCGAGAGTGCCAATCTATTTTCTTGTTTTCATACCACTTATGGTGTTGCTAGTAGTAGCACGCTTGTCCTGACCTTAACCGATAAAGACGGTAATAGTGTAGCCCAAGGAGAATACGATGGAACTTTTGGTTCAAATATGTCGGCAGCTTCTATGAATTTTACAGCTGATAAAGATTATCGTTTCCTAACTCTAAAGGCGGAATTATTTGATAATAAAGGAGCAATTATTGATAGTTATCAAACGCAATACAATTGTTCATTGTTGAAATCTGGAAAGTGTGATGTGGCTGTAGAAAAAGTTGTAAATGATAATATTATTCTCTATTCTATTATTTTAATTTTGATTGCTCTAGGTGGTTTGTTTATAGTTACTAAATTTATTAAAAATTCTGTCCCTAGAAAAATCTTTATCGGTATATTTATTTTGCTGTTAATGTTATCAGTTGTTGTTTTGACCTGGGTCTTTATCGTTGGAATAAATAAAGTTGTTGCGGAGACGGTATCAGCTGACGGTAAGACAAAAAGTGAAACAAGTTCGTTGTCATATTCTCTTATCTCGCATGGCAGTGGTGATGATTGTCGTACATTAGTATCCGGAAATGTTGGTATGACTTATTCAGCTACCCTTGTAGGCGCGACCTCTCTTTCTGTCGGTGGAAGCGTAAGTTTTACATCAAATCAAAGTTGTGCTTTTAATGGAACAGGAGGGTCTTGGGATACACCAAGTTGCGGTAGTAGTATGGATTTTTATCAAGATAATAATTCAGGTAGCGATAGATATGGGTCTATAACTTTGACGAATGGTACTACAAATCATTCACTTTCATCATCTAATCCAGCAGTTATGTCTTGTAGTGGTAGCACTTGTACTGCTATCAGTCCTGGAACCGTTACTTTAACAAGAGGTTTTAGTAATACAGATGTTTCTGTCACCGCGGCTAGTTTTAATTGGAATGGTGGTACTGAGACTTTAAATAGTAATATAATGTTAAATAGCTGTCCTAGCGGTGGTCATACCCTAACTGTAGGTGGTTATTCTCCAACTTGGAATATTACTGTTTTTTCTCCGATAGGCACTTGTGGAACTGCGAACGCATCATCTACTATGTCAATTCCAACAACCAACCTTTGTAGTGCCGGTACAGCATCTGCCGTCTCAGGTAGTGGTCCTTGGAATTGGACTTGTACAGGTACGGGCGCTGGAGCCACAGTAGCTTCGTGTTCTGCCAATACTCCAGTCCTCACTGCCTCTTGCACTGTCTCTCCAGCAAGTGCAAAAGTAGGTGATTTATTTATTTGGACAGCAAATGCATCAGGCGGAAATGGGACTTACACATATTATTGGAATGGGTCTGTTTCGGGGACAGTCTCTTCTGTATCAAAAATTTATACTGATGCTGGAGCAAAAAGTGCGACTGTCACCGTAACTTCAAATGGAGTTTCAACTACTTCTTTAGCTTGTGGCAATGGAAGTGGTGGCGGTGGAGGAGGAGGTTCTGGTGCCTATGTACTTGCTGTACCTCCTCATTGTACAAACACAATTCAAGATGCGGACGAAACGGGAATAGATTGCGGAGGCGCCGATTGCGCGCAATGTCAGCAGACGAGGCATTTGGGTGTTTCTATCCTCGGTGCAGGGAGAATTACAAGCAATGTGGGTGGAATAAATTGTGCATCATCGACATTAAGCGGTCAGACAGGAAAATGCGATGCGACTTATGGACTTAATGCAAATGTTTATTTATCAGCATCATCTACTTTATCTGCGTCGTGGTTGTTTGACGGATGGGCTGATTCTAATTGTGTTTCTGTAGGAGAAAATCCACTATGTACTGTTCATATGAATGATAATAAAAATGTTGTTGCGAAATTTATTCCAATAGCTAATGCTGGAAATTGTTCTTTCACGAAAGAGGGAAATTCTGCCGTAAACAAGACGATGAAGTGGACGATCAATGCCTTGCCTTTTAATTGTACTTCCGGTTGCTCTATGAAATGGACTGGAACGGACTTGTCACCGATATTGAATACGAATTCTATTAGTAAAATATACACGACGGTGGGGACAAAAGAAGTGTTGTTGACAGTAAAAAAGCTAAATACTGGAAATGGAAATACAGACATATCTACTTGTTCAACTTCTACAACCATAACTTTGACGGGGGATGTGATAGAACAATAGAAATAATAAAGCACAAAAATCCCAACATTTGATGTTGGGATTTTTTGTGCTTGTGTTTTGTGAACGATCGTAGTATAATCATATCAACCAATATTCAGTGGTTCACTAATATTAATAATATGGCGAGAACAAAAGATAAAAATAAAGCAATTAGGCTTCGAAAAAAAGGGATGAGCTACAGCCAAATTAAAGAGAAACTTGGTATAAGTAAAAGCACCCTAAGCGGCTGGCTTTATAATATGCCACTTTCTGAAGAAAGGATAAAAGAGCTCAGGGATTTTAGTCCTATGAGGATTGAGAGGTGCAGGAATACAAAAATGAAGAAAAGAAATGATCGCCTAGAATGTGTCTATGAAAAAACTTCTCGAGATATTAAAATATTGAACAAAAGGGAATTATTTTTGGTAGGGTTTTTCCTTTACTGGGGAGAAGGAGGTAAAACAAATAAATATGTAACGACCTTTACTAATACTGATCCTGTCATGTCCAGATTTTTTGTTAAATGGGTAACGAGTTGCTTTAATATTAAAAAATCAGAATTAAATATACTTTTACATTTATATAAAGATATGGATATACAGAGTTCTATAAAATTTTGGTCAAAGGAACTTAATTTATCTATTAGCCAATTTAAGAAACCTTACATAAAAGATTCTAAATTGACGGGTTTGACATATAAAAATGGATTTGGAAAAGGCACTTGTAATATAAGAATATATGATAGAGATATAACTGAATATATTTCGCAGTCCTTGAGGTATTTAAGAAAAACTATATAAATGTGCGCGCTGAGGGGCTCGAACCCACGACGTTTCGCGTATAAGGCGAATGCTCTACCAACTGAGCTAAGCGCGCCTTTAGATATTAACTCAAAATATCTGTTTTCGCAACTTTTACTCGAAATGAATTTGCTCTTTTTTCCTGCGCAAAAGAGCCTCTTTTATGAGTGGGTGTTTTGAGAATGTTTCATCATCTTCAAGCATTTTGCTTGCCTCGGCACGAGCTGCCTCTACCATTTTTATATTTCGAATTGCTTCCATTCCGATGTCGGTGATACCCCATTGTTTGGTGCCGGAAAGTGCACCAGAGCCACGAAATTTTAAATCAAGTTCTGCAAGTTCAAAACCATTTTTTGCTGTGACGAGTGCCTTCATTCTTTCTGCTGTCTTTTCTGATTTTGTTTCTGCAAAAATGTAACAATATGCCTGATGATTACTTCGCACAACTCTTCCGCGAAGTTGATGAAGCTGTGCAAGTCCAAATCTTTCTGCACCTTCAATAATTATGTTTGTGGCGTTGGGGACATTTACTCCAACTTCAATGACAGATGTGGCGACGAGTATGTGGGTTTTTCCGGCAGAAAAATCCTCCATTATTTTATCTTTTTCACTTGGTTTCATTTTGCTATGCAAGATACTTATTTCGTATTCCGGAAAAACCTTTTCTTTTAGGCGTTTTGCTTCTTCTGTAACTGACTTTGCATTTACAGTCATTTCTTTATCCGGATCAGGTTCATTTATTCTTGGACAAATAATGTAAACTTGTCGTCCGGATTTAATTTCTGTACGGATTTTTTCGTAGGTATTTTCTCTTTCTTTTGGAAAGACAACTTCTGTGATAATGGTTTTTCTGCCAGCAGGCATTTGATCAAGCAAAGTTAAATCCAAATCGCCATAAATTGTAAGTGCTAAAGTCCTCGGAATTGGCGTCGCTGTCATTGATAAAAGGTGAGGAGTCATCCCATCTTTTTTTACTAATTTTTGTCTTTGAGCCGTTCCAAATCTGTGTTGTTCATCTATGATTGAATATGCCAAATTTTTGAATTTTACTGATTTTTGTATGAGAGCGTGTGTGCCAATTAAGATAGGAATTTCTCCATTTTCCACCCATTTTAAGAGTTGAGTTCTCGAAATGTCCGTTGAGCCTTTCGGATTTACTTTTGATGGAAACTTTTTGCATCCGCTTCCTGTGATAAGGCCGACGCTTATCCCGAGGTATGTGAAATATTTTATAAATGATTCAAAATGTTGTTTCGCAAGAATTTCTGTTGGGGCCATGTAAGCGACCTGTAAATTTCCATAATTTTTTCCGTCTGGCCGTGTTGTGACCACTCCAAATGCCGTAGTCGCGGCTACGGCTGTTTTTCCGGAACCCACATCACCCTCCAAAAGTCGTGCCATTGCAAAACCCTTTTTGAAATCATCAAAAATTTCGTAGATTGCCTTTCTTTGTGCCTCAGTGGCTTCAAAAGGAAATCTTTTTATAAATTTTTCCACATCTTCTCTCGGTGTTTTTATCATAAAAGAAGGATTTTTCTGCCATTCTATTCTGTCACGGTGTCTTTCGAGCTGTATGAAAAAAACTTCTTCAAAAGCAAATCTTTTTCTGGCGGAAGTTGCGTCGGTTTCTTTTTGTGGAGCATGAATCCAAATCATTGCGGTTTTTAAACTCGGTAGATTGTAAGTATTTAAAATGTATTCTGGAATCGGATCTTTTATCAAATCCAAAATTCCTGAACTGAATATTTTTTGAATTGCATGGTAAATCCAGTTTGAAGTGAGACCTCGGCTTTCCGGATAAACTGGATAGAGAGAATGTTTTTCTCCACCTTCGCCAAAAAGAGAATCTCCAACACCAATAGGAATTTTTGCCACTGATTCAATTTTCGGATTGCTCATATAAAGTTCACCTTTTCTTTCGGAAACTTTTCCATCAAGCCTCACAAAAGTTCCTTCAGAAATCATTTTTGCAATGTATGGCTGATGAAACCAAATTGCTTTTATTCTTCCACTTTCATCTTCTACATATGTTTCAGACATTGGGATTTTTTTAATGAAAGCTTTACTGGTTTTTAATGAAGATATTTTGCCAAAGATTGTAGCATTGTCTCCTACAATCAAATGACCGATGTTTTGCATTTGGGAAGTGTCGCCGTATCTGGTGGGGAAATGGTACAGTAAATCTTCCACGGTTTTAATTCCGAGCTTATGCAGAGCCATTTTTTGATAATCATTTAGACGGAAATTCTTTTCAAGTAATAAATCTGGGTTCATATGACTATTCTAGCAGAAAATACAGACGCAGACACCTCCTACACAAAAAGCTTTTGAATTGCACGGATATTTTTTTGATAAAAGCAGGAATACCTCTTATAGTTCGACTTCGCTCGGATAAAATGTAAAATAAGAATTTTCCACTTTACTCCTCGCTTGTCGAAATAAAAAATTCCTCGTGCTCGCGCCGTCGCGCTCCCAAGTCAATTCAAAAGCATTTTGTTGCTGAGTTGTCTGCTGGAGGTATTTTTAAAGACTTGTGATATAATATAGGAATAGTAATTTAATAATATAAATTTATGATTCCAACTAATTTTGATATTTTTTTGGTTTTGCTCTCAGCGGTTTGTCTTGGTGGACTTTTGGGTTTAGAGAGAACATTGGCAGGGAAGACAGCGGGGATGAGAACTTATGCTCTTGTCTCAATGGGCTCGGCTCTTTTTGTTTTGATTTCAATGATGACGACCACACTTTATTTTAGTGGTACGAGTGCGGATCCGCTGAGGATGGTGTCTCAGATAATCGTTGGAATTGGTTTTATTGGTGCGGGACTTGTGTGGCATAGATCATCAAAGATTACTGGGGTTACGACTGCAGCAGGACTTTGGATTTCAGCAGGAGTTGGTATGGCTTGCGGATTTGGACTTTTTTCTCTCGCAACGATCGCCACAGTTCTTTCTCTTTTTGTTTTTACACTGATGTGGTTTCTGGAAAAACTTATCAAAAGATTTTCTTATGATAATGAAGAAAAATTGGGTAGTGCAGAAGAAGATTTGAATAGGGATAATTAGGATATAAAAACAGAAAAAACCAGCCCCGCGAATTCCTATTCGCGGGGCTG
>CAILDB010000028.1 GCA_903832855.1 uncultured bacterium | reverse complement strand
TTCTCTCTCAGCTGTGTTTTTCATGTTTGTTAGATGATTACTTTTGATATCATCTAGCCAAGCATTATTGGTAGTAATTTTCAACATATTTATTGTTTTCAAAGGTCAATCTACTGTCAACTGTACACTAACCCAGTGCATATATTTGCCTTTTTATTTTTTTGTGCTACACTCTGAGAACTGGCTACTTGACTGTATGCTGGTTTTTAAATCATTCATGCCTACAATAAATCAACTCATAAAGAGAAATAGAAAGAGCACAAAGAGGAAATCAAAATCCATTGCTCTTACTAAAGGTTTTAATTCACTTACAAATAGACCTACATATCAAAACGCGCCATTTAAAAGAGGTGTGTGTATTAAAGTTACTACAAAGACTCCAAAGAAACCAAACTCCGCTATCAGAAAGATTGCAAGGGTTCGTCTTACAAATGGTATGGAAATCACTGCTTACATTCCAGGTATGGGACACAACTTACAAGAACACTCTGTGGTCATGGTAAGAGGGGGAAGAGTAAAAGACGTAGGTTTGAGATATCAGATTGTGAGAGGTGTGCTTGATGCCGGTGGAGTAGAAAAGAGAATGAAGGGACGCAGTAGATACGGTGCTAAATTGCCAAAGGCAGCTAAAAAATAAACATGCGAAGAAAACTCAAAACAAAAAAAGCGATAACTCCGGATTATAAATATGACAACGCAAAGGTTGCAAAACTTGTTAATTATATTATGGACTCTGGAAGAAAAGCCCTCGCCGAAAAAATCATTTACGATGCTTTTGATATTATAATGGAAAAAGCAAAAGTCAAAAACCCTGTGGAAGTATTTGAAACAGCTCTTTCAAACACAGCTCCAAACATGGAAATCAAATCAAAAAGAGTTGGAGGTGCCAATTATCAGGTTCCTATGGAAGTTCGCCCAGAAAGACGCGCAGCACTTTCAATGAAATGGATTATTGACGCAGCTAGAAGCAAAAAAGGTGCCAGAATGGCAGAAAAGCTTGCTGATGAAATAATCGCCGCCTCAAAAGGTGAAGGTGAAGCAGTCAAAAAGAGAGAAAATACTCACAAAATGGCGGAAGCAAACAAAGCGTTTGCTCACTTTGCCTGGTAGTCTTTTGCATATTTTGAGCGAACTACTTCGTTGCGGGCGAAATTTGTTTCTGCAATGCACAAGAGTGCATTTTAGTCACAAATTTCGCCCGCGCCTCGCATTTCATCTCATAAATATGCAAAAGCCAAAAATCCTCACGGCTTGGAGTCGCAAATTTTTCCGACGCCTCGTATTTCATCTCAAAATATACAAAAGATAAAAATTCTGATAGTATAAATATAATAAATTCATAAAAAATATGTGGTTTAAAGAAAAAGTTCCAGAATCTACAGAAATAACAGATGTGAAACAAGCAATAAGAGAACTGCAATCTTTTATGAGTGGTGGAGTAGTGGATACAGAAGAATTTACTTCCAAAGTAAATAGCACAAAAGCGAGCATCCTTGGATTAAAGGAAAAAGGAGATCCAATGGCAAATGTTTTTGCCGAAATATTTAGGAATAATTTTAAAGATTTTTCTGAAGGGCTGTAAAAACCACTCCACAAAAATTTGCATTTTGCCACCTTTTAATGTATCCTACTTCTACCAACTAGTTTTGGTTTATTTTTTTATTTATTAATATTTTATAAATTTTATGGCTCGTGAATACCCAATAGAAAAACTTAGAAATTTCGGAATTATTGCACACATTGATGCAGGTAAGACGACTACGTCTGAAAGAGTTTTGTATTACACTGGAAAGACTCACAAGATTGGTGAAGTTCACGATGGAGATACCACGACCGACTGGATGGAACAAGAGAGAGAAAGAGGTATTACTATTTGTTCCGCAGCCATTACTTGTTATTGGAATCCTAGTTATATGCCTAAGGGTGATTTGAGTAAAAAAGTAATGTTTAACATTATTGATACACCAGGGCACATTGACTTTACTGCAGAGGTAAAAAGATCACTTAGAGTACTTGACGGTGCTGTCGTCGTCTTTGACGGAGTTGCCGGAGTTGAACCACAGTCAGAGACAAACTGGAGATATGCCGATGAAGGAAATGTTCCAAGAATTTGTTTTATAAATAAACTAGACAGAACTGGCGGAAGTTTTGAGAGATCTTACCAATCTATTTTGGACAGACTTACAAAAAATGCCGTGAGAATGCAACTTCCTATTGGTGAAGAGTCAAATTTTAATGGAATCATAGATCTTTTGACTTTGAAAGCATATTATTTTGATGGAGAAATGGGAGACCAGATTAGAATTGAAGAAATCCCAGCCGACAGAGTAGAAGAAGCCAAAAAATACAGAGCAATGCTCGTAGAAAAAATCGTGGAGCAAGATGACAAAATGATGGCAGAATTTTTTGAAGGTAAAGAGCCATCAATTGATGAA
This sequence comes from uncultured bacterium, assembly GCA_903832855.1. GTDB lineage: Bacteria > Patescibacteriota > Minisyncoccia > Phycocordibacterales > GWA1-40-21 > CAILDB01. The sequence goes on along the minus strand of CAILDB010000028.1, from coordinate 9,345 downwards.
TTGAAAGTTGTTTTGAGAAAGGCAACCATCGCAAATAAAATTGTGCCTGTTCTTACAGGTTCAGCTTTGAAAAATAAAGGAACACAGCTAATGCTTGACGCCGTTGTGGACTACTTGCCATCTCCTCTAGATATACCACCTGTCAAGGGGGTTGACCCAAGAAATGGAGAGATAGTTATGAGAAGCGCATCTGACGAAGAACCCTTTACAGCTCTCGCTTTTAAGCTACAAACGGATCCTTTCGTAGGGCAGTTGACATACTTTAGAGTTTACGCAGGAACGATAAAATCTGGTGTCTATATTTACAATTCTACGACTGGTGAAAGAGAAAGACTCGGTAGAGTTGTGAGAATGCAAGCTGATCAAAGAGAAGATTTGGAAATTGTTTATGCCGGAGAAATTGCCGCAGCTGTGGGTTTGAAAAATGCAAAGACGAGTCATACTTTGTGTGATGAGGAACAGCCAATTCAACTAGACCAGATTAAATTTCCAGAGCCAGTCATTAACCTCAAGATTGAACCAAAAACAAAAGCCGATCAAGAAAAAATGGGTTATGCCTTGAAGAAACTTTCTGATGAAGATCCAACTTTCAAAATTAAATCAGATGCAGAGACAGGCGAGACTGTGATAATGGGTATGGGTGAACTTCACCTTGATATTATTGTGGATAGAATGAAGAGGGAATTTAATGTGGAAGCAAATGTCGGTAAGCCACAAGTTGCCTACAAAGAAACAATTTTGGGTGAAGCCGAAGAAGAACACAAATACATCAAGCAGTCTGGAGGTAAGGGTCAGTACGGTCACGTCAAAATTATTATTAAACCTTTGCCACCAATTGTGGAAGGTGAAAAAGTAAAAAAGAATGTAAAGAGGACGGAGCATTTTGAATTTATTGATTCCATCAAAGGAGGTGCTATCCCGCAAGAATTTATTCCGGCTGTTGAAAAAGGTATTATTGAAAGTATGGAAAGAGGTGTGGTTGCCGGATACAAAATGGTAAACATTTCTTGTGAACTTATCTACGGTTCTTACCATGATGTTGACTCTTCCGAACTTGCTTACAAGATTGCCGCTTCTATGGCTTTCCAAGATGCTGCAAAGAGAGCAAAACCGGTAATTCTTGAGCCGATTATGAAAGTGGAAGTCATCACGCCAGAGAAATTTATGGGAGATGTCACTGGGTATTTGAGTTCAAAGAGAGGACAAATTGAAGAAATGACTGAGAGAGGAATGAACAAAGTTGTCAGAGCAAAAGTTCCTCTTGCCGAGATGTTTGGCTATGCTACAAGTTTGAGATCAATGACAGAAGGACGCGCTTCGTTTACAATGGAGCCGGATCACTATGATGTAGTTCCACCAAACGTCGCGAAAGAGATTATTGAAGCGAGAAAATAAGAAAAATTAATTCTAAAGCCCCCGAAAATCGGATTTTCGGGGGCTTTAGTTTTGTGCTATACTTATTTATATGAAAAAATATATTTTAATTACATTTATTACATTATCACTTATTCTTTCAGTGCCATCTTTTACAAACGCTGTTGAAAAAGATCTTAGTATTTCTGATATCAAAACAATAATAAATGTTTTAATTTCAGTTGGAGTAATTCCACAAAATAAAGTCGCGACAGTGAATGCACTTTTGGCAGTTCTCGAGGGTACAGTGGCAACTATTCCAGCTCCAATAATTAGTACGACTACACCTTCTGTCATACCACCAGCGGTCATTCCTCCTGTTTCTAACAATACAAATACTACGACAATTACTCTGACTCCCCTCGGTGGAAGTTCATCCGGCAATTCATCCACACATCCATATTTGAGTTCCGGTTCAGCAGACACACAGCTCGTTTCTGCACAAACTTCTTCAGTGATTGCATATTATAATTTTACTGCTCAATATGGTCCTGCAATAATCAAAGAATTGTATTTTACAACGACGGGCTCGTCTGTTTCGGGTGGGGAAGCTCCTATCACATCTGTCATCGTTGGTGGTGTCTCTGTTCCTGTTGTCGGCACTTCGGCCAATCTTACGGGATTAAATATTACAGTTCCAATTGGAAATGCAGGTTACAATATTCCAGTTGCAGTTACATTTAATAGAGTTGGTCTTGGTGGAATTTCATCAGGCAAAACTGCTGGATTAATTCTCACTGGTTACAGATATTCTTCCGGAATTACGGACAACACAGTAAATAGTTTGTCGGTTCCTTCAAATTTAATGACAGTTGTGGGTTCAAAACCAACTCTTTCAATTTCAAATCCGACTTCAACAAAAGTTGGCGCAGGTGGAGTAGTGGAAATCGCAAAAATTACAATTTCGGCAGATCCTGCGGGTTCAATTAAAGTCAACGAAATTCCTTTGTCTATGGCTGTCAGCGGAAACGGCTCTGCCGACACACTTTCTCTGAAAGTTGGTGGTTCAAATATTTCTTTGACAAGCGGAGGCACAATATCAGTCGGCACAACTACTGCGACGACATCTCTTGTTATCGCAGGAGGCTACAATATTTCCGCTGGTTCTTCTGTAACATTTAGTATTTATGCAAACACTTCTTTGACACAGCAAAATAGGACAGTGGACACCCTACGCACATCACCTGGAGACAAAACATTTTTTGTCTGGACAGATGTAAATGGAGACGCAACTTCAACAGGTGATATGATTTACAATTATCCGAGCGATACGGCAAGTGTTTCGTATTAAATCCTGTTTATAATCCCTATTTGCTTAATATGCCGAGGGAGCTATAATAGTTATTATTATCAGTTTGGTGGAAATATATAACAACAGGGCAAAGTAAACCTTTGCAGGTGAATCGAGACAGTTTGATTATTAAAACAGCAGATGAAACGATGGCAATCATTGCCGAATTAAGAAAATCCAATCCTAAGGTAGTAATTCTTTTGGCAAAATTAATGCCATCTGTGTATATTCCAAAAGAAGATATAGAAAAATATAATACACGGCTGGAATCTCTTGCCACGGATAATTATTTGGATGGATCACCAATAGTGATGGTTGATTTGTATACAGATTTTAATAATAATATGTCGGATTTAAGTAGCGATTCTTCTGACGGGGTTCATACAAATCAAAAGGGAGCTAAAAAAAATGCGGATAAATGGTTTAACGCGCTATCTCCTTATCTTGGTCATTCAGATTATTCCACTTATTCTACTTGTTCCTCTTTTACTTATTCCTCGTGGTCTACCTGCACAGATAATATTCAGAGTAGAACTATCGTGACGAAAAATCCATTCGGTTGTACTGACGGAAATCCAGTATTAAATCAAAATTGTATTTCCTCTCCAATGACAGTATCTTCCAGCTCAGATTCTAATGCAAGAAACCAAACTAATATTTTGCCATGTGCCTCGTTTGACTATTCATCATGGTCCACCTGTTCAGCAAACGGTCAACAAACGAGAGATACCACCTCCTCATCTCCAGCCAATTGTGTAGGCGGAGCAGTACCAGTCCTGAGCCGTAGCTGTACACCACCTCCAGACACCACACCTACTGTAGAGCCAGATAGAGGTCAAGCAACTACAAATACAATTACCGCTTCACCAAACCCTTGTCTTATTCCTGCTGGTCAAAGTCTTTGTGCATCTACAATTTCTTGGAGCACAACAGGACACCCCGATGCTTCAGTGTGGGTTTCGTCAGCAGGTTTCCCATATACCCTCTTGGGTAATATAGACTCAGGATCAGTAAATTATCCTTACATAACTTCTAGCGGTGCCACCTTTGATTTGAGAGCCACTAATTCTCAAACAGCAACATTGTTAAATTCAGTATTTGTGCAAGGCGAGACCCCCGTGACTATCAAGAATTCTAAAACTGCAAATACCGCAACCGTAGTTGAGTCGAAAGGTTTTTGGCAGAGGTTTTTTGAATTTTTCGGAATATAAGATGTAAATGGAAATGCAACTTCAACAGGCAATATGATTTACAATTATCCGAGCGATACTGCAGTGGTTTCTTATTAATAATAATTAAAATTTTTGTGGCAGAAGATAATAAAGAAAATTACTGTTTTATTACGAAAGATTACTCTGGACTCAGGGTTGTTTTTACGAAAAAACAGTATGAATTAAAAGCTAAACTACGGCCTGAATTGAGGGAAAAAGGTATTTTAGATAGAGTAAAGGAGACCACTGAATCGCCAGATTTTGTTTACGAGGATTATGAAAAGAAAAATCGATTTGCATATTATTCAAGAGAGTATAGAATAAACAGCAGAACAAGATATATGAAAGTCATACTCAGTAAAGGAAAAAATTGTCTGTTTACAATAACTGCTTTTAGACCCGATTATGTAAAGGAGAGAAATAAAACAAAATTATTATATGGAAACGACAATGAATAAATTAAAATTAGAAAACGCGGTCAAAAATATTCCAGCTATTGCAAATAAAGAAAACTGGACTTTTACTCTTGATAAGGAAGAGGGCTCTTTGTTTTATGCACCAAAAATTATTCCGAACAATTCCGCTCTTTATCAAATAACGGATGAATATGCGATATATCTTGATAATAAAAATTCCAAACCGACAGGAGTAGTGGTTGAATACTATCAAGGGAATTTTTTGCAACATCACAAGATTTTTAACAAATTTAATACCAAACTTTTTAAAACCAAAGAGAAAGAACGTAAAATTGTCGTTGTTGATTCAAGATCTGCAAAAAATGAGGACATTGAAACCTTCCGTGCACTTTTTGAAAATAACCTAATGAAAGAGACTGCCACAAAAATGGTTATTGTGTAGCCAGTTGACATTCTTTTCTAATTTGCTAATATCAATCTCACGCATGGATTTGCGATTTTTAATTGCTTATTTCGACGAGTGAGGAGCAAAGTGGAAAATTCCGATTTTACATTTTGTCCGAGCGAAGTCGAAAGATAATATTTTATATTATTATTTGGCAATTAGGAAAGTCGAATTTTATAAGCACCCCAGTTCGCCTAGCGAATGATGGGTTTAATAATTAAATAGTTAGTTTTACGAACAAAACGCTGGTTCTCGTGCGCTTTGCTTGCAAAATTAACAAAAATATTTATGGCAGAAGAATTTAAAAGAGATAAGCCACACGTAAATGTGGGAACCATCGGTCACGTTGACCATGGAAAGACAACATTAACAGCCGCTATTTTAAACGTGCTTTCAAGAGCAGGTTTTGATGCGAAAATAAAAAAGGTTGACGATATTGATAATTCTCCGGAAGAAAAAGCAAGAGGTATTACAATTGCTATTTCTCACCAAGAATATACAACAGCAAACAGACACTACGCACACGTTGACTGTCCAGGGCACGCAGACTTTATCAAGAACATGATTACAGGTGCCGCTCAAATGGACGGTGCTATTCTCGTGGTTGCCGCTACAGACGGTGTTATGCCTCAGACCAGTGAGCACGTTCTTCTTGCAAAACAAGTTGGTGTTCCAAAAATTGTCGTATTTCTAAACAAATGCGATATGGTGGACGATAAAGAGCTCATTGACCTCGTTGAAGAAGAGGTAAGAGACCTTCTTACAAGACAAGGTTATGATGGAAAGAACGCTCCAGTTATCAGAGGTTCAGCCTTGAAAGCTCTTGAAGCAAAGGACAACACAGATGAATGGTCAAAGAAAGTTCTTGAGCTCGTTGACGCTCTCGATACATACATTCCAATTCCAGTTCGTGAGACCGATAAGCCATTTCTTATGCCTATTGAAGACATTTTCTCAATTGAAGGTAGAGGAACAGTGGTTACAGGAAGAATTGAAAGAGGAACTATCAAGCTCGGTGATGAAGTCGAAATTGTCGGTATAAAACCAACAACAAAAACAGCTATCACAGGTATTGAAATGTTTAACAAATCTTTGAACGAAGGTATGGCAGGAGATAACGCCGGACTACTTCTTAGAAGCACAAAGAAAGAAGATGTTCACAGAGGACAGGTTCTTTGTAAACCAGGTTCAATTACTCCTCACACTGATTTTGAAGCTGAAGTTTATATTTTGAAGAAAGAAGAGGGAGGCAGACACACACCATTCTTTACTGGATACAAACCACAATTCTATATGAGAACAACAGATGTTACTGGAGATGTTACTCTTGATGCAAAAGTTGAAATGGTTATGCCAGGAGATACGGTTACTTTCAAAGTAAAATTGGTAGCCCCAGTTGCTCTTGAAGAGAAGCAGAGATTTGCTATCAGAGAGGGTGGAAAGACAGTAGGTGCAGGAGCTGTAACAAAAATTATTGCTTAGTAATAAATTATGCCCGCAAAAGAAACAACAAAAAAGAATAATAAAACTGCTTCTAAAGCAAAAGCTTCCAAAAAAGAAGAGGGAATTTCCAAACTTAGAATCAGAGTCAGGGCTTATGACAGTAAAATACTTGATGCGTCTGTAAAACAAATTATAGAAACCGCTTTGAGACATGATGTCGAAGTTATTGGTCCTGTCCCTATGCCTACTGAAATAAAAAAGTACACTGTCAATCGTGCTTCTTTCGTTTACAAAAACGCGCGAGAGCAATTTGAAATGAGAGTGCACAAGAGAGTTATAGATATTGTGAATCCCTCTGCAAAAGTTATAGAGGCCCTGACAAATCTTAGCTTGCCTTCAGGTGTGAGCATAGATGTGAAGATGATTTAACAGAGTATTACCGAAAAATGAAATTTACACTTGGGACAAAACAAAATATGACGCAGGTTTTTGATGAGAAAGGCCTTGTTCACCCAGCGACAATCTTGTCGACGGGGGAGCTTGTCGTCGTTCAAGTCAAAACAAAAGAGACAGACGGATATAATGCCGTTCAGGTTGGTTTTGGTGATAGAAAAGAAAAAAATATTTCAAAACCAGTTCTCGGTCATATGAAAAAGCTCGGAAACTTTAGATTTCTTAGAGAATTTAGAGTGGAAGACACAAGCAAATTTAAAGTAGGAGACAAAATAGAAATTTCTGACTTCATTGCCGGAGACCTCGTCTCTGTTTCTGCTACATCAAAAGGAAAAGGTTATCAGAGCGTTATCAAAAGACACGGTTTCAAAGGACAGCCTAGAAGCCACGGTCAGAAACACTCCGAAAACGCACCAGGTTCCATCGGTGGAGGTCTTAGAAACAAAGTTCCAAAAGCTATGAGAATGGCCGGAAGAATGGGAGCAGATAAGATTACAATTAAAAACCTTGTCATTTTGGGCGTCGACAAAGACAACAATCAACTTTTGATAAACGGAGCAATCCCTGGCAAGAGAGGTACTCTTGTAGAAGTGCTCGGATAATAATATGGAATCAAAAATATACAATCAGAGCGGAAAAGAGGTAGGAAAAATTCAATTACCTGAAAAGGTTTTTGGACTTTCACCAAATGCTGACCTTGTACATCAAGTTATTACATCAATGCTTTCCGACGCGAGAACCATTTATGCTCACACAAAAGACAGAGGTGAGGTAAGTGGAGGCGGAAAGAAACCATGGAAACAAAAGGGTACAGGTAGGGCTAGACACGGTTCCACAAGATCCCCAATTTGGGTAGGTGGAGGTATTGCTCATGGTCCAAATGGCAATAGAAATTATGCAAAGAAAATAAACAGAAAGATGAAAGCAAAGGCTCTTTACACCATTCTTTCACAAAAATACAGAGACAATGAGATTCTTTTTGTCGATAAATTTGAGTTTGAAAAGCCAAAAACAGTAGAAGCTGTCAAGGTCTTGACATCACTATCAAAAATAGAAAATTTCAAATATATTCTTTCAAAGAAAAACAACAGTGCACTCATTGCAATTGGCAAAAAGAATTCTGCACTCGAGAAAAGTTTTTCAAATGTTGGAAATGTAGAAGTAGATGAGGTCAGAAACATCAATCCTGTGGATCTTTTGAATTACAAATATCTTGTAATTGAAAATCCTACGGAAGCGGTCGCTTTTATTGAAAGTAAGATGGCTATTGCCAAATAATTATGACAAAAAACGTAAACAAAAGAAATCTTACTTCTGTCATAAGAAAGCCAAGAGTTACAGAAAAGGCAAATATAAAAGCGGAAACACAAAATGTTTATACTTTTGAGATAAACAAAGAATTTAGCAAGAGAGATGTGAGAGAAGCAGTAGAACAAATATACAAAGTTGTTCCCATTAAAATTAATATCACAAATCTTCCCGCAAAAAATGTCGTTTCAAGAGGGAAAAAGGGCGTTCAATCTGGCGTCAAAAAAGCGGTCGTATTTCTAAAAAAAGGTGACAAGATAGAATTCATATAAAAACATGAAAACATATAGACCAGTTACATCATCAAGAAGAGCTATGACCACTGTGACCTACAGAGGAGTTATTACTGCGTCTGAACCTCAGAAATCTCTCACTCATGGTGGAAAAAGAGATGTTGGAAGAAATAAAGACGGAAGAATTACCGTAAGACACAAGGGTTCAGGAAACAAGAGATCATACAGAGAGATTGATTTCATGTACAACAAAAAAGATATTCCTGCAAAAATTGTTTCTGTAGAATATGATCCAAACAGATCCGGATTTATCGGACTTGTAAATTATGCAGATGGAGAAAAGAGATATGTACTTCTACCAAAGAGTATGAAAGTGGGGGATACATTTATCGTTTCAAAAGATGCAGAAGTAAAAGTTGGAAACAGAGTTTTGATTAAAAAGATTCCAGTTGGAGGATTTGTTTACAACGTTGAAATCAGACCAGATGGTGGAGCAAAGCTTTGTCGTTCTGCCGGAAACTACGGACAGATTGTCGCCTACGAAGGCGGATTTGTTCACGTCAAACTTCCTTCCACAGAAATAAGAAAAGTCTCCGAAAATGCATGGGCATCTGTCGGAGAGGTCTCAAATGAAGAAAACTGGCTTGTAAATTACGGAAAGGCCGGAAGGTCCAGATGGATGGGAATTCGTCCAAAAGTTCGAGCTTCTGCTATGAACCCAGTAGATCACCCTTACGGTGGAGGTGAAGGAAGACAAGGAAGAGGTTTGAGATTTGCAAAGACACTTTGGGGTCAGCATGTCGGAAAAGGACAAAAGACAAGAACACCAAAGAAATACTCAAATCATTTGATTGTTTCAAGAAGAAAAGTTGGAAAGGCGAAGAAATAGATTTAGAACTAAAACAAAACGGCCCGCGAATGAGAATTCGCGGGCCTTTTGAATTGCAGTTTCTTTTTTAGATGTTACAATAATCTCATTAGTATGTCTTCAAAACTAAACATCGCCGGCATCATCATAGCATCTATCCTCATCATTGCTCTTTTATTTGTAATTGGCTCTCTTAAATTAAATTTCTTCAAATTCTCTCCCGCCGCCATTTTCTCTGCGCATTCTTTAGAAACACCACTAGAA
>CAILDB010000027.1 GCA_903832855.1 uncultured bacterium | reverse complement strand
GAACAAGACAAGAGGTTTAATTCTAGGAAAATTAGCTCCATTCCATGTTGGTCATAAACGCTTGATAGAGACTGCTCTTAAGGAAGTAGATGAAGTTTATGTCTTAATATATGATTGCCCTAATTTAATAAATATACCACTAAATGTCAGAGCTAATTGGGTTCGTCATTTTTTTCCTCAAGTTCATGTCATCGAAGGATGGGACGCACCTAATAGGCACGAAGACACTGATGAAGTAAAAAAACTTCAAGAAAAATATGTAAAAAAAGTTCTTAATGGTAAGAAAATTACACATTTCTTTTCTTCAGAATATTATGGTGAGCATATGAGTAAATCATTAGGGGCAATAGACAGAAGACTGGATAGAAATGATCCGAAACAAGGTTATATAACTACCGCTACGATGATTAGGGGCGGAAAAAATGTAAATAAAAACTTCCTAAGTAAAATTGTTTATAAAGATCTTCTTATTAAGATAGCATTTGTAGGTATTCCGTCAGAAGAACAATCAAAATTAGTAAAAAATATAGCCAAAAAATTTAAAACAGCATATGTAGATGATAATTTACTCAAAATATCAAAAGAAAAACTATCAAAAAATAAAATAGATTTTTATAAAATCGCTGATAAAAAATACAAAATAGCAAATACTGATAATAAAATATTTTCCAGTAAAGAATTCCTGTTTTATAATTCAATAGGATTCATTGATAACTTGTTATCAATCGCAACCCATAATAAATTTAATAAAGAATCATATAAATTTTTCTCTGATGATTTGAAAAACTATGATTTAATCTTTATAAATAATATTCCTAAAAAAAGTATAGGTGATATAATTAGTCTTGATAGTAAAACCTTTCTAAACCAACTAATTAAAAATCTTGACGCTCTTAGCATTAACTATCGAATGTTATCTGGAACATTGAAAGGAAAGTTATTGGTCGTAGAAAAAACAATAAAAAATTTTACAAAAAGATTTAACCAAAAATAATATGAAAAATCATTTAGCTGGTAGGGTAAATTCACCAATTCCAATACCCGCATATTATCCTAGTGATATTATCAAGGGAGAAGGCCCTTATATTTTTAATAAAAATGGTGATAAGTATATTGATATGTGGATGGGATACGGTGCCCTCTTGTTTGGGCATGCGGATCCAGATATTATACAAACCATTAACAATAATATAAAAAATGGATGGTTTTTTTCATATCAAACATACTTTGAAAAAGAGCTGTCGAATATAATTCATGATATTATTCCAAGTGCAGAAAAAGTTAGATTCGCAACTACAGGCTCGGACGTAGTTGCCTATTCAATAAGAGCATCAAAATCTTACACTGATAGACAAAAAGTATTATCTATAATTGGTGGTTATCATGGTGTTCACGAGGGAATGATACCCAGTGCCAGCATACCAGATAATCAAAATTTAGATTTAATTCCATTTAATGATATTGTTGCTGTTAAGGAAAAACTAAAAAACAAGGAGTATGCCTGCTTTTTATTAGAACCAATATTAGCGAATTCTGGTTGTACACCACCGCGAGAAAATTACCTTAAGGAGATAAGAAAAATTTGTGATAATACCGGTACTGTTTTAATTTTTGATGAAATTGTAATGGGTTTCAGAGTTAACATTCACGGTGCTCAAGGTCTTTATAATGTTACACCTGATTTATCTTTGTTTTCTAAAGCTATTGCGGGCGGTCTTCCACTCTCGGTAGTATGTGGGAGAAAAGAAATAATGGAGAGTTTTATACCTACTGGAAATGTCTTCTTTGCAGGCACTTTTAATGCCAATCCCTTATCATTAAATGTCTCAAAAACAGTTATAAAAAAATTAAAAAATGGTAATTTTTACACAAAAACTCAAAAATTAGGAGATGATCTGAGAGATTATATTAGAGAACAAATTAATAGATTACAAATACCTGCTTGTGTACAAGGAATCGCCTCGATGTTAACAGTTGCCTTTGGATGTAAAAGTTTTATAAAAGGAATTAAATTAGAAGGCTGTGACGATACTGTTTATAATTTTTTTATTGAAGAAATGGCCAAAAGACACATTTTACTGCCTCCACTACCCACCGAAACTGTTTTTCTTTCTCCAGTCCATGAAAGTGTCATAGATGAAATTAAAATAGCTATTAAGCAATCATTGGAGGAAGTAAAAGATAAACATTATAGATAAACTTAACCAAATAGAATGAAATTCTACATAGTTTCTGAGATGTTTACTTAATTATCAAAATTTGTTATGATTTAAACTAGTGGTTTTATTGTAAGTTCAAATATAAAAAGTATGGAAAATATGAAAAATATCATAAAAGAAGAAAATAATGTTGATACTCCCAAAAAAGACGAAAAAGATCCTACCAGAGCAGAAATCGTAGAAAGGATTATGAATCGTGGTGTTATTGTAGACGTCTTGCCGGACAAAGAAACTTTTCATCAAAGACTTTTAAGTATGGAACCTATGAAAATATATATAGGTGCGGATCCGACTTCAACTACGTTACATCTCAGCCATGCCAAAAATTATATGCTTTTGGAAGAATTTCGTAAGCTTGGTCATGAAGTGATTGTCCTTTTTGGTGGTTTTACGGCTAGAATTGGAGATCCTACAGGTAAGTTAGGTACGAGAAAACAACTATCTTTAGAAGAGGTACAAAAAAATGTTCAAGGGTGGATGGAACAAATAAGACCACTCATGGATTTTGATGATAAGGAAAATCCACCAAGGATTGTTAATAATAACGAGTGGCTCTCAAAACTGACGATGGAAGATACAGTACACCTGGCTTCAAATCTTACCGTCCAACAAATGATTGAACGCGATATGTTCGCTAAGCGTCTTAAAGAGAAACAACCTATTTATCTGCATGAATTTATTTATCCTTTATTACAAGGCTATGATAGCGTTGCCCTAGATGTAGACGCAGAATTATGTGGTACTGATCAAACTTTTAATGCTTTAGTCGGTAGAACCCTATTAAGAAAACTTAAGCATAAAGATAAGTTTGTTGTATCTGTAAATCTTATGGAAAATCCTATTACTCATGAATTAATGTCTAAAAGCCGTGGTACTGGTGTTTTTCTTGACCTTGACCCATTCAACATGTACGGTGCCATTATGTCTCAACCGGACGAGATGATTAAAGTCTTTCTAATTAATAACACACGAATTCCACTAGAAGAAGTTGAATCAATTATGAGATCAAATAATCCTCGTGATGCTAAAATGAGGGCTGCCTTAGAAGTTACAAAAATTTTTCACGGAGAGGCTAAAGCTCAAGAAGCACAAGATAGTTTTGTAAAATTAGTACAAAAAAAGGAATCCGCCAATGATATACCTGAAATAAAGATAGAAAATCAACCTATTTCTTTATACGATTTACTTAAGAAATGCTTACCTGACAATACAGGTAGTGATATCAGAAGATTACTTGTTCAAAACGCAATAAAAATTGATGGTAGTATCGTTACGGAGTCTAAATCAATGGTAACTATTCCGGGAAAAGGTTTAGAATTAAAAGTCGGCAAGAAAAGATGGTTCAGAGTTATCTCTTAATGAAAGAAAAGGCAAAAGAGGCAAAAGACAGACAAACAGTGAAAGCAATAAATTCTACTCTTAGAATTGCTTTTCTTTCAAAATTATATAGGACTAAATTTAAGATTCTGCCTAAAATATCAAAGTTATCTGGCATACAACAGATTCCTCTCACAACCAAGAATGACCTAAGAAAATCTTACCCATACGGTAATTTGGCTACGGATTTTTCTAAGGTTATAGAAATGCATACATCTTCTGGAACTACAGGTAGGCCAACCTTATCCTTTTATACCAAAAAGGATCTAGAGGAAGGTCCTAAGGCTATTTCAATAGCTTGGGCCAATTTTGGCATTAATAATAAAAGCCGTGTTCAATTTATGATGAGTTACGGGCTTTTCAGTGGTGCTATGTTGAATACCTATGCTATTCAATCTTTAGGTGCATTTGTTTTACCTTCCGGTATCCAACCCACTGCGAAACAAGTTCAACTATTACAGGAATTTGGTATTGATACTATGGTAGCTACACCAAGTTATTATTTACATCTATATGATCATCTTATTCAAAATAATATACCGATTAAGAGTTTAAAATTAAAAAGAGGTATTGTAGCGGGTGAAGTATATTCAGATAAAATGAAAAAGAAAATTTCAGAGTTATTTTGTATAAAAGTCTTTGATCACTATGGATTATGTGAAGTAAATACAGGAATTATATATGAGTGTAAAACTTGCGGTGGTATGGCTGTTCTAGATGAATATGTATACCCCGAAATTATTAACCCAACTAACGGAAAAATCCTAAAAGAGGGGCAGGAGGGAGAATTAGTCCTCACCTCATTACATAAAGAAGCTTCTCCCATTATTAGATACAGGACTGGTGATATAACCTCTATAAAAACATTTTTTTCTAAATGCCCTAATTGTTATGGTTCTGTTATTTTAGAAAGAATTAAAGCACGTTGTGACTCCACAATCTTTTATAAAGGGCTAAAATTAGAGCCTTTTGAATTAAGAGATGAGATAGTTTTGTTTACGGGAGATAAAATGTATAACCGAATTAAAATTCAAATTTCTGAAGATTTATTCAAAGAAAAACCGAAAATTCTCTTGTCATTAAAATCAAGTACTAATAATAAATCTATTTTACGTGCCTTACAAAATCATTTGAGAGAGAAGACTGGAGTAACTTTTCTTATTGAAGAAGTGCCATATTCTTATTTTGGAGATGTTACTTCTACAAAGGAAAAAATCGTTGAATATGTTGATAAAAAATAAAAAAAAACTAACTGATTTACTTAATGATTTATGCAGTTTTATTCAAAAAAGAAAGACTGAATTATTTGAATTAAATAAAAAAATAACACTAGACACTGACTACTGGGTAATGGATGATTATAAAACAGTACTATCCTATCTCAAGGGATACATTAAAAATCATTATTCTAATAACCTAGTTAATAGAATAAAACCAAAAGGAAAGATTTTATTTATATTATCCTATAATGAGCCATTTATTTTATCAATAATACCCTTATTAAATGCGTTAATTATTGGAAATGAGGTTATTGTAAAGCCCAGCCGAGAATCTGAAAGTTTTATTAAAATGATTTGGCAAGATTCTGGAATTGCAGAAAAATACAAATTAAATTTAAAAATTGTCTCACCTCAAAACCATAATGAAACTACGGAATTAATAAAGATAGTATGTGCAGTTTATTTCTTCGGTTCTTATAAAGGTGCCCAAAATATCTCTAAAATATGTGGAGAAAATTATATTGAATTTTATCCTGAAATAGAGACGGCTGATTCAAAAATATTTAACACAAAACAATCATCAATTAAAGATGATGTCATCTTAACTCTCAGAGAATCTTTTACTCATTCTGGTCAAACCTGCCAAAGGATCCAAGGAATTTTTGTAGAAAGAAATCTTTACGATGAATATACAGATGTCCTTAAAAGAGAATTTGTTAAGCTGTGTCAATCAAACAATCTGAATAAATTCATCAGTAATAAATATATATCGGCAAGAGAAGCAATGATCAATATACTTCTGTCTGATATAGATAAATCAGATGAGGATGAATTAATAAAAATTAACAATCTACCTTTATTGGTTATAAATCCAAGACAAGATAGTGAATTTATTAAAAATGCTTATTTTTTACCTGTTTTATGGATCTCCCCATTTAATTCTAAAGAGGAACTGATTAACATATTGAATAAGAGGAAATTTTTATTAGGTCTTAATATTCAGAGCAATAATAAAGATTTCATTAATTATATTGTTGAAAATACTAAATTTACACGTTATACAATCAATACATCTCATACAAATATTCGACCACAGGAAGGATGGGGTGGTTCCTGGCCTAGTGGTTTCTCAGGATATAAAAACTGGCTTGAGCACTTTTCTGACCCTTTTAAAATTATTAAATAATTCGGATTTTAGTTTTTAAACTCCTTCTTTATTTTAAAGATTGTTTCGTGGTATAATTCTCCCATGGATAAAAAATCAAAAATTTTGTTTTGGATATTTGGCATTCTGATTGTCATTTCTATTGGTGTGACTTTTTACAAATATGTAATCAAAAAAGATTATGTGGTGTTTGCTCAAATAAAATGTGACCCGCAAACGGAAAGTTGTTTCTATGCACCTTGTGAAGGCACTGACTGTCCCGCTCAGATTGATTATTATAAAAAAATAGAAAAGAAAGCTTTTAATATTGAACTTTGTGACCCAGCAGTAGAAGGTTGCAATCCGCTCGTGTGTAGCAGTGGAGAAAAAGATTGCACGATTATTTCTTGTTCGACGAGTACTGTATCAAGTGGGGAAGAGTGTTCTGTTCCTGTCGCATCTGTTGCTACTTCCACAGCAACCACTACAAATATTTAACTCCCTATTTGTCAAAGAACCTTTAGTTATCAAGGTTATTTTCCTTTTACAAAACCTTGACTTTCTAATCTCTTTGTGCTAACATTGTAGATGGAATTTAGGTTTCGTTTTGTTCTTAAACATTTCAAAAAGAAAGAGGTGACTAGTGAACACTCAGGACATTTTGAAAATTCTGTTCTGGATAGTCATT
>CAILDB010000026.1 GCA_903832855.1 uncultured bacterium | reverse complement strand
TAATTTTTGCCAGTAAAAAGAATCAAAGAAGCCCCGCCTCGGGATTACCCTCGGCGGACACCGAAAAAAATGTTCCTGGCATTTTCTGATTTGCGCGCGACAGATTTTTTCTTTTCCAAAGGACAGGACATTTTTTCGGTGCTCTGCCCTCAAGGTCTCGGGCAGGGGTGAAATTTTGTTACTCTTTTGGTATATAAAAGGTGTATTGTATTTTTTATATTTTTCATATATACTTTTTACATGGATAATCAAACGAATTTATCAGTTAAAAATAATCGTTTAGAGACAATGATTTCTATTGATATCGGAAAGGATATCGGTTTGACTGCGGGAGTATATGTTCAGGAAATTGCTAGAAAATTATCGCAATATAATGAAAGTGTCGATTGTAATGATGAAGGTTTTGATAAAAAAGGTGAAAAAATACTTGTTAATACAGCCGGAAAGTATTTATTTGGAGTGCCTGGTTGTCCTGGACACATTAGGATTGTTTCTTTGGATAAAAAAATATCGATTTATTTTTCTTCTCAGGCTCCAGTTGCTGTTCATCAACTTATTATCTCTATTAAAAATGAAATAGAAAAACATGAGTAAAGAAACATTTATTGGTGGTAATGGAGAGCAAAAAAAAGGCACAGACATCTGAGGCTACAGTTACTCGTGGGGAAGTTGAGAAAAAAATAAGGAAGGTGCAACAAGCTATGGAAAAAGCCAGATTGCTACCAGAATCATGGAAGAACAAAGATGAAAAGACAAGAGATGAAGTGGTAGTCTCGCTTGAGCAGTCACTCGAAGAATTGAGGACTTTGGAATCAGAAATTAAAGATGGTGAGGATGTCGTTGATAATGTACAAACTATTGAAGAAACTGAGACAAAAGGTGCGAAGAAAGGAAAGTATATTGTTTATGGAGGCGTTCAGATCCCTGTTTGTGAGCCATCTGATACTGATTCTCAGTGGCAAATTGTCCCCGGTAAAGTTTTTGTTTCTGGTGGGCAAAAGTTTTCAGAAGTGCGTTTCATAAAAGATGCAAATGGTTTGACGCATACAGCAAAACCAGGAGAGTTGCTTGATTTTTCTGAGAAAAATAAAGATCAGAGATTAGAATCAATTGACACTGTTTTAGAGGGCAAAGAAGAAGTGAAAGTTTTTAGCGATATTTTAGGACAACTTGCTGACCTGACAGAAAAGTATAATGAGTTAAACCCAGATAGTCCAGAATATGATAAAGAAGCAAAAGCCATAGCAACAGCAATTGAAGATTTTACAAACTCTAAAAGACTAAAAGAGCGTCTTCAGATAAAAGAAATTAATAGCGGGATAGAAAATTTCGATGATTTTATTGGACGCGTGGTTGAAATAATAAAGACAAGAAATTTTTTAAGATCACTTGATACAGGTATGAATGATTTTATTCCTGTAGATGATCCACATTTTAAATTAACTCCGTTTTTTGAAACAAAAGTTGCAGAGTTCGCCACACTAACAAATCGTCAGTTAGGTTTGGGTAACAATGCTTATATTGATGAGCTTGTAAAAAAGGGTCAAGCTCCAGAATGGGAAAAACTTTGTGCTAAAGGAATGACAGTCATTGTTGGTCCTAGAGGTGTAGGTAAAAATAAATTAACTGAATTTTTTTGTGGTAAGACCAATCGTCCACTTTTTAGATATGCTTGTTCTCCGGATAAAGAAGAGAGAGATTTGACTTATGATGTCGAATTATCTGATGGCCAAGTTGTAAGAATTCCTACTCGTATTCTCACTGCAATGACAACAGAAAATGCTGTTCTGGAACTTGATGAATTAAACCTTCTTAGACCGAATGTAGCTAAATTCTTTAACTCACTTTTTGATGGGGACAGAGCATTATTCCTAAATGATCAAGTTATAAAAACAGCTCCCGGAGTTATTTTTGTTGGATTAATGAACCCGGCTGAATATAACGGTGTGGAGGACCTACCTGAAACTATTGACGATAGATCTAACATTATGACTATGGGGTATCCACCGTTTAGAAAGACTAATACGGAAACAGGTGTAGAGAAAATTGCTTATGATGAAGCATTGATATTAAAGGAACACATAAGTGCATTAGATAAAATTTCTAATGAACAGTTTGTTATCGCTTGGGACTATTTAATAAATGGTATTAGTGGAGAAATTTCTCTTGATGAAAAGCTTTCTACAATAATTAAGGATCTAAAAAATATTGTAGCTGTGGCTAATAGGACCCGTGAAGTCGCTGAAGCATTCAAAATGAGAACAGCTGAGACAAGAATGGAAAGAGATATTTCTCTTAGGGGTACTACTGAAGCGGCAAAATTCTATTCCGAAAATCATTTATGGGATGCCGACCTTTCTAAAATGCCGGGTTGGACGGACGGCTGGAATGCTGCACAATACTCTATCGCAAGGACATATTTACCTCACACTGATACATATCGTCGAGGAAAGACTGATCGTGACGCTTTAATGCTCATCTTAGCTGAAAGTATTCAAGATGGTAATAAAAAGAAAGGAAAAAAATAAGGCAGTAACAAATATGAATTTCTTTAGACAGAATAATAAAAATGGAACAACAAGCAAAACAAATCGAAAATGGTACTTCGACTGAATCATTAGAGCAAGTTGAAAAGAAATTAAATGAAATTTTGCCTATTTTAGCTCACGGTCTCGTCAAACGATTGGGGCAGAAAGGATTGGCTGGAAAGGTCAAGATTAGTTCTATTGCTGGAAATGATTGGGGTGTTACAAAAAGTAGTGATAACCCATCCGATGTTCCAAATGTTATCGTCTATCCAAGAGATTATTTAAACAAAGAAAATAATTTAGTTAATGCTCGTCTTAGACATGAGGTTGGAAATTTAAATTATCCTATTTCTGAAGAAATAAACAAATTGCGAGGATGGTGCGCCGAGAGAAACATTCCACCAGAATTACTTACTTCTCTTACTGAGTCTGTTCAAGAGGCATCTGTAAATTATCTAGAAATGCAGAATTCCTATAGTGATAAACCCGAAGAAAATTTTCGGGCTTTGTACGAAAACGAAATAAATACAGCTGAAGTCGCTAGAAATATTGGACAAAATCCACCATATAAACAGGCCGTGGACCTCTCCCTATTATATTCACTCAATCACACAGGAATAATTCCTGACGAGCAATTTAGACAGGCATACGATAACTGTTCTCAGTCAGTAAGAGATGTTTTTACTAAACAAACTACCTCATTATTGGATCAAATTGTTAAAACTTCAAATTCTGGCAAAAAAGTTCAATTAGTCAAAGATCACTTATGGCCTATTCTTTCTAAATTAGTTGAACAACCAAAACCTAATGACGAAAAATCTGAGCAAGAGCAAAAACCTCAAGATAGAAAAGACAATTCCACTCAAGATCCTAAAGAGTCAGACAAAGAAGGCAAAGAAGATGAAGGACAAAAAAATCCTAGTAAAGATGGCAAGGAAGATTCTGGAAAGAGGGGGGCAGATTCAAATAAACAAGAGAATGAAGGAAAATCAGGAGAAGACCAAAAAAACAGTGAACCAGAACAGACGAGTGGATCTGAGGATCAACAAACTACAGGGGAACCTTCTGAAGAACAATTAAAACAAATAAAAAGACAGTTAGATAAAATAGATAAACCTGCGTCAGATTCTAATGTACAAGATTCAGAAGGATCTGAGAGCGGAGAGACTGACAGTGAGCATACAAATGACAAAAAAAATTCTGGACAACAAGGTGCAGGCGTAGAAGGAGGTGAAGAGGGACAACCTGATACTGAGCAAGGTGTACCTAGTAAATCTGAAATCAAAAAGTTAATTGAGCAAAAGATCAAAGAACTAGAGAAAAAAGGAGATA
This sequence comes from uncultured bacterium, assembly GCA_903832855.1. Classification (GTDB taxonomy): domain Bacteria; phylum Patescibacteriota; class Minisyncoccia; order Phycocordibacterales; family GWA1-40-21; genus CAILDB01. The sequence continues at coordinate 5,903 of CAILDB010000026.1, read as the reverse complement.
ATGATAGTAAGGAAAAAATTAAAGAATTACAAAAATTAGAAAAACAACTCGAAGACCTAAATAAAGGAGAAAAAGTGGATGAGAATTCCTTAGATAGTGAAAAGGAATTCACTCCGGGTGGTCAAAGTCGAGAGCAAACACTTCGAGATCTGTTTAACAAAGGTAATCCGGGTTTATTAGACCAACTTAAACAAACTGAGGACCTAGTTGGCAGTAAATTTTCAACTAAAGACAAAAAAGGAGAAACTGTTGAAAAGAAACCTGATATTAAGGCTGATGAGATATTACAACAGCAGGACGCAGAAGAAACAAAAGAAATTATCTCAAAACAACTTAAAGCTCTCGATGAAATCAAACGTCAACAGCAAAATAAGCTAGAGTCAGTTTACCGTGAATTATCAGGTCTGGAAGGCGAAGCTCTCAAAACATACACAGAATATAGAGAATCAATGAGGGATTTTATAAGTGATCTAGTTGATTTTTTCGCAGAGAAATTTAAATTAGATAAAGAATTTCTATATGAAAAACATCAGCGCCGTGGGGCTCGTTTAGAAAAAGGCTTTACCAGAAACATTCTTGGCGAGAAAGAAGGTAGAGTTATAGTAGATTTGGCATCACTTGAGCGGAAGAAGCCACCCCAAAAACCACAGATCAATTGGTCTCTGGTTATTGATAATTCAGGTTCTTGTTCCGGTGAGGTAATAGAACAAGAAAAAAGATTGGCAGTGGCCTTGATTGAGGTTGCCACGACACTCGATATACCCTTAGAAATATTGACTTTTGGACGAGAGGAGGATAAGGATGGGAATGACGTGGAGTATGTCTTTCTTAAAAGTTTTGAACAAGAGATGTATGGTGATGATTTACAGAAAATTGTATTATTGGAAGCGGATCAAGGAACCCCTGATGTTGCTACCCTAGAAGCCGCCTGTTCCAGCGCCGAGACATTTATGGATAAATTTAAACGATCAAATAATTTTGTATATTTTATGACTGATGGTCAATCTGGCGATGGCTCTATAAAAGATGTAATAAAAAAATACAGGAATAATTTAGTTATAATAGGCGTCGGTTTAGCGGGGGCGGCGGGTTCTATCGCGACCACATGGGGGAAGAATGCCCTTGCTGTTCCCGATACAGCAAAACTTCCGGGTTTATTTATAAGAAAGATGGAACAACAAATTGATCAGGCCTTTGATTAAAATCATATGAAAGATAATCTAAGACAAAAATTTGATAGTATCGAATCGTTAACTGGAGAAATAATCCAAGAGACAAATTCTGATCGCCTTTTTAATGATATTGATAAAATTGGCGATGAAATTGATTCTGGAATTGAACAAAGAAAGCAAGAAATATTAAGCTTGCCACTGGAAGAAAAGAAAAAACAGGCTTTAACTTCTTCGGATCCCTTTGTAATAAATTTATTATCTACAGTTTCAAATCCAGATGTTAAAAAGAAGATAGCCCAAAATCTAAATGTCCCTACAGGAATTATGAGGAGGTTTTTGACTGAAGGTAGAGAGATGTTTGTTCCTTTATTAATAAATCCAAATCTTCCGGTTGAATTTCTTGATAAGATAGCGAATGAAAAAATATCAGATGATATGAGCTTTGTCAATTCCTTAATTGCTTTTCATCCTAATTGTAATGATGTCTTGCGAGAAAAATATGAATTTTTAAAAGACGAAGATGGTCTAACGGGAGACATACATTCTTTTTTAACTGAATTTGATAATTTACCAAATTGGATAGCAAAAACTTTTTTAGTAGAAGATATGAGAATTAACACTCTCTTGGATCACATAGGTTCATTTGCTGATTGCAATTACATCGTAAGCGAAATAATTAAACTTTGGGATGGTAAGAAAAGAAATAAATTACTTAAAAAACTTGAGGGTATAGAAAATTTAAACCTTAGTAATGAGGTGGCGAAAAGTCTTTCAGACGGAAATACCAGCGATTGGGTCCTCAAGAACTCTGAAAAATTCCCAGATCTTACCTTTGATCAAACCGTAGCGACTAAATTATTTAAAAAGGATGGATTTGAAGTATTAAGTGATCACATAGCTAAATTTACTTTTGATGACCCCAGAGGATTTATAATAGAGGCAATCGGTTTTTTTCCTAAAAACTCAAATAAACTACGCACTATATTTAGTGCAATATTTGAAATTGAATCATTTCGTAAATTCTTATTTGAAAAAGAAATATTAGAACCTTATTTAACTCTATTCGACGGCTATAACAATAGTGATGTCGCTGATGTTCTCAAAAAAGCAAAGAAATCTAGTTTGGATGAATATATCGCTTATTCTCTAATTAATCATAAAGATTATGAATATGTCATAGAAAATATTGATAAATTTATTAATATTGATCAACGAAAAGTTTTTTTTGCCATTCTAAATAAATGGGATCGTGAAATGGCATGGTGGGATTTAAAAAAACTAGTTCAAACATCTGGAAGACTCGCAAATTTAGTGTTAGACAAGGAGGTGGCTTTAAAATTATCTAGTCTGAGGGATGGAGATGGGGTTGATGTTCTTGCTGATTGTCTTGAAAAGTTTAAGGGGCTGGATGAAGAAGTAGCATTAAAGATTATAGAGACAGCAGATTCAACCAATAGAAAAGAATCTGTCATCAACAATCTTAATGTTTTTTCTGGTTTGACTGGAAAGACAGCGATCGCCTTAGTTAGTCTAGGTAAAAAAGTAGCGACAAAAGTCATTGACAATCTGGAGAAATTTAGCTCAATAGATAATGAAGTATTTATGGCTTTGATAAAAGCCGGAGTAGGGGAAGCTATAATTAAAAATATAAATAAATTTACGATTATTGATCGTGCTGATGCCGGAGCTATGTTATTAGAATCTGGCAATCTAGCACTGAATGAATTAATTTCAAGCAGAGATTTTCCTAAAATGGATTTATCGAAAGTTTTGCATGGTGCCTTAAACTCGTTTCCTCCTTTGGGTGCATCTATAATTGATAATCTAGATAAGTTTAAGGAATTCGGTTATGATTATCTTGCTGAAGAACTGATTAAAGCCGGTTGCGGGGCTGATGTGGCACGTAACCTCGAAAAATTTATAGGCGTTGATGATAAAAAGATAGCTTCACTACTAATTAATGTTGGGCAGAAGCTATATGTGAAAAAGAATAGTTTAAAATTTTCGGGTCTTTCGGGAAAAAATTCTGGTCAAAGATATGAAATAGCCTCAAATATCGAAAAATTTAAAGGAGTAGAAAATCATACACAGTTAATCGTGGATCTTATCATGGAGGGGGCACTTTATAGCATGGATACTTCGGATTGGTTTTACGATTTAGATAGATTTAAAGACCTAGATTTTAAAAAAATCTCTTTTGCTCTGCTTAGGCATGATGGGGTAGAGATTGATGAAGATAAGGCAAGTGAAGGTAAAATCATTGACGCTCTCGTTAAAAGTGAACACGGTAATTTTGTATTAAATAACAGAAGTCATTTTAAGATTGCCGATTACAATAAATTGATTATGAATATTATTCAGAATGAAGAAAACCATAATGGAGCACAATTAGTAGAATCATTCCTTTCTTTTTCAGAGAAAATAGATTTTAGATTAAACAAAGAGGTAGCCCTTGCTTTGATTCCTAAAATGCAAAATGTTAAACAGAATTTTCCTAAAATAGCTAAGTTCTTTGATGATTTAGACAAAGAAGTCGCTTTTGCTCTCATGGACAACGGAGGTGAGAAATTTGTCTTAGAAAATGTTAAACTTTTCAAGGGTTTATCACAGGTTATGGTCGAAAAGCATATAGAAAAGCAAAAAGATAAGTCATCCAAATGATTTATAGCAGATTGACGGTATAATAGGTTGGGTGTATTATGTGTAGTATTAAAGATCGAATTTAATAATTTAATATAAAAATAAAATGTTTGAATTTTTTAAATCTGGCAAAAAGGAAGAAGTATCACCAGAGGCATTAGTGGACACGGATGATTCGGGAGTTGAAAAAAAAGAGGTACGAGAGATAACCTTACCAAGTTTTGAGTCAAAAGTTTTTAATACAGAACCACATGGAATGGCTAATCCATTTGAGTGTGATGATATTGCGAAATATATTGTTAAACAATTAAGTGTCTTAGAACAATATAATAAAGCGTCTGTTAAGGATATTGGTTATGCTGGAATTAGTGATTCTGGAAAGCTAGAAACCCCTGGTTGGAACAAAGACGTTCCTGACTGGCATCGGACTAGTAAGATTCAAGCACTATATAATACAAGGCCAATTTTAAATTGTGTAATTGAGTGTAATGAAAAATCTTATCAAGCTGAAGGTGGTCATCATTACGAGGTAGAATGGAAGGTAGAGTCACAGAGTTAAATAGAGCATTTAAAAAATAAGTTAACTTACTAGGAATAGGTATTGGATTAGGATTTATTATTAATAATTAATTACAATGACACAAGAACAACCATCACTTACAAACACAGAAGAGGCTGCAAAAATAATGGCGAAGTTGCCAGATGAAGAACGAAAAGTCCTCGAGGGTGAACGAGATAGACTTATGGATGTGGCTCGTCACACAGCTGGAGTTAGCGTTATGATTCGTAATTATTCTCATGGTAATGGTGCTAACGTCATACCTAAAAATGCAGAAGGAAAAGAATTTGAGGCAGAAAAAATTAATGCAAAAACTGCACATACTATGGCTTTAAACATAGTACGGTCTATGAATTTGCCAGTTTATCCAACCTCTAAAGAAGCTCTCCGTAATTTTCCTTGGAATTTTGAAACTGGCGTAAATGTGGACCAGAGACAAATGTCTGAATATAATTTATTGCTTGATGGTAGGTCCTGTCTTGGGCGTACTGCTCAAGCTGCGGCTCTTGTTGAACTTCAGTTTCCAAAGGAAACAGTTGGCTGTGCTGAAGTACTTTCTGATCATCTAGGTGGCGATATGCTTACACAAGTACACGACAGTTTACCCTATGACGAAAAGCTTCGCGATGAATGGCTTAAAGAAGTTCTTTTGTATGAAGAACCACACGCGGTTGTGACTGTGGATGGAAAGCAATTTGATCCTTTGTCTACAGTTTTTCCTGTGGAAATTGAACATCCAAAAGTGCAAGAGCATCCTTTATGGGAAGGAATCGCTTCTGCGATGATGATAGCGGAGGCATGGCTAGAAGATAATCCAGATAAAAAACTTCAAATATTAGAGAATGCTGAAAAACAATGTCCGGGAACAACAGTGGTAGCTGAAAACAAGGCCAGTGCTTTAATTCTTCTTGGTAGAGAAGATGAGGCGGTAATCTTGTTAAAGGATGTTTTAGTTAAAAGACCATGTGCTAGAACGTTGTTTTGTTTGTGGCTCCTTACTCAAGATGATGAATATAAACAGAGACTTGACAAAGAATATACTCCGTATATGATAGAGATTCTGAAAAAGGAAGGAGGATTGTAATTATGAAGGAACTAGAAGAAGAGGCTCAGAATATCCGGGCTAAACTTCCGAAGAAAGATCGGGAAGTCCTGGAAGAAGAACACGAGGCACTGTTGAATACTGCTCGCAGAGGGGCTGGAGTAGCAATCATGGTGCGGAACTTCTCTCATGGTAAGGGGGCTAACGTCAAACCGAAGTAGGTTATGGCGGAAACTGATGAGGCGAGGACATGTAATGCGTCTCTCGCCTCTTTTTTTAAAATATGGCATAAGTTCGAAATATGATAAACTATACACATGCCTGACGATAATCAAACCCCAGACTCAACAACCCCCTCAGAAACGCCAGTTTCTGTGGAAAACTCTGTTTCTCCAGATACAGCTGAATCTATTCCTCTGGCTGATTCCACCCCTCCCGATATGCCGTCAGAGGCCCTAGAAGCCCCTGCAAGCGTAGTTGATACGCCTCT
>CAILDB010000025.1 GCA_903832855.1 uncultured bacterium | reverse complement strand
CATTTCTATAATAATTCAATGGAATTTGTGAATTTTAGAGATCAAAATGGGATAGAGATCGATAATGAATTTAAAGCCGATGCCACTGTTCTTAAAAAGTTTAATCTTATTGAATTGAAAACTCGAGGAATTCAACTTAGATTCAGTAGAGGCTTATTAAACTCAGGAGAGATTTCAATAGGAAGGGGAGAACAAGTTGTAATTAGATCTCAGGAATTGCAAAATGCATTGAGGGCTGAACTAAACTAAGAAACAATGGAAGATATATTTTTTAAGTTTTTAGCCATATTAATATCCTCAAATTCTACTTATAATGAGGACGTGGAAGTCATTACACTTTATCCTAAACAGGCAGACACTACTTTTTTAACAGAGAATAATATTGATGTTATTCCAATTCAAGGAAATGGCATTCAAATTGAGTCTGCTAGCTTGAAGTTTAAGTTTTATTGGAATGATAAGGAATTTTCAAGAAAATATTATACTGCAGGAAAACATAGGGTTCAAGATATATTCATTTATAATTATCACTAGCGTTGCGTTATAGTTACAACAATATCAACTGATTACAATCTTGTTCTTTGACATCTTGAATATTTTCGTTTAAAAAGAGATTTTTTAATGGTGTTCTATCAAATGCTGAAAGGCTTATCAGTTGCAGGATTTCATACAATTTCTGTGGTAATTTGAGCTTCTTTTTTGTAATAACTACAAGCACATAAGTTGCAATTGCGATCCAAACCTGCGTTCTTACTGCGTTTTCACTGTGTCCCCAAAATGTTTGAATTTTGAGATGCTGCTTGATCCATTTGAAAAATATCTCAATACCCCAGCGATTCCTATATAAAGCGGCAATTGTGAGAGCAGATAATTTGAAATTATTTGTAAGAAAAATAAGGGTGTTCCCAGTTTTAGCATCAAAATACCGTATTCTTCTCAACCGTTCTGGATACTTTTTTGATGTCACAGCACCAGTAAGGACAATGGTTTGATCACAAATTACCCCTGTCTCTTTCTTTGTTATTTTTCGTTTAATCACCCGATACTTCATATTATCTTTTGCTGTCACCACAAAGTTTGTTCTTTCAACTGCAAGCCGCCTCAGTCGTGCAAAATCGATATATGCCTTATCCATTACCAAATAGCTGCCAGCAGGAAAGGAAATGTAATCCAATGTATTTACCTCGTGAACTGAGCCATCTGTGATGAAAATGTACTCTGGTATTGCGGTTTTCAAATCAAGCAGTGTGTGTAGCTTTATGGCTGCTTTTGCTTTGCGAAACTTGGCCCACCAAAAGACATCCAGGCACAGATCAATGACAGTGGCATCAAGAGCATAAACTTTGCCTTTCAGTTTTAGATCCAACAGATTGTCGTCCTTGCACAAAACTCGTGCATTATCGATTAGTTTAAGCGCAAAATCACGGAATATGCGCCAATCTCTGTTTTCATTGGCTCTTGCAATGGTTGATTTGTCAAATGCTCGACCAATACCTAAATGATAGAGTTTGTCCTTATGGAGTCGCAGACAAAGTGCTGTATCAGAGAGGCTTTCTCTATGTGTAAGTTGGCCAAAAGCCATACATAGAAACTGTTTCCAGCAGGTTAGTCCTTTATTATTGTAATCGCCATTGTATCGTTTAACACACCCTTTAAAGACGTCATCAGATGCAAATTGGATCAATTGGGTAAACACCATCTTTCCCTTGTTCATGCTGAATATTTTGCACAAAGGAAACCAAAATCAAATTCAAATCACCGCCGTCATAAAACCTTAGCAAACGAAGATACATCAAGACTTTCAAAGAACATTTAACAATTTATACGCAACGCTACTGGAAAAATATTATAAATATCTTTCCGGTGTGCAATTACAATAAATCTTATAGTAGAATTATCAATAAATTCAAAACCAACACGATAATCGCCTATTCTTATTCGATAATAGGATGAAAATCCAGTTAGCTTTTTAATGTTT
>CAILDB010000024.1 GCA_903832855.1 uncultured bacterium | reverse complement strand
CTGTTTCTCCAGATACAGCTGAATCTATTCCTCTGGCTGATTCCACCCCTCCCGATATGCCGTCAGAGGCCCTAGAAGCCCCTGCAAGCGTAGTTGATACGCCTCTGGTCAATAATGATAATCCACAACCTATTACGCCAGAGAGCCAAAACCCAGAAGTCGCGATAGCGACTTCTCCTAGCTTTCTCCACAATCTTCTCAATAAAGCACGAGAAACAATCCAATTCAGAAAGAGGAATAAACTGGAAAAGATAATGGAATTGCTAAACAAGAAAAGTAAAATCTCAAACAATGATATCACTGAACTTTTGCGAGTTTCTGACGCCACCGCAACGCGATATCTAAACACTCTAGAACAAGAAGGAAAGATAAAACAAAGCGGAAGAACTGGAAAATTTGTTTTCTACACAAAGATCTAAACGGCTCATTTCCACCAAATGAGCCGTTGCTATTTTCCCGGGAGCTTTCCGCCACACTCTTCTCTTCTGCTTGTGTGGCGGAAAGGTGCGCGAACGGGTGGGTGGGTCAAGCACAGTGTCTTTCAGCCTCGGAAATTTCCGCTAGGGCGTCCATGACTAAAGGATGAGCGCCGACAAAAACTAAAGTCACTAAACTTTGTAGCGAAAGCGACACCTCAAACTTTAATATGAAAACGAGAAGAGGGGTTGTGCGAGGGTGGACTCCGAAGGCACATTAAACGAAGTGATGAACTCAAAATAAATACGAAACAAAAGAAAGAACTAAAAACCCCAATCACCACTGCGAGGAGGAGACCGAAGCTGGGGAGAGGATTCCTTCCTCTCCCCAAATAGTAGCGGGTGATTTTTTCCGAACGGCTCATTTGGTGTATTTGAGCCGTTCGGAAAAGACTTCACCCGCACCTAGACACTTAGGCGCGAGTAGCCCTAGCGGAAATGTCCGAGGCGTATGCCGAGGATGGTCTCCGTAGTCAGGAACGACCAAGAGAAACAGAAAATGTGAGAGACAATAATTCTAAATCGATTTTGTTTTCTTCTGAAGCCTGCCCGAGACCTTGAGGGCAGAACACCGAAAAAATGTCCTGTCCTTTGGAAAAGAAAAAATCTGTCGCGCGCAAATCAGAAAATGCCAAGGAACATTTTTTTCGGTGTCCGCCGAGGGTAATCCCGAGGCGGGGCTTTCATTCATTCGGCGTCGGGATTTTGTTCGTAAAAAGTTCTGACTTTGTCTAGAAGACACCACAGTAACAAAAATCAGCTCGCCTTTTTAGGTGAGCGATTTTTGTCTGTGGAGATGGAACAAGCAAAAGTTTTTGCTTGCGTGCGGAATCGAAAGACGGAGTCAAATTTCTTAGCAAAGAAATTTGACGAGTCGGGGTCGCGACCAAAACTTTGCGACGGCAAAGTTTTGAGTTGTGACCGAAAGCGTATTCGCGGTTCTCGCCATCTCCACAATTTGATATAATAACTGCATGAAAAAAATTTGGATTCCTGTGACTGCAATAATTTTATTTCTTATTTTAGCTTGTTTAGTTTTTTCGCAAAACAGTATCATCTTAGGATTTGATAAAATCATAGAAACATTTTTTGCTTCAATTCACAATTCTTTTTTTGAAAGATTCTTTACAGAAATTACAAGAATTGGCGATGTGATTCCCGCTTCTATTTTTATACTCGCATTAGCTTTTGTATTATTCATTAGCAAAAAACACACGAAAGCAAAAATACTTTTAATTTCTTCTGGTATTGCTATTACACTCGGTACTTTTATTAAAGAAATAGCTGGGAGGGTCCGTCCACCGACAGCCACGATAGATACCATCGGCTCGAGCTTCCCCAGCAATCATGCTATTATCGCCACGGTTTTATGCTTATTTTTCATTTATGAACTTTCAGAATATGTAAAAATAAGATGGCAGAAAGTCCTCGTCTCTGTTTTAGTTATTTTACTTTTCGTACTTCTTGCACTCAGCCGACTAGTTCTAAACGTGCACTGGACGAGCGATGTGATTGCAGGGATTTTGATTGGAATTATGTGTTTTAGTATTTCAAAAGTTATTGAGGAAAAATAAAAAGAGGGGGTGGAATTATTATTTTTTTCGCGTCTGGTTGGGTCCGGACCGAAAAAAATGATAATTCCACCCCCTCTTTAACTCTTATTTCTTATTTTCCTACAGTCTCCACTAATCTCTTAAATGTCTCTGGATTATCATTTGCGAGCATTGAAAGAATTTTTCTATCTACCACCATCCCCTTCTTTGTCATTGCGCCGATAAATTTGCTGTATGTAGTACCATTTTCTCTAAGTGCTGCGTTGATTCTGACATTCCACAATCTTCTAAAATCTCCCTTCTTGTCTCTTCTGTGTGCAAAAGCATTTGCTCCTGCATGCATAATCATGGTATTTGCTGCAGCTTCTTTTGTAGAACCAGCATGCCTATAACCCTTGACCTGCTTTAGGACATTTTTCCTTGTCTTATTTTTTGTTGTACCTCTTTTTACTCTTGTCATGTTTAATATGTATTAGATAAAAATCTTGCTCTGTCTTTGTTTTTAAAAATCAAAAAATTTGCTCTTTTTTTGAGAAGCTGTTTACCTCGGCTTTCCTTGGCATTAAAATGGTTTTGACCGGCTTTTCTGCCTATGATTTTTCCATTTTTTGTAACTCTTAATCGTTTTGAAAATGAATTATTTGTTTTCATATTTTTAAATTAAACTTTTGGTTTATTGTCTTTTTCTATCACCATCGTCAATCCTTTCAAGCTTGCTTTTGCTTCCTCGGCTATTTTGTAATTCTCGGTCAAAAGTTTCAACATTCTACTTATTCTTTCCTTTAGAAAGTCTTTGTTCATGTACTTTGACCTGCCCGGAAGAAAAAGATTGAGACGAACCCTGTGGCCCTCTTTGAGCCATTCGGACGCCTTCTCTGCCTTCAAGAGTAGATCGTGATCATCTGTACCAATTTTCACTTGTAAACTCTTTACTTCTACTGTGTGAACCTTGGTTTTTGCCTCTTTTAGCTTCTTCTTTTCAGCGTATTGAAATCTACCATAATCTGCGATTTTTGCAACTACCGGAATGGAAGTTGACGAAATTTCTATAAGATCAAGGTTCCTTTCCTTTGCAATACGAAGTGCTTCTTCAAGTGGTATGACGCCGAAGTTTTCACCCTCCTCGCCTATCACTCGCAGTTCTGTTGCCCTTATTTGTCTATTTATTCTGTTATAAACTCTCATCCTTTATTTATACTACATTTATAGCACATTTTTGATTTTAGGGCAAACTAAAATTCCCCTCTGTCATTCCCGTGCAGACGGGAATCCAGTTTTAATTTTCTGGATTTCTTCGCTCTGCTCGCAATGACAGAAAGATGGATTCCGTTCTTCAACGGAATGACAGAGAAGGAAAAGGTAACAGAAAAACTATTTCAGGATTCTACATAAAGTTCTATTGCCTCTCTCAAGTTTTTTCTGGTAGCTTCAACTGTTTTACCGAAAGTGTGACAACCTAAAAGTGCCGGAACAAATCCATGAAAAAATTTGCCATCTTTTTCTATTATTATTCTGTATGTATACGATTTCATATATAAACTATATACAAAAATAACAGAAAAGTAAAGTGCAAATTATAGGTCTATTTCCACCTTCTCCTCATACTCCGGATGATATGCATCCACATCTAAATTGTCTTTTAATTTTTGTACAAGAAAAAGTGAGGACTTGAGTTCGCCCATTACGACAAAAACTTTTTTTAATCCGCCAAATTCTGATGCTTTTTCCACAAATGCGAGAAGTCCGTCAGAATCTTTGTGTGAAGAATAGCCTTCAATAGACTCTATTTTTGCACGAACTTTTAATTTTTCGCCATGAATTGAGACTTCACTTGCACCATCCTGAATCTGTCTACCAAGTGTGCCAACTGACTGATAGCCGACAAAAAGTATCGTGGCATTGGGGTCAGAAACATGGTCTCTCTCGTGATTTACCACCCTACCGCCATTCGACATTCCGGAGCCAGCAAGAATTATTTTAGGATTTTGTGTCATATCTATATTTTCACTTTCATTCGGTCGTAAAGTAAACTTAAGACGAGGAAATTTGAAAACATCATCTCCTTTTGCCATCTGCTCTTGAATATTTGCATTTAATTGAGAAGAATATTTTTCGTAAACTGCGGTAATCTTTGTGGCAAGTGGCGAATCCACAAAAACGGGAATTTGAGAAAGATTACTTTGCTCAAAAAATTCATTCATTTCATAAAGTATGACCTGAGTTCTCTCCAGTGAGAACGCCGGAATAATTAAAAGCCTTTTATTCTTTATTGTGTCTTCAATTATTTCTTTTAATTTTCTTTTTCTTTCATCTTTTGGTTCGTGATTTCTATCGCCGTAAACGCTTTCCATTACAATGTAATTTGCATCCGTGACGGCTTCGGTATCATTTAAAAGAAGTGATGGCGAATTGCCCAAATCCCCTGTAAACACGATCTTTGAGCCATTTTTTGAAAACTCTGCCATCGCCGAGCCGAGAATATGCCCAGAATCTTTGTAAGTCAAAGTAATTCCCATTCCAAGCTCAAGTGGAGTGTGATATGGCAAAGTTTCCCAAAGAGAAAGTGCCATTTCCATATCTTTTTTATCATATAACGGAAGCACTCCTCCGCGTCTAGCTTCATCTTCCACAATCCGAAGCATATCATCAAGTAAAAGGGTTGCGATGTCTCTCGTCGCCGGAGTGCTGAATATTTTTCCTTTAAAACCATTTTTGACAAGTTTCGGAATGCGTCCAATATGGTCAATATGTGCGTGAGTGACGACAAGAAAATTTACCGAAGATGGCTCATACGGAAAAGGTATTCCATTTATTCTTTTTGCTTCTTCACTTCCCTGCACGAGTCCACAGTCCACAGCAATATTAATTTTTTCACCATTCTCTTCAAAATTCATCAGAAAGTTTGCACCAGTGACAGAACCCGTTCCTCCAAAGAAATTTAATTGCATATTTTGCCAGAATTAGGATCGCAAACCGACTCGTTTGGGCATCTTTTTCTCTTGATAAAATACAAATAAGCGACGACGCCACCAATAAGCCCGTTTAGGGTATCGTAAAGAGAATTCGTAAAATAACCCTTGTTGTGTATGGAAGAAATCCCCGTGATAAGCTCAAATAATTTCCAAAAAATAGTGATGATTAAAACAGCCGAAAGAACAATGAGAAAACTTTTTAATTTATAGTTTTTTATAGAATTGATACGATCAAAATAGCAAAAAATCCAAAGTGATGTGAGCCCAATCCAAAGTCCACCGAGAAGATGTGCTGGAATATCTAGCCATTTTATTTTCCAAAATAAATTGTAACGATATGCAAAGAAAACTAAAACAGCAAAGATTATTAAAACAAAAAGTGATTCCCAAAAAGCTCTTAATTTTGTCATTTACCCTAAAAAATTTTTACTAATGAAAAGTTGGACAAAACTTTTATATAATAATAGCACAAAAATATACTTACTTATAGCAAGTGCACTGGGTTAGTGTACAGTTGACAGTAGATTGACCTTTGAAAACAATAAATATGTTGAAAATTACTACCAATAATGCTTGGCTAGATGATATCAAAAGTAATCATCTAACAAACATGAAAAACACAGCTGAGAGAG
>CAILDB010000023.1 GCA_903832855.1 uncultured bacterium | reverse complement strand
TATCCCCGCAGATGGAATATATTATAGCAATATTCCCATATATTGAACATATTAATTATAAAAAATTCGTAACTACACAGCCGGTGGTATTGGCATTTGAGCAATAAGAGTTAATGCTTCCAAAATATCCACTTTGCTTTTTATACAAGTATCAATTACAGACCTAAGTAAGCAAAATGCATCTTGTCCTGTTTTAAATTGTCCGGATACCTTCTGTTTCACTTTAATATTTCTGATTGCTCTCTCAGAACCATTATTATCAGGAGGCACTTCTGCGTTATATAAAAAAGGGAATATGTAAGATCTGTATTCTGTCAATGACTCCTGAAGGTTTAATGTCTTTGGAGATTGACTTTTTTCTATAGTTTCAGCTAACAACAAATTCATATCGGATTCTATTTCTTCAACAAGTGGATTATCTCTTGCATATTCAGTACATTTTCTTTTTAGTTCTATTCCCCTCAATAGCAATTGCTTCATTCTTTCTGCCCATGAAGTCTTTTCTAATTGTATCAAATATTTCAATTCTCTTAACAAATGCGATGTGCATAACTGATGACCTTTTGCATTTGTGTTTATTTGCGACCTCCATCTATCAGAATTGAGTATGGCATTTATAAATCCATTGGGGAATAGTTTTTTTATAGTTATTTGCCCTCTGCTTGAAGATGTACTTATAAATGTTGCAAAAACATTTTGCCATGTCCATATCCATGTTTTTCCCCCATTTAGCTTTGCTCCTGTTTCATCAGCACCTACTTGTTTACCATATTCTATTATCTTTTTTATTACACCATATATTGGTAATGCTTTCGCTGATAATCGTTTTAATATATTGTCTATACTCCCTTCGCTAATTGGCAAATGAAAACAGTGTATAAATAATTCATGTAACCGCTTAAATGGTGTAAATTGATATACAGATTGATACCCTATCATTGCTTCTACACTTGCTCCGTATTGTATGTGATTTGTTACGCTGTCTGGATAATCGCCTATCTGTTTATGTCCACAAATACAGGTTTTGCTATAGCACTGAAACTCCACGTATATTGGCAATATAGGTGGTATTTCTACTACTTGACGCTTACTCTCAAATTGGGCTTCTATCTCTGTTAATTCTTTCCCGCAGTAATTGCAATAATCTGGAATTATTTTATGAATTTCATCTGGCGTTTCGGTCATTTCTAAAGTTTTACCCTCATGTCCTATCTGTCCTCCGGGATTCTTTCCGCTTGGTGTGCGTAAACTTTGAGATTTTCTTGTCAAGTCTGTTGATGGAGGTAGACTACTGTTGCTGCTGTTTTTCTTTATCGTTAATTGGTGTATTTGGGCTTGTTGGTCGAAAACTAATTTCTCTAACGTAATTATACGCTCTTTTAATTCTGTGTTTTCTTGTTTTAGAAATACTATTTCTGCATCTTTATCCAATGGCTCTAACTTAATTTGATGCAAAGATAATTACATGTTTTCTGTTTTTTTATTAAATAATGCAAATTTATAAACAATGTATTGTTAATTCAATTTTGTTTTATATTTTTGCATAAGAATACTTAGCACTCGGCTGAGTAGTTACAAATAAATTATTTCACAACTGCTCTATCTTAAAATATCAAATCTATTTTTTTAACTAAATTTGCAACATTCTAAAAACTTATTTTACATGTATAATTGGGATTTCTATATAGGTTTAATTG
>CAILDB010000022.1 GCA_903832855.1 uncultured bacterium | reverse complement strand
GATACTTGCAATATATTTATCATTATTTACAAATTTAGGATGAAGATGTTGTTCTCCTCTCTCGTATATTTTAGCAAAATTTCGGAGGTGTGATGTAAAGTCGGCCATCTTGATTAGTTTTGCTCCATCAGATATTTTTTTTATATTTTCATAGTATTCTATTTTCTGTTCCTGTGTATAATTTTTCGGATGAGATACTTCCTGTACTAAATCTGCAATTTGTTTTGAAAAAGTCTCTTCTATTTCTTTGTATGTAGCCGAAGTGTCTTCTAGAGTATCATGGAGAAGTACTGCAATTAAAACATCTTCGTCAATTATATTAAATTCATCTTGCAGTATTGTAAAGACATCAAGATAATGATTCTTTTTCCCAGTTTCTGCAAATTTCTCTGAAGCATACTTTTTTGCTAATTCAATTTTATTTTGCATTGTGATTTATATGTTACTACATTTTATGTTATATTGATAATTATGGAAAACTTATCACACACGGTTCTCATGTTTTATCAACCATCATGGAAAGATAAATTTGAGACAGAAAAAAGTAAATTGCAAGAAATATTTGGTGATAAAGCCATCGCTATTGAACATATCGGAAGTACCTCCATTGAAGGGTTAGTATCAAAGCCAATTATTGATATTGCGGTGATGATAAAAGACCACAAAGACGCCGATGCTTTTATTAAACCACTGGAGGAATTTGGATATTCATATGATAAGTCAAATTCCAGTGGGGAAAGGCATTTGTTTAGGAAAGGTAATCCTACGGAATTTCATCTTTCTATAGCCTATACTGACAAGGGAGGTTTTTGGGACAGGCAAATCTTATTCAGAGATTATTTAAGAAAACATTCTGATTTTAGAGATGAATATCAAAAATTAAAAGAAGGGCTATTACAAACTGACCCCACCGGAAAAAACTCCTATATTAGTGGTAAAAGTGAGTTTGTTAGTAAAGTTTTAAAATTAGTCAGAAAAAAGATTTAAAATTAAGATTGTGTTATTATATGATAATAAACAAAGATATTATCATGAATCTAACAGTAAAAGACATTAGATCAAGCCTTAAAACACTTAATATAGAAAAAGGGATTTACTTTATTACAAAAATTGATAAAGGTATTGAAAGTAAAAACTATTTTGTAGGTCTTAACTCAAGGAATAATTTAAGATATATTCTAAAAATTTATCCAAATGATAATGAGGTTAGATACGAAATAGAAATTTTAAATAAATTAAGTAGTAGCAATAAACCGTTATTTTCTCCTCTAGTACAGGAAGGTGTTTTCTTTATTAATAACAAACCATCCATTCTTTTAAGATATATAACAGGATGTATCCTTGCAAAAAATAAAATATCCCTTCCTGTAATTAGAGAAATAGCTAAAAAACAAGCAAAGATGCATCTTTCTCTTTTGAACTTTAAACCTAAGAATAAAAAAGTGAGATTTTCTGTATTTGATTTTAATTTCCTCTCCTTTTTTTGTAAAAATGACAAAAGTTTATATTACAGAAAAATACTAGAAGAAATTAAAATCATTGAAAAAGAAAGCAAATCATTCACTAAAATAGACTTCAAAAAAACAATAATCCACGAGGACTTAACACCAGAAAATATTCTTATAACAAAAAATGGAGATATTAACTTCGTTGATTTTGGTGAATCCCACTACGCTGAGATGATAAGTGATATAGCTATAACAATAAAAGAAATTATTATTAGTAATGTGGGGGTTGATTTACTCCTAATTCAAAATTACCTTAATTCCTACCAAAAAATTATTACCCTTGATAAAAAAGAAATTAATACTTTATTTTTTATGATTAAAAGACGAACAATTTTTATGTTAGCTTATTATTTAGGTCGGTATGAGATAAATAAAGATTTCAAGAAAAAAATGATGATGGAATTCAATATATTAAATGTATTAAAAAGGGAAGAACATATTATTAGAAATTTTATAAATAAATAT
>CAILDB010000021.1 GCA_903832855.1 uncultured bacterium | reverse complement strand
CTGGTGCAAGAAAAATCAAAAGACAAGATCAGATTGAAAAACTAATGCAATTTATTGAAGAAAAATTAAATAAAACGGTCGGAATTATTAAAGCTAAAAATCAATTAATTAACTGTCAATTATGTTCAGTGGCTTGAACAACATCGACTTAAAGTTTTGGTCTAAAAATTCAGAAAAAGACTTCTTCTCTCCCATCCTTTTTTCAACTGTCCATAAAGAAAGAATTTTTTGTATTGTACCTTGTGTCACCACCATTTTTTTCAGAGAATACACTTTTCCCGAGGCGTCCATTGCTCCAGCTCTTCTGGCTACATCCTTATCAGTTTCATTAGTATAGCTTTGTTGAATTTCAGCCATCACCTTAACCAAATTTGGTAAAGTAGTGTTTAAATCATAATATGACATATCCAAAGAACCATCTTTATTTAGTAAACGGGAAAGAATAATGTCATATGCTTCATCTGATGGAGTATATTTAACCTTACGGCTATTAACATCAAATTCTCTTAAAATTTCAGGTGTTATATCTTGCCTTTCTGGGTTCTTTTCTGATTTTAGGTTGGCGGTGAAAATCGCCTGAAAACCAGGTTGTAAAATAATAGTTCCATTTCCAGGGACATCAAGGGGGTCACCTATTCTAGTAGCAAAAACATTTTTTAACACGACTAATAATCCTGGGTCTAAAGTATTAAACTCATCAAACACTACAGGACAACCTTCTTGTGCTGCTTTAATCAAAGGACCATAATCAACATAAGTTTCCATTGCACCTGAATCCCCCGCTGGACGAACGCTTGTCTTGCCATATATATTTGATTCTTTTGTCTGATTACTACAAGCAACTACTCTGGCTCTCTTGCCAGTAAAATGCTCTGATGCATATTTTGCTAGAGAAGTTTTACCAGTCCCAGTCGGACCATATAAGAGCATTGGTTCACCCGAAAGCATTTTTTTACCGATAAACATTAGATCTTCTTCCGTGCTAGGCGTAATACAAATATGTCCACTCTGAGCTAAATTTTCTTTATATTCTATAAGTTCAGCTTGTCTAAGAACCACAGGGTTAGCTTTATTTAATTTTTCTTCACCGTCGTGAATTTCTTCGCTAATTGACTTAAGAACTCCTTCATTTCTTTTTTTGATTGATTCTCGAGTCCTTGAATTAGAATTTTCAAACATTCGGCGCATCTGGAAATCTTTATCGGCAGATATTTTTTCCATTACTTTTTGTATCTCGCCTACTTCGGGAGTAGCTTGCAAAATAGCTTCATAATCAATGTGTGCTCGATCTTCTAAATCTTCTAAAACCCCTTCATCGTATTCGGTTTTTTGTTTTCTAAGAGCTTCTTTAGCTCCTTTTAAGCCATGATCTCTTTCATCTGGATTTTCTCTATCCTTGAAATCAGCCACTTTAAAACTGGAGGCTCGCTCATTTGCTTCTGCTAATGGTTTTTTGTAATTTTTTTCAAAAACAGTGCCTTTATCACCAAGCTCTTTTATCGCTTTTCTGAGTTCTTTTCTGCCTTCTGATATTTCATGAAAATTGGGAGTTTCTTCGACATCACCAATCGGCTCTTCATTTTGTCCTAGCATTTCTTTCATAGGTTTATTTTATCACAACTAGTTTTTTTGTAAAATTCCTTTTTCCACGTCTTTGCGAGGAAGCTTCTGACGAAGCAATCCAGTCCTGATTTGTAGATTGCTTCGCGTTGCTCGCAAAGACAGAAAATTCTTCAAAAAACATCTCCTGTGCTCCTTGCAAAGTCCATACTTTTTCAATTTTTCATAATGCTTTGCTGTGCCATAACCTTTGTGAATTTCAAAACAATATTTAGGATATTTTTTGGCAAGCTGGCACATTTTTCTGTCACGCAAAACTTTTGCAGTAACGGAAGCACAAGAAATTACTTTTTCTTTGTCATCGCCTTTTATTATCGTTTGTTGGTTTTTGTATTTTTCTGGAGCGCGAAGTCCACCGTCTAGAAGTACTCTGCAATCTGTTGGATTTTTGCCGAGCTTTTTCAAACATTTTTCCATCGCTTTTTTAATCGCTTTATTTATTCCAATTTTATCAATTTCTTTTGCACTACTAAATGAAACTGCAAAATCAACTTTCTTACTTTCCAATCTGGATCCCCGCCTTCGCGGGGATGACAAATAAGAATTTGTCAATTTAATTATTTTTGCAAAATAAAATTCTCTTTTTTGCGGGAAAAGTTTTTTTGAATCTCGAACCCCGGCAAGTACAGAAAAATCAAAGCTTACTGGCACACAAAAAGCTCCCACCGCCACAGGCCCAGCAAGTGGCCCTCTTCCTGCTTCATCAATTCCTATCAAAAATTTGGGCTTTTTATTTGTCATATTTTAAAGTATGATAATACTATCATTATGAGCAATTTTATTCACCTACATACTCACAGCCATTATTCTCTGCTTAACGCCTTGCCCAAAATTCCTGACCTTGTGAAGCAGGCAAAGAAATTTAATATGACTGCGCTTGCGCTGACTGACAATGCAAATATGTATGGTGCAATTGAATTTTACAAAGCTTGCAAAAAAGCGGAAATCAAACCAATTATCGGTGTTGATTTCTATGTCGCAAACCGCACGAGAAATGACAGACAAAGTGGTCTTGATAACAAACGCAGTCGTCTCGTGCTTCTCGCAAAAAATGAAATTGGTTACAAAAATTTAATTAAGCTCGTCACACTAGCAAGCGTTGAAGGATTTTATTACAAGCCAAGAATTGATAAAGAACTTATTGAAAAATATGCAGATGGTTTGATTTGCATAATGCCACAATTTTCTGGCGAGACTTCAAATGCTCTGAAAAATACAGATACCGAAAAAGCAAAAAATATTACCGACTGGTACAAGAAAATTTTTACAAACGATAATTTCTTTTTTGAGATTACACATCACCCAGAAATTGATGGGCAAGAAAAACTTATGGGGCAAATAGTGGAACTTGCAAAACAAACGGGCTCAAATCTCGTCGCGTGTCAGGATGTTTATTATCTCGTTCCCGAAGAAAAAAAGGCGCGAGATACTTTGATGCAAGTGAACACTGCCACCGACTTTTCCGACAGAAATTCCGACAGTTCTTCAGAAGATTTTTCTTTTATTTCTCAGGAGATTGCGAATGAATATTTCAAAGACTTTCCTGAAGCACTCGAAAACACCAGTAAAATTGCCGATATGTGTAACTTGGAGCTCAAGCTCGGCTCGTGGGTCTTTCCCGACTTCAAGGTTGAAAGTGGGCGGACACCAGACGACGAGCTCAGACATCTCGCATATGCTGGACTCGTTACTCGAAAGGTTGAAAAAACAGAAGTTGTGGAAACTAGAATTGAATACGAACTCAAAGTTATCAAAGACAAAGGTTACGCTCCATACTTTCTCGTCGTCGCCGACCTACTTCGTTTTGCTGCAGAAAATAATATTTATACAAACATCAGAGGCTCCGTCGCCGGCTCAATGATCACTTATCTCACAGGAATTACAAAAGTTAATCCTATTGAATACAAACTTCCCTTCGAAAGATTTTTAAATCCAGAAAGACCTTCCGCTCCCGATATTGATATGGACTACGCCGACAATCGTCGTGATGAAGTTATTGAATATGCAAAAAGAAAATATGGTGCCGACAAAGTTGCACAGATAGGAACTTTCGGAACAATGATGGCACGAGGTTCTGTGCGAGATACTGCTCGTGCAATGGGCTTCCCTCTTCCACTTGCCGACAAAATTGCAAAACTCATACCGATGGGTGCACAAGGTTTTCCGATGACTATAGACCGAGCGTTCAAAGAAGTAGCAGAACTAAAAAAAATGTATGACGAAGAAAAAGATGTAAAGACAATTATTGATATGGCAAGAAAAATTGAAGGATGCGCCAGACACATTTCTGTGCACGCTGCCGGTGTCGTTATTTCTCCCACTCCACTTACTGACTACACTCCACTTCAACTTGATCCAAAAGGTGAAGGAAAAATAATTACTCAATATGATATGCACGCTGTGGAGGACGCCGGTCTTCTCAAATACGATTTTCTCGGAATTAAAAATCTCTCAATTCTCGCCGATGCTGTGGACCGTGTGGAGAAAATTGAGGGTATTAAAATTGACATCGAAACAATCCCAATTGACGACAAAAAAACCTTCGAAATGCTCGCCCTAGGGGAGACAATAGGCCTATTTCAGCTCAATGGCTCTGGAATGACAAAGTACCTCAAGGAACTTAGACCCACTACAATACACGATATCAACGCTATGGTGGCCCTCTACCGCCCTGGCCCTATTGAGTCCATTCCTCAATATATTGAGAGAAAGCACAATTCTGCCCTCGTAAAATATCTGGATCCGAGAATGAAAACCATTTTGGACCAGTCGTTTGGTGTCATTACATATCAGGATGATGTTATGCTTATTGCAATTCAACTCGGCGGATATTCTTGGCTTGAAGCAGACAAACTAAGGAAAGCAATGGGTAAGAAAATTCCCGCAGAAATGGAAGCACAAAAAGAAAAACTTTTGAAGGGTTTTGTAGAGCACGGACTTGCAGAAAAAAAAGCAGAAACCTTGTGGAAACTTATAGAACCTTTTGCTTCATACGGTTTCAACAAGGCCCACGCAGCAAGTTACGGCAGAGTCGCATATCAGACAGCATATTTGAAGGCAAACTTCCCTGCTATTTATATGTCCGCAGTCCTCACGGCTGATTCTGGTGATGTAGAAAAAATTGGTGAATTTATTACGGAATGTAACAAGATGAAAATTCCTGTACTTCCGCCAGACATTAATGAAAGCTTCGGACCATTTACCGTGGTTAAAAAAGAAGGCGGACCAGACAAAATTCGTTTTGGACTTACAACCATCAAAAACTTTGGTGAAGGAATTTCAAAAATAATAATTCACGACAGAAAGAAGAACGGGAAATTCAAATCTTTGTCCGAATTTTTAAATAGAATTATTGACAGAAATATGAATAAAAAATCTCTTGAGGCACTTATCAAAACTGGTGCACTTGATGAATTTGGCGAGAGAGGTCAGATGCTTGCAAATATAGAAGGACTTCTCAAATACAATAAAGAAATGAGCAAGGCAGACAATAGTCAGGACTCACTTTTTGGACTTTCCGAATCCGGCGTGAAGCAAGATTTCAAAATGGATTCCGCCGAACCGGCGACAATGAAACAGAAACTCGCTTGGGAAAGAGAACTCCTCGGTTTGTATATTTCCGGACATCCTTTGGACAGATACAAAGATGTTTTTGCCAAACAAAAAATAAGTATTAAAAAAATAAAAGACCCCAGTGAAGTAGAAGATTCAAAACTTCACGGGGCAAGAGAAACTAAAACTGTTAAAGAATTGGTTAATAGTGGTCAACCGGTCGGTGGAATTATTGAAGAGGTTCGAATAATTTCCACAAAAAATAACGACCAGATGGCATTCCTAAAAATCGCCGACCTCACCGGAAGTATTGAAGCAGTAGTTTTCCCGCGCACATTTACACAATACAAAGAAATCCTCGTCCCAGACAAATGCATCGCCTTTGTCGCCAAAATTTCCGACAGAAATGGAGAAGTGAGTTTGATTATTGAGAGAATGAAGGCACTTGAATAACTTGCCTAAAAAAATAAAAAGAGTATATTACAAAACAGGTTGAACAAACAAGGAGGAAAGCATGAAGACAAAAAAGACGGGGTCGATTGTCAGCAAAAACGGCAGGGCGTATCTGAAGACCTTATACAAACTTGCCAAGGTCGGTAAGTCGGTCAAAAAACGCTTGGCATTTCAAATCGCTCGGCTCGGTGGTAATGTGAATATCAGCCACGCCGAAACCGACGCAGAAAAATTGGATATCCTTGAGTTTTGCGTGACTGATGAAATTGAGAATTAACACTTCTTCATTTCCCAGCACAGGATGGGCGACCCCCATCCTTTTTATTTGACAAAAAAACCAAATAAACTATTACTAACACAATGACAAGGTTAAACCTTGTCTGAACCCTCCTCTTTAAAGTTCAGCCATTCATTTATCATTTCATTGAAATCTGATACTGTTCTAAAATATTCAGGGAAAACCGTTTTATTTAAAATTTTATCCTCAAATCTCTTTTGGCTGAAATAATCCAGATAACTCGAATATTTATAATCATTAAGAAAAATTTTTGCTTTCTTTTTATCTCTAATCTTTTTTTCTTTCCAACCTTTGTCAATAATACTGATGGGATTCAAATGAATATAAGTAAACTGATATTTTAGATATTGATCATAATCAAGATGTCTTGCTTTAAATGTTCCTTCAAGCAATGAGCCTTTTCTATGATATTTATGATTAAAGTACATTGAATAACTAGTCAGTAATTTCTGCATAAACAATGCTAGACCACCATCCTTCTTTTCTTTTACTAGCAAATGAAAATGGTTTGGCATCAAAACCCATGCGCCAATATCCACTATCGTTCCAGACCGATCTATTTTAAATATATCAGACAAGGTTAAACCTTGTCTTAATAAATCACCAATATCCACTTTATTTGTGCTATTACATAGATACAAAGAAATAACAAATCTGTTGTAATCAAAATTATCCAAAAAAATAATTCTCTTTTCTACCCCCCTACTATAAATATGATAAAATTCTTCTAATGAAAAGGTAAAATTTCTACTCATCTTTATATCTTAACAAAAGTGGATGCAACGGACAAGGTTTGCAACGGACAAGGTTTAACCTTGTCTGAACCATTGAAATAAATTTACAAAAAAGAGCTCGTAACCTGTGACGGTTACGAGCTCACATCGAGAACAATAGGGCTTCTCTTACTGGACTTTCTTGAACTCCAGAGGTCCAGAGCAATTGTCCCCTTTCGCCTTCATGGTCTTCGCCCGTGAATCGATGGTCGATTGCATGTTACTCCCTTTGGCACACTTGAAGCCACTGGAAAAAAGGACGTAACGGCAACAAGCTGAGTCGCCGCCCATTCGACAAACCGCGTCAAGATGCTTATCCGTCATCGCAGTCGGTTCCTTGTCCGCGAGCGGATTCAAGACCTGCGTCATAACGCACTTCTCGCAGAGCCCCGTTCCAGGACCATCAACTCCGTCTTCGTAGAAGTCGAATGTGAAGTTCGGTGTGTATGGCCCATGCCCACACTTACGACAGGTTACTTGAACAGGCTTCTCACTTTTTTTCTCAGACATAATTTCACTGTCCCTTCTGTTGCTGTTATTTTAGCGTACCCAATTCTCTTACAATTATACACCCAGATATTTTTTTGTCAAGTCATTTACAATAAATGCTTAATTTACTATGATTGAATGAAAATATTATGGAACAAGAAAAAATACAAAAAATAAGACACTCACTCGCACACCTACTTGGTTCGGCAGTTTTGCAGATTTGGCCAGATGCAAAAATTGCAACAGGACCGGCGATTGAAAATGGTTTTTATTACGACTTTGATTTTACAACTCCTATTGTAGAAAAAGATTTGGGCAAAATTGAACAAAAAATGCGTGAGACGATAAAGAAATGGAAAAGTTTTGAAAAGTCAGAAATTTCAGAAGATGATGCAAAAAAACTTTTCTCTGGAAACCCTTACAAACTTGAGCTGATAGAAGAATATGCAAAAGACGGACAAAAATTAAGCACCTATACTTCCGGTGACTTCACAGACCTATGTGCTGGTCCTCATGTTGAAAATATAGATGAAATAAAAAATAGTGCTTTTAAACTCGAAAGAATCGCTGGAGCATATTGGAAAGGGAGTGAAGATAATAAAATGCTCACGAGAGTTTACGGTCTAGCATTTGCTACAAAAGAAGAACTCTCTGCCTATGAACTTCAACAAGAGGAGGCTAAAAAAAGAGATCATAGAAAAATTGGTCAGGATTTAAAACTATTTGTTTTTTCTGATTTAATTGGAAAAGGATTACCAACATTTGGTCCAAAAGGTGCAACAATTAAAAGAGAACTTGAACGATTTACAATAGATGAGGAAATAAAAAGAGGTTATCATCATGTCGTCACACCCGACCTCGCCAAAGTTGAGCTCTATAAAAAATCCGGCCATTATCCTTACTACAAAGATACAATGTATCCGGTCATGAAAATTGACGAGGAAGAATTGATTCTCAAACCAATGACTTGTCCTCATCATTTTATGTTCTACAAATCCGAACCGCATAGTTATCGAGATCTGCCATACCGCATTGGTGAAATCGCTCATCAATACCGTTATGAAAAAAGCGGTGAATTATCGGGGCTGACACGAGTGAGAATGTTTTGTCTAGCTGATGCTCACATCATTAGTGCAAAGGGAGAAGCAAAACAAGTCATCAAAGAAGTTCTCGAACTGATTGACTTTATTAATGGCACGCTTGGTATGGTTAAGGGCGTTGATTATCGTTATCGTCTTTCCCTTGGCGACCGTACTGATACCGAAAAATATTATAAAGATGATGCGTCTTGGGAATATGCTGAAAATATTCTTAGAGAGGTCTTGACTGACCTTAATGCCCCATTTTATGAGGCGTCCAATGAAGCGGCTTTTTACGGACCTAAAATTGATATTCAAGTCAAAAAAGCCAGCGGAAAAGAAGAGACGGCCTTTACCGTTCAGTATGATTTCGTTATGCCCGATCGTTTTGATTTAACTTTCACTAACAAAGAAGGCAAAGAAGAAAAGCCAGTGGTTATTCACAGATCATCCATCGGTTGTCTTGAAAGAACAATGGCTTTTCTAATTGAAAAATATATGGGTGCCTTCCCTCTCTGGCTTTCACCGGTGCAAGTGAAAGTTGTGCCAGTCAGAGAAAATCATAATGAGGAGGCGAAAAAAGTTGCAGATAAACTGAAGGAAGCAGGATTTAGAGTTGACCTAGATGATAAAGACGGAAATATGGGAGGAAAAGTTCGCGATGCAAAAAATAATAAAATTCCTTATGTCGTGATACTTGGTGACAAAGATATTTCTGCGAAAGTTATAACGGTGGAAAACAGAGATAAAGGAAGTTTGGGACAAATGAGTTTGGAAAAGTTTTTGGAGATGATTGAAGAAGAGAGAAAAGAGAAGAGATAAGCTTAAAACAGACCCGAAATAAAGTTTCTAAAAAACGTCCCTGGCCGGACTTGGGACGTTTTTAGGAACTTTGTGAAGGGGATGTTTGGTTTTAAATTTGCAAATCTTTTTCCCCTATCGCTATCCAATCCCCTTCCGCAATATTTTGAGATTTTCTTGCTTTTGAAATCACCTCCATCACCGCGACATCCGCTCTGCCATTATGTAAGAAACAATTTTTTACAATACCTTTCACGGCATCGGTAGAAATTATTGCTTTCCCATTTCTCGCACAATTTTCTACTTCAGAAATCGCCATCTCACTCATTTCATTTCTGGAGATCAAACTGGATTTCTCTTCTATGTTTTGTTTTTGTATTCCGGCAGAAACTACTTCCGTTACCATTTTTCCTTTTCTTCTCTGCAAATAAAATGCAAGTAATGCACTCCAGAGAGCAAGTCCAATAGTAAATACCCAAATATTATTTAAGTCACCGATACCAGTGTAAGGAACTTCACTAAGATAAACAGAACTCAAACTTGTGTAGGCCAAGACATGTCCCAAATCTGCGGAACAGTTTCTGGTAATAGTTTCCGAACCAGAAGTAATTCTCACTGTCATATTTTTTGTACCTGGGGTTGAATAAATTTTACCGAAAGATTGCCCGGAATTTGAATACATATCGCTACCGAACCAATTGTAATAATAACTTCCATTTCCACCAGAAGGATAAGCGCTCCAAATTATTGGGTCACCTACTTTTCCAGTTGACGGATTTGCAGAACAGTATCCAGACAAAGTTGTATCAAGAGGAATTATTGGACCACCTCCACCGCCACAATTACTGACACAAACACCAGGAGGAGGCGTTGGTGGTATTCCATCACGAGTCACTGAAGCAGAGCAATCCGCAGTTGCAACATCTCTTCCAGAAGTCACAGTAATAGTTGCATTTTTTGTTCCTACGGAAGAATAAGATTTTGATATCGCACTAGAAGTTCCGGAAAGTGAATCTGTCCCAGTCCAAGAATATGTATAAGTTCCCGTACCTCCAGTTGCAGTTCCACTCCAATTTATTGTTCCACCAATTTTAATGCTACTTGGACTTGCGGAACAGGAAGCAACAAATGTCGAAGGTGTAGTATCAGTACAAAAAAGTCCTTCAGCAGAAGGTACTGAATCAAACACTCTTCCGTCTGGACCATAAATATGGCCTATAAAAAGATCAGAAAAATTCATTGACTGCCAAATGTCCACCTGACTCAAACATGAATCAACATTTAAAGTAAATGTGTGGGAAGTGCCAGCGGAAATAGTCAATGCACTTCTTGCATCAATTGGTTTTTGCGTAGCAGAAGTTATATTGTCATAGACTCTATAAGAGCCGACGACTGTCGGCAATGCACAATCAGTTTCATTATTTACTGCAATTTGCACGTGGGAGCTATCAGTCTTTGTCATTGAAATCTGAATGCTTCGACTGTTGTAGGCAGAAAAAGCCTCCGCATAAGTCAAAGTATTTCCGTCTGCACAAAATGTACTTGCTTGCGCTGTATTTATTAAAATAGCAAAAAAGGCAACAGTAATTATGGCTGAAGCGAGAGTTATTAAATATTTTTTTGTGTTCATAATTTTTTCCATTTTTTTTGCTAGTCCACCTTTTTAAGACGGATTTAGATTAAATTTATTGCTAATAGGACTAAGTACTTTCTGAATACATTATACAAAATAAGCAAAGAATGTCAAGGTAATTTCAATTTACTTTTAGAATGTCTAAAAAACCCTATTGTTTAGCCATAAAATCAGCCTCCACTACATATCGGTCTTCTTTCGTACCGAAGCTATAACAAGTAGTAAGGGTTAATCTATTTTTCATACTTGATAGATCAATTTTCACATCACTCGCGATTTGCATACTCACAGATGTGACATTATAAATATATTTTGCAGTTGATGAGTAAACAATTATCTCATCCCCCACTTTTAATTTTCCTAAACCGTTGAAGGTTTTATATGCCTGATTATTTACAACTCTGTATCCAGTACTGTGTCCAAAAATAAATAAATTACCATCATCAAGAAGTCCAGAGCCGGGATATCTCACTGCACCTTTGAGTAAATATCCGTCTAAAATATTTGCATCAGTGGTCATAGGATTATAAACATCAGCATCTACTCCGATTGCATTTATAATTATTCTTGTTGGAAGCTCTCCACTTTTTTTTATTACTGTATTTGAAGTCGTCGTTTTTGGAATATTTTTCGTAGAAATTGTTTTATTATAGGTAGAGTTATTCATTTTGAGTTCATTGGGAACTAAACCCAAAAAATACAATATTCCAAACGAAACAAAACATACAATTGCAAAGTCCAAAAAAAACCTTGCATTTAGGGCTCTTTTTTCTGCTGTTTGATTTTTATCTTGATTTTCCATAATTCTATTCTATCAGCTTGACAAATAAAGTCAAGTATAGTATACTCCCTGTAGATGAACTTCTCGCAGTTTTATAAGTATTAACTAAATAATAATATGTTTAAAAAAATGTGTTTAAAAATTAAAGAATCTCTTTCAACTGCAGGTGCTTCTGCGGTTATTGTGCTTATCGTCATCCTCATTGTTTGGGGTGCAGTTGCGATAATTCCAAGAGCATTATCAGGAATGTATAATTTCTTTACCGCTTCCCTTTCCTCAACATTTGCTCCTGCTGAAAATCTCTCTGTCTCTGCCGACAAAAGTAATATCGCATCGGGAGATACATTAAACATTTCCATAAATGGAATAACTACAGATGATAATCTTTTCACTTTGTATTATCCTTGTGCTGACGGTGTGTCAGTAGAACTCAATGGTGGAAATGGAGCAACGAACGCAAAAATAAATTGCGGAGAAGACTTTTACCTATTAAATAAAAGTGGTTCATTTGCAATTACCTTAAATTCAGATAAAGCAAGATTTGTCAGCGTTCCTTTGACCGTCAAGTCACAAAACACGGATGGCGTCCTGCAGAAAATCGGTGCAGTAAATGTAGGAGTAACAAATCAAAGTTTTGGAGTTAATACTACAAATACAGCTCCTGAAAATATTGGAAGTAATATCAGCACTACAAATACAGTGATCAACACCGCTCCTACTTATTATGGAAGACCAGATCTTTCTGTAAGCATCACAAGCGTGGATACTTCAAACTTGTACAACACAAATGTTTCAGACAATGTTTTGGTTAAATTTGAAGTGAAAAATATTGGAACAAATCCTTCAGGTCAATGGAAATTCAATGCAACTTTGCCATCTACTTCAATGCCAACATATAATTCTGATTTGCAAAGAAATCTAAATCCAGGAGATAAAATTATTTTCACTCTTGGTTTTGGTAGCGTATCAACGATGAATGGTTCACAAATTACCATAAATATTGATCCAAATAATGCAATAACAGAATCCAACGAATCAAATAATTCTGCAAATTATGTTTTGGCCTACAATCCTCCTGTAGTAAATCCTGTGTACCCAAATCAATATCCATACAATACAAATGGTTACAACGGTTATTACTACTACAATGGACAATACTACCCAAATTCATACAATTATAATTTGTATAACGGAACATCTGATTTGACTCCAGTTCTAGTTGCAGTCGGGACATTGGATTACAATGGGCAGTTTGCACAGACAAGTCAGATAATAAGAGGTTCTACAGCTATAGCAAAAATTCTCGTTGTAAATAACGGAAGTTCATACAGCGGACCTTGGAATATGGTTGCAAGCTTTGGTCCTTCATATCCAACCAATTCATTCCAGCTTACAAATCAGGCTTCACTTGCACCAGGTGAAAGAAAAGAGGTCTTGGTAACATTCGTTAATGTGCAACAGACAGGAGATAATACATTCAGTATTTTAGTTGATCCAAGCAATCAATTAAACGACACAAACAGAAATAACAATTCTTTGACTGCGACACTGAGAGTTTATTAATTTACCAACTAATGCAAACCAAAAGGGCGCGCTCGAAACGAGCG
The DNA here is from genome assembly GCA_903832855.1 of uncultured bacterium. Classification (GTDB taxonomy): domain Bacteria; phylum Patescibacteriota; class Minisyncoccia; order Phycocordibacterales; family GWA1-40-21; genus CAILDB01. The sequence continues at coordinate 7,089 of CAILDB010000021.1, read as the reverse complement.
CGCCCTTTTGGTTTAGTTCTTAAATATCCAAATTCGCCAACTTCGCATTTGACTGAATGAAGGACTTACGAGCAGGAACATCTGTTCCCATAAGCATATCAAATATTTGGTCGGCTTTTTGAGCGTCCTCAATGCGGACTCGTCGCATAAGGCGTTTCTCTGGATCCATTGTCGTCTCCCAGAGTTCCTCAGCATTCATTTCTCCGAGACCTTTGTATCTTTGAACGGAATATTTTTCTACTTTTTTAAAGTCCATTTTTCCGGTAGCTTTTTTATCTTTTGCAGGAGCTTCTGCATTTTCTACATTTTCATCTTCGGACTCTTCTTCCCCAATCTCATTCTCGCTCACCTTCATCTTTGCAAAATATTTTGTCTTTTCTTCTTCTGCATAAAAATACATTATTTCTTTGCCTTTTTTAATTTTATAAAGTGGTGGCTGGGCAATGTAAATAAAACCACCTTCAATGAGGTCCTTGAAATATCTGTAAAATAAAGTCAAAAGAAGGGTACGAATGTGAGCGCCGTCCACATCGGCATCAGTGGCAATAATTACTTTGTGATATCTTAATTTTGAAATATCAAATGTATCACCAATGGCACAACCAAGTGCGATGACAAGATTTTTGATTTGTTCTGAGCCAAGCATCTTATCAAGACGAGCTCTCTCAATGTTTAAGATTTTTCCCCTAAGTGGCAAGATAGCCTGTGTCCTTCTGTCCCTACCGGTCTTTGCTGTACCTCCTGCAGAATCTCCCTCCACGATGAACACCTCTGATTCTGAGGCATCCTTGGACTGACAGTCTGCAAGCTTACCAGGCAATGTCATACCCTCAAGTGCTCCTTTACGCAATATAGAGTCCTTTGCTGCCTTAGCGGCTTTTCGGGCTCTAAGGGCCAAAATGACCTTCATAATGATAGACCTGGCATCATCTGGATTTTCTTCCAAGAAGGCAGAAAAGGCTGTACCAAAGACATCTTCCACAGCACCTCTTGCCTCTACAGAACCGAGCTTGGCCTTCGTCTGTCCTTCAAATTGAATCTCACGAATTTTGACTGAAACCACCGCTGTCAGTCCTTCTAAAACATCGTCACCGGTAAAACTGTCATCACCGTCTTTTGCTAAATTATTATTTTTGGCGTAGCTGTTTAAACTTCTTGTAAGTGCAGACTTGAATCCTGTAAGATGTGTTCCACCTTCTGAAGTGTAAATATTGTTTGCAAAAGAAGTAATTCTTGCGGAGATATCATCTACATATTGTAGAGAAACTTCTACCGACTCCACACCATCCACCTTTTTTTCTACATAGAAAATATTTTTGTGAATTGGCTTTTGGAATTGATTGTAAAAGCGGACAAGAGAATAAAGTCCACCTTCAAAATAAAATGTTTGAGAAAGTGCTTCAAGACCAAGCTCTCTGAAATAAAATATTTCGCTTTCATCAAACTTTTCTGTAACCTGTCTTGCATCAATGACAGAAATTCGTAAACCTTTTACAAGATATGCTTGCTGTCGCATATGCTCCACAACTTTATCAAAATCAAAAACGATTCCTTCTTTGAAAATTTCCGTGTCTGGTTCGAAGGTAACAATTGTTCCGTGAAATTTAGAACTACCAATTTTTTTCACCGCTGATTTTCTTTTTCCTTTTGAATATTCTTGATAATAAATTCCACCATCTTTGTGCACAGTAACTTTCAAATAAATAGAAAGAGCGTTTACCACAGACGCACCTACACCGTGAAGTCCTCCGGAGACCTTGTATCCGCCTTCTCCTCCAAATTTTCCTCCAGCATGAAGAACCGTCATAATAGTTTCAAGCGCAGAAACTTTTGTTTGTTTGTGAATATCTACTGGCACACCTCGGCCGTTATCTGTAACCCTGACTCTGTTTCCGGGCAAAAGAACAATTTCAATGTCATTACAAAATCCACCCATCGCCTCGTCGCGAGAGTTGTCAAAAATTTCTGTAATAAGGTGATGCAAGCCGTCTGGACCCGTAGTACCAATATACATTCCCGGCCTTCTTCGCACGGGCTCTAGGCCCTCCAAAACCTGTATTTGATCGGCTCCATAATGAGCCTCACCTCCTTTTTTTATTTCTTTATTATCCTTATCTTTAGGCATTTTTTTACAAAAATAAAAAAGCTATTTATGCTTTAATATACTACTATTATACCAAACTCTGTTGAAAAAAGAAAGCGAAAATTGCCTATTTTTCCACGAAAATAGCCAGCTTTTTCCACACTTTTTTGAAGATTCGGATATCCACAAGTTTATTCTTCCCTTCTGCTTCATTTTTCTCTTCAGGATCACTGATAGAAAAACCTCTTATGCCACCATCGTCTTCTTCAATACCAGAGATTACTACCATATGACCAGAAATTCTCGGATTATTTACATCTTTAAAAACAGAAGCGAGAACTGGAAATCCGGCTTGTATACTTTTCGCAATTTTGTTTATTCCAAAATTAATAAATTCTGTGGCATTTTTTTCATCCAGAGAGCGGAACTCTTGTCTATAAGAAATAATCCCTTTATTACGAAAGAGCATCACAAGCAAATCGTGACCCCAGCCAAAATCATTTGTGTATCCACTTTGCTGTTTTCCTTTTTTTGTTAAATCCTGCGAAATCGCAATACCCTCTTTTATAAGTTCAGAAATAGAAACATTTTCAACTCCCATAAATTCCATTACAATTTTCAAACACAAAATCGCACAGGAGCGCACCTGCCATTCACTTTCCACAAGCTCGGAATATTGAGAATAAAAAGGTAAATTTAATTTCATCTTACTTGCCAGCCATTATTTGCGTTTAGTTTTTTGGTAATTTTTTCCATTATGGCATTTATTTCAATATCAGAAAGTGTCTTTTCCATTGATTGGAAGATGAGACGATATGCGTAAGAAGTTTTTTGTGTGCCATCCTCAAGCTTTTTTGTGAACACATCAAAGAGCTTGTTTTTCACAAGTAAATCCCCCGCTTCGCTTTCAATGATATTGAATACTTTTTCTGCATCAGTGGTTTCTGGAGTAAATACCGCGATATCTCGAATCATAAATGGATATTGTGATATTTTTTTGAATCTTCTAGTATCATCACCGACTTTGGAGATGCCGTATTCTAGCGGAGTTTTGAGATCTTTGAACATTTCGGACAAATCAAATTCAGCGATATTTTCCCCGTCTTTGTCATTGCGAGGAAGTTTCTGACGAAGCAATCCATCTGCTATTCCTAATTTCACTTCTATTGCTTTTATTGCCTCATCCAAACTTTCTTTTTCTTTTGGTTTCTTTATACCTGTTGGATTTTTGACGCCAAGTGCAAATCTTTCATATTCCCCATCTTTGTCAAAAACATGGCCAAATTCAAAAACTTTAATTTGTGTCATATCTATGAGGTCAGGGAATCTTACATTAAATTCTAAGGACTTCTCTAGCCCATCGGCAAGATTCGTCCTCAAAAACTTTTTCTCTGGAGACAGCGGATTTGCAAGTTCAACCTCACCTTTGTCTGTGAAAGAATAATTTATCACTTCAGAAAAACCTTGCTCATAAAGAGCTCGACGAACTTTTTCTTTATAATAAAAGTTTTTGTTTACTTCCGGTTTTTTGTCGGTTTTGGGAAGTGGAATATCGCCTATTTTTTCATAACCATAAATCCTGCCAATTTCCTCCGCCAAATCTTCCTTGATTCTCAAGTCCAATCTTTCATCCGGCACAGTAACAACAAATCTTTCTTCATTTTCTGCCATTCTTCTGTAGCCAACTATTATTTTCTTTAATTTTTCGTCGCTTATATCTTCAATACCAACCTTTCCAAGACGTCCAGTGGCGTGAAGAATTTTTCCGTCGCCCAAATACAATCCGCAATGATCAACTCCTTCGAGAATATCTTTTCCAGGCAAAAACTTAATTGTTTTGAAACGGATCGGCCCAGTAGTTGTATCCTGCGTGTTGATATAAATAGTGTCCCCTGGTTTTAAATCTTTTTTATCAACAGGATTCCCCCATGCATATTGGTCAACTGAACATCTTGGAATTGCGACGCCGGCTTCTGCGAATAAGTAGAAAAGAAATCCTGAACAATCAAACGATTTTGGTGCATCGTAAAATACATTTGCTCCATATTTGTAAGGAACACCAAGAAAAGTAGGCGCCATTTTCAGAACCTCGTCTATTGGCTTCACTTTTTTGTATTCAAAATTAAATTTATCAAAAATGTTTTCAATATCTTTATTTGTAATTTCAATACCAAGAATTTCACTCGCCTCTTTTGACGAAATTCCGAGTTTGTATTTATTTGCTTTTCTTGGGTACACATCCACTGCCCCGCCAACTTTTGTATCTTTTGTACCAGCGATTTCCACAATAATTTTTGTAAGCAAGTCCATAGCTTCGCCCGCCATTTCCGGAGAATAGTCATTTTCATATCTCTTGGAAGCATCCGTTTGAATTTTTAATTTTTGCGCGGTTTTCCTGATTAAAATTGGGTCGAAATTCGCCGATTCTAGCACGATATTTTTTGTATTTTCATTTAACTCCGCATACATTCCACCTTTTATTCCCGCAATTGCAAGAGGAATTTCCTTGCTTGTAATAGCAAGCACACTATTATCTAGCTCGACTTCTTTTTTATCAAGTGTAGTAATCCAATCACCATTTTTACAATTTTTAACTTCAATCAAAATATTGTCGTCCTCGCCTGCCAATTTATCCGCGTCAAAAGCATGCATCGGCTGGCCGATTTCAAGCATCACAAAGTTTGTCGCATCCACGACATTATTTATTGACCTCTGACCCATTGATTCTATTTTTTCTTTCAGCCACGCTGGCGATTGCCCCACAGAAATATTTTCCACAACTCTTCCAATGTATCTTCTGCAAAGTTTTTCATCTGCAATCTTTATCTCAAGCCTTCTCTCACTTGGACATGTCATGTCCAAGTTGGGAAATTCTCTAGAATAAAGTTTCGGTTTCAAATTCAAAATAGTTCCCGCTTCCCTCGCAATTCCTCTGTGACAAAGACAGCTATGATTATTATTCGGAAGAGTTTTGACATCCATTATAAAATCACTGCCACTTTTTTCTACGCTCTCTACTTCCACAGAATTCATAGTAATTGCCTCCGCAAGCTTCCCCGCTTCAGGCAATTTATTATCAAAATATTCGTTTAGCCAGTTGTATGATATTTTCATTATTATTTTTTTTATTCTTTGACAAAAAATCTCGGTTTTGCGACAAAATTACCTACAAATGGCGAACGTTTCAGTCGTCTGTTGGAAGGTTCTTCAAACGGATTATTGGTTCCCCCCACCTCAAAAGCACTGCGAAGTTCTAGATATCCTCCTTTTTGACTCAAAACTCTTTGCATCTCACGATTAACCGCCTCAATATATTTATCATCAGGAATCATGTTTATATCTACACCAAATGCGAAAAAACTGACTGAATTATCTGGTAACCGCCTTAAAAAATCAAGTATATTGTCTTTGACAATGCTGACAGGAATCGCTTTCGCGGTTATAACTTTTTGCAGTATTTTTCTATTTTTTTCTTCCCATTCTCCACCCTTTAGCATATTGGTTGAATCCACTAATTTTTCATTTATTTTTGTTTCTGTAAGTCCGTCCAATTTATTCTTATTTATTGGATAATTGTCTACTGCAACATATGCTTTAGCTCCCAATAAAGAAGCTAAAAAAAATCCAATATCGGAATTACCAAAACCTAAGTCTACAACTATTTGATCCTTGAACTTTTCCTTCAAGATAGACAATGTTTCGTCATAAAGAGATTCTTGCTTCGCGCTTTCTGAGGGAAATTGTTCCTTAAGAAATTCCCGAGAAGAATGTAATATCTTTCCAACCTGCATTTTAAAAAATGTTTCGGCGTAACTTGTTTGCAAATCGCTACTTTCGTAGTTTATACCTTCTACAGGTTCCTCTTGCGAAGGTTTAATTTCGGGAATTAATTCTTCAATAGGAACAATCCTAACCTTTTTCGATTTCTCAACTTGTTCATCATTTACTTGTTGTGGTTGATCCAAATTCATTTTATTTAAAACTGATTAACCAACCTCAAATCTCCGGAATAAAACAGACGAATATCATCAATGCCGTATTTAAGCATTGCAAGACGCTCTACTGAACCACCAAAAGCAAAACCACGCCACTCATTTGGATTTATTCCCATCGTATTTAGAACTTTTGGATGAACGACGCCAGCACCCATAATTTCTATCCAGCCAGTGCCATGACACACCGGGCACCCTGCTTCGCCTTTGCATTTGAAACAAGAAATATCTATTTCTGCGCCTGGCTCAACGAAAGGAAAATAACTTGGTCGAAATCTCACCTCAATATCTTTTTCAAAAAATTCGTCAAAGAATTTATTGAGCACGGATTTCAGAGTTGCAAGAGAAATATTTTTGTCCACAAAAAGTCCTTCAAACTGTTGGAATTGCATTTCGTGAGTGGCATCGGTTGCCTCGTGCCTGTATGTTTTTCCGGGACAAATAATAGCAAGTGGTGGTTTATTTTTTTCCATATAGTGAATCTGCATCGCGCTCGTCTGCGTAGTCATAAGTCGCCTTTCCACACCAGCAAAATCCTTACTCGGCTTTATCCAAAAAGTGTCCTGCATATCTCGCGCCGGATGATCTTTAGGAACATTCAAAGCATCAAAATTGTAATATTCTGTCTCAAGCTCTGGCCCATCAACCAATGTAAAACCCATCTTAAAAAAGATACGGTTTATGTCGTCTATCACTCTCGTTATAGGGTGCACACGAATATCCTGTTTTTTCTCCATTTAGCAATTATATGCAAAAAATAGGATTTTAACAATAGTTTACTTGCTGAGGTGGCTCAATAAAAAAATCCCCTCACGGGATTTTTTTATTGAGCGACTTTACGATTCCGCTAGAACCTACTTTATCAAAAATTCTTAATTTTTGCCAGTAAAAAGAATCAAAGAAGCCCCGCCTCGGGATTACCCTCGGCGGACACCGAAAAAAATGTTCCTGGCATTTTCTGATTTGCGCGCGACAGATTTTTTCTTTTCCAAAGGACAGGACATTTTTTCGGTG
>CAILDB010000020.1 GCA_903832855.1 uncultured bacterium | reverse complement strand
GTTCAAGAAAAAGATATTTTCTTTTTTACAAGACAAGCAAGACAAAGATTTGGCGAAAGCATTCATTTCTTGTATCAATTCATATTTTGGGCATTTTAGACATGCTAATAGTTTTAATTTGAGAAAAAAAATTTGGATTCGAAATTTTGAAAATTTTACTTTTTTGAAAGTTGGAGAAAAATATGAAAAGATACATGGAAATACCTAATTTATTTTGTTTTGTCGTCTTTCTTTTTTGTGATAGTATTACTGTAATATGGCAGAGGAAAGTAGCACAAATAAATACCCCAGTAGTAAAGAAATAAGAATTTCTTACTACGGGGCAAGCAAAGTTATAATAATCACATGAGTGAAAATAAAAATAATTATACGGCAACAATAGGCCTTGAGATACATGCCGAGCTCAAGACAAAGACAAAGATGTTTTGCTCGTGCAAAAATGATACCGAAGAAAAAAAGCCAAATGTAAACGTTTGTCCTATTTGTATGGGTCACCCGGGAACTTTGCCGGTGCTAAATAATGAAGCGATAAAACAAGTTGTCAGAGTCGGACTTGCTGTCGGTGGAAAAATTGCCGACTTCACCGAATGGGACAGAAAAAATTATTTTTATCCAGACATCCCAAAGGGTTATCAGATCACTCAATACAAATTTCCAATTGTTACTGGCGGGCAAATAGATGGAGTTGAAATTACGAGGATTCATCTTGAAGAAGATACGGCGAAGTCATCGCACGAAGAAGGAGATTTTAGTTTGGTTGATTTCAATCGTTCCGGTGTGCCACTTATGGAGCTTGTCACTGAGCCGGTGATTCATGATGCAAAGACCGCTTCAAATTTTGCAAAGGACTTGCAATTAATTTTACAATATCTTGATGCCAGTGATGCAAATATGGAAAAAGGTGAAATGCGCGTGGAGGCAAATATTTCGGTAAGCGATACGGAAAAGCTAGGCAGAAAAGTTGAAGTTAAAAACTTAAATTCATTTAGATCTGTGGAGCGTGCGGTGGAATTTGAAATTGAAAGGCAGATTGCGGTCATAGAATCAGGAAAAGAAATTGTGCAAGAAACGAGAGGTTGGGACGAGGGCAAGCAAATAACTTTTTCTCAAAGAGCAAAAGAGGACTCGCATGATTACAGATATTTCCCAGATCCAGATATTCCAAAAGTTATGCTTTCCGAGCTTTTTGATGTAGAAGAACTAAGAAAGGGCTTACCTGAAATTCCGAAAGAAAAAAGAGAAAGATACGAAAAAGAATTTGGAATTAAAAAAGAAGATGCAGAGTTTTTTGTTCAAAATTTTGAGTACGGTCGTTTTTTTGAAGAAGTGTCAAAAGAATTGAATAATGAAAAGGATTTACTTAAGCTTGCATCAAATTATATTATTAGTGATTTGAAAAGTTTAGTTGGTATGGGAGAAGCGAAATTTTTTGCGGCAAAAAATTTCGCTGATCTTATCTCAATGATAAAAGATAACAAAGTTTCCTCACGTGGTGCAAAAGAAATCCTGAAGATCATGTATGAAAAAGGAGGAAATCCGGAAGAAATAGCAAAGAGCGAAGGACTTTTACAGGAAAGCAACGAAGAAGAATTAAAGAAAATTGTGGCAAAAATAATTGCCGACAATCCCAAAGTCGTGGCTGACTTTAAAGCCGGGAAGGAAATGGCTGTAATGTCACTCGTCGGTCAGACAATGAAAGCCACAAAAGGTTCCGCCAATCCACAAATCGTCAAAAATTTGTTATTATTGATGTTGAAATAATACTTGTCCCGTTAGAAATGGACACAAAATTATTTATAGAAAACTAAATGTTAAAAAATCAATTAAAAAACAAAGGTCAATTTCAAGCGAATCTTTTAAATTTCTAATAGGATGGCAAAAAAATCTGTACATTTTAAAATATACATTGGCACAGATCATGCGGGATTTAAGATGAAACAAAAGCTAGTTCCATGGCTCAAAAATATGGGTTACGAAGTTGTAGATTGCGGTGCTCATCACTATGATGAGTACGATGACTATCCTGATTTTATTGCACCGGTTGCGAAAGCCGTCTCATTAAATCCCGAACACTCAAAGGGAATTATTTTAGGTGGTTCAGGACAAGGCGAAGCAATAGTCGCAAACAGATTTCCAAATGTCCGCGCGATTGTTTTTTACGGCAAACCATTTTGCACATTCAAAGATATTGTAAAACTTGGCCGTGAACACAATAATTCAAACGTGATTTCAATTGGCGCAAGATTTATCAGCACTCATTCCGCAAAAATTGCAATCAAAAAATGGCTAGACACGCATTTTTCTTGGGCCGACAAACACATCCGTAGAATCAAAAAAATAGAAAGAGTTTCGAAAGAAGTTAAGAACATGTAAAATTCAAAAATCTATGAATAATCAAAGAACATCTCTGTTTCTGATGGCAAATCTTGGCGCAGAAGTGTCAAAGATAATTTCTGCAAAAAAAAGAAATGACAATCTTTTGCTTGGCGAATATTTTAAAAAAGCAAATAAAATTTTACAAGACATCACCGCTTTGCCCGATATGGAAAAAAGAAAATTTGAAATGGAAAGACTTTCTGAAGTGATTCAAGATATGATTAATCCTAGACCAGTTTTAACATGTTCCTCAGAAAACATAATTTCGTATTTTACACCTTTTGCTATTAGATTAATGAGCCAACAGTAATATGATAGAAGTAATCCCAGCCATATTGCCAGAAAATATTGATGAAGTGAGAGACAAAATGTCTTTCGTGAATGGTATTGTAAATATTGTTCAGATAGATGTTTGTGATGGGCGATTTGTGCCGAGTGTCAGCTGGCCTTTTAAAAATGACGGGGGAGAATTTGAAAAAATAATTGATGAAGATGAGGGCTTTCCTTTTTGGAATTCGCTTGATTTTGAAGTGGACCTCATGGTAGAAAATCCAGAAAATGTTGCGGAGGAATGGGTGAGAGCTGGAGCAAAAAGATTAGTTTTGCATATTGAGTCGTCAGAAAATATTTTGGAAGTTGTAAAAAAGTTGCGTGGCGAGTATGGATATTCAGGAGACAACCCCTTGAGTATTGATATTGGACTTGCATTAAATATTGAGACGCCAAACGAAGAACTTTATGAATTTTTGAATACTCAAGCAAATGGCAGGTCACTTGTTGATTTTGTGCAATTTATGGGAATTCGCGAAGTCGGTTTTCAGGGGCAGGTCTTTGACGATAATGTTCTCGGAAAAATCCGCGAACTTCGAAGTATGTTTCCTGAAGCGATAATCAGTGTTGACGGTGGAGTAAATACCGAGACCGCACCCCAGTTAATTGAGGCCGGTGTAAATCGTCTTATCTCCGGTTCTGCTGTTTTTGATTCGGCGGATATTAAGGGGGCAATAGATGAGCTGGGGCAAGCAGAAAAACTCACGCAAAAAAATTAAACCCCTCCACAAAAAACTTTTGAATTGCACGGATATTTTTTTGCTAAAAAATTCCTCGTGCTCGCGCCGTCGCGCTCCCAAGTCAATTCAAAAGCATTTTGCTACGGGGTTTAATTTTTTTGCGTGGGTTTTTGTGCTATTATTACAGTATGAAAAAATTAAAGGAATACATTTTGGAGGCGGAGAAAAGTGGCAGAGCAATAGGGCATTTTAATATTTCAAATCTGGAGACTTTGCGGGGGATTTTTGGTGTGGCAAAAAAACTTGATTTGCCGGTAATTATTGGCACAGCAGAAGGCGAGAGAAAATTTATTGGCACGAAACAAGCCGTGGCACTGGTGAAAAGTTTGCGTGAAGAATACGATTATCCTATTTTTCTAAATGCCGACCATACTTATAGTTTTGAAGGAGTAAAAGAATGCATTGATGCTGGATACGACAGCGTAATTTTTGATGCAAAGGGGATGTCGTTTGAAGAAAATGTAAAAATTACAAAAAAATGTGTGGAATATGCAAGGAGTGTGAATCCGAATATTTTGGTGGAAGCAGAACTCGGATTTATCGGTTCATCTTCAAAAGTTCTGGATGCAATTCCTGAAGGTGTCAAAATTTCTGAAGAATTTTTGACAAAACCAGAAGAAGCAAAAAGATTTGTGGAAGAGACGGGTGTAGATATGCTCGCACCTGCAGTGGGGAATATTCACGGAATGTTAAAAGGTGGAGTTGACCCAGCGCTTAATATAAAAAGAATTGATGAAATAAAATCTGCCGTTAACGTGCCGATAGTTCTTCATGGTGCTTCCGGAAATTCTGCCGAAGATATTAAAAATGCAATTAAAGCGGGAGTCTCTCTTATCCACATAAATACCGAAATTCGTGTGGCTTTCAGAAAGGCACTTGAAACAGAACTTGCGGAAAAGAAAGATGAAGTTGCTCCTTATAAATATATGGACAAAGCTGTCATGGCGGTGGAGCAAATCGTTGAAGATAAACTAAAATTATTTAATAATTTAAACTAAAGTTGCTTGCCCTGTAAAATTTTTGTTCTGACAAAAATTTTTGAGGGTGGAAGAAAAATTAAAACTTTTTAATAATCTATAATATTGTTTGGTATCACTTTTTGAGTAAAAGATGCGAGGACTATTTTTTTGGTCCGGACCCAACCAGACTCAAAAAAATAGTCCTCGCATCTTTTACTGATTTGACTTTATTACCTTTTTCGTTTAATATGTCCTCACTATGGTTACATTGAATGTTGAGAAGAGAGATGCAAAATTGAGTCCGGAAAAAATCAGAAAAGCGGGGAACTTGCCTGCGGTTTTTTATGGTAAAAAAGAGAAGTCAACTTCAATAATGTTGCCTTATGCTATTTTTGAAAAAACACTGAAAGAAGCTGGTGAATCATCCGTTATTCATTTGAATGGTGACGGAATTGACCTTGATGTTTTGATTCACGATGTTGATCTTGACCCAGTTACCGACAAGCCAAGACACGTGGACTTTTATGCTATTGAAAAAGGAAAGAAACTTGAAATTGCCGTTCCTCTTGAATTTATCGGAGTATCTCCTGCGGTCAAAGACCTCGGTGGAGTTCTCGTCAAAGTTATGCATGAAGTTGAAATTGAAGCTTTGCCAAAAGATTTGCCAAGAAGTTTGCAGGTGGATATTTCTGGACTTATTACATTTGAAAATGTTGTTACAGCAAAAGATATCAAACTTCCAGAAGGTGTTACTCTAAAAATAAAACCAGAAGATGTAGTAGCTTCCGTTTACGAACCTAAAGAAGAAGTTGTGGAAGAAGTTCCAGTGGATCTTTCAACTATTGAAGTAGCAAAGAAGGGTAAGGAAGAAGTGGAAGGTGAAGCTGGTGCAGAAGGTGCTGTAAAGGCGGATGCCGGAAAGAAACCAGAGGCTGGAAAGAAGGAAGAAAAGAAGGATAAGAAATAAAATATGTGCTAAAATATGAGTGAGGGAAGAAACCCTCGCTCATGTTTTTTATACTCAAAAAAACAGTTTTGTTTTTAATGCCTTTATCGTTATTTTTACTAACGGCGAATTTTGCTTTGGCTGTAACTTGCGATTCAAATTTGGATGGTAAAAGCGATCAAGAATTACAAGCTATCTCTGTCCAGTGCGATGCCGACCTCGTAGAACTCAACAAACAATTTGACAGTACAAAACAAAATTCTTCCGCTCTAGAAAAAGGTATTGCCGATTTAAATTACAATATTGCCAAAATAAAGTTACAGATAAAAGCAAAAGATGCAAAAATAAAACAGCTGGGCGAAAATATTGTGGTGAAGACTCAGTACATCGGTGAGCTTTCCGACAGGATGGAAGCAATCAAAAAATCTATTGCAAATATGATACGGGATAGTTATGCCATGGATTCTTCCACATTCATTGACGTGTTTTTATCTAGCGGAAATCTATCCGACTTTTTTATAGACACTGATAATTATTCAACCATAAACGAAAAACTTCGAGAACTTACGCAGGAGCTTTTGGGTATAAAGAAAACATCAGAAACAGAGAAGAAAGCTTTGGAAACTAAACAGACCCAAGAATCAAAATTAAAATACGAGCAAGAACAGGCCAAGAAAACAAACGAAGGTTATAAGGCCGAACAACAAACCTTACTTTCAATTACAAAAAACAAAGAAGCAGAATATCAGAAAATGATTGCACAAAAAGAAGCATTAAAAAATCAAATTAGAAACAAACTTTACAGAACCGCCGGTGGTGAAGAAATTTCTTTTGGAGACGCATTAAAAATTATTCAGCCGTATGAGAGTACTATTGGTGTAAATTCGGCTCTTACGCTCGCTGTTTTGTTTCAAGAATCTGCTATAGATAATACTATTGGTAAAAATATCGGAAGATGTACCTACAATCAACCCTCATCTTGTATTGCCGGAAAGACTGTCATGTCTGAAGCACAAAAACCATACTATCTTGATATTATGAGCAGTATTGGTTTAAATCCAGAGACTTCACCCGTGTCTTGTGCAATTTGCCGAGATGGAAATTATGGAGGTGCTATGGGGCCGGCACAATTTATGCCACAGACTTGGAGTAGTATTATAAAAAGAATTTCAAATATTATCGGAGTATCATATCCATCACCTTTTGAAAATAAAGCAGCTTTCACCGCTTCCGCTGTGCTTCTCAAAGACAATCAAGACAGATGCAAGACGGCATTTACAAAAAAGAACGACATCTGGGCTTGTGCCGCATCAAAATATTATGGAGGACTAAGTTTGGCCGGCTCAAAACTCACAAACTATATGTATTACGGATACGGCTCTTCTGTTTTGAAAAGGGCTTTGCAATTTGAGAAAGATATAGAAACTTTGAGTTTGTAGTTTAGGACGCCTTGCATTTTTTGAAAAACCTGATAAGATAACACCCTATGAAAAAAGACATACATCCAAAATATTTTGAACATTCAAAAGTCGTTTGTGCATGCGGTGCGACTTATGATTTTGGTTCTACAAAAGAAGAAATTCATATTGAAATTTGTGGTAATTGCCATCCTTTTTACACTGGTAACGAAAAGACCCTAGACACTGCCGGAAGAGTTGAAAAGTTCAGAGCAAGAAAGGCTCTTGGTGCTACCAAGACTCCAAAGAAGACTACAAAGAAAACAGCTAAGTAGCAAAGAAAACGACCTCTGTCATTCCGTTGAAGAACGGAATCCATCCCCTTTGTCTTTGCGAGTGAAACGAAGCAATCCAGAGAATCAGAACTGGATTCCCGTCTGCACGGGAATGACAGATAGGTTTTTGTGTTATCATTAACTTTATGAACATCGAAGATTTCAAAAAAAACAAAAAAACATCTTTTTTGGCAGGCGAATATGAGAGGCTTGAAAAAGAGGAAAACTCAACGAAAGAAATGATTGAGAGTGATCCTTCTATGAAAGCTCTTGCCGAAGAGGAACTCGCAAGTGTCAAAAGTCAGAAGGATGAACTTCTCAAACAAATGACGGATATTCTTACCGTGGAAGACGAAGAGGATAAGTTTCCAAACGAAGTGATTATGGAAATTCGCGCTGGAGTTGGCGGAGAAGAAGCTGCACTTTTTGCCGAGAATCTCTCAAAGATGTACAAAGGATTTTCAGCCTTGAAAGGTTGGAATTTTTCTGTTGTTGATGAATCCAGAAGTCCGCTTGGTGGATACAAAGAAGCGGTTTTTGAAATTAGAGGAAAAGAAGTTTACAAGGAATTGAGATTTGAAACTGGTGTGCACAGAGTGCAAAGGGTTCCGGAAACAGAGAAATCTGGCAGAGTTCATACATCCACTGCATCTGTTGCTATTTTACCAATCAGAAAAAAAACTGAAATAGAAATTAAACCGGCGGATATTGAAATTGAAATTTCCAAAGCCGGAGGTCCCGGAGGACAAAACGTAAATAAGAGAGAAACCGCCGTCAAAATTATTCACAAACCAACAGGTATAAATGTGCGTTCAACTTCAGAGAGGAGTCAGCCGGCAAACAAAGAAAAAGCAATGTCTATTTTGATTGCTAAACTTGAAATTCTAAAAGCTGAGGAAGAAGCCAAAAAAAATGCCGGAGAAAGAAAAGACCAAATAGGCACTGGAGATAGGTCTGAAAAAATTCGCACCTACAACACATTGCAAGATAGAGTCACCGATCACCGAGTTAAACAATCTTGGTTTAATATTGAAAAAATAATGACAGGCGAAGGGCTTGAAGACATTGTGACATACGTAGCAGAAAATATCGGGAAAGTAGAAGGGGTGGGGGAAGATGAAGATGATGAATAAAAATAAAATTTGCAAACCTTGACAAAAATATCAAAGGGTGTATACTATTGAGTAGGATTGAGTACAAAACCGTGGTAATACCACATATAATAGGAGAGAGAGTAATGAAACAGAAAGTCATCGTTGTAACATCATACAATTCGCGACTTCAAGATGATGTGGACAGAGAGCTGGCGAAGTATGGTGATAAATGGAAAGTCATCTCCGCCACAACGGCGATTGCACTGTTTGATCCGCTTGATCCGAGCAGGGCGATGGATCGGCATCAGTTCCCCGGCTCGGCTGGTCAGATATATTACGCAACCACCGTGATTATCGAGCCAGTTGGCTAAACCAATCTCGGCAATAGCTAGCCGAAACCCACCAGACATTTGTTTGGTGGTTTTTTTATTTGTATTAATTAAAAAAAAGGAATATAATATCTCTAATGGAAGAACATTTAGTTGAAACAAATCCGCAAAAATCTGCAAACAAAGTGACCATAAATAGTTTTATGATGGGTTCACTTTTTTTTATATTAACTCTCATTATTACTCTTGATCCAAACAAATTCTCTCATGCTGTAATTTATCAATTAGTTTTAGCAATTCCACTGCTCTATGTTTCAAGTTTAGCTTATTCTAAACTTGGTTATTGGAAAGAGGTTCACGAATGGGATGCTCTTGGTTGGCTCACAAACACAACCGGAAATCTTTTTGTGATAAATTCTATTGGTTTAGTTGCTTCAAAGTTTAGCCACAATCTTGCTTATTGTTCAAGCCACTGAACATAATTGACAGTTAATTAATTGATTTTTAGCTTTAATAATTCCGACCGTTTTATTTAATTTTTCTTCAATAAATTGCATTAGTTTTTCAATCTGATCTTGTCTTTTGATTTTTCTTGCACCAG
>CAILDB010000019.1 GCA_903832855.1 uncultured bacterium | reverse complement strand
CTGGTGCAAGAAAAATCAAAAGACAAGATCAGATTGAAAAACTAATGCAATTTATTGAAGAAAAATTAAATAAAACGGTCGGAATTATTAAAGCTAAAAATCAATTAATTAACTGTCAATTATGTTCAGTGGCTTGAACATATATCACGCCCCCACAAAAATCTTAAACAGCCATTCCACGATAGCTAAGAAAAATGGGGAAAGAAAAACGATAAATAAAATTGCAAAGATTATCCAATATCTTTCAAACTGCTGAAGGCGGACGGCGATGTGTGGTGGTAGAAAAGCGGAATAGATTTTGAAGCCGTCAAAACCGGGGACGGGCATAAGGTTAAAGACACCGAGGGCGATATTTATGAGAACTGCATAAGTCAAAAGTAAAATAGTTTCCGTGGGTAAAGAAAATTGTGCGCCTATTCGCAAAAAAATTGCAAGAATCAAAGCAACAATAAAATTTGAAAGTGGACCGGCAAAAGCGACGAGTGGCTCGGCAATATTTCTTCTTCTCAGATTGTAGGGATTGTAAGGCACGGGTTTTGCCCAGCCAAAAATAAACCCTGTTCCGGAAAAATACATAAGTGCCGGTAAAATAATTGAGCCAAAAATATCAATGTGCTTCACGGGATTTAGAGTAAGTCGTCCTTCATATTGAGCGGTTTTATCACCCCAAAAGAGCGCCATATAGCCATGGGAGATTTCGTGAATCATCACCGAGATGATAAGAATCGCTATTTGAAATAAAACTGTTAAATCCATAATAAAATAAAATCGGCTTGATTAATTTATATTCTATGCTACCATACCTGAGTAATAAATAAAAACCATGGCAAGAGTTTGTCCAGTAACAAAAAAAACATCAATAGTAGGCGGAGGATATAGCAACAGAATCCGTGCCACTAAATTCAACCCGACAGGAAAAGTCAGGAAGTTTGTTAATTTGCAAAAAAAGAAAATCTACATTCCTGAGCTCAAGAAATTCATTACCCTCAAACTTTCGACAAACGCCATCAAGACAATTCAGAAAAATGGTGCATATGCGACATTGAAGAAGGCGAAACTAATTTAGGATTAAAATAAACAAAGAAATAAGGGCCAAACTCGCGGCGAGTTTGGCCCTTTCTGTTCACACGGGGGAAGCATTCCACGGATTCCTCGCCACCCTTCGCGCTCCAAGTTCTACACAAATCTCAATGGCGCGAGTTTCATCTTCATGGGTCGCGAAAAAACCGTTGCTCCTCCGCCTCCGCAGCGCAATCTCCTCAAGTTCTCTTTCCAATTCTCCCGTAGTTTTTTCTAGTTTCATGTACTTACCTCCATGAGATATTAATACCAAAAAACTTTGATTCTTATTATAAGCTACCAAAAATAAAATTTAATTGCAAATTTTCTATTTCTGATTTAAATTCACCCCATCCGAATAAAACAAAACATTCCCTAAAAGAGATGTTTGTAAAATATTTTCTCCAAGATTTTTGAGTTCATCTGTTACTACGATACTTGGATGACCATAACTATTTTTAAGTGCGACAGAAATTACTGCGTCAGTAGAAGAAACCGCTCTCAAAAAATCTTCCGATGAAGAATTTTTGGAACCATGATGCCCTACTTTCAAAATAGTACTTTTCAGAGAAAACGGATCAAGAGAGATGAGCGCTTTTTCTGTTTTTTGCGGAGCATCGCCGGTCAAAAGGACACTGTCATCTCCATAAACAAGTTTGGCAACAATCGAATCACTATTTGTATCAGAACTTTTTTTCGCAGAGTCGCAAGTAAGTGGCCAAAGAATTTCCAAAGACGCTCCTCCACCTAAATCTAGGATTTCTCCTCTGCACAAGGTCTCATTTTTTATATTTTTTGCACCGACATCCTTCATTACTTCTTGTGCTGTCGCAGTACCATACACTGCACCATTTTGAAAAAAATTATCCACTTTATAAAACTTTAAAATATCTGGAAAGCCACCAATATGGTCTTGGTCAGGATGTGTGGCGAGTACGGCATCCAAGGAACGGTCAAAAAATGGCAAAACCGAACCGAGTTTTGGTAAAATTGTGCCTCCATTTCCAGAGTCAATAAGTAACTGATTGCCCGTTGGCGATTGAATAAAAATGGCATCCCCCTGCCCTACATCTAAGAATACAACTTTCAAAACATTTTTTACGCCGAAAACATAGTAAAAAGAAATGATATTTAAAAAAATTAAAATAAATAAAATTATTGCTTTATTTCTCGCAGAAATTTTTTGTAAAATATTCACAAAAGTAATTTTAACATATTCTGTCATTTCCGTGTCCCCGTTTGTCATCCCGACGAAGGTCGGGATCCATCCCTTCTGTCTTTGCGAGTGAAACGAAGCAATCCAGATTTTAATTTCTGGATTGCCACGCGCTTCGCGCTCGCAAAGACAGAAAAATAGTTGACAAAAAAATTAATAAGGGATATAATCTTTGAGGAAGAACATAAACCTTTTTAGAAAGGAAGGCAAATGAAAAAAGAAGAAATGTCGGCTCTCATGGAAAAACTTTCGGCGAGTAGCCAAAGTGAGGATATTTTGAAGCTTTTCTCAGCAATGGTTGCAAAGGCGAAAGATATTCTCGGGTTGGAAGTGCCTAAGTCACCAATCTCTCAAATCGGTACAGCCGAAGGAGAAGAACGGGTCGAGAAAATCCGAGAATACCTCGCGATGAAGGACGAATTTAATCTTGCATGCAAAAAAAGAGGAATTGCGTGCCCTCATATCGGTCTTGAGGATTTTGTCTAGATTTCATTGCAATAGTTTGCGATGTCATCCCCCCGAAGAGCTTACGCTTCGGGGATTTTTTTGCTCAATTTTTCTTTCTCAGCAAAAACCAAGCTCCAAAAATCAGATAAATTACAAAAACAGAAATCTTTACAAAAGAATTTGTCGGAATTGCGGAAATCGGAAGTGCAGAAAAAATATTTACAACTAAAATAACGAAAGAAAGCAAAACCCAAGAAAGAAACATAAATGGCCAAGCTAAAATTTTTGATAAAAATCCAAAAAAGACGAGAATAAAACCAAGAAACATTATTGTCGGCATAAGTGGTAAGACTAAAAGGTTTGTAAAAATAGAAACTACCGAAACCGTGTCCATTTTCGAAATAAGAAGTGGTAAAACGAAAATTTGTGTAGAAATAGTGGAAGCGATAATTTCCCGCAAACCAAATTTGTCGGTAATTTTTAATTTACTTGCTACTATCGGCGATAAATAAACGAGAGCAAGCGTGGCAAGAAAAGAAAGTTGAAATGAAACATCAAAAACTAAAATTTTGGGATTTAAAAAAACCATTACAAAACCAGCAATAAAAAGTGCCCTGCCGACACTATAATCGCGGCGTATCAATCTCCCCCAAATCAAAAGCAAAGCCATTATAGAAGCCCTTATCACAGTAGATGAACCCCCAACCATCAGAGAAAATAGGACGACTCCGAACGCAGAAAATCCCAATGAAAAGTTTTTTGGTAAAAAAGAAAAAAGTTTCATTACAGACTCGGCAACTATCGTGATGTTGTATCCGGAAAGAACGACGATATGCGAAAGTCCCGCCTTACGAAAATTATTATTGAGTTCATCAGAAAAACTTTTTATTCCGAGTAGCATTCCGACGAGAAGCGGCGCTTCGGGGTCAGCGAGCTGACTTTTGATTGTTGAAATTGAAGAATTTTTTACTCGGAGTAAAAAATTCTTCAATTTATTTCCGTTCCCCGAGGAAATAAATTTCGTCTTTACAAAACTCGCCAGTAAATAAATGCCGTCTTTTGCGAGATAGCTTTTGTAACCAGCCATATCTCCGGTAAGAGTATCCGAGCTTTCCACATTCCCACTTATTGAAACCTTATCGCCATAAGAAACCCTAGGATATGGGTCAGTCTGTGTCATTATTTTTACTTTTCGGCACTCTTTCTCACAATCATTCACCGTCAAAACAAACTTTTGACTTACTCCGTCCGTTTCAGGCTCGCTAAAAACAATTCCCTCCAAAACCTGTTTTTTACCGATTAAATTACTATAATCCGCCTTTGAAGCGACTTCACTAATTTCATACCTCAAAACCCCAACGCCAAAAGACAAAATCAAAACAAAAAATCCAAAGATAAAAACCCTGGAATACGGCTCTTTGTAAAATTTTAGAAAAATTAGCGAGAAAAAAGAAATCAAAAGCAAAAATAGTCCAAAAGTAAAACCCGGACTGAAAAATGAACACAAAAGAGTCGAAAAAAGGAAACCGAAAACAAAAATAAAAAAATACCGGTCAAAACTCATCTTATTTTACATACCCCACTCTTTTATAATAGCTCTTTCGTCTTCCGCACTGACAGATTTTTTGTATTTTACTCCACCTTTTATTCCTTTCACTCTATTTTCACATTCTTTCCAAGTTTTATCTATCTTCAAAACTCCATTTACCAAACTCAAGTATGAATACGCTTGTCCGATTTTTCCTTTTTTCTTTCTGTCATCCCGACGAAGGTCGGGATCCATTTTTGAAATTTCCAAATCAACCTTATAATTTTTTAAAGTTCCATCAAAAAGTTCTATTTTCTTGTGAAGCGAAAATGAAACCGCTATCTCATCACATCTTTCATTCCCCGGCACACCGGCATGTCCGGAAACATAGTGCCATTTTAAATTTTTGCCTTCACAGACACCTGCAAGTTTCTCCCACAAATCCCTATTTGCGACATCACCCTTCCCTCCAGAAATTTTCCAATTCTTTTTCATCCAACCCCAAACCCATTTGGTAATTCCATTTATCAAATATTGTGAATCTGTAAAAACGTCTGCCTCTTCTCCTTTTTTTAGAAGCGAAATCGCATTAATTGAAGCCAGAATTTCCATTCTGTTGTTTGTGGTCTTTTTCTCTCCACCTCCAAGCTCTTTTACTTTACTACCATCACAAAATATCGCACCCCAACCCCCTGGTCCCGGGTTCCCACTCGAAGATCCATCACAAAAAATTATTGTTTTTTTCATCGTAAAAATAGTATAGCACAAATTTTACTGATCCTCCGTCCCCGCACCGCCATTATACAGTGCAGCTACATCTGCTGAACTTAAAGCTCGGCTGTAAACACGCACATCATCAATATTCCCATACATTGGAGCATACAGGCTATCTCCATCAAATGAACTGCCAATATAAGTAGAATTACCCGTATTCCCTATGACAAATGAAGATGATATTGTTTGGGTTTGAAGCATTCCATTTAGATACATTGAGATTGTCCCAGCATTACGAACAATAACTGCGTGATACCAATTACCAGTAATGAGGGCATCGTCTGACTGCATATCCTTATACTCAGAATCATAAAGATAGAATTGAAGTTTATCGTTATCACCACTCCGAGTCCAAAGGAAAAATGTTCCATCTAGCACATTAGATACTTGGTAATTTCCAATTATAGTATGAAATTGGCTTATATCTGCTATCTTAAACCAAGATGAAATAGTAAAATCTACTGAAGCCGTAATTGTTGATGGTGCTTGTATCACATCACTCGTCCCATTAAAACTCAAAGCTCCATGACCTGAAACTGGAGTAGTACTAGCGGAAACTCCAGCTACGCTAACATCAGCTGTGGTTTGTGGTGTACTTCCATATGCCGTACCTGTGTTTGAACCAATACTGTCTGCAACGTCACTTGAAGCAAGGTTATCGTTCATCCCATAATGGGCAACAAGGCCAGTCCCCAAAGCATCTGCTTCGCTTTCTGTGCCAGTTCCACCTGCATAAATATTATTTATATCTGTTTATGTTAAAGCCGTGTTGTAGATACGGACATCGTCTATTGAACCATTGAAAAAACCGGCACTTGCCCTACCAATTGAAAATGGATCTTCTAAAACTTGTTGTGCATCTCTAGTTTGAGTTATTGGTGTTCCAGCTACTCCATCAACATAGGTGACAACATTTGAACCATCCCAGGTTCCTGTAACAAGATGCCAGTTCGTATCCCAGGTGATACTTTGTGTAGCAGTATCCGCGTCAGAACCATCTGATATACCCATTGCCACATTTCCACCTGCATCTATATACAATGTGTAATCAATAAGTGCATAAGTACCTTCATTAGTTCCCTTGAATCCCAAGAAAACAGAAACTTGGGAAGTATTCGCTGATTTTACCCACATTGATATTGAACCTGTATGAGCAAGGTTGTTGGCAACTGTTCCAGGGGCACTAACAGAATCAGAAGAACCATCAAAACTCAAGGCACCGTTGTCACCGCCCGTATCAGCAGAAACTCCAGCATTACTCATTACTGAAGTATTTTGTGGTCCAGAAGTTGACGGACCTACCCATGTTCCTGTATTTGTACCCTTACTATCTGCCACAACAACAGTCGCTAAGTTATCATTCATTGTGTAATGAGCTACAAGTCCGGTAGAAATATCATAGGATACATAACTACCCGTCACTCCAAGATAAGTAACATCTTTTGCAATGTCTGCTTCATGACCAATGAGAAGAGAGGAAAGGGCTTCGTAGATTTGTTTGAGTGTATGCATTGAACCTGCGGGTGCAGTGGTAGTAGAAATGTCATGGGAGGGAGATGTGACTCTCGCAGTGTTTTGTATGAGATTCCAGATGTCCTCTAGGGTGTAGCCTGTGGGAGTACCTATGGGGTTTGATTCTGGGGTAAGGGTAGAAGGAAGAATTGTTACAGGGGATGGAGTTGATTCTCCTCCTGTTACACCAAGGTATGAGGCGGCTGGAGCTAGGTTTGCTGAATCAATAAGGTTAGCGAGTCTTGCGTAGATTTCTGATATAGAGTGGGAGGTGGTACTTACGGCAGCGGAAGAGGTGGAAAGAATGTGGTTTGATGCTTCTGTGGCTAGAGTGTTGTCTGTAATGAGGTGGTAGATGTCGTTGAGGGTGTACATCGTGCCGTGGGCAGTATTGTTTGTGGGAATAAGATTTGTAGCGGCGAAGGCTATACCGACTAGTAATGCAAGAGAGAGAGAGAGATGATTATGGAAAGTTTTAGTTTCATTGAGTACATTATATGTTTTTTTATTAAAAAGTGCAAAGAGGTAAATGGGGGGGGAAACTGTGGATAAGTCGGTAGGCCCCCGAATGCAGCATTCGGGGGCCTGATTTAAACGGCTCAACGGGTAGGGTCCCATTGAGCCGTTTAGTTATTTCATTTAATCACAGTCTCCAAAACCTTAACCTCACCCTCCCTCAAAATAGTGACGGTCTTATTCTCAATTTTAATAAGTGTTGAGGGCTGTGAATCTATTTCTCCGCCATTTATATAAAAATCAATATTATTACCAAAATAATTTTGTGCTTCTTCCATCTTTTTTGCCGGTGGCAAACCTTGAGGATTTGCACTTGGAGCGACAAGTGGCCCAGTTTCCTTGATAAATTCAATCAAATCTTTTTTCTTCGGCCACCGTATAGCCAAAGTTCCATCAGCCCTATCCAAATATGGAAAAAGTGTTTTATCAAAAGGAAAAACGACGCTCAGTTTCCCTGGCCAATATTTTTTCAAAAAAGATTTCGCCTTACGACTTATTTCTATACCAAAAATATCCAAATCTGCCAGAGAACTTATCAAAACTATTAAACCTTTGTCAGCATCCCTACCTTTTAGTGAGTAAATTTTATTTATCGCTTCCTCAGAATAAACCGAAGCCACTATTCCATACAAAGTATCTGTCGGCATTACGCCAACACCATCAGCCAAAATTATTTCCTGATTTGTAAGGACGATTTCTTTTCGGAAAAAAACATTCAACATCTTTTCGTAGAACAAAATAATGTGTGCCAAAAAGAAATTTTTTCTGGAAAAATATTCCAAGGTCAATGCCTTTGCATGGGCCTGATTGTAGGTTCTACCTTTTACCATCAAAAATCTTTCGTAAAGCTCGTGTATCAAAATATAAATTATTTCATGTTCCGACAAATCATCATCAATCCAAACTTCATTTTTTGGCACAAAATCATAAACCTTATCGTGTCCTCCGGCAGTAAAATCTATATACAAACTGTTTCTCACAAGCTCCCCCGAAACTATCCAAACAGAAAATCCAAACATACCAAAAATCTTTTCCTTTTTTGCTTTCTCTGCAATCTCATTCACACTCAAATGTGCAACTTTTTTTGATAAGTCGGACTTAGCTCTCTCCTTTTTTTCCGCTTCGCTTCCGTTTGTGACAGCTTCAAAAAAAGATTTGCCACTTTTCATCAATCTTCTCTGAACGATAAGATTTTTCAAAAAATAATCTATTTCGCTCGGACTACTTTCCCTATCTATCCAAAGTTCATTTTCAGGAATAAAATTCAAAGCATAGTGCTGACCAAAATTGTTAAAATCAGCACTTATTTTTTTTCGTATATAACTACCGTCAACCAGATAAACTTTTAGATTTCTGATTTCAAGGTATTTTTTGACATACGGTTCCTTCATTTTTAATTATAGATGATCGGTTGTGTCCGCCTCGGCATCTGCTTTTGTCGCGTGTACCACTCCATCTACATGATGCGGTGGCATATAAATAGTGTAAAGTTTAAGTGACTTTTCCGAAGATGTATTTATCACATTATGATTTGATCCGGCAGGCACAACAACAGCAAACCCATTGCCAATTAAAGATTCCTCACCATCTATTATTACTTTCCCTTCCCCACTATCCACGCGGAAAAACTGGTCTGTGTATCGGTGAACTTCCATTCCAATTTCCTCATTTGGTAATAAGCTCATTACCACTAGCTGTCCGTGTTGAGAAGTAAAAAGAACTTTTCTAAAATTCTCATTCTCCAAAGTTTCTTTCTCTATATTTTTTACGTATCCTTTCATAGTTTTAAAGATTATTAAACTAGTAATCTTTAAATTATATCACAAATAAAAAATATTACTGAAAATCAACAGAAAAAGAATACATTCCCATTCCGCAAGTTCCTGGCAAAGTTCCTACTTTTGGACTACCTAGGTCAATATCTGTGGAACCAGATTGAGAGAGATTTTTACCAATTCCCATACTTGGAATACGAATTGAGGAAGAACAATCAAAAGCTCCGTTAGTAACAAATCTCAAAACGGTAGGAATGCCAGCTTTTGCAGTGCTTGTTCTCGGAGAATATCCGCCTCGAGCTGTTATTGAAATAATTTGTTTTCCGTTTTCCATAGTTACATTATTCGTTGAAGTAGCATTTTCTGTATTGATATCTGTTTTTGGTTGAGGATTTCTATTTGAAAGAAAAATTGCTCCACCAATGAGGATGACTGCGATAACGATTGATATTATTGTTGATTTCATAATGATAATTTAATTAAATGCTAGTATATCACAGGTTAAAAATAGGTGGGATAAAACCGATTGCTACCAAGCTATTTATAATATTAAATAATGCAAATAAAATCACAATGAGTCCGGCTGATTTGAAAAATATTCCTGCTTTTGAACTATTTTTTATACTAAATGAACTGAAACTAATAAGTGCAAGCACCGGCAAAGTTCCAAGAGCAAAAGCGAGCATTGTGAGTCCGCCTTTCAGAAAACTTCCGGTAGAAAGTGTGTAAATTTGCATTGATTGAGTAAAACCACAAGGCAAAAAGAATGTTGCGACACCCACGAGAAGTGGCGTTAGAGAATGATTTAATTTTGAGATCCCTAAAGCATGTTTTGAAAAGAATTTTGGAGTTGCTGGCTGAAGCTTTTTTGTAAAATGAAAAACATCAAGAAGATTTATTCCGAGGATGAGCATTACGACACCGACAACAATACTCAAAATAAATGTTGCAAGGAAACTTAGACTAAATACTGAGCCGATTGCGCCGATAACTCCACCTAAAATAAAGAAAGAAATTAGCCGTCCTACATGGAACAAAAAATGTGGCTTAGTCCGGCTTGCCCCGTAGTAAGAAATTCTTATTTCTTTACTACTGGGGTCGCCTTCTTTTGCAAAAGTCGCAGACATCGAAAGTAAAAGTCCGCCAACAACTGCAAGGCAAGAAGAAAGTGATGCAATAATTCCAACTATGAAAGCGGTTCCGTATGACACCTTGCTAGTATTTATTAAATTCACCAAACCAGCTTTTTGTAGAAGAATAAATAAAATAATAAAGACAATGACTATTGGCACCGCGAATTTGAAATCTCCCCAATTTTTATTTTTAATCACTTTTTCAACAGACAAACCATATCCGTGTTTAGAAAGAATTTTTGTAAGTTCTTCGGCCACGGCTTCTTGCGTCTTGTCAGAAAAATCTCCAATAACCTCAACAGTATTTCCATCCAAATTTGTCCTGGCAGATGTAATGTATGGCAATTCATTGAGCTCACTTTCTGTAAGTAAAACGCAAGCCTTGCAATGCATACCACTTACATGAAAAATATATTTGGTTTGATTATTCATAATTATAATTTTTTAACTTTAATACGAAGAGAGTTTCCGACAACAGAAACGCTCGAGAAAGCCATCGCAAGTCCTGCAAAAACAGGGTTCAAAACCCAACCGAAAAATGGGAAAAATAATCCTCCAGCAAGCGGTATCCCTACTATATTATATATGAAAGCCCAGAAAAGATTTTGTTTTATCCCTCGCATTGTCATTTTTGAAAGATTTATCGCTTTGACGAGTTTTGAAATATCTCCGTGAAGAAGGGTGATGCCAGCGCTTTCTATTGCCACATCTGTCCCCGTTGCCATAGCAATGCCTACATCTGCTTGTGCCAAAGCTGGTGCATCATTTACACCATCACCTGCCATAGCCACAATTTTTCCTTGCGATTGAAGCTCTTTAATTTTATTTAATTTATCTTCCGGCATCACCTCAGCGACAACTTCATCAATACCAACTTTTTCTGCAATATGTTTTGCGGTATTTTTGTCATCGCCGGTAAGCATCACTACTTTTATACCAAGTTTGTGAAGGTCGGCTATTGCAGAAATTGCTTCTGGTTTTACGGCATCTGCAACCATCACAATTGCGAGAATTTTCTCCGATGTCGCAAGTATCACAGGTGTTTTCCCTTTCAAAGTTTCTTTTTCAATTAATTTTACATCAAAAGATAAATTTAATTCCTGCACGAGTTTTACATTACCCGCATAATACAAAATACCATCAATATTTCCTTTCAAACCCTTCCCTTTTACTGCCTCAAAATTATTTACAGTCGAAAGATTTATTTTATTTTCCTTTGCGTAAGAGACGACAGCGTGAGCAATAGGATGTTCTGATTTATTTTCTAATGTTGCGAGAATTGAGATAATTTCTGCGTCAGTTTTATTTGAAAAATTTTGCACAGAAACCAATTCCGGTTTTCCGTGAGTAAGTGTTCCTGTTTTATCCACCACCACTACATTTACTTTGTGAAGTTTCTCCAAAGTCCCTGCATCTTTTATCAAAATTCCTTCTCTTGCTCCTTTTCCTACACCCACAATAATCGCAGTCGGCGTAGCAAGACCCAAAGCACACGGACAAGCGATCACAAGAATTCCTACGAAAGAAACTAAACCGAGAGAAAGTGCTTGCGAGAAACCAAGATAATTTGTGCCGATAATAAGCCACGAAACAAGCGAAACAAAAGCGAGGACAAGGACAATCGGCACAAAAATACCTGAAATTTTATCAGCTAAGGCCTGAATTGGCGCTTTGCTTCCCTGCGCTTCCTCTACCATTCTCACAATATTTGCAAGCAATGTTTCCGAACCAACTTTTGTCGCTTTGAAAGTAAAAGAACCACTTGTATTTATTGTACCGGCGACTACCGTGTCACCAGATTTCTTTTCAACCGGAATTGGCTCACCGGAAATCATGGATTCGTCCACAAACGAGCTTCCATCCAAAATAATTCCATCCACTGGAATTTTTCCTGCTGGTTTTATTACAATAATATCTCCATGAACGACTTCGCCGATAGGAATTTCAATTTCTTTTCCGCCACGAACGACAAGCGCTGTCTTTGCCTGCAAGTCCAAAAGTTTTTCTATCGCATCTCCAGTTTTTAATTTTGATCTGGCTTCAAGATATTTTCCAAGCGCAATAAAAGCGATGACGACTATGACAACATCAAAATAAACATTCTCAACATTTATAAACTGCTTCAAACTTTCTTCAAATGCGCCGACAATAAAACTGTAAAGAAATGCAACAGATGTACCAATACCTATCAAGGTGTCCATATTTGCTTTGCCATATCTGAGGAATCGATAAACGCCGAGAAGATATGGTTTGCCGACTACGAAGAGTGCATAGGTCGCCATTACAGGAAGTAAATGATGAAAAAATTCTTTCCAAAATACAGTCATCTCCGGCAGAACTTTTAATTGTGCAGAAATATCCCAAGCCATTATAAAAATACTGATGATAGCAAGCGGAATAATAGAATAAATTTTGTTTCGCATATCTTTCAGCTCAGAAAGTTTTTCTTGCTTTGACTGATTTATTCCAAGATGTGCAGAATGCTCACTTTCTGACATATTCATATCTTTTGCGGTTGGGATAATTAAAGAATAACCAAACGGTTCTATTTTTTGAGAAAGTTCATCACAATTTGTCTTTGTTTCGTCAAAACAAACTTTTAATGTTTCGTTTCCATAATTTGCCTGTGCCGACTCCACTCCCCCAATTTTCTTGAGAGTTTTTTCAATAATGCTCGCACAAGAAGCACAATGCATACCACGAATTTTTAATGTTTTAGTTTGATTCATGTTTTTAATATTATTATTCCAATTTTCTCATCTGTCATCCCAGCGCAGGCTGGGATCCATCCCCTCTGTCATTGCGTTAGATCCCCACAGTACTTTTCTGCTGAAAAGTCTGGCAGGTCCCACCTCGCGCCGCCGCGCTCCGGTCTTGCGCTTGGGTCCCAACCCAAGCTCACGGCCTTCGCCGGGATGACAATCAGAATTGTCACTTTCTTTTTAAACGATACACCTTCAATATTTCATCCGTTGCTTTCTTTTCTTTACCATTTTTAATTTGTGCAATGAGACAAGTACCGAGATGGTTTTCCATAAGTTCGTCTTCGACACCAGAAAGTGCCTGCTTTACTGCGGATGTTTGAGTAATGACATCAATGCAATATGCATCCTTTTCCAGCATCTCTTGCAAACCTCTTACCTGACCTTCAATAATTTTTAGACGACGAACCAATTTAATATGTTCTTTGTTTTTCATATCAATCAAGTATATACCCCCATAGGGTATTGTCAAGAATTCTTACACTTTAAATTATCAAATATTTGTGTTATGTTATTTGTATGGCATTTACCAAAAACCAAGCGAAACTTATCAAATCCTTGCACGACAAAAAGGGCCGTAACGAAACCGGGCTTTTCTTGGTTGAAGGAGAAAAGAATGTAGTGGAGCTTTTGAATTCTGATTTTGAAACTCAGTATGTACTTTGTACAGAATCTTTTTTTGATACAAATGTAGGACCGATAAAATCAAATGGGGCTGAATGTGATATCGTCAGACAAGAAGAAATTGAAAAAGTGGGAACACTGGAAAGTAATGATTCCGCTCTCGCTGTTGTAAAACAAAAAGAAAGTTTGTCCCCCTCCGTCATTGCGAGTGAAACGAAGCAATCCAGCGAAATCATCCTCGCTCTTGATGAAATAAAAGACCCCGGAAATCTCGGAACAATAATTCGCATTGCTGATTGGTATGGAATTAAAAAAATAATCGCCAGCGAAAATAGTGTGGATTTTTACAATCCAAAAGTTATTTCTGCGACAAAAGGTTCTTTCCTAAGAGTAGATTTTTCTTACGCTAATCTCGCCGAAACCTTGCCGAAAATTGGACTACCAATTTTCGGCGCTCTGATGTCCGGCGAAAACGTCCACTCCTTCCCCTTCCCCAAATCCGGCATTCTCCTAATGGGCAACGAATCAAATGGCATAAGCAAGGAGCTCGAAAAAATTATTACTAAAAAAATTACAATCCCCTCTTTCGGCTCTGCCGAATCTTTAAATGTCGCAATCGCGACTTCTGTGATTTTGGATAATTGGAAAAGAGATAATTAAAAAAAAGTCCCACACAGATGTGCGGGACTCGTGGCAAGGTCAGACCTTGCCAAATTTTGCTCTTTCAAAATTTCTGTATATCGTCTGGTGACCTGACGACCAAGTCATATGTATCATAGTCACGGTTAAACGAGATTTCTTCGCTTCGAACCGTCGGGTTGAAATACTGATCATAGAACAGAATCGATATCCGAAGTTTCTCGTTCCCGATAAGATTTCTGGATACCGGCTGACTTGCACCTGGCGGAACTTGGTAAACCAAAGCATTGCCGACCAGAACACCGATGTATGCCCAGTAATCATTTCGGACATACACTGTGACGGTCGATTGGTCATTGTAGTAACCATTGTAACCGTAATCGTTTTGATGCGGGTCATTTCTCCCGTTATCTTCACAACCACAAACGAGCAAAACCACAACGACTGCCAAAAAACCAAACCACTTATTCGTCTTCATCTCTCAGTCATCCTTTCTGCGCTGTTTAGCGACTTAACAATCTGTTTGATATTATACTTGGTATAAATTTTCTGTCAAGTCCGATGGTGAAATACTATATGATATAATTAATCTAATGGTCGCATTTAATAATCTCTTTTTAAAAAATTAAAGTTATGTTAACAACAATCGCAGTCATATTAATTATTCTCTGGCTTCTAGGTGTCATCACATCTGTCACAATTGGTGGTTTCATCCACATTCTTCTCGTCGTCGCCATCATTATGATTTTGGTGAGATTGATAAAAGGTGAGAAAGTATTGTAATATTCAGGCGCCCAAAAATAAAAAAAACGTTTGCCTAGCAAACGTTTTTTTTATTTTTGGGCGCCGTCAAAACCTAATCTATTTCCCCTTTGAATCTCCTCTTATCGTAGCAATCGCCTCCTGAACCGTCGTCATAAACTGAGCTGGAAAAATAATCGTAGAATTTTTTTCCGTGGCAATTTCAGACATTGTTTGAAGTGTGCGGAGTTGCAACGCGACAGGATGCGCAGCAATAAGATCCGCAGCTTGGCCGAGCTTTTCTGCCGCCTGAAATTCTCCTTGTGCTGCGACAATTTTTGCCCTTCTTTCTCTTTCTGCCTCAGCCTCTTTTGCCATCGCTCTCTGCATATTATCCGGCAAAATAATATCTTTTATTTCCACTGCCGTTACTTGCGCTCCCCACGGCTCGGTGTGAGCGTCAATCACATCTTTAATCTGAACGTTGATATCACTTGTTTGTGAAAGTAATTGATCAAGTGAAAATTTACCGACAACATTTCTGACCGTGGTCTGACTAATCTGATTTACCGCATCGTAAACATTTTCAATTGCTATCACAGATTTTTTTGGATCAACAATGTGATAATAAGCAACAGCAGCAATATCTATTGAAACATTATCTTTTGTAATAATTTTCTGCGAAGGAATATTCATCGTAATAGTTCGCAAAGTAACTTTGGTCATAAGTTCAAAAATCGGAATCAAAACGATAAGCCCAGGGCCCCGCACACCAGTACATTTTCCGAGAAAGAAAATAACACCCCTGTCATACTCTTTGACAACCTTTAGCGAAAGAAAAATTAGAACAACAACGATTAAAATTATGTAATACATATTTTTTTGTCATTCCCGCGAAGGCGGGAATCCAGTTTTAAAAAATTATTAGTTAATAATGTTTATATACTAGCATTTTTTGATAAAAAGGGTATTTATCTCAAACTTGACATATCTAAATTTATATTGTGGGGTGCCCATCCGGTGTCGATCCGGAACTTATTCCTCCACAGGGAATCGTGCAGGGCCGCTACACTATGGGCACCATGTTTTTACTTATCACCGAAAGCTATTTGTACTTTGGCGACCCTTCATTTATACCAGATTTATAGGCACTATGTCTAGCTAGGGCAAAAAGAAAACTTGAAAGACGATTTAGATAGGATAAGGTTTTTGGATCAATTTTTTCTTTTCCTTCATCACTTACCGCAACTACTCGCCTCTCTGACTTGCGTGCTAGAGTTCGGGCATAATCCAAAAGAGCGGATTCTTCTGTAGCACCTGAAATAATAAAATTATGAATTGGTGGAATCTCTTTTTCTATCGCATCTATCTTTTTTTCCATTTCTGAAATTTCTTTTTCTGTTATTTTATTTTTTGCGCCAGAGACATTGGCTTGAATAATGAATAAATTCTCCTGAATCTTATGAACAATTTTCTTGAGTTCAGAATTTTTGCTTTTTGATTTTACTACACCCAAAAAAGAGTTGGCTTCATCAAGTGAGCCGAGTGCTTCGGCCACAGCAGAGCTTTTTGACAATTTCTGGTCACAGCCAAAAATCTTGGTTTTTCCATTGTCACCATTTTTTGTGTAAAACATTTTAATTTTTCGGAGATTACTTAACAATGAAGATTTCAGCACCCTCTTTTGTTTTCTTTTTGAGTTGAATGGCAATATCTTTTCCTTTTTTACTTGTCTTAATTGCTTCGTGATCAAATTGCATTGATTTAATTACTTCTTCAAATTCTTCTTCGCCTCTTTTAACTTTTATTTTATCACCCACAGACAGAGTTCCAGAAAGTTTTAAAACTGCGACATTGATGTGATCATACCAATGAGTCACAACTGCAATCGCTTTTTCTTTTTTTACCTTCACAACCTTCGCAATTTTTTTGACTTTCTTGACTGCTTTTTTTACAACTTTTTTAGCTTTCTTCTTTGCGACTTTTTTCATAGTTTCAATTATTTAAAATTTAATAAAATGGGCCGACCCAGATATAAATAATAAACCTAATTCAAGAAAAATTCAAATGTGCAGTAATCATATCATTTGCTCGAACTTATTTCGAGAGGAACTAATTCGGACTCGGCAGGGCGAAACAATTAGTCTGGGATTTGGATTCGCCCTGCCTCGACTGATTTTCCGCCCGCAAGGAAGGGTCTGGGAGGGAATGCGGGCGGGATTCCGATTTCCTTTTGAAAAATTCGGGACGGGCT
>CAILDB010000018.1 GCA_903832855.1 uncultured bacterium | reverse complement strand
GACCTTTGCAGGTTGAGCTACGAAACCAAACGGCGCGGACTTCATTGTTCTCGCCGTTTTCATTTTCAAAAAAAAGTATATAATCACGCTATGGATTTAAATGATATTTATACCCCACTCGAGGACGCAAAAAAGGAAATACAGAGGAGATGGAATGATCCGGTTCTAAAGAAGAAAATTGAAAAGTTTCTAGAAGGAGATATACCTTATTTTTTTAAAAAAGAACCTAGAGCGGCACTTGTAAGGGATGTGACAAGTCCAAACAATGAATTTTTCTACTTTTGGGATATGGTTAAAGATGCTAATATTAAACCAATATTTGTTGAGTATTCTATTGGTAAATTTGTTGCCAAAAACATAAATAAATATCACCTTTGCAGAATGTATTTTCATCATGGGATGGGGAAAAAAGGTGGAGGGAAAATCGAATGTATGAATGTGGTGAATTTCAACACGATGGAAGGAAAGAGTATCAAAAAAATAAAAACAACTTGGAATGAAAATTTTGTTGACTTCCACCACGGTATTTTAAAGAAATCTGTTCCAGAGATAAATATTGAGGAAATTGTTGATTTTTCGAAATGGTTTGATAAGCACAAAAGAAAATCCAAATATCTATATCTTCACTATTTAGCACTCTTTATTTGCCACGGCATACTTTTTGATAATTTTATAACAGATAACGGAGAGAAGGAATTTACAGAAAAGAAAATCTTGCCGAGTTTAAGAGCATTGTCTAAAAAATTTGGAATTAAACCTTTAATCGTTCCGATATCGCCACTTAAAACCGAAAATGATCTATATTGGTGGTTTTATCCAGGCCATATCAAGAAACATATAGACGGTAGGGACAAAAAGTAGCCTGTTGACAACCGTTTGACTCAGTATTATCTATTTGCTATCCTTTACATTAGATATCTTAGATGGTCTAAGATAAAAATGTTCTTTAAAAATAGGAGACGTATTATGACTATCACTCCAAGGGTTGCTTGGCTTACGGTCAATAGATCGTGTAATTTGCGTTGCCAGTGGTGCTATGGGACCTCATCTGGTTTTACTAGCGGGTCCGATATGAATTTCGAGACCGCAAAAAAAATTGTTATGATGCTCAAGGATATTGGAGTCAAAACAATTACAGTAATAGGTGGAGAGCCTACTCTTTGGAAGGATTTGTTTAAGCTAAATGATCTTTGTAATAGTTTGTCAATCAAGACAAATCTAGTCACAAACACTTACGCATTTCGTTCTGAACCTTTTTGGCTTGAATACCTAGAGCATCCAAATACTTGCATCGAACCTTCACTGAAGGCTTTCGATCAACATAGTAATTTGTTGATAACGAACAGTAAGGACTTTGAGGGCATCAAAGCTGGTATGCAGAGAGTCACCAGCAAATTCAAAAGCCAAGTGAGCGTTGTATACAGCACACTGGTAGAGAATGATTTGCTGAAAATGGTTTCTGTTGCTGTTGATCTAGGAGCCTTCACTGTTCGCGTGAGTGTTTGTACACCAATATCAATAAATGGTACATTTGTCGCACCATTTACTGTTGAATATGGTAAAATGGTCTTAGAAATATCAAGCAACTATGAAAAGATGGTTGATGTTACTAAAGGCAAAATATTCTTCACATTGAATACTCCGCTTTGCATTTGGCCGAAGGATTTTATTCGAGATGTCATTGCAAAAAAACGAATTGGTAATGGATGTCAATTTCAACACCGCTCTGGAGTTATTTTTGATACAGATGGAAAAGTTATTTTGTGCAACAGTATGTTTGATTGTCCTGTTGGTAAATACGGAGTTGACTTTGACGATAGTAAGTCGTTTCTTGCATTGTTAAACAGTGATAAGGTTGATGAAGTTTACAAACACATCAATTCTTATCCCTCAAAAGAATGCATTGACTGCGACTTGTTTCCACGTTGTCATGGTGGTTGCCCGATTATGTGGACAACCCATGACGCAGAGAAGGTTATCTCTCAAGCAAAGGAAAGGAGGTGATTAAAATGAAAGCGTTTCTGGAACAGTTTAAGGTTTCAGGAATTAAGTCTCCGAGACCCTCGGCGCATGCAGAAGGTAGTAGTGAATGCTCCGACGGATGTGGCGATGGTTGCGGTAGTCAAGGAGACGGTAGCGGTGATGGCTGTGGCGGGTAATCCCCATAGTCTAAGTCCGTTTGCGGGGGGCGTTACTGTGTTATGATTTCATAGCATAGTAACGTCCCCTTTTTTTTGATATAATTAACAGTATGAGTATAAAAAACTTTGATCCGTATGATTTTTCTAAAAAGGAAATCAACGGTGTGCCAATTTATTATAAAAATTTACCTTGGGCACCATGCATTCATATTCGTGTGGTTTTTAATACCGGTGCATTTGACGACCCTATTGGAAAAGAGGGAATGTCACACTTTTTGGAGCATATGATTTTTGATGGTGGTTCGCCTGCTTTGCCCGACAATAAAGCCATAAGAGAATGGTCAAAACAGCACACATTAAATTCATGGAATGCTACGACTGAATTTAATCAAACCCACTATCGTTTGAGATGTTTGCCAGAAGAATATAATTCTGTGCTTTCTGGTATGAAAGATATGATTTTTCATTCTTATTTTACTTCTGAGAGCATTGAACATGAAAGAAAGGTTATTACACAAGAAGCTTGGAGTAGATTTCTTAATGAAAAATTTTTAGCATATACCAAAGAATTTTTGGATAATTTATATCATGGGCACGATCATGCTAGATTTAATACTGCGTTAGGTTGGCCAGATACAATAGCTAAAATATCACAGGAAGATGTGAAGACTTGGCATAAAGGTAATTATGGAATAGGTAACCTATTTATTGTTCTTACTGGAGCAGTGGAAGAAAAACATGTTGAGAGTTTAAGAGATTTTTTGAAAGATTTACCAAAAGTTAATAAAGTTGTTAAAAACGAAGGATTACTTGGTAAGCCTAAACAAAATAGATTCATTAAAACCGCTGATGAGATAGGTGAAGTAAAAGAACAAGTTGAAATATCAATAATTAGAGTAGCTGGAAAAATACCTTATACAGAAAATGAAATTGCTAGTTTATCAGGTAAACTGATTTATGACATTTTGTATGAACGTCTGAGAGTAGACCACAGCCTTTGTTATAATACTAATGTAAATATTTTGGCAGGGAAAACTTTCTCGCAGATATCTATTAGCGTAAAAACCGAGGAGAAAAATATTGAATTAGTTGAGAAGGAATTCAAGAATGTTATAGATGAAATTATAAATAAAAAATATAATGAACGTTTCAATATTGTTAAAAAAATGTATATAGAGCAATTAAGATCTGCCGAGAATCTTTCCGATAATATTATTCAGAATGCACTTTGGCAAATATCAAAATATGACGGGCATATAGTCACGCAAAAAGAACAACTCGAAGAAATAGAGAAAGTAACATATGACGATGTCATTGAATTTACTAAATGGGTGTTTGATCCAGAATATATTTACACTGAAATAATTCTTCCATCTAAAAAGTAGTTTTTATGTCAGAAGAAAAAAAAGATATTTCAATATTTAAAATAGGTCCAACTCCAACAGGGCAAGTGCTGTATTTTTTTGGTGCACGACACACAAATGACCCTGGTGACACCCAGTTTGCTGAGTTAAAACGATTCTGGGATGAGTTTTTAAATATTTCTAAAACTGAACGCGTCGTATTTACTGAGGGAACTATTCGTGTAACATTACCAAAATATGAAGATTCTATCATTCAACATGGAGAAACCGGTGCGATGCAGTGGTTGGCAAATGAAAGTAGTGTTACTTGTGTTTGTCCTGAGCCGGATAGTAATGAACAGCGAAGAGTTCTTTGTACTTCATTTGATCCAAAACTTGTAGCTTATACGATGATTGCTCAAAATCTTACCTCTTGGTATAGGCATACAAATCAATCAAGTTTTGATGAGGCCTTGAATAAAGTTATAGAACGAGAAGCTAAATTGGTTAATATATATGGTTTTGTAATTGATAAAACTTGGTTTTATGATCAACATGAAAAGTTATTTGGTAAACAAAAATTGGAGGATAAATATTTTCTTGATCTAATATCTGACCCACGCAAGAGTGAAACGGTAGTAAATACTGTCGTTGCTTCTCGGACAAAAATGCGGAATGAATATGTGTCATCAGTACTAAATAAAGAATGGAAATTAGGGAAAAGTATTTTTATTGTTTATGGTAAGGGACACTTCACCGCCTTCGAGAATTTATTGGATAAAATAATTTAGAGATTATTTTATTTGAAAATAATGTTATAATTGGTATATGAGTTATCCAAAAGCTATAATCGAATTAAAACCGTCTAAACTTGTGCTAGGACAGGTCGGACTTTTTGCATTAAAGGATTTTAAAAAAGGGGAAGTCATCGTGTCTAAAAAATATTGGGATGAAAGTAGGTTGATAAGTTGGGATGAATTTGAAACCATTGATCCGATAACAAAAGACAAATTAACTGATTTTTGTTATAAAACTGAAGACGGCGTTTATGCTCCTCAAAATATAAATATGATAAATATGGGTTATTTTTTCAACCATAGTTGCGATCCGAATTCTTATTCGGATGAAGATGGAAACTACATGGCAAAAAGAGACATAGAAAATGGAGAGGAATTTACGATCGATGTTGAGGCTTTAATGAAAAAGACAATCGTCAGTTTTGATTGCCATTGTGGTTCTGCAAATTGTAGAAAAAAAGTAAGAATTTAAATTTTTAAGATGCATTTTAATTTTTTAACACATATACAAACATGTTACGAGATGATAAGGGATTATGTCCCCGTATCAATGATTTATTATTCTCATATTCCTGCAGCCATAGCCTCTCTTTTTATTGGTACCTTAGTCTTATCGAAAAACAAAAGACTACCTGGGATTTTGGTTTTTCTTGTCACCTTGGTTTTTGCTATCTGGTCTTGTATAGATATTATTTTGTGGGTTAGTACTAATAGTCAAATGTACATGTTCTTTTGGTCTTTAATGGTAATACTAGAAGCTACTCTATTTGTATTAAATATTTATTTGATCAGTGTATTTTCAAGTGATAAAGATGTCAGTTTTCTATCTAAGTTTATCTGGTTAATATTATTATTACCAATTATCGTTTTAGCTGGGACTACTTTCAATCTGACCCATTTTGATATTCCTAGTTGTATGCCGATTAATGGATCCCTCTACCAGAATTATGCTTTACCACTTTATGGGTTATTACTTATTTGGTTCATATTTGTGGTTATAAAAAATCTAAAAGTAGAGAAGACAAAAAGAAAACAAATTTTACTAATTTCTTCTGGTTCATTCCTTTTCCTTTTTTTGTTTTTTGTCGCAAATTATTTAACTGACTATTTAATTAGCAATAATATTTTATCGGTGATAGATAGTTACAAAATTGAAATGTACAGTCTTTTTGCCATGCCTATTTTTCTGGCTCTGCTGGCTTTTGTAATTGTTAAATTCAAGGCCTTCGATATTAAACTTCTTGCTACTCAAGCACTTGTTTGGGCCTTACTGATTCTTATTGGCTCAGAATTTTTCTTTATCGAAAGTACTGTAAATATGGTTCTTACTGCGATAACACTTTTAATTTCCGGTGGGCTTGGACTTGCTATCGTTCGCAGTGTCAAAAAAGAAGTTGCTTTGCGTGAAGAGCTTGAGAGAGCAAATACAAATCAGGAGTCGCTTATTCATTTTATTTCGCATCAGCTCAAGGGATTTTTTACAAAAAGCAAGATGATTTTTGCGGGGATTATTGAGGATGATTTTGAAAAAAGTTCGGATGTTTTGAAGGATGTGGCAAAGGAGGGACTTCTCTCGGACAACAACGCTGTTTCTATGATTCAGGATATTTTGGGTGCGTCAAATTATAAAAAAGGGACGATTGCTTATAATATGAAAGAGACGGATTTGGCTGAAATTGTGCGAGGGGTCTGTTCTGGATTTATAAAAGAGATTAAAGAGAAGGGTTTGGAATTAAAATTAAATATTTCAAATAAGCCGGTGATAGTTCTGGCAGATGTGATACAAATAACTCAAGTCATTAAAAATTTGGTGGATAATTCTATCAAATACACGCCTTCTGGGAGTTTGACTGTTTCTTTAAATAATAAAAATATGGAAGGAAAAGATAAAGTGGTTTTTGAAATTGAAGATACTGGCGTCGGACTTTCTGAAAGCGATAAAAATAAATTATTTACAGAAGGTGGAAAGGGGGAGGAATCTATGAAAATGAATGTAAACAGTACTGGATATGGACTTTATATTGTAAAGAAAATCGTCGAAAATCACGGCGGTAAAATCTGGGCAGAGTCGGATGGGCGGGGGAGAGGAGCGAGATTTTTTGTGACCTTGCCGATAAGGTAATAAATTATGACAAATTTTGAAATAAAGATAGAGATATCAGATTTAAAAAGTATCACAGATGTCATAGAGAAATCTGGGGCCGTATATAAATATGATATGCATCAAATTGATTCTTATCTTAGTATGGGTTCTTTTAAGGATAAAATAAGAGAAATTAATGGGGATGAAATTCAAAGAATTTCTTATGATAGAGTAGAAATTTCTGGTAAAAAAGAATCAGAATATGATATTCAAAACATTTCTTTAGAAGAAAAAAAAGAATTATTAAATAGCAATAAGATTTTGTGTACTGTAGATAAAATGAGAAGACTTTGGATATATGAAAACACAAGAATACATTTAGACACTGTTGCGGGGTTAGGATATTTTTTGGAATTAGAAACAGTAATTAAGGATATATCACCAGAAAAAGGTCTCAAAGAATTTAAAAAAGTAATGAAATTATTAAAGATTGATACCAAAATGGCTGTCGCATATTCATACTCTGATTTGATTTTGGATAAGCAAAATTCAGGAGTTTCTTTCGTTTTGTCTAATAAATTTGCTAGCGTATAAAAATTTTTCTACATTTATGGACATACCAACCTACATTATTTTTTCTTCGTTTATTATCTCTATTATTTTTATTTTGTGCCTGAAGTTTTTTCGGGTGATAGGGGAGAGATTGATAAAGTTTTTATTTGTATATTTTTCGGTACTTTGGATT
The DNA here is from genome assembly GCA_903832855.1 of uncultured bacterium. Taxonomy (GTDB): domain Bacteria; phylum Patescibacteriota; class Minisyncoccia; order Phycocordibacterales; family GWA1-40-21; genus CAILDB01. The sequence continues at coordinate 17,421 of CAILDB010000018.1, read as the reverse complement.
TTTATAACGCTCTTCGGAGAATTTACTTATACTTGGGCCGGAAATGCAATCTGTTCAAAATATCTCGGCTGTGTAGTTGGCTTTCTCGGCTATGATGCTTTTGAACATTTCTTTTTTGGTGTGGCACTGGCACTTGGTATTATTTGGCTTTGTAAACATTTTCCGAAATATTCAATATTACATCCTGTGCAATGGAAGAAAGTTCTTATCGTCGTGGCGATAGTCGTGCTTGCAGGTGTGATTTGGGAAATACTAGAATGCTCATATGATGCCCTTCGCGTGGATATTTTTCATGAGCCCATTTATAACCTCACTCTTCACATCAATTTACTGACACAGCCTACCAATCTAGATACTATGGGCGATCTTTCTACGGGCTTTCTGGGCTCTATTATCGGTCTTTTCCTTCTGCTTTAGCACTCTTTTTGTTAATTTGGAGTATAATTAGCATATGAAAAAATACTATGTTTTTATACCAAATCTTTTTATAATATTCCTTTCTTTTTTCTTTCCAGCAATTTTATTTGCCTCGTCAGTTATTTCTATTTCTCCAGAAAATATTATTCAAGGTGATCCTGTGATGGTGACAATTACTTCAACCTCAACTCCCACAAAAATCATTTTTGACAATCGAAATATCCCAATCATTATTTATGATGGGAAACCGCACGGACTTATTGCCGTGGATATAAATAAAAAATCTGGAACATATGGATTGCAGGTAATATTTTCAAATGGTGAAAAAATCTCGCAAGATATTGTTGTTGGAGCACGAGAAAAAATTGAAGCACCACTTGGCATTCCAGAAAAACTTGGAGGAAATACTGTAGCAGCAGGAAAAAGTTTGGTCAGTAATTTAACAAAAGAAAATGCTATTTTAAATAATTTAAAAACAGGCACGCATGCTTTTTGGATGAAATCATTTGTTGCTCCACTCAAAAATCTCATTGTTACGGATTTTTATGGCTACAATCGCAAGACTGGAGAATATACTATTCCGCACAAAGGCATTGATTTTCGTGCTGTAACGGGTACAAAGGTCTATGCAATGAATCGTGGCGTTGTTCGCCTTGCTCGCACTTATACAATCTACGGTAAGACAATTGTCGTGGATCATGGTTTTGGACTTCAGACATTGTATATGCACCTTTCAAAAATTTATGTAAATGAAGGTCAGCTTGTTTTGCCGGGACAACTGATAGGGCTTTCTGGTATGACTGGTTATGCAGACCAACCGCATCTTCACATTAGTGTAAAAATAAATGGAGTTTCAATAGATCCAGAAGTGTTTATGAAGTTTTTTGGGGTGATGTAAAAATGATTGAAAAATTGTAAGAAATAAGCTATTCTTACGAAGTACCATTTTGCCGTTGTAGCTCAGTTGGTAGAGCATGTCATTGGTAATGACAAGGTCACCAGTTCAATCCTGGTCAACGGCTCCGTATGCCAAAAATGAAAAATAACAAAAAATTTGCGGTTGCTTCAGTAAAAGCATTCATAGAACAAAATGGGAGGATTCTCATCTTGCGAGAGTCAACTGCATATAAGGCCGGTTCGCAACATGGAAATTTTGTAATGCCGGGTGGCAAGGTAGATGAAGGAGAGCATTTTCTCTCTTCATTAAAAAGAGAAGTAAAAGAAGAATGTGGTTTAAAAATAAAAATAGGCAATCCATTTTATGTTGATGAGTGGAGGATAAATGTTCCAAACAAACCTAAACATATTGTTGGTATTTATTTTAAATGCGAATATCTGAGTGGTAAAGTAAAATTGAATAATGAATTTGATAAATGTGAGTGGATAGAGCCAAGAAAATATAAAAAATATAATTTAAATAAGGAAGCGAAAAACGCATTCAAAAATTATATTAAATAAAATGCCAAATTAGTTCAGTGGTAGAACACTACTTTCGTAAAGTAGAAACGTGAGTTCGATTCTCACCTTTGGCTCCGCAATTAAAGAGAACGATTTTAAAAAAACAATATAACTTAAATTTTATGGATCCACAAAACTCTCAAATAGTAATATACAAAGATCATAATGGAAATGTAAAAATTGATGTGCGCTTTGATGGTGATACTGTTTGGTTGACACAGGATTTGATAGCAGATTTGTATGATAAGGGTAGATCTACTGTGACAGAACACATACAAAATATATTAAAAGAGAGAGAATTGGATGAGCATTTAGTATGTCGGGAATTCCGACGAACTGGAACTGATGGTAAAGAATATAAAGTAAAATTGGTAAATTAATGAAAGACGAGATGGAAAAAAGAATAAAAGAAATTGAGGTGGCGATGGGGGCGCCCGATTTTTGGTCTGACAAAAATCGGGCACAAGCTATGATAAAGGAACTTAGTGAATTGAAAGCGGAACTTTCTGGTGGAGGAAAATATGACAAAGGTGATGCAATTATGACTATTTTTTCTGGTGCTGGCGGAGATGATGCCGAGGATTTTTCTAGAATTCTCTTTGAAATGTATTCTAAATATGTGACAAAAAAGGGCTGGGCTCTGAAAATTTTGGATGAAAATGAAAATGATAATGGTGGTTACAGAAATATTACTTTGGAAATTGCCGGAAATGGAGCTTATGGAAAACTTAAAGGAGAATCCGGTGTGCACCGTCTGGTTCGTCTTTCGCCTTTTAATGCAAAACATCTTCGGGAGACATCATTTTCAATGGTTGAAGTCGTGCCAAAACTTGAGAAACTTTCTGACATTGAAATTCCCGAAAGTGAATTGAAAATAGAAATGTCAAAAGCAGGTGGTCCTGGTGGGCAAAATGTAAATAAGAGAGAAACTGCTGTCCGTATAGTGCATATTCCGTCAGGGGTTTCAGTTTCTTGTTCAGGTGAAAGGTCTCAGGGTCAAAACAAAGGAAAAGCGATGCAAATCCTGAAAGGAAAAATTTTCAAGATGCGAGAGGAAGAGAAGCAGAAAAAAGAAGCGGGACTTTATGTGAGCAAAACAACCTCAATAGAATGGGGGAATCAAATTCGTTCTTATGTTTTTCATCCGTACAAAATGATTAAAGACTACAGGACAAATGTGGAGACAGCAAATATTGATAAAGTTTTAAATGGTGATTTGGATGAATTTATTGAGGCAGAGAAGAATATTTAACTCCCATCTGTCATTCCTGCGAAGGCAGGAATCCATCCTTTCTGTCATCCCAGCGAAGGCTGGGATCCATTATTTAATTTATGAAATCATACTTTGTTTATATTTTAGCTAGTAAGAAAAATGGGACTTTATATATTGGCGTCACTTTCGATTTAGAAAAAAGAGTTTGGGAACATAAGAACAAGGTTATTAAAGGATTTACTGAAAAATATAATGTAGATAAGCTGGTTTATTATGAACAGACAAATGATGTAGAATCGGCTTTGAATAGAGAAAAACAAATGAAGGTATGGAAGAGAGAATGGAAGATTAAGTTGATTCAAGAAGATAATCCAGAATGGAAGGATTTGTATGAGATAAGAGAAGATGGATCCCAGCATTCGCTGGGATGACAGACGGGGAGAAGATGGATTCCTGCCTACGCAGGAATGACAGAGGATGCCCGCTGACAGATTTGATTTTGAAAGTTATGTGATATAATAACAGTAATGATTTTTTTTGATAAAGTAACAAAGACTTATGCGGATGATTGTGTTGCCTTAAGTGATGTCTCTTTTTCTATAGAACCAAAGGAATTTGTCTCTATTGTCGGTCATTCTGGCGCAGGGAAGACGACTTTGCTTAAAATGCTCCTCGCAGAAGAAAAACCAAGCAAAGGCAAGGTTTTTTTTGAGTCAAAAGATGTGCACAGGTTGCGACACGAAGATGTTCACAATTTTAGACGAAAAATCGGCACGGTTTTTCAAGATTTTCGTCTTTTGCCAAACAAAACTGTCTATGAAAATGTGGCATTTGCGATGGAAGTTTCTGGAAGAGAAGACGGTGACATTGAAGCAGATGTTCCGCAGGTTTTGGACCTAGTTGATCTTGCCAATAAAGCATTTAGTTTTCCTCACGAACTTTCTGGCGGGGAAAAACAAAGAGTGGCTATCGCTCGTGCAATTGTAAATCAGCCGGATCTTATCATTGCCGATGAGCCGACAGGAAATCTTGACCCATTAAATACTCACGAGATTGTCCAAATTTTGAAAAAAATAAATGACCTCGGCACGACTGTGATTTTGACCACTCACAATAGGGGAGTCATAGATGCACTTGGCAAGCGTGTAATTAGTATGGATAATGGTAAAATAGTCAGAGATGATAAAAATGGTAGTTTTATTTTATGATTATGAACTTAATAAATATAAAAAGAATTTTTAAGGCAGGGTTTGTAAATTTTTGGAGAAATGGTTTTGTTTCGCTTTCTTCACTTCTTGTTATGACCATCACGCTTCTCATTATCGGCGGGATGCTTTTTGTGGGAGCTTTTTTTGAATTCAATCTGACCCAAATCAAAAACAAAGTTGATATTAATGTTTACTTTGCCACAAACGCAGATGAAGCGAGTATTTTATCAATTCAAAACGCTCTGAAAGGCCTTCCGGAAGTAGACAAAGTTACCTACACTACTAGTGCCCAAGCCCTTCAAAATTTCAAAGACAAACACGCAAATGACACTCTCACTTTGCAATCACTAGAACTTCTGGATTCAAATCCTCTCGGAGCATCTTTAAATGTAAAGGCAAAGGATCCTTCTCAATACGCTGGTATCGCTGAATACTTGAAGAGTTCGGATGTTTTGTCCAAAGACGGTAAGACAATTATTGACAAGGTCAATTACGAGCAAAATAAAGTTGTAATAGATAAATTAAATAATATTATAAATTCTTCACAGAGAATTGCTTTTTGGTTCACACTTTTATTTATTTTAATTTCTATAATAATCACTTTTAATACTATTCGTTTGGCGATTTTTATTTCAAAAGATGAAATCTCCGTAATGCGACTCGTCGGTGCAAGCAACAAATATGTCAAAGGACCATTCGTAGTTAGTGGCGTGCTTTGCGGAATTATCGCAGCTATTATTACACTTATGATTTTTATTCTCGGCTCATTCTGGCTCAGTAGATTTGCCAATTCATATTTCGGAGGCTTCAACTTCCTCGGTTATTTCGGTAGTAATTTTCTCCAAATTTTCCTAATAGTTCTCGGTTCAGGAATTGTTCTTGGCGCCGTATCTAGCTATCTTGCAGTGGTAAAATATTTGAAAAATTGACAAATTCCTATTTGTCATCCCGACGCAGGTCGGGATCTATCATTAAATTATCTTTTTCACAAACCTCACCTTATGCTCCTCAAAAAGAATTTTCCAATCTATCTTTACAAAAAGATAAACTAAATAAAAAGTGACAATTTGTCCTAAAATAAAATATGTAGTGAGAAAAGCGCCGGATTTTAGTGTTGTAAGTTGTGCATACTCAGAAACCTCTGAGGCAGTCAATGCCCAGAACAGATAGCTAACTAGCCGTCCAATAAAGAAAGGAATCGTAGCAATTCTTAATTTTAAATCAGTAAGCCCGTAAGCTAGGAATAGTTGTCCAGATGGGAAAGGTGAAAAAGCATAAAACAAAAAGAAACCGAGGGTGAAAGCTTTCCTTTTTTGTATATTTTGCTTTAAAACATCAATATTATTTACAGCATCTTTATTTAAAAATTTATTTCTTATTAATTTTTTAGAAAATATAGCTAAGACAGCTCTACCAGAGGTTGAGGCAATAGCTGCAAAAATAGACAAAATCACCAGTGACCAATTATTCAAATGAAAAGTAAAACCAACAAAAGACAACAAAATCCACGTAGGTGGCATAAAAGCTGGAATGAGATTTATTATAAAGATTAGGAGTATCACTCCGATTGAAGCAAGTATCATTTAATTTATTTTATTTTATTTCTGCTGTGTTCATCGGTCTAGAACCATTCAAGGTGAAGCACCGTAAGCGTATTCTAGCATTTTTTATTTGCAAAAACTAACCCTCCTCGGTCATCTCTCATCGCTTGAAATGAGACAAATAAGACACTCCAGGGGTGTCTTATTTGTCTGTCTCATCACCTTTTACTAGCTTAAGGAGGTCTTCCTCCCTTTCGTAGGCCCGCAGCCTTCCTTCAAGCATACCAAGGCGATAATGGGTTCCGTCACTCATAAGTCTCCAATTTGTCCCATTGAGTGTCCTCTTGATTATTTTAACTAAATCAAGTTGGCTAGCTCTCTCGCTTCTGTCGGCCTTGGTATCATGGGTGGTAAACGATACAATTACATCTCGTAATATTTCTGGTTCTTTAAAATGGAATTTTATATAGTCGGCTTTCTCCAACACAGAAGCAAGAAGTTGTTCAAGTTCGATGATCTTTAATTTCTTTATTTTTTCCACTTTATCATACGAATCTTTATCTTTCTCTTTTTCCTTAAATTCCTGTAAAAGTTTAGAAACACTTTCCATCTGAAATTTAAAATCAGAATATTTTTGACCTTCTTCTTCTGAAACACAAAATCTATCGCGATCTGCTATAAAGTTTGGATCTGATACTTCTTTCTTTGGTGTAAAGTCTATCTCATCTTTATCAACATTTCCGCATTTTTTGCATATTGAAGTAATCTTAAGAATGTCACCCTCTTTTTTGTGGTTATCTTCGACTGGTGATTTGCATTTTGAACACAGCTTCGGTTTTATCCTATATTCCTCTCCATCATCATAAAAGACTCTCATAGGAAAATGCTTGAGCGGACAATCATAGAAAAACATTACTCGATCAGGTTTTTCAAATTCATAATCTAGATATTTTGAGCTCATAAACATGATACGACCACAGGTCAGGCAGGTAATATCTTCTGGTGCTCTAGTTTTTTCAAAGAAACGATCGCGTTCTTCGTCTCTTTCCATCCATTTTCTGATTGTCTCTGCTTTTTTTATCTGCCTCTCCCCCTTAACATAATCGAGATGTAATTCGGTAAACATATTACGTACAGATTTCTTTCCTTCCTCAGAAAGTTCCTTGCCTTTATATGGAGGGATTTTTGATTTTACATGGAGTTGTTCGATTCGGCGACATTCATCAACAGTAAAACGATCATATTGATCTGAATAATGTTGGTGTGGTTTAAGATTTTTTTCACTCATATTTATCATAAAAAACCGGTAGCTAGATATTGATATTATATATCTTTATTGAGGATTTCCCAATAAAGCCCTTAAAATAAGGATGGATTAATCCCAATTTACATCCCGAAAACAAAGGCGTAGAATTTAAGTATAAATCTTAAAAAAGTCGGGGGTAGCTAAACCCCTTACCAACCAGTCACTGGAATAGCATTATTCACTCTCAAAAATCTTAGGTTTTCTACTACCAAAAGTAGAGGTTATTAGTATTAATTAATAAATAATATGCAAACAAACAGTATAAAAGATAGAAATATAAAGATTGAACAAGTTTCAATCAATCTGTTAAAACCAGCGTCGTACAATCCCAGAGTTTGGGACAAGGAGGCAGAAGACAATCTTAAAGAAAGTATTAGACAGTTTGGAATAGTTGATCCATTGCTAGTAAACTCAGCTGAGGAAAGAAAGAACATAGTGATCGGTGGCCATTTTAGGCTCTCGGTATTAAAGGATATGGGTGTGAAAGAAGTACCTGTAGTATACATTCACATTCCAGATATTGAGAAAGAAAAAAGTCTAAATTTAAGACTTAATCGTAACACCGGCTCGTTCAGTTGGGATCTCCTAGCAACCTTCGATGAGACCTTTCTCTCCGAGGTAGGTTTCACTTCTGAAGAATTGGATGACATATTCAAGATTGACGATGTACCAGAAGAATTTGATCTTGAGAAGGAGTTAGCTAAGCTTAATATCAAGGAAATTAAGATTAAGAAAGGAGATGTGTGGCAACTCGGCGATTCAAAAATGATGTGTGGCGATAGCACGGTAGAAGCCGATGTACTCAAACTCATGAGCGACGAGAAAGCCGATATGTGCCTGACAGACCCCCCGTACCTTTTAAATTACCTCAAAGGTAAAAAGAAAAACGGTAAATCAATCACTGGCTTTGGAAATAAACGTGACAGAAGATATTTAGAGACAGACGTTTTGCCAGATAATTTTACTGAATTGTGGATGGCAAATGTAGCTAAGATACAAAAACCAGATTTTTCTATTATTGTTTTTGAAAATCCAAAAAATCTTAGAGTCATCTGGAATGAATTGGAAAAGTACTGGAGATACAGAAACACCATCACATGGCATGTCCAAAATAGAATGCAAGGATTTTCGGCTAAATACAAGTTTTTTAATAAAGCAGATATTGCTTTAGTTGGAACTGGTGGAAATATAAAACTTAATCTAGAATCCGAAGAAGAATTGTTCCAAAACGAATATGAGAATGCCATATACGCAACAAGTGGAAAACCAAATTGGGAAGGATACGAAAAAGGAAAAAAGATATGCCCTACTGACTTCATCTCTTATCCGGCTGGTGATAAAAAATCATCTGGACAGGAAATAATATTCGGTACTAAGCCATTAGAACTCTTGATTCCGTACATAAAAGTGTTAACTAAACGCAATGACCTAATCGTTGAAACATTTGGTGGATCAGGGAGCACACTCATTGCCTCAGTCAAAATGAATCGTCGATGCTACTTGATGGAAAAAAGTCCAGTTTATGCCGAAGTGATAAAAAATAGATGGGAAAAATTAACAGGATTAACTGCGAAGAAAATATGACGGAAGAAATATTGCTAAATACATCTGTCGAGGAAAGACAGATCAAAGACAAGGAAACATTATTGGGTGCTCTCAAGGAGATGCCAATTATTCAGGTCGCTTGTAAGAAGGCTGGTGTCAGTCGAGCCACTTATTATCGTTGGCGACAGGAAGACAAAATATTCAAACGACAAAGTATGGATGCACTGGATCAAGGAGTTGAATTCATTAATGACATGAGTGAATCGCAACTGATTACTCTGATCAAGAAAGAAAAGATGCCAGCGATCACTTTGTGGTTGAAAAATAATCATCCTCGCTTCTCATCAAAGGCACACGGCTATATTCCAATTGCGTCAGCTGACGAAATGACCCCGGAAGAACAGAAAATGATGATCGATGCCTTGAGGATGACTTCGGGTAATACTTCACCACATAAAAAACATGACAGAAATAACTCCAGAATATCTGGAACAGATCAGAAGCAACAAAAGAGTTAGACAAAGAGTCGCCTTCAATGACCCACTGTGGTTTAGCTTATTATATTTACGACACCACTTCAAATATTCTTTTGCTCCGTTCCACATAGAAATGTTCCATCTAATTCGGCAAACTGAAAGTAGTTTTATCGTCGTCATGGCATTTCGCGAGTCTGGAAAATCAACCGTTCTCAATATGATAAATGCTTTATGGTCAATTCTCGGTAAGCCCGAGAAAAAGTTTGTGATTATCATTAGTAAAACACAAGAACAGGCTAAAAATCATTTCTCAAATATCAAGAACGAACTTCAAAACAATGAGTTGCTTAAGGAGGACTTTGGACCATTTACCGAGCATGAAGGAATGTGGAATAAGATGTCCTTAGAGCTTGAGTATCATGGAGCAAAGATTATGTCGGTAACCAGAGAACAGAGCATAAGGGGGCTCAAATACAATCAATATAGGCCAGATCTGATCATCTGTGATGATTTGGAAGATATATCCTCTGCCCTCAATCCAATTGAAAGTGAGAATCTCTACAATCACTTCAAAAGTGAAATAGTCTCTGTTGGTAGTAGTAATACTAGAATTATTGTCCTTGGAAACTTGATTTCAAAAGATAGTTTTATGATGAGACTTAAAAAAGAAATCGAGCAAGACAACACCGGATCTTTTTTCCGAGCATACCCCCTGTATGATGACAACGGGAGACACTTGTGGCTAGCAAAGTTCCCTGATCATGAAAGTATTAGCAAAATTAGAGAAAAATCTGGAGAGATGTGGGGGCGAGAATACTTATTGGATTTTAATGATCCTGGAGTAGATGACGGAAAAGCAAAAAGGCTCTTCGATAAATTGATGAATGCTAAAGAGCAAAAGATATTCCATAGAAAATTCCAAGAAATTGATAGAAAATGGAAAAAGAATAAGAATAAGACCCAGATACCGCTGATAAAACAAATGGGGAGATTCAGTATTAGTGCCCCAGTAATAGAACATGATCACCCAGATCCAAATGACCCAAATTATATGGAATACGAAAAAGCAATTAAAGAGCTTATTGAACAACTTGATGTGAGACTTGAGAATATAATGACTGGTAGACCAAGATCAGCAAAAAAAGACCTCCGGTATTAGACGGATATACGATAACATCTAACGGAAGTGCCACTCCGAAAGTTGGACAAAATTATAGCCCTACTCAAGACCATGAGATATTCCGTGAACCAAGTCAGAGAAGGACTTCGGATCCAAGTTTTTGGTGGGTTTAATAGAGCTAAGTTTGGATTTTGTCTTCTTCCTCTTCCTTTTAACCCAATCCTTTAGAGTTTCCTCTAATAGGATCTTATAAGCTCTGTCTAAATCATTTGGAGAGTCAACAAACTCATACTCTATAATGGGTTCCTTTTGAGTTTGCATAAATATCTCTAGATTTAATTTGTCTTCAACGATTTCCATAATCGTTCCCAATCAGCTTCTTTATTTTCTAGATAAATTCTCCACGCTTTTTCGAAAGAGAAGAGATCTTCAGAATAATTTCCGTCCTTATCTTTTGGAGTGTACTCATCTACAATTTCTAGAATTCTGCATTCCTCATATTCAGTCAAATCCCTGCCGATGTATGCCACTAAGTTTTCCATATTCTCATCAATCTCAGCAACATTTTCTTCCATCTCAAGGTATTCTTTTCCTAAAAGACTTTCCAAAGTATATCTGGTCTGAATATCGGCACGGGTGTATAGACTTATCTCCTTTTTTTTCATATGCTTATTATACGACACTAATCGTTTTGTGTTTATCTAGTATTATTCTGCTCAACAAGACCAGAAAAAAACTTCCATATTATGTACATAACCTCGGTATCATACCCGCAATATTCTAGCATTTGTTTTCTCTTTTCCTCGATATCCTTACCTGTTACTTCTCCTTCAAATATCTGTCGGTAGGCTTCGATCGCACCCATACCATTTTGAATAGCGAGCTTCTTATAGTTTAATTTTTTCGCAAGTACAGATTGCACTTCCTTGATCGAAGAACTGCCTTGGAATCCGTGATGGACATAGTATTGATTCTCTACAATATCCCTCAAGTCGTATGTACGTTTAATAACACCCTCTAAAAACTCGGATTGTGATGGTACTAGACTCTTTAATTTACGATTGCATGTATTTTCGAACTTTGACCACGAGATAATGCTTCCTACATTACCTATATGTTTTCTTAAACTTGTAGCTATACGCTCGACAGGATCTCCGTCTAAAATCAAACACTCCTCATGTTCTGGTATAGAGTCTTTGCTTCTTAATATATGTAAGGAGTATTGGAATACGATATGTTGATATGGATGATAGCCATCAAAAATTGGAAGCGCTGTCGGATAGGTCTCATAATCTAGGAAATAAAGTGGGAACGTAAGAGAGTCGAGTTCTTGTTTTATTGCGACATAATCGACAATAGGTTCTTCAGATTTATATACTCTGACTTGATTAAGCTTCCTTGGCTTTCCTGGTTTCCCGTCTTTTGTCTTACTTGGTTTAGGTATTTCGTGTTCTGGCACATCATCTATCTTTAATATTGGCACAGGTCTATCAAGTAGGTCTTTTAAGAATGGTTTACTACTTCCTATCCTATTTAGATCATGAACACTATAATCTGGCACCTTAGGATTACTGAGACTAAAAGTCGTACAGTGTCTTGATCGCCCCTTATAATAGCATTTGCAATTTCCAGCGGGCATTTTATCGTTTGAAAGATATAAATGAGCACCTTCCATCTCGGCTAAAGTCGCAGATTGAAATGCATCATTAATAGCTTCGGTTTTGTCTGTTTCCGCAAATAACTGCACGGGATCTAGCTCTCCTTTTTTTATGTATTCTTTATTAAGTCTAAGTAGATATTTTTTATTAAAATTTACACCACATAGTTTGGCTACATTAGTCTGAAATGCTAGATCGTATTCATATTGCAACTCTCTTGATGTGTTTATTTTCTTTGGTTTTCCATCGTCAGTTTCTTCATCATCCACTTCTTTTGTAGACGACATCTTAATTTCATAAATATCATAAGCGTTAGCTTTTTCGTTCCATTTTAATACATCAGTGGCAGCCAAATATTTTTCTGTACTGAAAACTGCCTGGAAAATAATTTTGGTATGTTCCTTAATAAGCTTTTTGGTCAATTCTTGTGCTCCTTCACTTCGTCTACCAATTGAAAAACCACCCGGGAATCGCTTTTGGGCTTCTTTTTCAACTTCAAGTCCCATTTCACCCAGCGATACTTCAAATTCAGATACTGGAAAATTCTTATATTCATCAGGTTTGTGCCATTTTATCCAGACATTTTTATCACATTCTCGATAAAGGATAAAATCAGTTTTTGTAAGAAGTTTTTTCATAAAAGTAAAAATTATTCATCGCCATTCTTAGTTCCGCTAGACAGTTCAATCGTCTCTTTTGATTTTTCAATATCCAGAGGTTCTTCTACTTTATTTAATTTTCTCTCTATCTGGCGATTTCTATCAATAGCATCCCCAATAACATTTCCAGCCTCCTGCAATTTTTTCTGTGTCTTTTCTAGCAAACCACCAAATGTACCGAAGTCTGTTTTAACTTTTGACAACATTGTCCAAACCTCACCAGATCGTTTTTGAATATTCAACGTCTTAAAACCAACATTTAGACTATTCAATATGACTTGAATAGTTGTCGGTCCAGTAATGATAACGTTATAATCCCTTCTCAATGACTCATAGAGACCATCTCTTCTTAAGATTTCAGCATATAAACTTTCTGTTGGAACAAATAAAATTCCAAAGGCTGTAGTATTTGGTACATCAATATATTTATCACGGATATCTTTTGCTTCTGTTTTGATTCTCATCTCCAATGCTTTTCCAAACTCCTTAATCTGATCAAGATTACCTACTTCTTGTGCTTCAAGAAGTTTCTGATAATCCTCAAGTGGAAATTTTGCATCTATAGGTAACCAGATATGTTTATTTTTTTCGCTTCCAGGTAATTTGATTGCGTATTCAACATTATCTTTACTATTTTTCTTTGTCTTTACATTTTTTTCATACTGGTCTGGTGCGAAGATCTCCTCTATAAGATTGCCTAGTTGTGCTTCACCCCAAGTACCTCTAGTTTTCACATTATTTAGGACTTTCTTTAAATCGCCAACACCAATTGCTATTGTCTGCATTTCTCCCAATCCTTTGTGAACTTGCTCCAAACGATCACTAACAAGTTTAAAATTATCCCCCAATCTTTTTTCTAGTGTGGCCTGTAATTTTTCATCTACAATTACACGCATCGCTGTAAGTTCTTCTTTATTATTTTTTTGAAGTAATTCTAATCTTTTTTCTACAACATCTCTTATTTTTTCCATCCCGATATTAAGAGAGTCGCGAGAATCTTTGAGCGAATCTCCCAACTCTTTCCTTTGTCCTGTTCCAACATCAGCTATTTCTTTCCTATTTAGAAACATTTCATTTTTCAGTGATTTATCACTTTTTTCAAAATATGGTTCCAATTTTTTAATTACTAATTCAGTATTATCCCCGGCTTGTTCTTTCTTTTTTAAAATTAGGTAAAGAATTCCTATAACTATTAGCCCGAGAAATATATTTGTTATCATATTTTAATTTTTAAATTACCTAATAATATTTTTTACTACCCAATTAATTTTTAATCTTATATTATGAAATTGTCTGTCAAAGTTGGCTTGGCAAAAAGCATAACGCTTTTTACCTCATTATAAACATCACCTATATCGAAATTAGTCGGGCTATAAATTAAGTTTTTTATTTTTTTATAATTATAAAACTCAGCAATCAGCTTTTGTAAAAATTGCTGAGTTTTATCAATAAGGTTAATTCTAACACCACCCCTTCTTGCGTCGGGGAAATTATTATTTCCATTGCTTGAATCTTGATGGGCTACAATTTGGTCCCTGATATCCTTTAAACCACTTCTATTAAATTCATCAGTCAATTTTTGAAGTGCTTCTGTTTTGATAGACACAAAATCGGGCCAATTCCAAAAACTCATTACTCTCTTATCTTTGTCTACCAGCGAACCGATTATCAGTAGACCATCGTGATAAGACAAGCTACAGACATTCCTATAAAACAAATCAGTAGGAGAAACGAGATCAAAATCACGCTTTCCAGCAGATGCTGGATACCTTGCTATAAATTCAGAATAGACCAACTGCCTTTTTGCGACAATTAGTAATCCCGCTATCTCATATTCTTTCATTGTCTTTTCCATGCTGTTTTGTTGTACTAATAATTTTTGTTAATATGATGAGCTACAGTTATATTTTCCATTTGTTACATTACCTAGATAGTAACTATTTCTTCCGACATCTCTTACACAGATTTGATTTATTGATTCAGTCGTTACACACGAATTTCTTTCCACATTCCAACTATATCCATATGAGCAATCACAAACTTGTTTCCCATTTTCGTTAGTTGAATAACTTCCTGTACCATAAGTAGTTATACATGGTTGATTGAGGGTGTATTGGGAAACACAAGCAGTTTTATCGCTATTCCAAAAAGATCCGGTACTGCAGTAACACAAATAACCACCCGCACCATCTCCTGACGCATAACTATTTACTCCATATATATTTTGACAATCTTGAGTCTGACTTATACACGATCCTCCTTTGTTAACATAACCCCAGTTGCAATAACATTTATCATCCGTTCTGAGGGATCCATTAGTCCCACAAGTTTCATCCGCTGGTTTTTCATAAATATATGCTGTTTGACATTTGCCTGAACTATCAGTACTAGTTTTTACACATTCTCCCCCCATCGATTTTCCAGAAGTCGTCTTCGTATCGTTGCAAATAAAAGTGCCATTCTGTTGTAAATAATCAGTTTTACTTAGAGTTATTTTTTCTCTGCAATCATCATATTTTACTACTCCGCTGGCTTCAGTGTGCGTTGGATTATAGTTTTGATACAAATAAACACCGCCCCATATTAGTCCTCCTATCAAAAATATTCCTCCTATTCCTTCCCAGATATCATTCATAATTTTTTATTGATAAGTGTAATTAAATATTCTCGTAGGTTGATTACTTGAGTTCCAGTGAATATTTGGGGTCGTCCCATCAGTCCAGACTACATCGTCTAAAAAGAGTTGAACATTTTGGTATGATCCGTTGCCAGTATCCACTTTTTGAATAACCGGATCGGTATTCTGCAAAGTGTAAGTGATAGAATTTCCAGAAGAAATGGTTGTATTTAATGGGAAAGTAATAGAGCAAGTGCCAACCCCTGAAGAAGTGACTGGTATACATTGCTCGGTATCTAAAATATTACCTCCTGATCCTAAAAGATTAACAGGAAATACACCTATCCTTGATGGATTCCATTGATTGAATAATCCAGTACCGGTGAGCCTTAGAGTGATTGAGTTCGCTGTCACACTGCCAGTTTCAATAGGATCTGCTCCAACATTTATGGTAGCAATGATGTCATTATTTGTTGAGTAATAACGTAAGTTGGCTACTGTATTATTGTCATTTCCAGCCCCTGTTGAATATTGTTTTGCATAATAAGGTAGCACTATAATGCTTGATCCATTTGCATTGCCGGTTGCACTTACACTCGTTTGGGTGCCTTGGTATTGGAAAGATCCAGTGATTGAAGAACCTGTAATATTAAAGCTGTGAGAAGAATTAAGGGCGACTGAGTTTGAACTGAGCGAATTAACATCGCCGTGGATCTGAAATGATAATGGAGAATTATTCTGTACTGTTATCGCTGGAGAGTTACTTAATTGAAAAATTATAGTACCGACCCCGTCTGAACCAACTGTCATTTGAACAGGTCCTGAGATCTCAGTACTTCCTTGCCAGAGAGTTAGATTTTTGAATGAAGCAAATCCATTTGAATTGTTAGAAATATTATCAGTAACTATAATACTAGAACCTGCAAGAGATATTCCTTGTGTTGAATTTGTACTGATTCCTAAACCTAAAAGATTATTATTGACTGATCCGGCAACTGCATATGTTGGGATACTGACGCTGGTATCGTTTGCAACGGTTAGTGTCGGTATTAAACTGAAATTAATCATGTATGTCTGTTGCGTTCTTCCGTCCTGGGCTGTGACTAATATCGATGCCGATCCTGTTACACTTGTCGCTTGAGAAATAGCCACCCTTGCGTTTGCGTTATTCGCTGAAGCAGTAATAACTGGAATTGTAGTCGTATTAGAAGGTAACAAATAATTATAAACAAAAGTGGAAGGAGAAAAATTGGCTACAGATGTTCCATTTATATTCAAACTACTTAAATTAGCGTCAGAACTCAATATTGCTCCTGGTGTGCAAGATTGTGTTAATAATGGCTGTCCATTTGAGGTGCCACAACTGTTCTGGTCGCTACAAGTTCTTGTCTGCTGAGAATTAGTACAAGTACCCCAAGAACCACATTGCCAGTTTGGAGAGCAAATAACTGAAGCAGAACAGTTAGTAGTCTTTACTTGACTACCAAAAGTTACAGCAAGGTTAGCTATTTGAGTACCTATTTGAGAAAAAGAGTTGGAACAGTTTGCATTAAAACCAGTACAAGCACCTGACCAAGAATAAGTATAGTTACCCGTACCTCTTGATATTGCTACCGATGAAGTGAATGTCGTTGATTGATTTTTATTAACAGTACTAGGATTTGCTACACAAGAAACCGAGAGTACCGGTGTAGATGTTTGACCTAGCGATACTGTGGTAGTCGGAGTTGTATTTTGCACGACTTGATTTAATGAACTTTGAATCGTTTGGGTTTGTTGAACTTGTGTTTGTAATTGATTAAGCTGTTGTTGTAAAAGATTATTTTGCTGTTGAAGTTGGGTGACAACGGGGCTTGTTGTAGCAACTGGACTAGTTGTTGTGCCTGTTTCTAAAAGTTGCTGAGAAATTGAATTCGCAGTTTCGGCACTTAATTCACTATTTATTTCTGTTCTCGTGAGATTTCCAACATAGCCAGTATTTGGTATGTTGTTAACACTTTGAAAAGCCTTGACTGCTTTGAGAGTGAGAGAATAAAAATTTCCTGTTGATTGTGTTTGTAAAAAACCTTTGTCTATTAAAAATTCTTGAAGCTCTGTAACTTGAGCACCTTTTGCTCCGTAACTTAGATTTTTATTTATGGAAGCAAAACTAAATGAGGGAATTAAAACTGCTCCTAAAACGATTGTTATTATTATTTTTTTC
>CAILDB010000017.1 GCA_903832855.1 uncultured bacterium | reverse complement strand
CTGGTGCAAGAAAAATCAAAAGACAAGATCAGATTGAAAAACTAATGCAATTTATTGAAGAAAAATTAAATAAAACGGTCGGAATTATTAAAGCTAAAAATCAATTAATTAACTGTCAATTATGTTCAGTGGCTTGAACATTCACCCTAAAAAATTTAATAAAAAAAAGGCCTCAGAGAACTCGCTTGCGCGGTCCTCCGAGGCCATCCATCACGCTCCCGAGATCTCATGATCATCCGGAGGTTGCTCAGTCCATTTGCACGGAATTCCACAGCCGGCTCTCGTGGGCCCACGAACAGGTACTAGCAATGCCCATATTATCAATGATACCGTTATCACCCCGACGACGCCGAGGAATAACAGAGTCGCATCGCACCAGCCGAAGACCCACATATCGGTATCTCTGTTGTAATACCAATTTTCTGCGAGCTTGTACACTCCGTAGGAAATTACTCCTAAGAGCAACAAACTCTTGAGAATCAAGACCTTGATATTCATTAAGTTCTCCCTTGTTTTAGAACACCCTTAAATCATGAAAACCCGTCATGGGCTGATTTCTCTGTCTAGTATTATAGACCCTTTAAATATATTTGTCAAGCATTGAAAATAGTGCTAGTATGACTTTTAATGTCTCAGATAAAAGGAGAAAAAAAAGATTTTTGGCACAAAATTTGTTTAAACAATAACCCCTTTTTTGTTACTGCTCCAATGGCGGATGTTACTGACTATGCATTTCGTCAAATGATAGCTAAACATAGCAGGCATGGAAAAGTCGGTGGAGGACCGGATGTCTTTTGGACTGAATTTGTTTCTGCCGATGGTCTTGCCTCAAAAGAAGGAAAGAAAAAACTATTATTTAATTTGAAATTTTCAAAAAATGAAAAACCGATAGTTGCACAAATTTTTGGTTCAAACCCAGAGAAAATAAAAATCGCCTGTGAACTTATCTACAAACTCGGCTTTGACGGCGTGGATATAAATATGGGATGCCCCGACAAAAAAATAGTCAAACAAGGGGCAGGCTCTGCTCTCATCAAAACACCAAAACTTGCAAGAGAAATAATTAAATCCGCTATCCTTGGAGTAAAAGGTAAAATACCCGTATCAGTGAAGACTAGAATTGGCTTTAACAAAATAGAGTACAAAGAATGGCTTTCTGAAATTTTACAAGAAAACATTTCGGCTCTTACGATACATTTACGAACAAAGAAAGAACTTTCAAAAGTTTCTGCACACTGGGAACTTGCAAAAGAAATTGTTGATTTTGTAAAAACAAATAACAAAAAAATTGTGCTTATCGGAAATGGCGATGTGGCTTCTATGGAGCAGGGGAGTGAACTTGCCGAGAAATCTGGCTTTGATGGGATAATGATTGGCAGAGGTATTTTTGGTAATCCGTGGTTTTTTGATTCAAAAAGAAAAATCACTCCGACAATAAAAGAGAAATTTTTGGCGCTCAAAGAACATATTAAAATTTTTGATAAAGAATTGTATAAAAAAAAGCACAAAAATTTTGATGTAATAAAAAAACATTTTAAAGCATACATAAATGGCTTTGATGGAGCAAAAGATATAAGAGCAATCATAATGCAAGCTAAAACTCCAAATGAAGCCGAGAAGATTATAGATGGCTTCACAAAAACCCTTATTTAAAGCCATATTTATGTATCATTTTTTCGTTATCTTTTAACCCCTTGCATTTTATTTCGGTCTATGGTATCATCTACTTAGATTCTGGGGTTAGACTTTGGAGTGGAGACGTGAATCCCGCATGATGAATGCAACAAAGGGATAGTTCCTGCTTACAGTAGCGACCTCGGGGTCTTTTCGAGCCACATTGTTCCTTCGGGGACCGTGGCTCGTTTTTTTATTCAAAAAATCTGCTATAATCACTTTATGTCAGAAAATTCACTTTACAGAAAATATCGTCCGGCAAAATTTGCAGAAGTTTTGGGACAAGACCATATTGTTAAGGTTTTGGAATCGTCCATCGAGCTTGGCAACATTGCACACGCATATATTTTTTCCGGTTCTCGTGGAACAGGCAAGACAAGTGTGGCAAGAATTTTTGCAAAAGAAATCGGCACAAGCGCAAATGATATTTACGAAATTGATGCTGCTTCCAATAATGGCGTGGATGAAATTCGTGCTCTCAACGAGGCAGTAAGCACTTTACCTTTTGATTCAAAATATAAAGTTTATATTTTAGACGAAGCACATATGCTTTCCAAGGGCGCCTGGAATGCACTACTGAAAACTCTTGAAGAACCACCAGCTCATGTCATTTTTATACTTGCCACTACTGAAGCAGAAAAAATTCCAGATACCGTAGTTTCCAGATGCCAGACATTTTCTTTCAAAAGACCGACGCATAAAATTTTGAAAGATGTTGTTGTGAGAATTGCAAAAAAAGAAGGGTTTGAACTTGAACCATCTTCTTCAGATATGATTGCACTTCTTGGCGATGGTTCATTTCGCGATGCGCAAAGTATTTTACAAAAAGTCATCAGTGCTTCAAAAGATAAGAAAATTTCTGTAGAGGAGGTGGCTCTCGTGACTGGAGCGCCAAGAGGGGAGACAATAAATAATTTTATTAAAGCACTTGATGAAGGGAATATTGAGCTTGGACTTTCTGCTGTGGCAGATGCCGAAAAATCAAATTTGGATATGCTTTTGTATTTCAAAATGATTTTACTTAAAATGCGACAAATTCTGCTTTTGCGAAATGCCAAAAATTTGGAGGATATTCTAAAAGAAGAAATGACCGACACCGATTTTGCATTTCTTTCAGGCATCGCCAACAAATCCACCTCAAAAATCACTTCCAAAACTCTTTACGATCTTCTCGGATATTACGATATGGTAGCAAAGGCCTACATTCCATGTTTGCCCCTAGAACTTGTATTAGTGCGAATAATAAATAATTAGCATTGTCATCCCCGTCTTTTCTGTCATCCCGACGCAGGTCGAGATCCATCCCCTCTGTCTTTGTGAGTGAAACGAAGCAATCCATCTTTCTCTCTTAGAGCTTGAAAAAAGTTCATTTTTAAAGTATCCTACATTATAAGCTTTCGTGCATAGAACTGGGGGATCGTCTAATGGTCGGACACGTCCCTTTGAAGGATGGAATTTTGGTTCGATTCCAAGTCCCCCAGCTGTGTGCAGGAAAATTTAAAAAGTTATATTTATAATCATATAGTTCGGCAAAGTCAGACCTTGCTGAATGCACTTTTTGACAACGGTTTTAGCTCAAATCGACCAGCCAAAATAACTAATGTGCTTGAGACGCTTACAAAATAATAAATATTTCTACTGTAAATATAAAAATGGCAAAAATTATAACATTTTTTGAAAATTCTCATGATAATACCCATTGCTTGCAATCCTGCATAAAGTCTTTATTGTCGTTTTATTTTTTTAACGATGTTTTTACTGACAAGGAAATTGATACTAAAACTATACATACAGGAGGATGGTCCTCGTGGTTACCTCCAGCTGTAATATGGTTAAATGAGTTAGGTTTGAATGTTAAACTTTATTCTGAGTTCGATTATGAAAGATTTATAAATGAGGGGGAAAAATATGTAAGAGAACTTAAAGGTGAAGATATATTTAACCACGAAAAAAGAAATGGATCATATCAAAATATATCTCTTATTCAAGAAGCTTGTAGTAAAATTGTTAAAAAAGGTCTATGGGAGAAAAGATCTATGCCTAAAAAAGAACTGGAATCGGAGCTTGAGAACGAAAACACTTTTGCAATAGGCAAAACCGTTTATGAGTGGCTTGATGGGGACAAAACAGGGATGACTTCTCATTACATCTTATTAATAAAAAAATATGGACCCGAGATCTGGAGGGCTCATGATCCAGGGTTACCTGGAATAGAAAATAGGAAAATCCCGCAAGAAATTGATACTCAGTCTATTCTTGGAGATTTACTAATTGTAAGGGGGCTTAATAATAAAATAAATTAATGTAGCAAGGTCTGACCTTGCCATCGACACTTGTATTATATGGCAATTTGGAATATAACATAATGGAATATTATTATATATGTATGCCAAGAGCAATTTATACAGAAGAACATAGAGTAATTGTTGAGCGTTTGAAAAAAGCCCGTTTTGAAATTGGTTTTGACCAGGTTGATGTCGCTAAAAAGTTAGGTCGGACACAGTCCTACATCTCAAAAATTGAATCGGGACAGAGACGATTTGATGTCTTGCAATTGAAGGAATTTGCAAAAATTTATAAAAAGCCGTTAGATTATTTTGTAAAATAATTTTATGACAAATATGCCAAAATTTAATGAAATTATAATTAGCAAACAGGATGTTGTTCCATACATCTATTTTGTCTGCTCAATGGCTCAGCGAGGTAGAATGTATGGAGGTCTTAGTGGAAAAAGTGATTATATTGGAGGTGTATTTGATCGTTGGATCAATATCATCCCTGAAAGTGTGATTTTTAATAAGTATTTTCTTCCCAAAATAGCAAACAAACTAGAGGTTATATCTGATTATTATGAATATAACCCTAAAAAATCTGGGATTGCCCCAGATGTTTTGGGTGTAAAAATTGGAACAAGGGCTGTACCATTTGTCGAGTATGTGAATAAATGGTGTGTACTAGATAAGGCCCCACAAATTGAGGTTAAATCATTCAAAAAGGGACAGTACATGGTTAGCTTGAGAAATCAAGGTTATGATAAGCAATATCTTGTGATGGTAGAAACAAATCTTGATAGTGATTATTTATTGCCATTTTTTGAGCAAACAGTTGTTGGAGAGGATGTTTATAATAAATTAAAAATGGACGATAGTGTTTTTATAAAGAAAAATTTAAATAAAGATCTATCATCAGTTACAAAAATTAAACGGGATAACACGGATTTAGGATCTCTAAGACTCATTACAGTTTGTCTAGCGAGTGATTTTATGCGGTATTCAAACTTATGTAATGAAGAAGAAAGCCCTTTTTATATAAAAGAAATAAATGAAACTCGAACACAAAAAACATTATTACAAACAATTCCTTTTTCAGATTGGATAAATAAAAGAATAGATAATTTATATAGTTGGAAAGAAAATAAGTTGGATAACAATAGAAAGCACAAATTACTTGATATATATGTTAAAAATGCAAACAAAATTCAAGTTTTAAAGAACAGTAAAAGCTCAATTAAAATTTATACGACAGGCAAGGTAAAAATAAACGACACAGAATTAGAGACAAATAAAACTTATATTATAAAGTTCCAATTATTAGATAGGTCTGGTGCAAAAAGTGGTGAATATTTTATGCACAAATCTATTATAGATAAAATCCCAAATAAGGAGAATATTATGATTGATAATATAAAGCAATATATAAAATAATCTCTAATTCTATAAAATATCCTGTGATTGGATATTCTAAATGAAACTTAAAAAGTGAAAATCTGGTAATTATTCCATTGCTTTCATCATCTGTCTTCCAACCGCCTCAATAACTGGAACACTGACAGAGTTTCCGAATTGTTTATATAGGGCAGAATCTGCCATTACCGGTATCTTATAATCATCTGGAAAACCCTGAATTCTGGCACACTCTAACGGGGTTAATTTTCTGATACCTTTTTTATCTTTAATAATCGGTACATTATGCCCACCAGTTCCCATATTAGCAGTTAGCGTCGGGCAGACCCCGCTTTTATTTTCTCTGACATATTGTCTACGCCATTGATATACTTTGCCTTCTTCTTTTATAGAACCTTTTAGTTTTTCATACAATGGTTTTCCGTTATAATAGTATTTTTCAGGGACATTCTTCTCTAACAAGTCAGTAATTTTTACTGTCAATTTTACAGGGTTAGGAAATTCAAATTTTTCTTTGTAATTCTTGTTTTTAAAACCAACTATATAAACGCGTTCTCTATTCTGTGGAATATTTCCGTATTCCATACTATTTAAAACTTTTATTTTTAAATGATAGCCAAGATTTTCTAGTGTTTCCTGAATAATTTTGAAAGTTTTACCTCCGTCATGGCTTTTTAGGTTTTTTACATTTTCAAGTAGAAAACCCTCAGGTTTTCGAGCCTCAAGAATTCTTGCAATATCAAAAAAAAGGTTTCCTCTACCTTTCTCATCATTAAATCCTTGTCTGTATCCAGCTATGGAAAAAGCTTGGCAAGGAAAACCGCCTAAGAGAAAATCAAATTTTGGTAAATCATCAATTCCAATTTTTCTTATATCCTCAACAACTAATTTTGAATCTTTAAAATTCAGATCATAGGTTTCCTTACATTTAAGATCAAAATCATTTGAAAAGACGGTCTTAAAGCCAGCTTTTTCAAAACCTAGCCGTATTCCACCAACACCAGCAAAAAGATCAATCGTGTTAAATCCGTGTTTTGTTTTTTTTGAAACGGATATTTCTGGGCTATTATTTATATTGCTTATAATCTGAACAACGACGCCTCTGACTTCCACATCAGTTCTAAATAAAGGTTGCATACTTGGGTTTCTTGGTTGAAGTCTGAATTCATTTTTTTCGCGGTATAATTTTTTTAGTGTTGCCTTATTATCATCTATAATTGCTACGACAGTTTGACCATTTTCTGCGACAGATTGTTCCTTGATTATCACAATATCCCCATCAAAAATACCCTCATCTATCATACTATTTCCTACAACATGTAGAGCGTAATAACCTTCAGAGGTTTTTATTTGAGGATTGATGACTGAAATTGTATCTTCAAAATTTTCAATTACTTCAATCGGATATCCTGCAGAAATTCTACCAATAATAGGAATTTCTATAACAGATGTTATTTTTTTCTTCAATACTAAACTTCTTGCTGAATTATTTAATTTTGAAAGATATCCTCTCTGTATTAGGGAATCGATATGCTCGTGAATAGTAGAGATTGCCTTGAGTTTTAACTTTTTTCGTATTTCTTCAATAGTTGGAGATATACCATTTTCAGAAATATAGGTATTTATAAAATCAAAGACCTTCTTTTGTTTTTTAGTTACGTTTTTCATAAATGTTCTACTCTAATTATAACCGAACGAAAGCCGAAAATCAAAGCAAAGTTATCCACAGCTTCTAGAAAATGGAGAACTTAACTGTATTATTGGACGGTGTTCGAGTCGCATAGCTATTGTAAATTTGCTACAATATACGACATATGAAAAAAGGTGAAGATTATACTGGTGTTACAGTTGTATATTCCTGTCATGATGGCAAGAGAAATTTTTTATTCAATAAACGTAGTACGAATTGCAGGGATGAACACGGGAATTGGGATATTGGTGGTGGAGGTCTGGAATTTGGAGATACCATTGAGAGTACCTTAAGGAAAGAGATTTTAGAGGAATATTGTACCGATGTTTTGCAATATGATTTTCTTGGATACCGTGACGTTCACCGTGAACACAACAAAAAAAAGACTCATTGGATTGCTCTTGATTTCAAGGTATTGGTAGATAGGGTAAAAGTAAAAAATGGGGAACCCCACAAATTTGATGCGGTGGAATGGTTCACATTGGATAACCTACCATCACCAGTACATTCTCAGTTTCCGATTTTTTTGAAATTGTATGAAAAAAAATTATGAAAATATTTATTATTTGTAGTAAAAAGTTTTATGACAAGATTGCTGATATAAAAGTAGCACTGGAAAATAATGGGCATGTAATATCATTACCTAATTGTTATGACGATCCGGCGACTGAGGAAAAATATAGGGATTTGGGTAGTGATGCACATTCAAAATGGAAAGCTGAAATGCTAAAACACAGTACTGATGTTATAGAAAATAATGATGGTGTTTTAGTTTTAAATTTTGAAAAAAATGGTATCAAAAACTATATAGGAGGTGCAACTTTTTTGGAAATGTATGATGCTTTTAGATTTGGTAAGAAAATTTATTTATATAATGATATTCCTGATGGGATATTGAAGGATGAAATTATCGGATTTAATCCTGTGGTTATTAGTGGTGATTTAAGTAAAATTAAGTAGGCTAATGGTCTCAGATTCCTTCGACCACAGGACTTGCTTTTTAAATGAAATAGGAGTTAAATAGAAACTAGAAAGGAGACTTGTATGAGTGATAAAACCGTAAGTTCTTTAATTGCAGGTGATTTGGAGGGAGTGGCTTGGCTTTGTTTGAGAGCCGCGGCCATGACAGATTCCGACTCTATTATACCAGGCTCTGGAGACATTTACCGCCACAAGCATCACGAACGCAGAGATCGTTTTCTGCGGGCTATGGAAATGGTAAAGAAGGGGCCTGTTCCTCTGGCGGAACTCGGTCTTTCTCTGGAAGATTGCGAATATGCGATAAAACAAGCGCACCTGGCAAAAGATCAGGAAGGATGGCTGTTACGGTTTCGTACAGCAGAAGGTGAGTTGCGAAGGGCTCGTGACTTAGCAATTCAGGAACAAAACAAAGTTGATTCTCCAGTCAGCAACCCGTAGCACATGGCCGAATCTCACTACTTGTGAGGTCCGGCCATTTTTTAACTATGATTTGTTCAAATGTTTGTGGTTTCATATTATTTATAGAAATAATATGGCAAGGTCAGACCTTGCCAGGGTTTAAATTAAGTCAGTAAATGATATAATGGGATAATAAAATCTTATGAACATCGAAGCAAAAACAAAACACATAATTATTTTTATTCTCGCAGTTGTGGGTGTTATTCTTTTAGTTTTGAATTCTAAAACTATTTCGGTGGGTGACTATAAAAATTCAACTTATTTAATAGAAGGTCAGAAAGTAACTCTTGTAGATGGCTATGCAGAAGTGACCACTACAGATCAAAAGTTTGTTTCAAAAACTATTACTCAATATTTCGGTAATGAAGCGATAGGGGATTTGAATGGCGATGGTCTTCCAGATATTGCATTTCTTTTGACACAAAATACTGGAGGCACTGGGACTTTTTATTATGTTGTCGTGGCACTCAAAAATGCAAATGGATATCAAGGTACAAATGCAGTTTTGCTCGGCGACAGAATTGCTCCGCAAACAACAGAAATAAAAAATGGACAAGTTATTGTAAATTATGCTGACAGAAATCCCGGTGAGCCCATGGTGACAACACCATCTCTCGGCGTAAGCAAATATTTGCAAGTTAAAGGAACCAGTTTATCCGATATAACCTTAAAATAGAGGTAATTAAATATGGCAAGGTTAGACCTTTTTGTGCTATAATAGACGTATATGAAAAAACTTATTATTTTAATTGTAGTAGTTGTGATTGTCGCATTAGGAATTATTTTCTGGCCAAAAATTAGTGCTGGATTATTTCACAAGAATACTTCTCAAGTCGTTTGCACGATGGAAGCAAAACTTTGTCCTGATGGTAGTTATGTCGGTCGCTCTGGTCCTAAATGTGAATTTAAAAAGTGTCCTATAGTTACGGCTACTTCCACACCAGTAATTTCAACCTCAACAGATAGTATTACTTTGGGTGTCGGGCAAAAAGGAGAAGTCGCGGGAATAAATATTACTTTAAATAAAATTGTGAGTGACAGTCGTTGCGCAATAGATGCCGTGTGCGTTTGGGCAGGAATGGTAACTGCAAATGTAACACTGGAATCAAAAAATTATCCACCAATCACCAAAGATATCAATTCAAATAAGGGTCTCATATTTTATGATAGTCATGTAATTTCTATTGTCTCTATTACCCCCATCAAAAAGTTAGGAAATCCCATTTTATCTAGTGAATACAAGGTTATTTTCAAGATTGTGAAAGCCCAACCGTAGACAAAATTGAAAAAGACTTGCATTCCTTTTGAATATGGTGTATAATTGTAGGGTACATTAAGGTACAGGAAAAATTGTCGAGTTTCTAAGTTTTAGTATTATAATTTAAAAAATCAAATGACAGGAACAATCAAGACCCTTACAGAAAGAGGATTTGGATTCATTGCTCGCCCAGGCGAAGCAAAGGATTTATTCTTCCATTCTAAAGAATTGAAAGGTGTCACTTTTGACGAACTAAGAGTTGGCGATATGGTCAGCTTTGAGATCGTTGACGGAGAAAAGGGCCCAGCTGCTACAGGAGTATCTAGAGCCTAATATCTAAAAGAAAAGGCCCCGCGTAATCGCGGGGCCTTTTCTTTTTATTTGAATTTTGTTATTATTGCCTCTATGAAAACCCCGCACAAATACATCTTTGTAATTGGCGGAGTAATGTCGGGAGTTGGTAAAGGAATTGCCTGCTCGTCTATTGGAACCCTTCTGCAAGCGAAGGGTTTTTCTGTGAATTTACTTAAAGTTGATCCATATTTAAATGTTGATGCAGGCACAATGAACCCCACAGAACACGGTGAAGTTTTTGTAATTAATTCTGGACTTGAGACGGATCAAGATATGGGAAATTATGAAAGATTTTTGCATAGAGATTTGGCAAATGACGACTATATTACCTCCGGTATGGTTTATCAGCATGTTATTTCGGCAGAGCGCGCTCTCAAATATGGCGGTCATTGTGTTGAAGCTATTCCACATATTCGTGATGAAATTATTCGTAGGTTTCAACATTCCGCAAAAGTAAATCAGTCCGATATTACTGTAATTGAAATTGGAGGAACAGTCGGGGACTATCAAAACATAATGTTCATTGAAGCTGCGAGAACGATGAAAGTTTATCATCCACAAGATGTCGTTTTTGTGATGGTTAGTTATTTGCCAATACCATCCAAGCTCGGCGAGATGAAATCAAAACCAACTCAAAATGCAATTCGTCAGCTCAATTCATATGGAGTAAATACCGATATCATTATCGCAAGAAGCGAAGTTCCAATGGATCACAAGAGAAAAGAAAAAATTGCAGTCTCATGTAGTTTGCCGGTAGAAAATGTTATCTCGGCTCCAGATATTGAAAGTGTTTTTGATGTGTCACTTAATTTTGAAAAAGATAATTTGGGAAATATTTTACTGAAGTCTTTGCATATGAAAAAGAGGAGTACTGGAAAGGGGATGGGTGAATGGGAAGATTTTGCAAAAAAAGTGAAGAGCGTTACGAAGCCAGTGAACATTGCAATCGTTGGAAAATATTTTAATACGGGGGATTTTGTTTTGACTGACGCATATGTTTCTGTACTTGAAGCTATCAAATATTCTGCGTATAGTCTGGGCAGAAAGCCAGTAATTCATACAATAAACGCTCGTGATTATGAAGGCGAAAAGGCTAAAACTGCCGATTTTGGTGCCTTAAAAAAGTTTGACGGGATAATCGTGCCAGGAGGGTTTGGTGAGACAGGGATAGAAGGGAAGCTTGCTGTCATAAAATATGCACGAGAAAAAAAGATTCCATATTTTGGACTTTGCTATGGTATGCAACTAATGATTATAGAATATGCGAGAAATGTTCTAGGATTAAAAGATGCAAATACTGCTGAGATAAATCCTAACTCCAGTGCAGTCGTGATAGATATTATGCCGGATCAAAAGAAAAAACTTGCAGAAGGAAATTATGGCGGAAGTATGCGACTTGGTGCTTATGAATCAAAATTGAAAGAGGGAACTATTGCAATGAAGGCATATGGCAAGGAAATTATTTCAGAAAGACATCGACATCGATATGAAGTGAACCCTGAATATATTAAAAAGATTGAAGATGCAGGACTCGTTTTTTCTGGAGTTTCTCCCGATGGACGGCTTATGGAAATTGCCGAGCTTCCAAAAAATAAACATCCATTTTTCCTTGGCACACAATTCCACCCAGAATTTCTCGCACGACCTCTTGCTCCGCATCCTCTCTTTACGGAGTTTATAAAAGTGGCGATAAATAAGAAGAATAGAAACTAACAATAACAAAACACTTTTCTCACTAAAGGCTCCGCAATCTAGAAAATCATAGTCGACTTTCTTTCGAAAAATTCATGAGTCGCATTCGCTCCGGCAGCCAGATGAATTTTTCAGAAAGTCTCCTTGATTTTCTGACTGCTACGCCAGAGCGTTCGAAAAGTGTTTTGTTATTGTTAGTTTCAGTATAAAAAATGGCCCCGCGAGTACGCGGGGCCAAGAGCCGATTTTTTCGGCTAACTAATATGGATATTAAGACAGAACATATTGTCGAAATGAACATAGCGAGATCTTGTCGGTATATCCCTCGATATGTTTCTGGGCTTTATTTGAACGCATAAAGCAGTATGTTTTGACACCTTCTTCACGCAGACGTAGAACTCTATTCTTGATCTGTTACTCTGCAGATGATAGATCGAGAACAAAGCTCCTTTTCGTAGCTCTGTAAATTTCGCACGTCGCGAACGCAGTTCCTCATCATTGCTCATTACTCGCATCATGTCACACCTCCTTTGTTTTCAAGCACAATCTAACTTTCCTTTTTAAATACTACTCGCAAACAAAGTATTGTCAACCCGCCTTGGATTTGACAAAAAATACGAAAGGGTGTATAATTGTAGGGTAATTGAATCTCAGGGGTTATTAGTCAAGAACCTCAATTTAGAGGCTCTGTTGCTTAATAATTCATAAATATGTTTAAAAAAAGTTTTAGTGGTGCTCGTAAGAGTGGTTCATCTGGATTTCGCGGAGGTGCGGGACGAGGAGGATATCATGGTAGTTTTAGAGGGGGTTCCAGAGGCGGATCTCGTGGTGGTTTTCGTGGTGGAGGAAATAGAGGAAAAACAGAGGCAATTAACTTTGCAAGATTTATTAATAAAGTTCAGGTGACTGAAGAAATTGAAGTTTTCAAACCAGAACATCAGTTTCAGGATTTTAAAATTGTTGAAAATTTAAAACAGGCCATAATAAATAAAGGTTATGTTTTGCCAACTCCAATTCAGGACAGAACTATTCCTCAGATTCTTTTGGGAAGTGACCTCGTAGGTGTTGCAAATACCGGAACAGGAAAAACTGCTGCATATCTTATTCCACTTATCAATAAAGTTCTTATGAACAGAAAAGAAGAAGTAATGATTATCGTGCCAACTCGTGAACTTGCAATTCAAATAGACGATGAGCTCAAAAAATTCACAAAGGACATGAAAATTTATTCTGTCTGTTGCGTGGGTGGAGCTCCTATCGGAAGACAGCTTTCAGAACTCAGATATGAATACAACTTTATCATTGGTACTCCAGGGCGTTTGAAAGACTTGATTGAAAGAAAAAGGATCTTCTTAAATGAATTTAAAACTATTGTGCTTGATGAAGCTGACAGAATGCTTGATATGGGATTTGTGAATGATATGAGAACTATTATGAAAGGAATGCCAAAGGAAAGACAGACATTACTTTTTTCTGCAACGATTGCTTCTGATGTAGATACTCTAATAAAAGAATTTTTGACAAATCCAATTCGTATTTCTGTGAAGACACAAGATGTTTCAAAAAATATTGAACAAGATGTTATCCGTGTGGAAAGAGGAACCAATAAAATTGATTTACTTCATGATCTTTTGAATAATAAGGAACTCACAAAAGTTCTTATTTTCGGACGCACAAAGCACGGTGTAGAAAAGCTTTCAAATGAACTTATGAAAAGAGGATTTAAAGCTGAGTCTATTCATGGAGACAAAAATCATTCCAGAAGGCAACAGGCCTTGAGGATGTTTAAAGACAATCATTCCAGAATCCTTGTGGCGACAGATGTGGCTGCAAGAGGTCTTGATATCGCTGACATTAGTCACGTTATCAACTACGATATTCCAGCTACAAATGATGACTATGTTCACAGAATCGGCAGAACCGGTAGGGGAGACAAAAAAGGAAAAGCTATTACTTTTGTAGAATAACTTACGGGCGAATAATCAATGCTTTGTTTTGCGTCCGCAGGCGAGCTTGCATGGCGCGATGTGGTGTAATTTTGTTGAGCGTAATCGCGAGACAAAACTATACCAACAGCGCAAGCCGCCGAGGATTAGGAAATTTTCCGGCTGGGGAAAATTTCTGCACAAAACAAAGCATTGTTTATTCGCCCGTTTCTAATTATTTGCTATCCGGACCATGTATTCTATAAAATGGCCACAAGGTGAAGAGGATTACATTTGCAAGGACGAAAGCAACTGCCCACATCCATAAACTGGCTCTAATCCATCCAGAAAATATTCCCCCGAGTACAATTGCACATCCGCAAACTCCTGACATATTTATCAAAATTTTTCTTTTTAATACTGAATCATAATCAATAACACCAAGTAGAAGAGTGTACTTTACGACAGAAAGTGCAAAGATTAATAATACAAAGAAAATAAAATATCTTGGGTCGTCAATATTTACAGCAGTCGCAATATAAAGAGACGCTAAAATAAAATCAAGAACACCTTGAGCTAAATTGTATGGTGGTGTAATACTCGAAAATTGTCTTACCGAAAAAAAAGTATTGAACATAAATACGATATAAAATATTGTAAGTGGTAGAGCACTACGCCAACTAAATGATTCTACTGCCCATGTAATAATAAATGCCAAAGAAAAACATATTGTTACAACCCATGCCTTTATGTTTGCATTTCTTTTGTTTAAATTAAAAATAGGGTCACCTTCTTCCGATTTAGGAAGAGGTCGTGGGTCACTATAATTTTTTGTATTTGTGTATGAATGGCCAAATATCGCTGGCCAAATGAAGTTTAATGCATAGTTAATGTTTGTTTTTATAATGCCGTCTTTTTGGAAACGCCTACTTGAAGAATAAATAAAAAAATCCATTTTGAATGCTACTTTTCCGTGTTCACTTAATCGTTTTGAAATATTTGTATCCTCACCATAAAATTCAATTGTTTTGTCAAATCCGCCCATTTTCAAAAGCGCATCCTTTTTCGCAATAAAATTACCACCTAAAATCATATATCCGGCAGTATAGTAGGCGATTGGAGCGTTAAGCCACCAGAGAATATGCTGAAATCCATTTCTAAAAATTGAGCCGTCATAATATCTGTAAGGTCCACTCAAACTAACTGCATCTGGATGCTTATCAAAGAAATTTTCGGCAATTTTAATCCATAGCGGATGAAGCCGAGTATCTGCATCAATGTATGCAAGTAGATCGCCTGTAGCGACTTCTAGACCTCTTTGTCTAGCACGGGTAAGACCTTTTATTGGTTCGTGAACAACTTTGATTCCTGGGAATTTTTCGGCGAGCTCTCTTGTGCGGTCAGTGCTTCCATTATCAATGACAATTATTTCATGGAATTTTTCATTAGAATGTTTTATGGCTTTTTCTAGGCATTCCTCAATGTAGTCCTCCTCGTTATATGCAGGAATAATTAAGCTGATTTTTAAATTATTTTTGGTGGGGGTCATTTTTGGTTAAATTTTTCTATGACATTATTATATATTTTTTCCCATTCTTTTGCTACTTTTTCAGCGGAATATTTCTCAGAAAAAGTTCTTCCGTTTTTGCCAAATTTATCTCGCATTTCAGGATTTGAATACATAACCTCCAACTGTTCTGCCATTTGGATTGAATTTCCAACATCAAAAAGAAGGCCTCTTTCGCTGTTTACGATATCAGGTAAAGCGCCGACATTTGATGCAATTACTGGCAACCCACTTGCCATGGCTTGAAGTGTAACCATGCTTTGTGTTTCAAAAATACTAGCAATAACAAAAATATCTGATGCGTGAAAAATATCATATAAATCTTTTTTACTATCACCTAAATACGGCCCAATAAATTTGATTTGATTTGACTTTCCGCTTTCTTTTACGATTTTTTCAAACTTTTTTCGAAGAGAGCCTTCGCCAACAAGAACCAAAGTTACGCCATTTTTATTTTTAGAAAAATCTTTAAAGGCATCTATAATAGTATCAACTCTTTTTTCTTCAGAAATCCTACCAGCATATAACACAGTGAATCCTGCAAAACCCAGCTCTTTTTTAAGAGCTTCTTTTGTCTGGTTCTCCTTATAAAATTGCATTTCTATAGGATTAGAGACAACGGTGCTTTCTGGCTTCAATCCTTGAGCCTTCATACTATTTAACAAAACTTCTGAAGGAGTAGTCACAAAGTCGCATTTATTGAAAAATCTAATTACATATTTTTTCAGAAATGATTTAACAAATTCAATATTCACTGGGCTGAAAATCTCTATCGGGGTGTGATTTGTGCCAATAAAAGGAATCTTTTGTTTTTTTGCTAGAGACCGCGCATCAATTCCAGGACCCCAAAAACTATGTGTATGTACGATGTCAAACTTTTCTTTTTCAAAAGTTGCTCTGAGCCAGTTTGGAAAAACGACCCGGCCCTGAAGTGTCGGCATTGGTATTGGAAAAGAGGGAACTCTGTGGACAAAAATATTTGGTCCAAGATTAATTTCTTCATCCTTAAGTCCTACAAATTTATAATTTTTTGGTGAATAAAACGGAACAAAAAAATGCACTTCATGGCCAAGTTTGCCAAGTTCTTTGCCGATCAAAGCTGTGGAATCTGATATTCCACTCATTTCTGGATAAAAATTGTCTGCAAAAAATGCTATGTTCATCCCGTAGTGAAATTTCAAATCGTTTTTATTGCTAAATTCAATTTGAAATTATTTAATTAATTATTGATAAATTCGACTTTATCCTACCACTTTATCCCGTAAAAACAAAAGCAATAATTTGAAATTCTACTACGGGATTCATTTTATATAATAATATTTTCTTCTTTTTCTATTTCCTCGATTTCTTTTTGGGCATACTTAGCAAAAATGACATACAAAGCAATCACTATCAAAAGCACGACAGCAACTCCAATGTATCCAAATTTAAAATATTTTTCTGCAACGACATATGAATGTCCCAAATAAAACCCGATTGTTAAAATTATGGCATGTTGAATTAAAGTAATTGGAAGACATAAACTCACGAATCTTTCAATTTTCATTTTTACAAGGCCGGCACTGATAAGAAATGGGGTAGAGAGGCCATATGCGAGTTTGCTGAAAAACATCGTCTTTCTGCCATGCTCGTGCCAAAGTTTTGATAAAAGCTCAATTTTATTATTAATAAAATTAAATTTTAGTCTGAACTTTTTTATAAATCTAGTTTTGTCTCCCAAAATTCCGACGTAGTAATAAATGACATCAGGGATAAAATCTCCGAGTACAAGGGTGATATAAGTGGGAACAAGGCTCAAGGTTCCAGAATAGACGAGAAATCCCGCAAATAAACAAATCAAAGGTCCTTCAAAAAATGCTAGTGCAAAAAGCGCTAAGTATTTGTAGGTATCAATGTATTGTATGGCTAAATCTAAACTCATATTTAAAGTTTAATTATACTCTTTTAGAGGCTGTTTGGAAAATGACTTGCTTTTAAAAATATGGCCAAGTGATATAATATAAGTAGGTCGTTATTTATTATTATTAAAAATTGATTTTAATTTATGGCAAAACTCGGAGTAATGGGATGGATCACAATGGTCCTTACCGTTGTTGGAGCTTTGAACTGGGGCCTTGTTGGATTTTTCAACTGGAATCTGGTTGGAGCAATTCTTGGAGATATGAGTGGAGCATCTAGAGTAGTTTATGCTCTAGTAGGGCTCAGTGCTTTGTGGGTAATTTATTTACTTGCAAAAGGGGACAAGTCTTCTATGACAATGTAGTAGATAACTCTTTGGGGTCCTTTTTTGTAAAGGGACTCCTATAGAATCATTTATGCATATTCTATTTTAGAATTATTGGTTTAATTTCTTTACCACTAATTTCAAAAGATAGTACAGTGCCGGCGGAAATTTCATTTTTGATGATGAGTTCGGCAATTTCTTTTTCCACGGTATCCTGAATAAAGCGATTCATTGGTCTTGCACCAAAGGCCCTGTTTGCGCCGTTTGTAGAGACAAAATCAATAATTTCTGGAGTTATTTTCATAGTAATGCCTTTTTCTACGAGTCGTGATGCAACTTTTTTGAGCATTATCTCGGCAATTTTTTGCAAATCATCTTTTGTGAGAGGACTAAAAATAATTGTTCCATCAAATCTATTTATGAGCTCTGGTTTGAAAAGTCCGCGAGAAATAATATCTGCGAGTATTTCTTCTTGAGCATCTTTTGGGTTTCCACCCTTTTCTACCATATCGTAGATTTTGTCTGCACCAGCGTTTGATGTAGCAATAAAAATAATATTTCTTGTGCTTACTTTTTCTCCTTTCGCATCCGAAAATACTCCTTCATCTAAAATCTGTAAAAATAAATTCAAAACATCTTTATTTGTTTTTTCAAATTCATCTAGCAATACCACTCCAAATGGTTTGTCGCGAAGCATACTTGAGAAAATTCCTGGTTTATCTGTTTTAAATGAACCAATAAGTTTTTCAACAGAATTGTCGTCTTGATATTCAGACATATCTAGACGCATCATATTTTCTTCACTATTAAAGAAAACCTGTGCTAGGGCCTTGGCTGTCTCTGTTTTTCCTACACCAGTAGGCCCTAAAAATAGGAATGAGCCGATCGGTTTTTTTGTATTTCTAATTCCTGATCTTGCTCTTCTCACAGCATTACTTATTCCAGCAATTGCATCTTTTTGACCGATAACTCTTTGCCCAATCAAAATTTCTAGACCCATTAGCTTTTCCTTTTCTAACTCATTTATTTTTCCACTTGTTGGAATATTTGTTTTCTGCTCAATGTATTCAAGTACTTCATCCTTGCCAATTACTTTGTATCCATTTACTTTTGCCCAAGGAAGAATTTCCTTTAAAATATTTTCTGCTCTATCATAGGAAACACCGCTAGGGAAGTAGTATTCAGCACTTTCTGCAACTTCTCTAATTGCTTGATAGGTAAAAGTGACCTTAAATATTTTTTCCATTTCCAAGCAAGCGCTTGAAATTATTTTTGCTGTTTCCTCTGCAGAAAGTGGCTCGGCATTTATTATTTCAAAATTAGTTGCAAATCCTTTGTTCGGTTCAATTTTTTCATGAAATTCGTTTGTATTGGCAAGACCGATAATGTGTATTTCAGGACTCTTCAAATATGTATCAAATAAATTGTAAATATCACAGCCGTACTGTAGAGCCATTGAAATGAGCTCAGGCAAATTGTCTATTACCAAAATAATATTTCCTGAACCGTGTGCTTCATTTAGGCATCTTATCAATTCATTTTCTAGAGAATTTTTATCTTTGCAAACACTCAAAATAGAATTTACAGAAAATAAAATTGGTCTTTTTTGTGTAATCACAAGAGAGGTATTTTGGTCTCGAATATCTCTCGCGAGACACCAGACAATATGCATTTTTTGCTCACCCGGCTCTCCTACAATAATTGCGTTTGAGCCACTTGATTTCAGAAGAGCATTTTCTAATTGGAATGTTTCTTTCTGCCTATAAGAAAAGTCCATCGCTTCAGAGGATATCTGCTCGTCGTTCAAAATATCGTGACTGTATTTGTCCAAAATATATGTCTCGCCGAAGGACCAGCCCTTGCCGATATTTCCCATTCTTGCGAGCGTTTCGGGTCTCCACCATTGCATATTGTATGCTTCGGATTCAATTTGATAAATTACCCATTCCGAAGCTCCTTTTATATCTGCTGAATTTATAGCTTTTGATTTTAAAAAATTAACAAAATTGGTATTACTTAACATTAAATAATTTATAATATCCGCGACTTTCAGAAGGCCATCTCGAAATGCCGGGACATCTTCATTTTGAATTATTTCTTGCGATTTTATGAAATTGTAAGCATCATTTTTGTCTATTCCCAATCTTGTCAAAATTTCCCCGCCTAATTTTGAATAAAAGAAACCGTGTACGACATCTAGATTTCTACCGGCATAAAGAATTCTGCCTGCAGAAAATGTGTAATTTTCGTGTTTTTTGTATTTGTTTTGAGCAACCCTCTCGAAATA
The DNA here is from genome assembly GCA_903832855.1 of uncultured bacterium. GTDB lineage: Bacteria > Patescibacteriota > Minisyncoccia > Phycocordibacterales > GWA1-40-21 > CAILDB01. The sequence goes on along the minus strand of CAILDB010000017.1, from coordinate 65,830 downwards.
AAATGTGGAAGAATAATATAATTTAAGTAATTCCATAAATACATAAATGGAGATACTTATCAGGATAATTCCTACAAATCTCGGCTCCATAGCTGTGGCAAATTTTGCAATTGTTCCTGACTTTGAAAAAAGAGGATAGATAAGAACTAAAAGTAAAATAATAATTATCCAACGGGTTATTCTTTTTACAATTTCTCGATGTTCTTCTGATATGTATGACTCAGTAGAAAGAACATTATAGAGAGGACTTTGTTTTAAAAATGTTTTTATTTTGTTCATTTTATTGTAAAGAAAATTATTATTCCATAGAGTAAAACATACAAAACTGCTGGAAAAATGAAAAGCCAAAATGCGAGGGCGATAGGGAAGAGTATGATAAAAATAATCCAAACAATAAGACCGATCAAGATGACAATAGTTCTGATTATTATTCCAACAATTCTCATTAGCGTATTTATAATAATAGTTTCAAACCAGTCCGCCATTCCGGATTTTTTCAAATGTGTTTCGCCCTTTCTTTTCCACTGAGAAAAAAAGTTTAAAGTAAGCGATTTGATTGAAAAATAATTAAATAAAAATACAGCAAGATTTTTCCAAACAATAGTCAAAGAAATAATCGCTCTACCATAATGCCATTTTATGTAGCCGAACAATACTCTCAAAAATTTCATAAGGTAATTATACCACAGAATAAAAAGTACCGTAGCAAAATGCTTTTGAAATACACCCATAGCTAAATGTCCTTCCACAAAAAACTTTTGAAATACGCGCATAAAAGCCTGCTGGCTTTTTGCTATGCTCGGCCCAGTCGGCCTGTGCAATGTATTTCAAAAGCATTTTGTTACAGGACTTTTAGTTTTATGGTAAAATAGTGGCATGGACAAGAAGAAGTTATTATTATTCATATTTCCAGTCATATTCCTAATTATTTTACTTTTCTTTCTTTTTTCATCGGCTTTTGCAAATACTGTAAAAACAGGAGTTCTGTCTTTTTTTGAATATATAAATGATACAGTCGTTTTGAATTTAAAAGAAGGAGTCTGTGGAAATTACATTTCATCGGCAAATGATAAGACAAAATGGCCGGATAATAGCTACAGAACAAATGTTGCGATAAAGGCATGCGGAGATGTTAAAAACGCAAAAATTCAAAATTCCGGAAAATTGGAAACACCACTTTCAAATTCAATATCAACTTCAAGCTTATCCACTGCATCATCCACAAAAGCAAAAAATAATTTTCTCAATTCACTTAGTGTTGAAATTATCAATAAGATTTATCCTAAAATAATTTCTAATAATCCCATTGTAGCGGCTACATCTTCAAGCTCAATTATAGTTATCCCAACTGTACCTGTGGTAAGTGGAGGACTTTATGCTTCAGATATTATCAGTCTGACAAATATTGAGCGACAAAAAGTAGGTGACAAAAATTTGAAAGAAAATGCATTACTAGATGAAATTGCCAAGGAAAGACTTGAAGATATGTTTGAAAAAGGATATTTTGAACATACTTCTCCACAGGGCATTTCTGCTTCAGATATTGCGAAGACTGTCGGCTACGGATATCTTTTAATAGGAGAAAATATTGCTCTTGGAAAATTCTCATCAGGCGCGAATCTGGTAACTGCGTGGATGAATAGTGAGGGACACAGAGCAAATATTTTAAATTCATCATTTACAGAAATCGGTGTGTATGCACAGAGTGGAAATTATAATGGTTCAAATATGATTATCGGTGTGCAAATTTTCGGTAGGCCCACATCTTCTTGCCCATATCCGGACACGACAACAAAGACAAAACTTGAGGCCAAAACAGCTCAAGTAAATACACTTATTGTGACAGCAAAAAATAAGTTGGCAGAAATGAATGCAATGGAAGCCGAGCTCAGTATTGATTCTTCTAGTTACAATTTAAAAGTTTCGGAGTATAATTCTCTCGTCAAACAGGTTGATGCACTTTATGCAGATATTAAAACACTCACAGATAATTATAATGCACAAGTTAGAAGTTATAATACCTGTATAGGTTCAATAAAATGATTTTATTAACACACGCACTTGTCGGCGCTTCGGTTGCAAATTTATTGTCATTCAATCCGGCATTGGCATTCGGAGCTTCTTTTGCTAGCCATTATTTAATAGATGCAATACCACATAGAGACTATGGACATTATTATTTTTTAGATAGAAATTCAGAGCCGACACATTATATTTTTCATAACTACAGACTTTTTTCGCAAATTTTTGCGATGTCTTTGGACATAATCCTTTCCGTTATTTTATGCTCAATAATATTTTTTACTAATCCTGCAACAATTTTTATTACACTTGTCGGTATTGCCGGAGGAATTTTACCCGACTTTTTACAATTGATTTATCATTTATATAAAAAAGGACCGATGATAAGTGTGCAGAAATTTCACGAAAAAATTCACGCTCCAAAACCTTCCAGTTTTATTTACGGTATCCTTACTCAAGTTTTCGTTGTTCTAATTTTCTTAGGTGCCTATCTCTTGCAAAGATTTTTGTAGTTTTACAAACCTAGACTCTTCAAAAAAGTTTCAAGTTCTTCGCCGACAATTTCTCGGTGTTCATTTGGTTTTAGATTTCCAATTACGATATTCATAATACGAATTCTTTTCAATGATTCAATAGCAATACCATAAGCATCAGTCATTCTGCGAATCTGATGTTTTTTACCTTCTTTTAAAATAATATTAAAATTCTTTATATCTTTTTGAAAGACCTCGGCTGGCTTTGTAATAAAATCACCAATATCAATTCCAGTTTTTGCTTTTGAAATAAAAAGTGGTTTTATATTATTAGCAGTTTTTATTTGATATTCTTTTTCGTGCTCTTTGTCTGGTGAAAGAAGTCGCTCGGTAATTCTACCGTCATTTGTTAAAATAATTAAACCTTCGGAATCTTTATCAAGTCTGCCGATAGGGAAGAGTCCTGAAATTCCGGAAATATTTTTAATTTCTTTTTCTCCCCTTTGCGCACTGTGAGTGATGATTTGCCTTGGTTTATAGTATGCAAAATAATGATACTGACCTTTATTCACCTTTTGAGTCACTTCCACCTTGTCAGTCTCAAGAACTTTATCTCCCAAAACAGCTTTTCTGCCATTGATAAAAACCTTGCCTTGTTCGACAAGCTTATCCACACCTTTTCTCGTAGAAATACCTTTTCCTGCAAGATATTTGTTTATTCTCATCGGAAATTCCGCCTTTTTATTGTCCATCACACCAGTTTACATTCTTATAGATTAAATGCAAACTGCCTTGACAAAACAAGCTTTAACGTCTAATATAATTTTCAGAGTATATGTACACATTTGGGTTCTAGAAGACTCGAATAAACAACAAAGGAAAGAGGCAAGAGATGGACCGCTATGAATTAAAAGATGGTCGAATTGTGAAAATTGATGGGTCAGGAAAAGAGACTGTCGTGTTTGACATCGATGTGCTCATTGGCTTTTTCGGATCAATTTACACGGCGGCTGGAATCAACCTTTTACCAAATTTTTCACAGGTTTTTCGTCGTATATGGACAGCGAACCAGAAAGAAATCCTCGAGGCTGTTTTTGCAAAAGGTTTCGATCTTTTTATTCTTGGTTTGCCAATCCATTTATGGAGGAACAATATCGAAACGATGTTGCAAGACTATAAGCTCACTTATCATGGTTTTGAGCCAGAGCAAATCTGGGAAACCATGACAGATGTTCAATCGCACATTGTCCTTCTTCACAGCGAACCGGATATGCGTAATGTGCCACTCCTGAATAAAACTATCGGGCGCTCGGCGTGGCCCGCAATCCCGAATAACGAAAGACTGACGTTGTATGACTATTTTGTCTTCCACAGGATTGGCAGGGCCAATCATCCGGACAGATTTTGTAGCACATATCTGCCTGGCTCAATGGTTGGCAAGGAAATCCTTTGCGGAAACTGGATAGGGGGCAAAGGTGGTGAGCTCAATATGCGTTTAGTGAACCCCTTCCATTATGACCCAACGATAGGTTGTCGCCTGTCGCAGTACTTTTTGTTGAAATAGTAGCGTTTTTTTGGCCCCGCGTACTCCGCGGGGCCAATTTTAATTTCCATATTTTTTGACTGGATGTTATAATACTAGTTCAGATGGATTACACATTTTTATTTGTATCACTTGTAGATCAGTTCGCTTATGGAGCGATTTTTTTAATATTACTTTGTGCCGGATACCTGTTTCCTATGCCAGAGGAAGTAATAATTTTTATTGCAGGATACATGGCAAGCGCCGGACTCATAAAGGTTATTCCGGCTATTATTGTATCTATTTTGGCCATAATTCTTGGCGATAATCTTCTGTTTCACCTCGCAAAAATCGGTAGCAAATTCGTAATTCGTTTTGTAAATAAGTTTTTCCTGAGGGGTTTTATGAAGGATCAGGATTTTGTCTCTCATCATATTGGCAGAATAATTTTCTTTTCTAGATTTATTCCTTTTTTGCGAATGGCAGGGCCTTCCATTGCCGGGACTTTGAATGTCCACTGGAAAAAGTTTTTTCTGCTAAATACTCTCGCAGTCTTTATCTATGTCCCATTTATATTTTTTCTCGGTTACAATTTAGACAGTTATTTTAATTATCTATTCATGAGCCCGAAAAACTTGTTACTTTTGATTTTTGTTGTCGTAGTTTTAGTTCTTATTATCATTTTCCGCAAGAAAATCCTCAAAAAGTTTAATATGATAAAATAAACCCATTATGAAAAATAATAAAATTATCAAACAAAATAGTTTTACGGAATTTTTGCTATATACGACGCCAAATGGAAAAGTAAAAGTTGAGATATTTCTTCATAATGAAAATATTTGGCTGACTCAGGCTAAAATCTCGGAACTTTTCGGTGTTGGTATACCAGCTGTGAATAAACACCTTAAGAATATCTTTGAGAGCGGAGAATTACAAGAAGATTCAGTTATTTCCATTATGGAAACAACTGCCAGTGATGGAAAGATTTATAAAACACGATATTATAACCTCGATGCGATTATTTCAGTCGGATACAGAGTGAATAGCACTCAAGCTACACAATTTCGCATTTGGGCGACTGAAAGATTGAAAGAATATATCATCAAAGGTTTTGCAATGAATGACGAGAAATTGAAAGACCCTTATAATATTTTTGGTAAAGATTATTTTGAGGAACAACTGGCAAGAATCAGGAATATTCGTTCCAGTGAGAGGAGATTTTATCAAAAAGTTACAGATATTTATATGCAATGTAGTACTGATTATGATCCAAACGAGGAAATCACTAAACAATTTTTTGCCACAGTGCAGAATAAATTACACTTTGCCATATCCGGTCAAACCGCTGCGGAAATTATTTATAAAAGGGTCGGCAGTGCGAAGCCGAATCTGGGATTGACAAACTGGAAGAATTCTCCCAAAGGTGCAATCAGAATTACCGATGTGACGATTGCCAAGAATTATTTGGATGAAAAAGAATTGGATGGACTCAATAGAATTGTGACGATGTATCTTGATTACGCGGAGATGCAGGCACAAAAAGGAATAGCGATGAAGATGAAGGATTGGGTGAAAAAATTAGATGTCTTTTTGAAGTTCAATGAAAGAGAGATTTTAGAAGATAATGGAAAAATTTCTCATGATATAGCGATTGCATTAGCGGAGAACGAATATGAAAAATACCGCGTTCTACAGGACAAAAATTATATTTCTGATTTTGACAGGGAAGTAAAAAAGCTTTTAAAGAATTAATCAACATCTTACTCACAGCTTATAAAGCTTTTGGCATTGCTTCTTTTTTCTTTTGCATGTTAAAATCAAGAGATGGCAGGAGAAATTAAAAAATACACGCAGAGAATTCCACCTCAGAATACTGAGTCGGAAAAAGCATTGCTCGGTTCTATTATGCTTCGTCCGGAAGCACTCTCCGAAATTATGGATATCATAAAGCCGGAAGCTTTTTATATGGACCGACACAAAACTATTTTTTCTACAATGTCGGATTTGTTTTCAAAAAGTGATCCGATTGACTTGCTTACCATTTCATCAAAACTAAAAGAAAATAGTCGTTTGGACCAAATCGGCGGGATGAGTTACCTGACTGAAATTGTAAACGCCGTTCCATCTTCCGCAAATGCCGAACACTATGCAGAAATTGTTCAGAAAAAATACACAATGCGTCGACTGATAGAAGCGGCAGAACATATTGTCTCGCTTGGTTATCAAGAAGAGCATGACATCGAAGAAATTTTGGATAAGGCAGAAAAGAAAATTTACGAAGTTACAAATACTTCCACTTCAAATAAATATATTGAAATGAAGGATGCCCTCGGTGAAGCGTGGGACAGACTTGAACTTCTTCACAAGACAAAAGGCGGGCTTCGAGGTGTTTCATCTGGATTTAAAGATTTGGATACTAAACTTTCAGGATTTCAAAAATCAGACCTTATTATTCTTGCTGCTCGACCTTCCATGGGAAAGACATCTCTTGCACTGGATATCGCGAGAAACGCAGCCATCCGCCACAATGTTCCGGTTGCAATATTTTCTCTTGAAATGAACACTCAGCAACTCGTAGACAGAATGCTCGCTGCCGAGTCACGAGTGGATGCATGGAAACTTAGAACTGGGGCTCTTACTCTTGATAGCGAATTTGAAAAAATTAGGAATTCTCTTGAGCCACTTTCAAAAGCGCCTATTTTTGTGGACGATCAGCCTGCAAATAATATTATGAAAATGCGTTCAGTTGTGCGTAAATTAAAAAATGACAAGAAACTTGGACTTGTAATTATTGATTACTTACAACTTATGGTTCCAACAAATAGTAGAAATTCGGATAATGTTGTTCAACAAGTTACTGAAATTTCTAGGTCTCTAAAACAGCTTGCCAGAGAATTTGAGGTTCCTGTGATTGCGCTTTCCCAGCTTTCAAGAGCCGTGGAACAAAGAGGTGGCAAACCAAGACTTTCGGACCTTCGAGATTCTGGTTCTATTGAGCAGGATGCAGATGTGGTGATGTTTATTCACCGAGATGATAAATATAATGATAATTCTGATAAGCCAGGTGTTGCTGAAATTATGATAGAAAAACACAGAAATGGTCCGACTGGTTCTATTGAGCTATTCTTTGACCAAAATAAATCAAGCTTTTTGAGTATGGATAAAAATGCAGGCGACTTTGGTGATTTCGGCAAGATTGAATAATATTGATATGGACCCATCACAAAAACTTATTAAAATATTTTCTGAATTTCCGGGGATAGGACCGAAACAGGCAAAAAGGTTCGTTTATTTTTTACTTACTCGGCCTAGAGGTTATGTTGAGGAAATTTCAAAGCTTTTTGCTGATTTGAAGAGACAGACAAAAATTTGCAGCGAATGTTTTAGATATTTTAATTCGGAGACAGATGAAAAAATCTGCAAAATTTGTGGAAATAAAAACAGAGATATTTCTGAACTTCTTGTGGTTTCTCGTGATGTTGACTTTGAAAATGTAGAAAGGAGTGGAGGATACAAAGGGAGGTATTTTGTAGTCGGTGGAACAATTCCGATTCTGGATAAGGAACCGGAACATAGGATTAGAATAAAAGAACTTCTCGCTCACGCGGAAAAAATGTCTCAAAACGGTCTGAAAGAAATAATTCTTGGTTTGGATGCAAATACCGAAGGCGAATACACCGAAGAATACATCAAACGAACTCTTACGCCCCTCGCTACAAAATTTGCCCTCAAAATAACCACGCTCGGCCGCGGCCTCTCCACCGGCACCGAGCTCGAATACTCCGACTCTGACACTATCAAAAGCGCGATAGGAAATAGGAAATAGGGGAAAAGAGGAGACACTTTTCTCACTAAAGGCTCCGCAATCTAGAAAATCATACTCAATTTTCTTTTCCCGCTCGCACGCTTAGGAAAGCGTGTCTTCGCGGGCGAAAAACTCGAAACTCCTCGCAGACTCGTCAAACAGTCTCGTTTTTCTAAAAATTTCGTTGATTTTCTGACTGCTCCGCCAGAGCGTTCGAAAAGTGTTTCCTCTTTTCCTCATGATTTTCCTACTTTTTAGAAATTTCGTATCCAGCAGAAGAATCTTTGATTTCATAACCAAGAGATGCTATTTTGTCGCGGAGTTCGTCGGATTTTGACCAGTTTTTGTCGGAGCGGGCGAGTTTTCTTTCTTCTGCAAGTTTTATGATTTCGTCGGGAATATTTTCAGAAAGTTCGGCGGCCTTTTGTAAATCCAGTCCAAGAACTTTATCAAAATCGTAAATAGTCGCAAGTTTATTTTCTTTTGGAATGTCTGATTTCAAGACTTCCTGAAGAAGTGCGAGTGCTTGGGAAATACCAAAGTCATCACCGATTATTTTAGAAAATTTGGTTTTGAAAGTGGGGTCAGTATGGCCGATGGATTGCTTCGTTTCACTCGCAATGACAGAGGAGGAGATGGATCCCGGCCTGCGCCGGGATGACAGAAGAAGACTGGATTGCTTCGCTTTGCTCGCAATGACAGAGATTTGATTTATCAAATGTTCGTAACCGTTCCTCGCACCTTCAAGTGCCTCCCAAGTAAAGTTTTGTTTGGAACGATAATGTGCCTGCATAAAGAAATATCGCAAGACCAGAGGATTAAAACTTTTTTCCTTCAAATCGGATAAACTAAATGCTGTGCCAACTGATTTAGATATTTTTCCGCCATCTGCCATAAGCCATTCATTATGTAGCCAATAATTTACAAAAGTAACACCATTGAGTGCTTCGCTTTGAGCTATTTCATTTGTGTGATGAACAGGAATGTGTTCTACTCCGCCCATATGAATATCTATCGTATTTCCAAGAAGTTTTTTGACCATTACAGAACATTCTATGTGCCAGCCAGGGAAACCTTCGCCGTTTTTAACAAGTGAAGAAGTAAAAGGTGATGGCCAAAATTGCAAAGCATTTGCGTGCTTTCCTGCTTTGAAAAACCACAGAGCAAAATCGGCAGGATTTCTTTTCTGTTTATCTTCAACTTCAGCATTTCCTGCGCCACTTTTATTTTCTTCCAGATTTTGTCCGGAAAGTTTGGTGTAATCTTTTGCTTTTGAAATATCAAAATAAATTGCAAGATCGGTAGGGTAGGCGAATCCTTTTTTAATTAAAATTCCAACTGAATCAATAATATCTGCAACAAATTCTGTAGCACGAGGTTTGAAATCCGGCTCTAAAATATTCAAATCATTTGTATCACTTTCAAAAATCTTTGTGTATTTATCGGCAATTTCCTTTGGACTTCCACCTTCTCTTTTTACGGCTTTTTCCATTTTGTCTTCGCCCACATCACTATCGGAAGTCAGATGTCCGACATCAGTATAATTTCTTATAAAAGTTACTTTGTATCCAAGATATGAAAGAGAACGACGCATAAAATCAGACAAAACAAATGCACGCATGTTGCCAATATGTTGAGTCCAATAAACTGTCGGTCCACATTGATAAAATTTCACCTGACCTTTTTTAATAGGTCTAAAAACCTCTTTTTTTCTGGAAAGAGTATTATAGAGAAAGACAACTTTTTTAGATTTGAGAAAGTTAAACATTTACCCTAAAAAATTTTTACTGATTAAAAAAGTTGGACAAAACCTTTTTCAAATAATTCTTGCCATATTGTGTCTTCATATACTTCTCGCGGTTATATGCATCGTGACTATTTATGTATGCTTCATAGTATATTAGCACAAATGGAGTTCGTTTTGCAGTAGAATCAACTTTTTTCGCATTATGCAATATGAACCTACTTTTCAAGTTATTCGTGCAACCAGTGTATAAACCACCATCCATTTTACTTTGTAACACATAGACATATTGCATAATGTATCAGTAAAAACTTTAAAGGGTTAATTTAAAACCATTTTTTATTTTTAGCGAGGAGAAACAGCGAGACAGTAATAATGATTTCAACACCCACAATAAGAGGCCATGCATATGGATTATTTACAATTGGAGTCAGCCTAGTATTCATTTGGAAAAAACCAGTGATGATAGAAAAGGGAAGTGCAAAAACGGTAAAAATTGTGAGAATTTTCATTATTTCGTTTTGTTTGGATGAAAGAAGTGAGTCATTTGTATCTCGCATTTCTTTCATTGAATCAATTTCATCACCGAGAATGGTATTAATTTTTTCATATTCGTCTATAAGTTTTCTTACATTTTCAGCGAAATCATCTTTGAAAAATTTCTTACTATAACCTTCAAATGTTTCTAAAACATTTTTGTGTGTTTTAATAGTGTGTTCAAAATTCATCAGGTCTCTACTTATTTTTGAAATATCGCCAACCATTTCTTTTTCTTTTCCATTAAAAATATTTCCTTCCACCTCTTTTATTTGATCACCGAGTGACTCAAGCTCATCAGACAAAGACATATACAAATCCTTCATAATATAATAAAAAACATATCCAGCGTGGTCCTTCATCAATCTTTTTTCCAAAATACTATTCACTTCAAATTCTTTTGCAAATTGTTCCAGCACATCTATCATCTCGTATCTATTTGTAATTATAAAATTTTTGCCAATAATAAAATCAATTTCTTGAGAAATATCATCGCCGTGAGAATGTCTGATGGCAGGGAAGTGCAAAATTAAATAAATATAATTGTCATATAAAGTAACCCGATCCTTATATGTCGGCAAAGCCAGATCTCTTGCGACTTTCGGATGGAGCTTGTATTCTGTCATCAATAATTCCACTTCCTGCGTCGTTGGACACAAAGAATCCGTCCATGTGATATTTTTGTAGCTATATTTACTTTGCATATTTTTCTATTGCTCTAATTATATCTATTTAATATAATTTCCACAAGTCCAAGTTTGGTTTTTTGATAACACTTTGGTAGAATACAATTATGAAATCGAAAGAAAATAATTATGCTTTTATAGATAGTCAAAATCTTAACCTAGGAATTAAATCTTTGGGTTGGAAAATTGATTGGAGAAAACTAAGGATCTTCATGAAAGATAAATATTCTGTTTCAAAAGCGTATTTATTTATTGGATACAAACTAGGTAACGAATCTTTATATTCATTTCTCCAAGATGCTGGTTACATCTGTGTTTTTAAACCGACTTTAGAATTATTAAATGGGAAGGTTAAAGGTAATGTTGATGCCGAGTTAGTTTTGCACACAATGATTGAGTTTAATAATTTTGATAAAGCGGTTATTGTCTCTGGAGATGGAGATTTTTACTGCTTAGTTGAATATTTGATAAAAAATAATAAATTAGAACAATTACTTGTCCCAAATAAAAATTATTCAGCTTTATTCAAAAAGTTAGGTAGTGTTGACAATAATATACTTACCTTTGTTTCTGAACAGAAGAATAAAATAGAATATATAAATGAAAAAGGCTCTCGTCGGGATGGAACCCTTTGAGAACCTCTTTCGTCGTGATAGTGCAAGTATAGCAAACCTCGGAACATTGTCAAGCGAAAAAACTGTGGATAATTACTTAGGGGTAAATTTGGTAAAAAATGGTTGACTTGCTGTTTATTTCTTTATAAAATAGAAGCATACAAAAATGGAGCAAGAGGAAATTTATAAAAAATCTGGTCTCAAAAAAACTCTAGTGGTTTTGGGTGTCGCTGTGGTATTGGTGGCTTTGATTTTTGCTGTCTACAAGATATCTGATTTTTCAAGCCTTTCAAATAATTCTCAAGATAATAATGTTGCTCTCGTCAAAGGCACTATTACAAGTCAGCTTCCGTCAGTCCCCGGAGAGCCAATAAAATGGGTAAAGACAGTTAGCATAAATTCAAATCAGCATCTTTTAGTAATTCCGAAAGTTGCAGATAATGTAAAAATTTCCACAACCACTGCACTTGGACATGCCATGTCCAAGTCGGGGAATCTCACAAACGCAGACAGAATAAAATTATCAGAACTCGCGAGTCAGAGAGCCAGCTCATCAGCATCTCTTGCACTTGCAAAATCAATCAAGCAAAAAAATGCAAAAGGTTTTTTTGCTTTCTTTCAAAATATCTTTTCAAAAATGGGAAAAATGTTTGCAACTGTTGACGAAGCACTTTCAGGTGACCAAGCTCCCGATACTGTCATCATAGACCTCAGTACGCAGATACCCGACTCTTCCGTCATTGCGAGTGAAGACGAAGCAATCCAGTCCTCCGACACTTTATCAAAGGATTCAAACAAAAAAGATAAAGTAGAAAAAGCAGACAAGACAGAAAAGAAGGACAAGGACTCCTCTGTCATTCCTGCGGAGGCAGGAATCCAGTCCTCCCCATCTTCTTCTACAGATCAATTTTCCTCCACCCCATTAGAACTAACGGCTACAAGTAGCCTACTTCTAACGGGGCAGGCCACATCACTCCCAATTCTAAATCTCGATATCTCTTCATTTGTTTCTACTTCATCTGCAACATCATCACAGGAATCGGGGATGGATTCCGTTCTTCAACGGAATGACAATACGGGAGCGGGGACTTCCTCTGCTTCCTCTTCTGATTCTGTCATCCCGACGGAGGTCGGGATCCATCCCTCTTCGACTTCCTCTGTTTCTTCTTCTGTCATTGCGAGCACAAGCGAAGCAATCCAGTCCTCTTCAACTCCTTCCGAATCCGTTTCATCTTCCACCGTCCTTGTATCATACGAAACCCCAGCTCCAACTATTGCAGAAGCAAACACAGACACAGGAAAAATAGTTCAGGTTTCTGCACCAGAAATAGCTGGTCCCTCGGCAACCTCGGGACCCGAGCACCTCACCAATGTCCTCGCCTTTACCAACATCCCCGAAATTTACAAAGTAGGTCAAGAATCAAAAATCAAAATTAAATGGACAAATAATGGCGACCAGAATGTTACATTCCACGCCTATGACCTCAACAGCAATGGCAAACTGGACTATGTAGAATGGACTGTCCCGCACCTCTCAACACAAACTTTTGAAATTATCTTTATTTCAAAAGCCTTTGAGTTAGACCAAAACAAAGAAATTATTAATGATATTTATGACATAGTTGCAACACAAGACAAAGATTATGCCACTGTACCAAATGGAAACTATGTTCGTGTTACTTTCCAAAAGATTTTGGATGAGACAAAAGATATTACGGTTTACGCAAAATCAACAAATAATGGTCAATCAGCAAGTGTTGAGGTTTATCCTGTTTATACCGATGAAGATGGAAATCAAACCCAAGGTCAAATGCTGGAAACAGTTTCCGACGGCACAAATCCAACTTTTGAAAATATTTCTGAAGACGGCAAATACCGAATACTTTTACAAAATTTACAAACTCCCACAGATGTTTTTGATTTAAAAATCTCAGGCAACGTAGACATTGACTATATTGTTGACCCGGTTTGCGCTACCGCGCCCGACGACCCGCTTTACACTGTTTGTACATATACAACTGTTGGAACTACAACATTAACTCTGCCAACAGGAGTTACTTCTGCTGATGTGTTGGTGGTGGCGGGTGGCGGTGGAGGTAGTGTAGGAGGCGGTGGTGGAGGCGGGGTACTGACAGGCAGTTTGGCGGTGACGGGAGAATATCCAGTTATTGTCGGCGCAGGGGGAAGGGGCTGGCTAAGTAGTCCCGTAGACGCGAGCGACGGTTCCAACTCTGTTTTTGCGGGTCTTACTGCCTTTGGGGGTGGTGCGGGTGGAAAGAATGGTAACGGATTTCCAGGAGGTTCGGGTGGTGGAGCTGGTGGGTCGTGGGGCGGCAACACGGTTGGTGGCAGTGCAACAAATGGGCAGGGTTTTGCTGGCGGAAACAACAATTATGCACAGAAAGGCGGCGGCGGTGGTGGGGCATCTACCAACGGAGATACTGCAAGCACGTCCCAAGTCGGTGGCAACGGCGGAGCAGGGATGTCCAATCAATTGTCCGGCATATCTGCCGTATACGGAGGCGGTGGCGGCGGTGCAGGGCAAACGACTCCCGGTAGCGGAGGACTCGGCGGGGGCGGAGCAGGAGGAGATTATGGCGGGACGGCTGGCACTCCCAACACGGGCGGCGGCGGCGGCGGAATGTGGAATGGTTTTCCTGGCGGAAACGGCGGTTCCGGTATCGTGATTGTCCGCTATTTAACTCCGGCGAATTTGGGGAGCGGTCTTGTGGCTCATTACACAATGAATGATGACGCAGCTTCGCTTGTTGTTGCAGATAGCGTTGGTTCAAATACAGGAACATCGGCGACAAACACTTCTATTATGACTACCTCAAAAATCGGCAGTGCTTTGAGTTTTAATGGGACGAGTGATTATGTGGATGCTGGGAATCCTTCTTCTTTGCAATTTGGGACAGGGGATTTTTCTTTATCGGCTTGGATTAAACCTAGTGTTGATGCAGATGTATACAAAAGAGCAATTATTTCTACATCAGGCGGTACAGGATACATATTCGCTTATATAAATGCAGGAGGAGGAAACCAATTGTATGTAGAAACTTATGATGGAACTTTCAACCCTTATGGCTATAGTACGAGTGTGGTCACTAAAAATGCTTGGAATTATGTGACGCTTGTTAGAACTGGAGGATTATACAAGTTTTATATTAATGGGATAAGCAGTGGCACAGTCGTAGATACTGCCGGGAATATTGTTAATGCCGCGAATTTTACCATTGGTCGTGCAACAAACCCTGGTGGTGATTATTTCCCCGGCTCCATCGATGATGTCCGTATCTACAACACCGCCTTAGACCAAACAGCTATTGACGCACTTTACGCCAGTGGAGCAGGGACAGAAAGTGAAGCAGGGGCTTTGGGAACTGGTCTTGTGGCTCATTACAAGATGAATGATGATTCAACAAATACGACTGTGGCAGACAGCATTGGCGGACACACAGGAACAGCTCAACGAAACACAGACCTTTTGGCTACTGCGAAAATAGGCAAGGCGATGAGTTTTAATGGGACGGGGGATAAGGTTGTGGTGGCAAACTCGGATTCCCTCAATATGATTGGAAAGGCATTAACTTTATCAGTTTGGGTTAATCCTGCAAGCTTGGGTCATTTAGGTGCTGTCTTATCAAAAGCTGAGGCCACGTATAATGGTGAATCCGATTTTGATTTTGGATTATGGTCTAATAATAAAATATACTTTGGATTTAATGCTGGTGTGTTCGGTAGCATTGACAACTTCTCAAGCGATTCAATCACATCTACTGGATGGCATCTAATAACAGTTGCGTGGAATGGGACTACAAACGCGGATATGATGAGGTTCTATATTGATGGCACTCCTTCTGGAACGGCTACTGCTGCACAGCCAAGTAGCCAAATGATTTCAAATTCTAATTTATATGTTGGAGGTAAAAATTTGTATCGGTTCACTGGCTCCATTGACGATGTCCGTATATACAACACCGCCCTAAGTGCTGATGATGTTTTAACTCTTTACAACAACGGCGCTGGCTCGGAAGGGCAGACACTTGGTGATGGCAATGGTACATGGAACGGTTCAGCAGATGGCGTTTTGACCAACAGAGCCAACTGGACAGGCAGTTATCCTTGCGGAAGCGCCAGTTATACAGCGGAAATCCCGGCCAGTTTAGCCACTTATCCGTCATCTGGCACTTGCTCTGCGGGGACTGTTACAAATAACGGCACTATTTCTGGCGGAACATTTACTGGCAGTGTTATCAATCACAGCACAATTTCTGGCGGAACATTTACACTTTCCGGTAATTACACTCAAGATGGCGGTTCGTTTACAAACTCGACTGCAATATCTGTCGGAGGAAATCTCTCGGTCTCAGGTGGAACATTTGCAATAGGAACAAACGACCTCACAGTTACTGGTTCTTCTACTGTCACCGGAGCCACTACCACTATCGGCATTTCAGGGAACACTGGATGGACTACCGCAGGACTGACAGTCGGGGCAGGCGGAGTGGTAACGGCAACAGGTGCATCAAAAGTTACATTATCATCGGGCAACTTTGACCAGTCATCTATCACTTCACGCTTCAATGCCAGCACCGCTACCATCACCGTCAATGGCAATGGGACATTTACGGCGAATGGGACACTGGATTCCACGCAATACAACTCGGCGAGCTTAGTACTGAATGGGACGAATACGCTGACGTATGGGAATAATCCAACTTATTGGGATAACGGATTTAATAATCTTACAGTTGGACAAAGTGGTAACACAGTAACTTTGGCTTCACATATTTGCATAATATCAAATGTAACGATTGGTTCTGGTATCCTGACTGGATCGGGTAATATGTATTTGAAAGGAGCAACTCCGTTAAGTTTTGATGCGGCTTCTACACTATCTGTACCGTCGCTTTATTTTTATGGACAAACTGCATCACAATCAATTCCAGCACTCGTAAATGGTTATAGTAGTGATATCTATGTGGATGTCCCCGGAGGGATATTAACTCAAACTGGTAATGTTACCCTTAATACAACAAAATCCATGTATTTTATTTCTGGTGGAGCAGGAAGAGCACTTGGTTATAAAACCGACGGCTATAATCTCACCATCGGCGGTAACATTACCATTGGCGTTGGGGCTGACACCGCCCTCAAGAAATTGGACGCCACGGGGGCAGGTGGAAGAACTTCCACTGTTACCGTCGGCGGTAACTGGCTAAACTACGGCACAGGCACCGCACCTTCGCAGTTTGTGGCGGATAATTCTACGGTGATTTTTAATTCAACTGCAACAGGAAAAACAATTACGAGCGGGGCGACGAATTCTAAATTTAATAATCTGACATTTAATGGGACGGGTGGAGCGTGGACTTTGCAGGATAATTTGGTGGCATCGGGGAGCGTTGCAGTAACAGCAGGGACACTTTCTGCCGGCGGGAAAAACATCACTACCACAGGCGCCAGAAATCTCACCATCTCTGACGGCGCTTTAATTACCGCTTCGGGACTGGCTAATACTTCCGGCACTTATTATAACCAAGTGACGGTGAGCGGAACGCTAAACCCTAACGCGATAGGGACGTATACTTATGTGGGGTTAAGAAATGGTATTCCAGAGTATCGTCGGGGAAGTGATAACTGGTATGTATCAAATGATACTTTATCATTTATTATTACTCCGGTTCCGGGAGTGGCAACGGGTAACGACTGGTGGAAGTCAGGAGGTTTTCCGGCTACAATTTCGGGTTCTTATGCACCAGACACAAACTATACTGGCACCGCCACCGTCGCCAATGTGACCGCCTCCGGCTTCATCGGCAGCACCATCACCGTCGGCGGAAATTTCTCGGCATCGGGACACAGCGGAGCTTTACTGACTTTGAATCCGGCAAGTGCTTGGTATCTAAATGTCGCCGGCACTGCCTCGGCCAGCTATGTTAACGCCGCTTATTCCAACGCCTCGGGCGGAACTTTAATTTCCCAAACCAATTCCACAAACGGAGGCAATAACACAAACTGGAATTTTAACACTGCACCAAATGCTCCGACTTTGGTTTCGCCTACGACCGCTTCATATACCACAGACACCACGCCCACTTTATCAGCCATTTATTCTGACCCAGATACTGCTGATGTAGGTACTACTAATTATAGAATTGCATCAAGTGCAGTAAATTGTACAGGTGGCACGGTTGTAGATAGTGGTACATCTGCAGAAACTGCTTCTAACAACGCCACTACTACTTGGACACCTAGCTCATCTATCGGAAGTGATGCCACATATTATTGGTGTGCTCAAAACAATGATGGCGTCGCCACTTCATCTTGGACAAGTATGGGTAACTTTATTTTGGATACGACTGCTCCAAATACTGCGACATCTCTTGTTTGGTCCCAAACATCTCCAGCTAGTACTACTGCGGTTACTGCTTCGTGGACGAAGTCCAATTCGGGTGACTTAGCCGACCAAAAAATTCTATTTTACACGGGTGCTACTTGCGACACTATATCTGGTAGTATGATTGACCTCGCGTCAAACTCTTTGCAGACGAGAGATTTTACCGGAAATGACGCTCTCACATATTCATACAAAATTGTAAGTATTGATACGGCAACCAATCAAGCCACTTCTTCTTGCTCTGCTTCTATGCTCATTGATATTTCCCCGCCGGTTCGCTCGGGTGGAGCACCAGGTGGAACACTTGCATTAAATACTTCTTCAACCACGATATCTTTGACTACAAATGAACCAGCAACTTGTAAATATTCTGCTACAAATATTTCATATGCAAGTATGACATTATTTAGTACCACAACAGCCACAACGACGCACTCTTCAATTATTTCCGAACTTTCAAACGGCGGTTCCTATCTATATTATGTCAAGTGCAGTGATGCAGTGGGCAATGTCAATAGTGACGAATTTACAATATCTTTCACTGTGCAAGCAGATATTACAGCTCCAACGGTTTCCGTAACAGCTCCGGCTAATAATGCAAAAGTCAGAGGAAATTCTGTGACTGTTTCGGCAAATGCCGTTGATGATGTATCTGTTTCTGGAGTTCAATTTAAACTGGATGGGAGTACAAATATCGGTGGAGAAGATCTAATTGCGCCTTACACTACGACTTTAGATACCACATCTCTTGACGATGGAAATCACGAGATCACTGCTGTCGCACGAGATGGTACAGGAAATCAGGCGACCTCGTCTATTATTACAGTGACTGTAGATAATACCGTGCCAAGTGTCAGTGCAGGAGCAGACAAGGTCAAAAATGCACTATTTTCTCAGACAGGTTCCGCTACGGACATTACTTCCGAAGTAGCAAGCTATTTGTGGTCCAAACTTTCTGGACCGGGAGCAGTTAGTTTTAGTTCCACAACTTTGCCGACCGTAAATATTTCAGCAAATCAAGATGGAGCATATCTCATCTCTCTTACAGCTACAGATCTCGCCGGCAATTCCGCTTCAAGCACATTTAATTTGACTTGGGATACGACGGCGCCTTCTGTAAGTGCCGGTGCAGACCAGTCCAAGAAAGCGACATTTACACAAACAGGTTCTGCGACTGATGGTGGAAGTGGTATTGCAAGTTACTTGTGGTCAAAAGTTTCTGGCCCAGGAACAATTAATTTTGGTTCAGCCACTGCCGTAAGTACCACAATATCAGCCGGCACTGATGACGGAGCATATGTTATTGCTCTCACTACTACTGATCTCGCTAGCAACTCTGCTTCAAGCACTTTCAATCTAACATGGTCAACTGTTGCGCCAACTATTTCAAATATTCTTCCAGTAGATGGTTCAAGAATTTCAAATAATCAAGTTGTTACATTTACACTAAGTGAAGCAGGGGATTGTCGTTTGGCATATTCGCCTAGTGCTACAGCAAAATCATATGACGGGATGTCAGGGGACACGAGCTGTTCTGTAACTGATAGCATTTTGATTTCTTGCACATCACCTGACCTTGGAGGTGCCGGAACAAAGAATATTTATTTGGCCTGTGAAGATGCTTATGGAAATAAAGATACTTCAGGAACTGCGACACATTTGACATATACTATTCCAGCCGTTCATCATGGCAGTGTTAGTAAGGGAGGTGGTTCATCTACACCAGTCGCTACTTCAACATATTCCTTTTCAATAAATAACGGAGCTGGCTCAACAGATCAAAGAGTGGTTAATTTGCAATTCTCTGCAAACCCATATGGGACTGCTTCTGCAGTTGTGGTGTCCACAAATCCTGACTTTTCAAACATTACGACCATCCCATATGTCACCTCTACTTATCAATATAATCTTTGCCAAGGACAATCTGTTTGCCCTGATGCAAATTACACAATTTACACAAAATTTCTTTCACCTTCTGGTGTAGCGACTCCTGCTTATTCACAAAATATTACTTTAAATGCTGTGCCACTTATTACTGAAGTTATAGATAATACGAAAGCTGTGACAGGACAAGTGACAAATACAATAACAGACACAATAACCAAAATTATTACAAATGTCATACCACAAGGTCAAGATGAGAATGTAACATATCCTCCTATCACACAATCTGTCCCACAAGTTACTCCTGTTGCATTTCAGAATAAATGGCCGACAGTTATAGCAAATAATATAAATAATTTTGTTTTTGAAGGTCTGCCAAGTGATTTTCAAAACATTGTAAATAAATTTCCAGTGGTTGCTACAACTTTACAAAAAATTGGCATTACTAAAATGAGTGATGTTTCGCAACTTAGTGGCGTAGGAAATATTTCATTGCCGGGACTTTCTGAAATAGCCGGTTTGCAAAAAGGACAAAGTGTGGCAGTGACAAACTTTTCACAAAAACAAATTAATCAAATACCGACGGATGTGATTTTTGCACAGACAGCAGATGGAAGTATTGATTTGGGTGTCAAATTATCAATTGCAAATGCAGGAATTAATTTAAAGAGTGTGAATACTGTTGGATTACCAGTTACAGACGCTGGGCTTGCTCTACAAACTCTCAATACTATTCAGGGTCAGCCACTTAAATTTGTTGTGAAGCCAGAAGGGAAGGCAAGCACGGTGCAGGGTTATATGATATTTAAATCCAGTTCTGTCTCTTCTGTTTCTTCTTCTGTCATTGCGAGCAAGGCGAAGCAATCCAGTCTTTCTCAGACCGCTTCCGTTGCCTTTGCAATGGAAAATAACCCGACAATTTCTGGCACAACAGTTGGTAGTTATCCAACCAGCCAAACCGATCTCGTTTTAAATAAATTTAATTATATTGATTCCGGAAATGGTGTTTGGACTGCGGAAGTTGCATCACCTCTTGCTCTGGGAACATATGAACTTAGGACTATTATAAATTACAAAGCAAACATTGCACCAAAAACAATCAGTATGGTGGTGGTTGTGGATCCGGAGGGGTATGTTTACAAAATAAATAATGGAGAGGAGACACGCATTAGCAATGCTTTGGTTTCTATTGATTGGTTAAATCCTGCGACAAATGCTTATGAACTCTGGCCGTCAAGTGACTTTAGACAACAAAATCCACAGACGACAGATGTGACGGGAAGATATGCTTTCCTTGTTCCAGTCGGCACATACAAGCTCAAAGTTATTTCAAACTCATACTCTGATTATGTGGGCGCTCCATTTAAAGTGGATGAAGGTAAAGGTGTGTTTATCAATATTGAACTCAAAGCGAAGACAAGCTTGCTAGGGTTGCTTAATTTTCAGACGATTTTGCTCGGCGGAATCTTTCTTGCACTCATTTATCTTATATTTATTTTTACTATTCGTCGTGGTAAAAAAGATAAATTATTGGTATAATTACTCTGTCATCCTCGCGAATGCGGGGATCCAGTATTAAAAAAATGCAAAATAAATCTAAAATTTTGGTAGCCGTGTTGCTCGTCGCGCTTGTCATTAGCAATGCGTTTTTTGCTTATATGTATTTGAAAAATACACGAGCTTTAGCAGACGCAACTCAAAAACAGCAAATAAATAAAAATGTTTTATCTTTCACGGAGCTTTTTATGACGAAGGTCCTTCAGGGGTCATCTGTGGTTTCTTTTGATGATAGATTGCAATTGGAAAATTCTGTCCGGGCCTTAAATGACAAAGATATTTTCACCTCTTGGACAAACTTTACTAATGCCAAAAGTCAGACAGAGACCCAGCAGGCCTTCTATGCACTTTTCAATCTTCTTTTGAAAAAACTCGCACTTTAGTTTGACCCCGTAGTAGATTTTGTCATCAAAATTCACTACAGGGTTTGACGAAATACCTTTTTTTTGCGACAATAGTAACAATATGAGCAAAGAGAATTTTTCTAAATATAAATTTACAGGGATTGTTATTGTTTTTTCTGTTGCATTTTTTCTCTTCGGTTTTTTTACTGGTTTTGGTTCAAGGGCAAATAGTCAAAATACAGTTAGTTTGATTGATTCTACGAGCCCAACTAGCACAGTTGAAAATGTAAATTTGGATGCTTTCTGGCAGGTTTGGAAGACACTTGATGCAAGATTTGTAAGTAAAACGGATAAGAAAATAACTACGGATGAAAAAATTTACGGTGCAATACAGGGCCTGACAAATGCCTTTGGTGATCCTTATACTGTATTTATGCCACCGGCGGAAAGTAAGATGTTCAATAGCGACATTAGTGGCAATTTTGAAGGTGTAGGAATGGAAATTGCTATCAAGGATAGCTCACTTACAGTCGTGGCTCCACTTAAAGGTACTCCCGCATACAATGCTGGTATAAAAGCAGGAGATGTAATTATTTCAATCAACGGCACATCAACAGAAGGAATGAGCGTAGACAAAGCCGTAGGCATTATCCGAGGAAAAGCCGGAACAGAAGTTACTTTTAAAATTTTCAGAGATGGTCTTAAAGATTATAAAGAAATAAAAGTTACAAGACAGATCATTAATATTCCGACAGTTGAAACTGAAATAAAGGGTGACGTATTTATTCTTCGTTTGTATAATTTTTACGCAAATTCACCAGACTTATTTAGAAATGCACTCCGAGATTTTGTTTCGTCTGGAAAGGCAAAGCTAATTATTGATCTTAGAGGAAATCCTGGTGGATACTTGGACGCTGCCGTAGATATGGCGAGCTATTTCTTGCCACTTGGTAAAACTATCGTCACAGAGGATTTTGGCGGAAAGGTAGATAATATTATTTACAGAAGCAAAGGTTATGCTGTGTTTACAGAAAATTTGAAAATGGCGATTTTGATAGACAAGGGTTCCGCATCTGCATCAGAAATTCTCGCTGGTGCACTTCAGGAAAATAATGGGGTTAAACTTGTCGGTACTCAATCATTTGGTAAGGGCTCGGTTCAGGAACTTTTGCCAGTCACGAGCAACACATCGCTCAAAGTTACTGTCGCAAAATGGCTCACGCCAAATGGCATTTCAATCTCTGATGGGGGACTTACTCCGGATTACAAAGTGGACAATGCAGTAAATAATCCTAAAAATTTGGATTTGCAGGAGTTGAAGGCAATTGAGATATTGAAGTGACATTTCTGAATGTCATCCCGGCGTAGGCCGGGATCCATCCCTGATTCTTTGGATTCCGTTCTTCAACGGAATGACAGAGAGGACAAAGAAATAGCCCCGCGTGCGGACACGCGGGGCTGGGCTCTGAACTACTTTTTGGATTCTCTGATCGCTTCGCAAATTTTGAGTGTTGCAGAAACGATGGCTGTTATTATCGCAACCAACCCAGATGTGATTGCAATACCTGAAAGGCTAGTTTTCATTAAATGGGCATCCCATGTAATCCCAGCCAACACGGCTAACAGCAACGACATACTAAAGAATGGTTCTTTCATTTTCCACCTCCTCTTCTATTTACTATCATAACAAATGATATATTTTTTGTCAAGCTATATTTCAGGCCTATTTAAAGCTATTATTTATGAATGAAAGTTATTTTATTAAAAGATGTAAAAAAGATTGGCAGAAAGATGGATGTCAAAGATGTGGCGGATGGACTTGCACTCAATAGACTTATTCCTATGGGACTTGCGCTTCAGGCGACTGCGGGAAATATTAAAATGGTTGAGGAAAAAAATAAAAATAGTTTGACTGATACAAAAATGATTCAAGAGGCGACAGCAAAAGCTTTGGCAGGACTTAAGGATGGAAGACTTGTAATAGAAGGGAAGACAAATGAAAAAGGTCACCTTTTTGCTGGAGTTCACAAAGAGCAGGTGATTGCAGAATTCAAAAAAGTTTCTGGTTTAGAAATTTCCGAAGAATCGATGGACCTAGAAAAACCAATCAAAGAAATAGGGGAGCATAAACTTAAAATTTCAGTAGGAGACAAAAACCTTGAACTTGTTGTTGAAATAAAAGGAACTAAATAAAAACAAAACCGCCACGACATCAGATGTCGGGGCGGTTTTTAAATTTAATTTATTTTAGGCCAACTTCACGTTCACAATTCCTCTCCTCGTAATACTTCTATCAAAATTAGTTTTTCTGGCTGTTTTAAATTCAACAACACCGTCCTTGGAAGCAAAAAGTGTGTGGTCTTTGCCTACAGAAACATTCTTACCAGCGAGAGTATCTCTGCCGATTTGTCTCAAAATTATTTGTCCAGTTTTGATTGACTGTCCGTTGCTTACCTTGACTCCAAGATATCGTGGATTTGAATCTCTACCGTTTTGTGTGGAACCTGCCGCTTTTTTATGTGCCATATTATTTTAATTATTCCGCTTTTCGGGCGGATTTGCTACAATGATTAATGAGTTATGAGTATAAACGATTTAAAAGAAAAAATCAAGTGGCAAAAGAAATACTTTGTTGATAGGGCAAAAAGCTATTTTGATATGAACAAAATGCCTGAAGTTGTTTTTATTTTGGCAGTTTTTTTACTTACCGCTACTTTGGCCTTTGCACTAGGCAGACTTTCAACTTATGAAAAGCAAAAAGAGCCAATCACGGTGACAAAGACGGAGGAATATTATAAGTGGAACGGCATTGATCCAACTTCCTCCACATCTGTCATTCCCGTGAATACGGGAATCCAGTCTGCTTCGACTCAAGCATCCCAAACTACTGTGACAGAGAAGGGAAGTATCGTTGCTTCAAAATCTGGTACAAAATATTATTACACTTGGTGTTCTGGTGTCGCTCGTATAAAAGAAGAGAACAAAGTTTATTTAAATACTGTAGAAGAAGCTAGAGCCAAAGGTTTGACCCCGGCTTCTGGTTGTGCAGGATTGAAATGACGCGCCTCGTGTCATCCCGGCGGAGGCCGGGATCCATCTTTGATTCTCTGGATTGCTTTCTTACAGAAACTGTCCACTCATTGGGTCTTTTGTTTCGCTTTGCTCACAAAAGCCCTCAATGAGTCTTGCAGAAGCAAATACTTTTGCTTCCTCACATTTCACTCGCAATGACGGAGGGGATGGATTCCGTTCTCCAACGGAATGACAGACAAGAAAACAGGTCAAATTTTAGACCACAAATAGGGGATAATATCAAGTAAAATGTGGCTCAACTGAGCCATTTTGGCGTGTTTGACGGGGTTAAAATCATGTGTTTTAGCTTGACAGAAAAGATGAAAGGTGCTAGTATATATAGGAAATCAGGGAAACCTGATTTTATTATATGATAGAACTTACAACAACTGTTATACTTCTTTTGTGATATTTAAGAATGACCCTGTCTTACTAGCTATCGCGCAATGTGAATCAAGCTTCAGGCATTATGATACAGATGGTACAGTGCTTCGAGGTGCAGTAAATCCTGCTGACGTGGGACTAATGCAAATCAATGAGAAGTATCATGGCGACAAGGCCGTGGAACTTGGATTTGATCTTGAAACACCTGAAGGAAATATGCAATATGCCAAATGGCTTTATGAGAAGGAAGGCGGGCAACCGTGGATTTCTTCATCAAGCTGTTGGAAAAAGACAATTGCTTATAGGATTAGTCAGGATAGGCTACTCGCGGTGAATAAGTAAGATAGAGGAGATTATAGAAGAAGCAAAAGGCCCCCGAAATCTGATTTCGGGGGCCTTTTGAATGGGGGAGAAGGGGTTTCGCCCTTGTATACCGTGTCCCACAATATATCTTGCGTCCACTATGCCTATAGGAATTCAAACAATCAAAAAGACGAGGTCTCCCCCGCCTGTTTTAATTTTTATATTTATTTTGCGTATATTATACTTTACCCACAGCAATTAAAATAAGATGCCAAATTATTCCTACAACAATATTATTCCATATCCAAATAAATGGGAAGGCTAAATAATTATTCCAGACAAGCACCACCAAACCCCATACATAGTTTAGGTTCGCCTGTACCTTTTCAGAGCTAACTATGTCCTTCAAATTGAACCCTAGGGCTCCTAGAACGATAAGTGCGATGACTATGAGGATGATCATCTTGATTAAACCTCTTTGTTTGATATTTTTCATATAGTTATTAAATTACTTTTAACTCCCCTATTATAACAAAAAAAATTTTATAAATACACAAGAGGATCAAGATATGCTTTTAAATCTGCAACTGGAATTGTATAAGTTCCTTTACATACAGAACTTTTTCTCGCCATAACTTTTACACCCTGACTTGCATAAACTCCAAAGTGAAGATGCGGCCCGGTACTAAATCCAGTCATTCCGGAATATCCGATTGTATCGCCAGTAAAGACTTCTTGACCTGCCGATACCTTGATAAGTGAAAGATGTCCGTAAATTGTAGCAAGACCATTACTGTGTCTTATAAATACCCATTTACCATAAGACGCCCCAGGGCAAACAGTATCTGTATTTCCAGTTGCTTCTACTGTTCCACCAAGAGCTGCTTTTATTTTTGTACCAACAGGAGCCCGAAAATCAACTCCGTTATGCCCTCCTCCATTGTAGGCACCAGTCTTTGCAAATTCAGTATCTCCAAACTTTTGAGTAATATAAACATCATCAACAGGCCAAGACAAGATCCCCTTTCCCGATGAAGGAAAACTATTTGGGTCAATCGCTAATTTCAAATCCGCTTCAAACTGAGTGAGTTCTTTGTCAAACGCAGCACTCAAGGCCTGTTTTTCTGCAATTATTTTTTTATAATTTGATTCCTTGTTTTTTGTATCAGCCAAAAGAGTGTTTGTATCAGTCTTGTTTATTTGAAGAAGTTTCTTCTGGTCATTTAGGTCGCTTTGATATGCTAGGAGAGATTTTTTGCTGGCTTCACTCGCCTTTTTATCTTTTTCCAAACTAATTTTAATATTTCGAGTTTCAATAATATTTTTTCTCAAACTCTCTTGAAATTGTGAAGCATATTCTATCTTTGTCCAAAATTCAGAAAGATCGTTGTATTTCAGGAGGTTCTCTATCAAGGATTCCGAGTCCGCATCATTTATTCCCCGAAGCGACTCCCCTATCGTCAAAATATTATTTTCAATATTTAATTCTTTTTGTCCTATGTCAACACCCAAATTTTTTATTTCTAAAGTTTTTGAATTAATATTTTTTTTAGTTAAACTTATTTGGGTGTTTATCTTTTTCTCATTAGTAGTCAAGGTTTTCAATGCATTTGCCAAAGTATTTGCCTGATTCGCAATATCTTTGATTTGGGCCTGATACTGGGCAATTTCATCTTCCAAAGCCTTCTTACTTGCAGTCGTCTCATCAATTTTTTGTTTTAATTCATCTACTGTTGCGGAGAAAGTATTGGTAGCAAATATCATAAAAACAAAAAATGGTATGAGAACCAATACAAGTTTTTTCTCAAAACGACTGAGCATTTAAGTTAGCTTATTAATCGCAAGAACGAGTCTTTCTGTAGTTTCTTTTTTGCCGAGAATATCAATAAGAGTAAAAGGATCCGGTGATTTGTCTTTTCCTGAGAGTGCAAATCTCGTCGGCCACAAGATTTGGCCTTTTCCCACTTTTTCAGCAATAGGCCAGAGCACTTCCTTGACCTTATCTCCTGTAAATTCAAAATCATCCACTAGTCCAATTACTTCCAAGACCTTTTTTAGATTTTCTTTTGTTTCGTCCTCACTTGAGGTTTTCCAAATAAGCCCTGCTTTTTCATATTCTGGTTTCTCAAAAAAATATTTCAACTCCCCCGCTTCTACCATTTTATCAACATCAGAGAAGATACTTATTCTGTCTAAAATAGTTGGTAAAAGTTTTTCTACTTTTTCTAAATCGGAATATTTTTCCGGCAATCGAGATCTTATTTCAGAAAGCAATCTTTCTCTCGGAAGTTTTTTTAAATATTCTTTATTTATCCACAAGAGCTTTTCTTTATTAAAAATTGCTCCTCCTTTTTGCACTTTGCTAATATCAAAAGACGCAATTATTTCATCCAGAGACATTATTTCCTTTTCTCCATCAGGATGCCAGCCGGTAAGAGCAAGAAAGTTCACGAGGGCTTCCGGAAGATAACCCATTTTTTTGTAATAACTTACAGAAACCATCTCACCGAGCTGTCTTTTGGACATCTTTGACCTATCTTCATTTAATAAGAAAGGAACGTGCGCGTAAACAGGTCTTGTAGCACCAATAGCTTCCTGAATCAGTATTTGGCGAGGTGTATTGTAAAGCCCGTCTTCTCCTCGAACAATATGTGTAACTCCCATTTCAAAATCATCCACAACCACAGCAAAATGATAAATCGGTTCAGAAATACTTTTTGCAATTACAAAGTCTCCAAGCTCTTTGGTATCTATTTTAATTTCTCCTTTTATCAAATCATTAAAAACCACTTCCTTGCCGGGATTTTTCAGACGAATCACTTCGGCTCTTTGACCTTCTTCCACAACCTCTTCTTTTGAGACATATGCCTTCCCTTCTGAAATTATTTTTTCCAAATATTTTTGATAAGTTCCGGAATGTTCTGTTTGTCTATAAGGACTTGATAAATCAATGTCCATTCCAAGCCATTTAATGCCGGCAATTATGTCGTCCTCATATTCTTTCTTTGATCTTTCCTTGTCAGTATCTTCTAGTCTAAATTTTAGTTTTGCACCATACTTTTTAGCCAAAAAATAATTGAAAAGCGCCGTTTTTGCATTTCCAATATGAAAATT
The DNA here is from genome assembly GCA_903832855.1 of uncultured bacterium. GTDB lineage: Bacteria > Patescibacteriota > Minisyncoccia > Phycocordibacterales > GWA1-40-21 > CAILDB01. The sequence goes on along the minus strand of CAILDB010000017.1, from coordinate 37,366 downwards.
GCCCGTCGGGCTCGGAGGAAATCTCAATACTGAATTTTCATCTATATTATTTTTCATGTGTTAGCCCGATGTTTATTATTTCTTCAGCAATTACTTTTGCGGCGTCTTTTTTGGCGAATGATTTTGCACCTTCCGACATCTTTTTCAAAAGCTCTGGATTTGTGATAAGTCGCTCAATTTCCGAAAGCAAAATATTTGGCTCCAGATTTTCTTCTTCAATAACTATTGCTCCACCGCTTCTTGCATAATTGAAAGCATTTCTTCTCTGATGATCACCGTTTGATTCTGTGATAGGAATGATAATACTTGGAATTCCCCAATTTGCAATTTCAAAAATAGTTGAACCGGCTCTTGAAATTATCAAATTTGATGCACCCGCAGCAACACTCAAATTCAAATCATTTAGATAATCATATGGTCGGTATCTTTCTTTGAACTTAGAATCATAAAGAACTACAGCTGACATTTTGACCGCTTCTTCAATATTCGCTTTTCCTGTCTGATGAATGACATAGTATTTTTCTACAAGTTTTGCGAGAATCTGGATTATTTCCTCATTTATAAGCTGAGCTCCAAGTGAACCGCCAAGAATAAGAATTGTTGGAATATTTTCTGTAAGACCTATCACTTCTTTGGCAGAAACTGACAAATTTTCTACACTTTTTCTTATAGGATTTCCCGTGTAAGCAACCTTCTTTTTATCAAAAAATTCCACGGCCTCGGGATAAGAAACTGCTATTTTCTTTGCAAACTTCCCTGCCCAAAGATTTGTCTTCCCTGGGACACTATCCGACTCGTGTATTACTACTGGGATTTTCAAAAGTCTTCCGGCAAAAAGAACTGGAAAACTTGCATATCCGCCTTTACTGAAAATAACATCGGGGTAAAGATTAAAAACTTTGACAAGACAAGACACTACGCCCCAAGCTGTCTTAAAGAAATCGAAAAAGTTTAATATAGAAAAATATCTTCTTAGTTTCCCCGCAGGACTTTTGATAAAAGTAATATTATTTTGTGCTAACGCCTCGCCGTCATATGGAGAATCGGACATAAAGAAAATCTCCGCTTCAAGCAAGTTTTTTTCTTTAACCAATTCATTTATCTCTTCAGCCACAGCAATAAGCGGATAAAAATGCCCTCCCGAACCCCCTCCTGTTAATAATATTTTCATTTTTTATTTTCTGTGTTTAATGGCTTTTTAAATTTTGAAATATTTAAGACTATTCCAACCATAATCATTGCGGAAAGCATTGCCGAACTTCCGTGACTAAAGAAAACAAGTGGAAGTCCTGAAAGCGGTATGACACCTACCATTGACGCAATATTTACAAAAGATTGCGATACTATAAGTATAACAATTCCGAATGCTAAAAGTCCACCGAAATTGTCTTTTGAATTGATGGCTATTTTAAGACCCAAAAATGCGAACAAACTTAAAAGTAAAACGAGAAAAGTCGTTCCAACAAAACCGAATTCCTCACCATAAACTGCAAAAATAGAATCGCTCACAGACTCAGGCAAATATTTATACTTCTGAATACTCTGTCCGAATCCCCTGCCTGTGATTTGTCCTGAACCGATGGCAATAAGTGACTGTTGCACCTGATACCCTGTCGTCTGGCTGTTTTCTGTCGGGTTGAAAAAGGTCATAACCCTGTCTCGCAAATACGGCTTTGTGTACATAAATCCTAAAATAAAAACAGAGCCAAGTATTGCCAAAATAATAAAATCCTTCCATTTAATTCCAGCAATCATAAACATTGCAAAAGCTGTGCCGATAATTAAAACGAAGGAATCGGTGTCCGGCTGAAGAAGTGCAATAGCTCCTACAATTCCAGATAAAATAATAAAAGGAAGCACACCATATTTTATTTCGGAAACTTTATCCTTTACAAACGATAGCCATGTTGCCCAAAAAATTAAAATTCCAATTTTAAAAAATTCCATTGGCTGTATTGAAAAACCAAAAACATCAATCCATCTTTTTGCACCGTTTATTGAGACACCAATATGTGGTACAAATACGAGACAGGCAAAAATGATTGAGATTATGAAAATATAGAGAGAAGATTTTCTCCAGTATTTGTAATTAATTTTTGAAGCAATAAAACAAGCAATGATACCAGCAATAAGACCAAATGAAATATGGCTGAGAGTTATTCTCCAAAATTGTGTAGGATCACTTGAATAAATACCCATTGATGCAGAGAAAAAAGCCAAAAGGCCCAAAGCCAAAAGCCCGATAAAAGTAAAAAGAAAAAACTTATCTATATTCCCTTTTGACATTTTACAAAAAAGCGAAAATTACTCCGACAAGTGTGAGAATAATACCAACCACCCAGTATCTCATTGTAACTTTGCTTGCAGGCCAGCCGATTGCTTCAAAATGATGATGGAGTGGTGCGACAAGAAAAATCTTTTTTCCACGAATTTTTTTGGAAAGAAGTTGAATAATAACAGACAAACTTGTGGCGATAAGTGGAAAACCGATGATAAGAAGTGTAATTACTCCGTGACCTTCACCTCGCACATCGGTCATAAAGGCGATAACGACAAGGGTGATGGTAAGTGCCATACTTCCTGTCTCTGACATATAAAATCTCGCTGGCGGGATATTGTACCAAAGAAATGCAAGAATTCCTCCGACGAGCACCGCACAAAAAGCAGAAATATCTATTTGATTTTGAATGAATGCGATGATTGCGTAACCGGAAAAAATTGAAGCAAAAATTCCTCCGGCAAGTCCATCAATGCCATCTATTACACCTCCAGAATAAATTGCGAGTGCGACTAGCACAAAGAAAGGAACAAAGAACCAGCCGAGTTCAAAGATTGGAAAACCAAATGGCATTCCAATTCCTGTAACATCGAGTTTGAAATAAAACCATAGCGCTACAAAAAAAGAAATTATTCCGACGAGAAGGAGGCGTTTCCTGAGAGAAAGCCCGCCGGCAAGTGCGCCACCACCTCCGTTAATTTCTAGATAGTCGTCCACAAGTCCGATAATTGCGCCGAGAAGCAAAGTTGAAATTGGAATCCATGTTTGGCTTCTGCTTAGGAAATCTATTTTTGCAATTTCCGGAATGAAGTGCGCCAAAAGCCAGAAAATGATAACTGTGATGACCGCCGAACTCCAAATCAAAACCCCGCCCATTCTCGGCGTGTTTGTTTCGCGGATTGCGTGAAGTGAATTGAAAATTGGTGTGCCGGAGCCATCTAGTGCAACCGTCTTTGCTTTTTTCTTCCACATTTTATTTTTGTAAAGAAAATCGGCGAGTACTGGCGCAGAAAAAATACCAATCAAAAAAGAAATAAGTGCCGGAAGAAATATTTTTAATAAACTAAGTGTGGTCATAATATTCGCTCTGTCATTCCCGTGAATACGGGAATCCAGTTCTTGTGATTATAGCAAAATTTTGTGAAAATAAAAAGCTAAAATTTTGTTAAATAAAAACGAGCCAGTATTGTCATATTTTTGTGCAGAAATTTTCCCCAGCCGGAAAATTTCTTAATCCTCGGCGGCTTGCGCTGTGGTATAGTTTTGTCTCAAGAATACTTTCGACAAAATTACACCACATCGCGCCTTGCAAGCTCGCCTGCGGACGCAAAAATATGACAATACTGGCTCGTTTTGTTTTATTTAACAAAATTTTAGCTTTTTATTTTCCGCTTACTCCTCTCTGTCATCCCGGCGCAGGCCGGGATCCATCCCCGATTCTCTGGATTCTTGCCTTCGCAGGAATGACAGAAGCAAGGTAAAAGAGCTATATTTTCCAAGCTATTTTCAGTTTTTGCTAAAAATGCTTGACTTTTAAACCTAGATATGCTATCATAGTAAAAGACTCATAATTTGGCATTGCGCCAAGTATTGAGAGTGTAAAATTCAAACTGAAAGGAATTGAGAATGAATAGTCTTTTGAAAATCTGTTTCAAGCAAGGTATCGCCGTTGCTGTGGGGGCTCTTCTCGCTCTCCAGTCCATGTCAGTTAAATCTGGACATATGTTGTATGCCAGCGACTATACAACGACGTTTGTAAACATGAACTCCATCGAGCTATATTTTGCGTGGGCAATAAGCACCATCTTTATGGCAATCATAGCCGCCTTTGTGGGGGCTGTGGCGATGGCCCTGTTCTACTTCGCAACCAAGAGCGCCGTCTGGATTGCCAAGTCTATTTGCCTCAAGGCAGGACTGAAGGTGGAGAAGCCGGCACATTCCTGCTAACCGACACGAAGTCGATAATCAGGACAGCACGCAAACGAAAGAATGCGTGCTTTTTTATTGCGAGATTTTATTTCCAACTATAGGAATCCGCCACCCAATTTGTTAACTTCTTCATATCGGCGAAGTGGTCAAGAGAGTTTAAGACAACATTTACAATAATTCCCTGCCCTTCGGGGGCCTCAATAATCATTGCGAGATTTTTGCCGGCGAGTGGAGTGGAGCCGGTTTTTGCACCGAGAATTTTGAATGGAAAGTCGGCGGAATTTAGAAGTTGGTCGGTTGAGATCAGAGTGCGACATGCGAGTCCGCGGTAATTGCAAACTTCTGTGTTTTTTAATGTAGTCAAAGCAAAAATATCCGGATATTTATTTTTTATGTAAAGCATTTCAATGGCAATGTCTTCGGGGGTGCTGTAGTTGAAGCCCGAATCGTAAGGGAGATAATCGAGGCCGGATGGATTAAAAAACGCGGAGTTTTTCATGCCTACTTTTTTTGCTTCTTCATTCATAAGCAAAACAAATTTTTCTGTGCCAATACTTTCTGCAAATGCTTTTGCTGCAATATTGTCGGAAGGTATGAGCATTGCTCTCATCAAATCCATCGCAAAAAAGTTTTCATTTTCTTGAAAATTTCCGGAGTTTCCTTCTGCTTCTGAAATATTACTTTTGTTTATTGTGATGACATCACCATCCTTAACATTATCTTTTATCACAAGAGCAGAAGTAAGTTTTGTAATACTTGCAATTCGTAGCGGTTTATCTTTATTTTGTTGAATGAGAATTTTCTGCTTATTGTCCTTACCCACAAAAACAGAAATGAAAGAATCCGTTGTCAAAACTAAATCCTGCACATTTTCACTGAGCTGTGGTGAAAAAGTTTTTACAGGTTCGCCAAATTTTATTATCGGGAAATTTTTTGATGATTCCGGTTTTACAAAAATAAAAATCGCGCCTAGCACAGCGCAAATGATAAGTAATATTAAAACTGTTATATTAAACTTCTTCTGGTTCATTTAAAACATCCTTATTAACCTCATTTTGGCTTTCTCCGGTCTTAATTTCAGTGTTTTCTTTTTCTACATTTTTGAATTTCTCAATCTCAATTTTCGCCTGTAAATATTCTGGCATGTCTTCTATCTTTGAAATTCCAAGAAACGATACGAGATCAAAAGTCGGCTTGTATAGGAAACTTCTCTGATCTTTCGGATTTGGAATTCTTTCCACAAGTCCGCGGATACTCAAGTTTCTCAAAATAAAAGTGGATTGCACACCACGAATAAGGTCTATTTCGGCTCTGGAAATTGGTCCCATGTAAACTACAATTGAAAGTGTCTCAAGCCCAGCTTTTCCAAGATCTCTGACAAGTTCTTCTTTTGTAAGTCGCTCAATAATTTCTGAATTATCCTTTGATGTTCCAAGTGCGACTTCATCATCTTTAAAAATCAAAGTCACTCCCCTACCCTCAAGTTTCGTTTCGAGTTCTTTCAGCCCAGCAGAAATTTCTTCTTCTGTTTTTGCAAAAATTTGCGCGAGCTTCTTAATTTTCATCGGCTCGCCTTTCCAAAAAAGCACCGCCTCTACCCCGTTCGAAAGTTTTTCTTCTTTTGTTATTTGTTTTTTATTATCTACTTCCATATTTTTTATTTGAACACTTAACGGGGCAAGCTTTATTATTTAAATCATTATCCATAAATTGGTGTATTTAAACTTTTATTTTCCATTTGAATATCGGAAAATTCTTTTTCTTGGCTAGCGTGTATTATACCTCTTTTTACGAGTTCTAACATAGCAAGAAAGCTCACAATCACATTTATTCTTTCCGATTTTCCCATTCCTGAAAAATCTTTGAAGCTCATTTTTAGACAATTTTGAACTCTTTTAGTAAGATTTTCTACAACTTCTTCCAAACTCACAACTTTTGTAACTTTCAATTTCGGCATGAAATTCACTTTCGGCAAATTTCTGATAACTTCCTTCATCGCCGAAAAAAGATTTTCTTTTGTCATTTTTTCGTCAGGTGAAAAGACCGGCTCAAACTTTCTCTGCTCCGGCATAAAAATAATTTGTTTTCCAAAAAGATTTTTGATATTTGCGCTCAATTCCTTAATTCTTTTGTAAATTTTCAATCGCGCCTCAAGCTCGTTTATATCGTATTGCTCTTCTTCAGTAATAAACATTGAAGGCAAAAGTGAACGGGATTTTATCAAGAGTAGTGTGGAAGCAATCACTAGGAAATCCGCCGTGTCTTTCATCGGAAAATTCTCCTGATTTTGCAAATACATAATGTAATCATCCGCAACCTTGGAGAGTGCAATATCATTTATCAGAAGTTTCCTCTTCTCAATAAGAGAAAGAAGTAGGTCTAGCGGACCCTCAAAAATTTCTGTTTTGATTTTGAAATTATTTTCACCCATTTAATATTTTAGCAATTTTTTGAAGCTCCTCTATTTTAGGATGTGTGGCTCTCTCCGGATTTAATTCATTCACATTATTAATTGGTACTAAATGCAAGTGAACATGCGGAACGCCAAAGCCCTCCACGGCTAGGCCTACTCTTTTGGGTTTTAATTTCAGTTTTAGAATTTTTGAAATTTCTTTTCCTTTTAACATTAGTTCACAATATTCACCATCCTCCATATCAAAAAGATAGTCCGTATGTTTCTTTGGAATTACTAAGGTGTGACCGGGGTTTATTTGTGCCATATCCAAAAATGCCAGATATTTCTCATCCTCCCAAATTTTTTCACAAGGAATTTCACCTCTTATTATTTTGCAAAAAATACAATTTTCCATAATATTTTTCTGTCTTTGCGAGGGTAATCCCGAAGCAATCTATTATACTGGATTGCTTCGCTCCGCTCGCAAAGACAAGTGGTTATTTTTTAACTTTGACCTCGATTCTCAAATCACGAAGTTGTTCTGGAGAAACTTTCCCTGGAGCGCCCATCATCAGGTCCTTGCCTTCACCATTTTTTGAGAAAGCAATCACCTCGCGAATGTTTGGTTCGTTTTCAAGAAGCATTATCATTCTATCAAGCCCCCAAGCAATTCCACCGTGTGGAGGGGTACCAGAGCCAAGTGCGCGGAGCATATGGCCATATTCTCTCTCAATTTTTTCTTCGCTGTATTCCATTATTTCAAGAACTTTTCGGAGTGCCTCGGGATTGTGATTTCGAATACTTCCACCGCCCATTTCGTAGCCGTTGAGTGCAATATCATATTGTGAAGCGACGATTTTTTCAATATTTTTCTTGTTCATCAAATCTTCTAGACATTCTGGCTTTGTTCCTGAAAAAGGATTGTGTGTGAAAGTCCATTTTCCGTCATCGCCTTTTTCAAACATTGGAAAATCCACAATCCAAGCAAATGCGAGTAGGTCAGGATTATTTTTGTCTGTACGAAGGTCCGGCTTGTTGGTACCATATTTTTCCATCGCATCTTTGTAGGAAATTTTTGGGAAAGGAATTTCTTGAATTTTTTTGTGAGGATAAAGTTTCTGCACAACTTCAATAATTGCTTTTTCGTTTACAGCTTGCACGTCTTCTTCGGTTGCAAAACTCATTTCCAAGTCCATTTGCGTAAATTCCGGCTGTCTGTCACCACGAGAATCTTCGTCTCTATAACATCTAGCAAATTGGAAATATTTTTCAAAACCCGCGGACATCAAAAGCTGTTTGTATTGTTGAGGTGACTGCGGAAGTGCATAAAAACTCCCTGGTTCAATTCTGGATGGCACAATAAAATCTCTGGACCCTTCGGCTGTCGCCACAGTCAAACTTGGCGTTTCAACTTCGCAAAATCCTTCTTTTTCCAAAATATTTCTGACAAGAAGCATCACTTTATTTCTGTTTCTGATATTTTTTTGCATTCTTGGCCTTCGTAAATCCAAATATCTGTATTTAAGTCTAGCTTCCTCGCCAACATCCATACCGTCACCTCGCACATCTATTGCAGGGGTTTCCGCTTGGTTTAAAACACTCATTGAAAGCATTTCAATTTCAACAGCGCCATTCTCCTCGTTTTTGTTCACCATTTTCTCCGGCCGAGCATTCACCTTCCCCGTCACTTCCACCACCCATTCCGGTCTAACAGTATTTGCAATCTCATGCGCCTCCGCGTGATTTGGCAAAGCTACCATCTGCACCTTTCCCGACATATCGCGAAGGTCAATAAAAATAAGTTTACCGTGGTCGCGTCTCACATCTACCCAGCCCTTCACAAGCACCTCCTCCCCCACCTTCCCCGCCAATTCTTTTATATATGTTCTTTGCATATTTTTTATTATTAATTTTTTAAACTTGATTTTATTTCCTCAAAACACTTTTTGCACAGATGATATTTTTTGACTTCATCATTTTTGTTTGGCGGGCTAAGTAATATTCCACCAAACTCTTTAAGTTCTTTTTTACATTTGTTACATTTTGGTTTAATCGCCATGTTATTATACATTTAAAATATAGCACAAAAACTAGTTATTAGGAATTCCTTAATAACTGAGATATTATATAGAATATAAACATATGCTCGCTACTTTTTAAAATGGTATGTGCAAATATTGCACATTGCTCATTATTTTCAGCAACATGTTCCATAATGGAACAGGTTGAATTTAAATTTTCTCACTTTTTGAACTGTTTCTGTTTTGGAAACAGTTGGTTTTTCCTCTAATTCTCCCGACTCAAATATATTTTTTAGATGTTTAGAAACAGCGGCTTTTTTAACACCGAAAATTTTTCCGATTTGTTCCTGTGTAAGCCAAATATCCTCGTTCTCTAAATGAGTTTCAAGCTTAATTCCCGTTTTCTTGTCCTCGTATATTATTATTGAATTTTCTTTTTGCATTTTTTAAAATTTAAAACGCCCTCGCAAAAAATTAAACGAAACCGTTTTAATTTTTTGCGAGGGTGAACGAGTTCGCGGTGCCACCTCACTTGCTTGCCCGAAGAAAATTTTGCTTTAAAAAATTTTGACGGGCTACTCATTTAAGGGGTTCTACTAAATCCTGGATTCCTGCCTTCGCAGGAATGACAGAAAATTTCTTCCCCAAGCTTGGCCGACCATTTTAATGGTTTAGGCCGAGACCGTGTTTGCGGTATCATTGCTTATCTCACTATTCTATAATAATCACGCGACAAAGCAAGTGTTGACAACTAGTGCATTTTAACCTATTCTTCTCTACAGGTACAAACGCACAGGGTCATAAAAAGGAGCACAAATGGCTAAAAAAGAAGTATGCAGATACTGCCATGGTAAAGGAAAACGTATTGAAAACTTTGGTCCAATGAAGATTCCCCACTACTGCTTATTTTGCAAAGTTGGTTGGGAATTACGGGACAAGGATTATAAACGTAAAAGGAAGGTGGTCTGCAGGTGCAGATTTTGTCTCCCAAAAAATGCCAGGGCATAATTTTCGGTCAGGGTGCCACCAGAGAAATCTGGTGGCTTTTTATTATTTAAATTTCCACTCACACATACTTTTCTGCTGAAAAGTTGCGCCGAGCCCGCCTCGGCTCGTCAGCCTCCGGCCGGTGGAAGTTTCTTATTTCACTTCCACCCCGACTTTTTCTCTCACGACATTCATTTTTGCAGAGGCGCGGGAGCGGGCTTTTTCACCTCCTTTTTTTAGTATTTCCTTTACGGCAGATAGGTCACGAGCTAGGGCATCTCTTTTGGCTCTTAAAGGGGCTATAAATGCCTCCAAATCGGCTATAAGTAGCTCTTTGGCCTGCTTGTAGCCAAGTCCGCCTTTCTCGTATTTTGTCCTCAAATCGGCCAATTTAGGGCCTTCTAGGAGCAGTTTATGGATGGCAAAAATAAGCGATTCTGAGGGGTTTTTTGGCTCGTCAACGCCTTTGGAATCTGTAGGAATACTCATCACAGCTTTCTTGATTTCTTCGCTCGTCGCAAAAAGAGGAATTACATTTCCATTACTTTTGCTCATTTTTTTGCCGTCAGTTCCGGGAATTGTCTCAACTTCTTTTAAAATAAATGGTTCAGGCATTTTAAAAACATCCTCGCCTTTGCCGAAAATTCTATTAAACTTTTGCGCTGTATCGCGAGCGTATTCCACATGTTGTTTCTGGTCCTGACCGACAGGCACCACATCCGCATCTTGCATCAAAATATCCGACGCCATCAAAATCGGGTAATCAAAAATTCCAACATTTATTTCTTTGTTTTTTGCTTCGGCATCTTTGAATGCGTGCGCGCGCATGAGGTATGGCACAGTCGTAATACAATTAAAAATCCAAGTCAGCTCGTGAACTTCAGGAATGTCGGACTGTTTAAAAAGACAAACTTTTTTCGGGTCAAGACCGATGGCGAGATAGTCCAGTGCGACATCAATAATTCCCTGCGAAAGCTCTTCCCTATTTTGCACAGTCGTCATTGCATGATAGTCGGCAATAAAAATGTAACTCTCAAACTTATCCTGCAAATCCAAAAACTGCTTCATCGCCCCAAAATAATTCCCGAGATGCACTCGGCCAGTGGGTTTGACGCCTGATAATAAAATCTTTTTCATTTGATTAAATAATAGCAGAAATTTGGAAAAAGTGAAATAGCTAGGATGTGATTTAACTTTGTGGTCTTGCGTAAGTTAAGTGACTATTATAAAAATCTAATGCCTTTTGATATTCATCTATTCTTTCAATAAACATCCTTGTTTGTGCTTCAACTTCTGGCTGAATTTTAGGTTCTTTTGCTTCTTTTGATAAATTACGAAAATGTGAAGCTTCATCTTTCAACATCATGGGTAATATTATTTTATAATCTGCGTCAAGTTGAGAAATATCAATTGAAGGATTATCTACTTGGATTAGATAATCTGGATTATAAATAATATTCGATAAATATTTAGTAAATACTTCTCTGAGCGTGTCAAACAATTTATATGCTTTTGTTTTTAATTCTTCAATCTTAGAATAGTTTGGATGATTTTTCATAAATTCTTCTGATATTTCTTTTTTTCTAGCTATGTTAAATAATGTTCCTAGAAAAGCACCTGGTAACCCATCGTTTAAACTAGTAGCAGTAAAATCTGAAATTATCTCAAGAGTTGACAAAAATCTGTCTTGATTTGAATATTCGGCTTTTAATGAAAAAACGGGGTACTCATCACCTGAAAGTCTTAGTCGGGACAACCCTTCAGAACCTATTTTGATTAACTCATGTCCAAATAAATCAAATTCATTTAATAAATGTGAACTATCTCTAATACATGTAGAGAGTAAAGAAAAGCGGTACAATATTTGGTTCAAAAAATATTCTGCAGGAAGGTCTTGAGATGAAGTTTTAAACGAGAAAACATCATTTCCATTCTTGTCTAAAATTTTATGTTTTACTTTTGAGAATGGAGATAGCGTTTGTCTTAATATTTCTACACTATCTTCAGTAGACAAATCTAAACTTCTAATTAAATCAGCTGTAATGCCATTTTTCGCATTTTCCGTTGCTAGCCTAATTTGTTCCTCCAAGTCTACTTGTTTTTGTGGTGATTCTTGCATTTTTTTTACAATTTTATTGTATCAAATACAAAGAGAAAAACAACCCGCCCCCGAAATCTGATTTCGGGGGCGGGTTGTTTTGTATTTCTTTAGAGCCCTTCTTTTTTTAGATCCTCAAAAATCTTTTTGGCTTTGCCAGAAAGACGAGATGGAGTTTTGATTTTTATTTTTACGAGAATATCGCCACGCTGGCTGTTGCCATATGGCACGCCTTTGCCACGAATTCGCAGGACATCTTCGGGACTTGTGCCTTCGGGGATTTTGAGTTCAATTTCGCCATCAAGTGTCGCCATCTTATAATTTCCGCCGAGCACTGCGTCTGTCATTTTTATATTCAATTCCGTGATGAGATTTTTGCCTTCTTTCACAAAGAGATTGCTTTTTTCAATATGAAGTTTGATGTAAAGGTCACCGGAAGAACCGCCTTTGACGGATTCGCCTGCGCCGGTAAGTCGGATTGATTCTCCTGTGTTTACATCAGCCGGAATATTTACTTCTATTTCGTCTTCTTTTTGCAGGATGCCTGCGCCGTGACATTTTGGACATTTTTCTTTTGGCACATTTCCTGCGCCGAGACATTCATCACAAACTCTTTCCGTGGCGAATGTTCCAAAGAAAGATTTTCTAACTTCTTTTATTTTTCCACGGCCGTTGCAGGTGGGGCAAGTAACTTGCTCTGTACCTTTTCTAGAACCGCTTCCACCGCATTCGGAACATTTTGAGGTCTTGGTAAGGAAGATTGATTTTTTGACGCCAAAGATTGATTCGGCAAATGTGAGATTTAGGTCCACAGAAATGTCTCTACCTTTTTTTGCTTTCGCTCGTCCTCTGCCACCACCGCCTCCGCCAAAAAAGTCACCGAAAATATCTCCAAGGTCAAATTCAAAACCTTGGCCGTTTTGAAAACCGCTAAAGTCAAAACCTTGCGAAGCGTCAAATCCGCCAAAGCCACCTTGATATTGTCCGCCAGCATTTCCCTGAAAACCGCTTCCGAAGTTGTCGTATTGCGAACGTTTTTTGTCATCGGAAAGTGTATTGTAGGCCTCACTCGCCTCTTTGAATTTGGCTTCATTTCCACCCGCCTTGTCTGGATGATATTCGTGGGCAAGCTTGTAGAAAGCCTTTTTTATTTCATCCTTTGAGGCGGATTTTGAGACGCCAAGGGTTTTGTAGTAATCTTTGTTCATTTGACTTTTTTGTTAAATGTTATAATATGACATTTGGAGTTGTTTGGCAATAATGATGAAGATGAAAGGAGCAAGTAATGAAAGTAACAGTTATTAAGGGGGTCTTTTCTGGTAAAGACCGTATGTGTTATACAGTCATTGGTGTAACACCAGATAATCTGTCGGTTGAGCAAATCCTTCGTCACGGTGTCAGTCGGCAAATGTTTCGAAGGATTCCAGAGCACTATACCGCGGAGGAATACAGGGATTTTTCCTACCTTGCACAGTTCAATGATAATGTCATCTTGCTTGTGATTCCCAAGTAGACATTATCAGATCGGTCGTCGGCGCGTCCGTTTCGGACGCGCCTTTTCTTTTGTCTTATTTTCCGTCAGTTCCCTTCTCTTTGAAATCCGCATCCTTCACATTTTCTTCGCCTTCTTTTTTTGGTTCGCTTTGACCTGCAGGATTTTCTTTTTGTGCTTTTGCCATCGCTTCACCTATTTTTTGCATTTCGGTTGAGAGAGCGTCAGTTGCATTTTTAATTGCAATAATGTCGGTTCCTTCTTTTGCTTTTTTAACATCTGCAATTTTATCTTCCACACCTTTTACAATTTCAGGTGCGATTTTTGCGCCATTATCTTTGATAGCTTTTTCGGCGGTGTAAACCATTTGCTCGGCAATATTTTTTATTTCAACTTCTTCTTTTTTCTTTTTGTCATCTGCTTCGTGAGCGGTAGCATCGGCTTGCATTTTCTTTATATCCTCATCTGTAAGTCCTGACTTTGCCTCAATTCTGATTGATTGCTCTTTGCCCGTGGCTTTATCTTTTGCTTTTACATTCAATATTCCGTTTGCATCCACATCAAAGCCCACTTCTACTTGTGGCATACCTCGAGGCGCTGGTGGAATACCGTCTAGGATAAATTTACCCAAGCTTTTGTTATCGCTTGCCATTGATCTTTCTCCTTGCACGATATGAATTTCCACAGATGTTTGATTGTCGGCTGCGGTGGAAAAAACCTGACTTTTGGATGTTGGAATTGTCGTATTTTTTTCAATAAGATGCGTCGCAACGCCACCCATAGTCTCAATACCAAGTGATAGTGGAATGACATCTAGCAAAAGAACATCCTTCACATCTCCACGGAGAATTCCTCCTTGCACTGCGGCACCGAGTGCCACAACTTCATCAGGATTTACAGAAAGGTTTGGTTCTTTGCCGAAATATTCCTTCACGGCTTTTAGAATCGCAGGCATTCTGGTCTGTCCTCCAACCATTATTATTTCGTTTAGTTCGCCTACTTTAAATGGTGAAGCGTTCATCGCTCTTTTTGTAATTTCCATTGAGCGGTCAATCAAATCCTTTACTAGATTTTCCAAATTTGCTCTGGTGAATTTAATCAAAAGATGTTTGGGTCCATCGGCACCGGAAGTGATAAACGGAATATTTACTTCCGTTTCCATCGCGGTTGAAAGTTCTATTTTTGCTTTTTCTGCTGATTCATCTAGACGCTGAAGTGCAAGCGGATCTTTGCGGACATCAATTCCACTTTCTTTTTGGAATTGTTCTGCAAGCCAATCCACAATTCTTTTATCAATATCGCGTCCGCCAAGGTGACTATCTCCGTCTGTTGATTTTACTTCCACGACGCTATCCCCAACTTCAAGAATGGAAATATCAAATGTTCCACCTCCAAAGTCGTACACAGCAATCTTTTCGTTTTTATTTTTGTTGAGACCGTATGCAAGAGCGGCTGCTGTCGGCTCGTTTATAATTCTCAAAACATTTAATCCTGCAATTTGTCCTGCATCTTTTGTGGCTTGTCTTTGTGAATCGTTAAAATATGCCGGCACAGTAATGACTGCATCTGTAATTTTTTCTCCGAGTCGTGCCTCTGCATCATTTTTCAATTTTTGAAGAATCATAGCAGAAACTTCTTCTGGTCTATAATTTTTGCCTCCCATTGCGAGTTCAACTCCTCCATTTGCTGATTTGAGTACATCAAATGACACGGATGCTTTGTCTTTTTGAACTCCAGCATCATCGTAAAGGTGACCCATAAATCGTTTGACCTGAAAGACAGTATTTTTTGGATTTGTAACTGCTTGGCGTCTGGCGAGAAGTCCCACAAGTCGTTCACCTGTTTTTGAGGTAGCGACAATGGATGGAGTGGTTCTCGCACCCTCTGCATTTTCAATTATCTTTGGGCTATCACCTTCCATCACCGCAACCGCAGAAAATGTAGTTCCAAGATCTATTCCTATTACTTTACTCATATTTTTTATTTAATTAAAATTTAATAATTTTTTTTCTGTCTGCCCCGTAGTAAGAACTTCTGAGTTCTTTACTACTGGGGTCATCCCGTTGAAGAACGGGATCCATCTTTTATGTCTTTGCGAGGTATTCCGAAGCAATCTAAAACACTAAAAAAACTCTGGATTGCTTCATGCTTCGCATTCGCAATGACAGAGTAAATTATTAAAAAGCCGGAGCTCTAGTTGGCTGGCTCACAATAAATGCTAAATCTTTTAAAAGTTTTTCTGCTTCAGCAAAAAACGGACTGAGCACCGGTGTAATCGCTTGTCTTTCAAAATATGCCGGCAAAGCTACAACTTCAGTTTTTGGTATAGTTTGTTCGTCTAGTGCTTTCCAGAATACGGCTTTTGCCTTGTAATGTCCGCCAATTTCGCACACCTCAAAAAACACCACAGCAAATCGCCCATCTGGCATTTTGCAGACCTTTTGAATGTATTTTGGTTGTTTTTGAATGGCTAACATAGGGGTATTATAGCATATTTATGGTAAAGTCAAATTAGTTGACATATTTTTCTAAAGTGATATTGTGTTTAGGAATTGTACAAAAGAAAGGAGGCTAGACATGGCCAAACAAATGAAAGTATTTGATGGAGATATTTTTGAAACGGTTCTAGCGGTAGCCGTCTGCGACGGAATTGTTTTTCGGAGAAAGGACGGTAGTGGCAGGATCTTCTTTGTTGCCTTGTTTGATGGATGTCACACTCTTTATCATCCAGTTTTGGAGAATGGAGATATTTCAAAACATGGATGTAAGCTTAGTGGATGTAGTCCCCCTGAGCGTGAAAAAATTGGTGTTTTTTCAGATAATCTGGGCCTCAGTTCTCAAAAATGGTCTGATGAAAAAGTCACTGAATAGGATGAATCGACTCGCGTGGCAAGGTCAGACCTTGCCACTTTTTTATTTTTTAAACTCCCCCACCATCACCCTCGGTGCAATTATTATTTTACCGTTCATTGTGTAACCCTTCTTTTTCACTTCAATAATTTTATTATCTTCGGATTCCGTTTTGACGGGGATCATTTCTTCGGCAATATGAAGTGTCGGGTCAAATTTGTCGCCTACTTTTGGAATAAATTCTTTCAGGCCGTTGTCGTCAAGAATTTTTACAAGCTGTGAATGAATATATTCCACACCCACACGCCAATTTTCCGGTACGGAATTCCACTGCTCTTTGTTCATAAATGCCATATCAAAACTTTCGAGAACGGTGAGCATTTCTTCTAGCAAATTTTCATTTGCGAATTTAATGTATTCTCTTTTTTCTTCCTCGGAGCGGGCTTTGAAGTTGATGAAGTCGGCGCGTTCTCTCTGCCAGCCGTTCATGTATTCTTGCTTTTCTTTTTCGCAAATTTTTAATTTTTCACGAAGTTTTTTTGCCAAATTTTCTGCTGATTCGTTTTCTTCGTCTGCAACAACATCATCAGAATCCAGCTTTGTGGCTGGTTTTTTTGTATTGTCTTCATAGACAATCTCGTCTTCATTTTTGTCTTTATCTTTAGCCATTTGATGGCTATTTTAACATATTTGAGGGAAAATAAAAGGCCCGCGATTCTTATCGCGGGCCTTTTGAATTATCTCTTTGACCACTGTGGAGCTTTTCTTGTCCCAGTAGCAAAGCAAGCTTGCTACGGGACATCGTCAGGCGCGACTAAAGAAAAACTCGAGAAGTAATCCCGAGTATTCCTTGCAAATTATTATTAGGTTATCTTTTAGACCATTGAGGCGCCTTCCTCGCTTTCTTGAGACCGAATTTTCTTCTTTCCTTTGAGCGAGGATCTCTTTTTAGGAAACCTGCTTTCTTGATATCTTTTCTGAGAGTTGCATCAAATGCGACGAGTGCACGGCCTAGTCCGTGTCTTACGGCTTCGGCTTGGGAATTGGCTCCCCCACCGGAAACTTTTACTGTGACGACAAAATCCGAAGTAACGCTAAATTTCTTCAAAGCTTCTGTTGCGATTCTTGCGAGCTTTTCTGTTTTGAAATATTCTACTGCACTCATTCCGTCATTTATAGCAAAAGAACTCTTTGCAGAAGGTGTGATTCTGACTCTTGCGATGGAAGTTTTTCTTCTTCCGACTGTCTCTATGTATCTCTTGGTTTCTGTCATATTTTTATTCGGTTATCTTAATATTAAGCATAATTTTTGCTCGAAGTCTATTTGGTGGAATCATTCTGTAAACTGCTCTTTTCAAAACATCAGAATATCCTTTGTCTGCAATAACTTTGTCCATTTTCTTTTCAATAAGGCCTCCTGGATATCCGGAATATGAAGTGTAAACTTTCTTATCCAATCTTTTTTCTGAAATATTCAACTTTGAAGCATTTGTGACCTCAACTTTTACTGGAGCTATTGTATTTTTGGCAAAATCGGTTCGGTTTTTACCCAAGAGAATTGAAGCAACTCTGCTTGCGAGTCTTCCTAGCTTTTCACCACTTGCGTCTATTTTGTAAATTTTGTTTTCCATAATTTTATACAAATTCAATTTGAGCCATTCTTGCTCCGTCGCTAAGTCTTGGATTCATTTTAATAATTCTCAGATATCCACCAGTTCTCTTTACATACTTTGGTGCGATTTCTTTGATTATTTTGTGTGCACTAACCTCGCCGATTGATGAAGCCAAAGCTCTTTCTATTGAAATAGTTGGAACTTTTGCCTTTGTAATCATCTTTTCAATTCTTGGCTTGATAACTTTTGCTCTTGTTTCAGTTGTCTGAATTTTGCCATCTCTTACAAGTGAGGTAATCAAAGATTTTATCAAAGCATTTCTTTGATTTCTCTCTCTTCCCAATTCTTTGTTTTTATTTCCGTGATTCATCTTATTAATCTTTTAATGTTATACCAAAATCACCCAGTGACTTCTTTATCTCTTGAATTCCTTTTGAGCCAAGACCTTCAATGTCAAGTAAATCACTTTCTTTCTTTCTTGCAAGTCCACCGATTGTTCTGATGTTTGCGTTTGTGAGAGCGTTTACAGTTCTAACAGACATTTCAAGAGTCTCTATTCTTGTTTTCAAAAATTCTGGGTCAACTTCATTACCTTCTTTTTCAACTTTTGTTTCCTTTTCTTTTTTGACCTCCTTTACTTCCTCTTTTTCTACAAAACCGACAATGGCTTTGAGCTGTTCAATCATTATATGAATTGATCTTTCAAGTGTCTCGTGTGGAGTGACAGTACCATCTGTCGTAATCGAAATTCTCAATTTATTAAAATCTGTTCTGTCTCCAACACGCATATTTTCTACTTCGTAGTTTACTCTTCTGATAGGTGTGAAAATGGCATCAAGTGCAATAGTACCGATCTCAACTCTGTCTTGCTGGAGAGCTTCTTTTGGAACATATCCGAGGCCTGTTTCTACAGTCATCTCAATATTAAGCTCAGTGTTTTTGTCTGTAATAGTAGCGATATGTTGCTCTGGATTTAATATTTCAACTTGTCCAGGAACTTTGATATCTCCGGCGGTGACTTCCTTGATGCCTTTGATTTTGAGTTCAATCTTTTGTGCTTCATTGGTAAGAATTTTGACTCTGACCTTTTTCAAATTGAGAATAATGTTGATAACATCTTCCTTTACTCCGCTTAAAGTAGAAAATTCATGATCCACGCCGTCAATTTTGACGGAGGTGATAGCACATCCAGGCATAGAAGAGAGAATAATTCTTCTGAGAGAGTTTCCAAGAGTGTGACCGTACCCAGGATAAAGACCGTCAATTTCATAGACACCAGAAAAGTCTTCCTCTTTGACAATTCTTGGCTTTGAAGGCACTAATATTTTATTTTTTTCGGACATAAAAAATATATTAATAATTAATAAAGCTAATAAAAATAATTTTATCTACTGTAATATTGAAAAATTGCGGAAATATCAAACTTGACTTCTGCTGGTGAGAGCTTTGGCATACCTTGAATTTTTGCTATCTTTGTGGATTTATCAAATGAAATCCAAGATGGGCAGACGGTGTCTTTCAAGCCCTCATCAAGCGCTTTGAAAAGTGGTTTTGCTTTGCTTCTTTCTCTTATTGAAATGACATCACCTAATTTGACTTTATAGGAAGGAATATTTATTCTCATACCGTTTACATCTATATGACCGTGATTTACCATTTGTCTTGAGGCTTGTCGTGATTTTGTAAAACCGATTCTGTAGATGACGTTGTCTAGTCGTAATTCTAGATCTTGAATTAATTCGTCTTGGCTGTTTGCACCTCTTTGTGAAAGAATTGCGTGAACATAATTATAAAATTTCTTCTCGCTTATTCCGTAAGTTACTTTTGCTTTTTGTTTTTCTAAAAGTTGTAATCCAAAGTCGGACTTAGCTTTTGGCTTCATCTTTGAACGGGACTTTTTCATTTCCTTTGCTTTTGCACGTAAAGCAAATTTAGGTGTTTCTGTTTTGTCAAAAACATTTGGTCCGAGTCTTCTTGCTATTTTATATTTTGGTCCGAATTTCATATTTTTTTTATACTCTTCTTGGTTTAGGTGGCTTTGGTCCGTTGTGAGGAACTGGTGTGACATCCTTGATACTTGTGATATTTATACCTTTTGATGTAAAACCTCGGACTGCTGACTCTCTACCTGAGCCCACGCCGTTTATAATGACAGCGACTTCCTTCATTCCTAGAAGTGCGGCTTTGTCTGCGAGAAGCTCACCAACTTTTGCAGCTGCAAAAGGAGTGCCTTTCTTTGCACCTTTAAATCCTAGTGAACCGCTAGATGACCAAAGTACTGCATTGCCTTTTGTATCGGCAAGCATAACTTTTGTATTGTTGTAGGTTGATTGGACAAACAAAATACCAACCTCAAGTTTTTTCTTTGAGACTGTTTTGACAGAAGATTCCTTTCCTTCTGTCTCTTTTGTACCTGTTGTGACAATTCGTTTTTTACCCATTTTATTTTTTATCTGCTATCTTTCTGCCTGTTCCCATTGTCTTTCTGGTGTTACCTCTGAGTGTCCTAGAATTCGTCTTTGTTCTTTGACCTCTTCCCGGGAGCTTCTTCATATGCCTTATACCTCTGTAACATTTGATATCTTTAAGTCTTTTGATATTTCCGCCAACTTCTCTTTTGAGATCACCCTCTATTTTTCTTTTTTCAATTATTTTTTTGATTCTGTTTTCCTCATCGGCAGTCATCTCAGTTGGCTTTTTCTCACCGTCAACTTTTGCCTCTTTTAAGATGATCAAAGCTAGCGAAGAACCGATCCCATAAAGAACCGTAAGCCCGATTTTCAATTTTTTGTTTTCCGGTATGTTTATTCCTACTATACGCATAATAAATTTATGAGTTGCTATGATAGCACCTTTTTAAAAAATAATCAACTGTCTTACCCTTGTCTTTGTTTGTGCTTTGGATTGGCTTTGCAGACAATATGAACACGGCCTTTCCTGCGAACGGAAATACATTTGGCACAAATCTTTTTTACTGATGCTTTTACTTGCATAAAATTATAATCTTTTTATTATTTTGCCCTTACCTCCGTATGGGTCTATCTCTACTTCTACTCTATCTCCGATGAGAATTCTTATTCTGTGTAGTCGCATTTTACCAGCCAAAAAAGTGAGGAATTCTTCACCCTCTCCGTCAGGCTTAACCTTAAAAAGAGTATTGGGAAATGCCTCGGTAACTGTGCCTACGATGAATGTTTTATTTTTATCTTTTTCCTTCATTATTAAACGAGAAATTCTATCATAACAAAAACTAAATAATAGTCAAGCAAAATTTCCACATTATTTTATTATTGTATTTTCAACTTTTATTTTATTGACATCTTTTGGAAAAGTGGAATTCCATTGTGGTCGTATGACAAAGGTAACATTGGAAATCGTATCGGTGAATGTGTTTTTGATAACAGCAAGAATATCCTTTTTATTAAGTCCTGAAATAGCTGATTTTAGAATATCTTCATCAATGTCCCAAATAATTTTGGCAGTTCCAAATGTATCCATTTTTATGACTTTTTCCTCCCATGGTCTATCTGTCTGGCCATTTATTTTCACACCATAGTCACTTTCCCATATTACAAAAACATTGTTTGTGCTACTTACAAAGTCCTTTATTTTTTTTGTTGCAAGGTATGTCGCTAAATCAGAATTTTTGAACAGAAAGACACGCAGTGTCGCTTTTGTTTTAACTAAATAATTTTCTACTTGTGCACTATTGTCGTCTTCATTTATTATTTCATAGAAATATGATCCGGGGAGAAGGTCATATCCGGACGGTTTTGATTCTGTTGCTTTGACTAAAAGTTCTGTCTTTAATTTATCTTCCAAGTCCTGTCTTGCTTTTGTGAGTTTATCGGCGGAGACAACTTTTTCTGAGCCAACAAATCCACCTGTAATATCCGAGGAAATTCTTCCATAAAATGAGTCGTATTTGAGTGAGCCTTTGAAACCGGGAATTTTAAAATCACCTTTCAGGTCAGAAATTTTCATATTGTATTCCACACCTGCCACATCTGCGATGACATCTGTCTCGATACTTCCCGGAACTTTTTGTCCACCTACAATAGTATATCCTGGAACATCTACTGATTCACGAATTCTGTAAATTTTCCCGTCAGTTGCTTCAAATCTGGTATTGTTTGTAAGTCTTTGGGTGGTCTTTCCATAAGCATTGTAAATGGTAATTTTTCCCATTGCTTTTCTTTGAACATTTTGATTACTATCTGCAGTTATTGATTGGGACGTTTCGCTATCCAAGATAAGAAGCTGATATTGCAATCCAAGCTGAGGAGAACTCGTAGAAATGCTTAGAGTTGAGGTCGCGTTTATTTCAACCGTTTTGGGTGTGATAAAAACTGTCGCGGAAGCAAAATATGAACCTACAATAAATACAACCGCAATGAGAGAAGCGACCATCAGTAGCCACATAAATCTTTGTCCGTTTTTGTGAATTTTCTGTGGTTCGTCTGATCTTTCTTCTCTTTTTGTAAATATTCTAACTTTTTCTTCTATATCTCTGTCTATTTCTACTGTGTCTTTTGTGCTTGTTTCAGAAATTTTTTCTTCTTTTGAAACATAAATATTTTGAATAGGAACAACCTGTGAACTCTTTTTGATTCCAATTCTTTTCTTTTTAACTGTAATATCTTGTATTAATTTTTTTGTCATTTTTAATTATTTTAATTTGTTCAAAAAAAGAGCGCATTCTTTTAGACGAGCATCCCTCACTATAGTTTTCCCCTTATTTATATAATTGTTGAATGCTCCGTCATTTATCAAATTGATAATAAAATCATTATTTAATATTGAGTGAGCGGTCTTATATACCTGCATTTTTTTACCAATAATATTTATTATATCATCATCCACGGAAAAAAAGATATCCTTCGGAATATTGTTTCTGGAAATAACTGTATCAAATATTTTGTATAGCTCTACAGTCCACTCTAAAATGACCTCGGTTAGAGCTGTTTCATTTCTTCCTACTAACTTTTCATCACAGTTACCATTGCATTGCAAATTTAAAAGTGAAACGACCATATCGTATGGGTTGCCCGTTTTTTCTGAAATTTTTCTAATTATGTCGTTTTTGCCGAGAGAATAGCTGTAAATTTTGTGAATGACATCATCTGTCACCACACAGACATCTGTAGTCTCTGCACTAATGTCCACAAATATGAAATCATTTTTGTGAGGATAAATATCTCTGATAACTGAGAAACCACAAAGTAGAAACGAATGGAAAGAGATTTTGTTTTGACCAAACATTTTTCCAATAGCAGTCTTTACACTTTTTATAAAAGATGTGTTTGAGGCAGAGATGAGAAGATTGAGATTTAATTCGTTTGCACTTTTCTGAAAAATAGAATCAATCTTATAACCATTTATTTTCGACTGAATTATTTTTTCCTCAATTACTTCTGTGCCATTCTTTTTGCCTGATTCTTTTTGAGAAAAAATATCGGATGATGAAATATCTGACTCTTCGTCAAGTAGAACTTTCTTCAAAAGATTTTGGTCAATTCTAAAATCCTTGTCTTTTTTGATAGTAATGTCCTTGCTTTGTGACAAAACCCAAGGTGAAGAAAGAATGATGTGGATGTCTTCTATTTTGGCGCTTTTGTCTAGAGTCTTGAGCGTTTTAACTACGCCATTTTTGTAAGCGTCATCTACGCACGCTCCGAGTCCCTTCAAAATAAACCCCGTATATCTTTCTGGATCCACTTCCTCTCTCATCACCACCGGAATATTATTTGAGTAGATTATTTCTGGCTTATCCGTGCTAGAGGTTTTAACAATAGCCGAAACCACCGAGTCCCCTCTTATATCAAAAAGCAATGAAAACTTTTGCGTATTTTTTTTTGAAAAAGAAAAGAACGACATGAGGTAATTATAATACAAATCATTCGTAGTCGCAAATTTTACGACGAACATCCCCTACACAAAACGACCTAAAGTGTCCCAAGTCCGGTCAGGGACACTTTAAATCATTTTGTTGCGGGAATGTTTCTGGTGGAATTTTATTCCAAAACCGCCTTAATTCTGCGAACACCAGCAGAAGATGCTTCTTCTTTTGTGATTTTGAAATGACCGAGTTCGGAGGTGTTTGAAACGTGTGGCCCGCCGCAGAATTCAACACTGAAGTCGCCGATTTTGTAAACTTTTACTATGTCGCCGTATTTAGATAGGTCAAAAGAAAGTGTTGTGATGAGTTTTTTTGCTTCTTCTTTTGGAATTTCTAGAAGTTCAACGGGAATTTTCTCGGCGATTTTTTCATTTACTAAATCTTCTATTTTTTTGAGTTGTTCTACTGTCACTTTTTCTGGCCAATTAAAATCAAATCGCATTCTTTCGATAGTAATGTTGCTTCCCTTCTGCACAATTTCTCCGCCAAGAACTTTGCGAAGTGACGCCAAAAGTAAGTGAGTAGCAGTGTGATATTTAGTTTCCATTTCTCCAGTTCCGGCAAGTCCGCCCTTAAATTTTTGTTCTGAACCGGCCTTGGAAATCTCCTGATGTTTTTTCATTGCTTCGTTAAACTCATCAATATTCACAACAACACCCTTTTCCTTTGCAAGCTCAATAGTCATTTCTATCGGAAAACCATATGACTGGAACAGGTCAAATGCACTCGTTCCTTTCTCAAATTCCTTCAGACCCTTTTCTAAAGTTTGCCTAAATCTTTCATCCTCATTTTTTATAACTTCTAAAATCTCATTTTCTTTTTGTTTTAATTCAGGATATGCATAAGAAAAATTATTTATCACAAGTTTTGCCAATTCAAAAATGGACTCTTTTGGAAATTCCAAAATATCAATAAATCTTATTGTCCTTCGTAAAATTCGTCTCAAGACATACCCGCCTTCAGTATTTGATGGAACAACTCCATCGGAAATTATAAAAACAGCAGAGCGGATGTGGTCCGCCACAATCCTCACCGCTTTTTCATCCGGTTTTTTTGAATTTGATTTTATGTATGAAATAATCGGCTCAAAAATATCCGTTTCAAAAACATTATTTTTGCCTTGCATTACGACAGATGTTCTTTCAAGTCCCATTCCGGTATCTACATTTGGTTTTGCAAGCGGTTCATACTTTCCATCCGCAGTTTTATTGAACTGCATAAAAACATTGTTCCAGATTTCAATAATTCTTCCGGCATCTACCAAATCAGAAAACTTTCCAAGTATCGGGCCATTTTCCGGACGGACATCATAAAACATTTCGGTGTCACTTCCGCAAGGACCTACTTGTCCTGCAATCCAAAAATTATCTTTCGTGCCAAGTGGAACAATTCTAATATCGCCATTTATTATTTCATCTGTTCCAGTAACTCCTGTCGTAATATCATGTTTAAGAAAATTTTCTTTCCAAATTTCAACGGATTCTTCATCTCGTGGAATTCCATCTTCACCTTTGAAAACGGTAATGTAAAGTCGCTTTGGATCAAGTCCGAGGCCTTCTTCTTTGCTCGTCAAAAATTCTAAACTCCACGCAATTGATTCCTTTTTAAAATAATCTCCTAGAGACCAGTTACCCATCATTTCAAAAAAAGTCAGATGGCGATTGTCACCTACATCTTCAATATCACCGGTTCGCACACATTTCTGCACATCTACTATTCTAGCTCCTGCGGGATGTTTGGTACCGAGGAGATATGGAATAAGAGGTTGCATTCCGGCGGTTGTAAAAAGTGAGCCCTTGTCTGGAATAATATAATCAGCAGGCACAAGAGAAGCCGAAGGAATAATTTTGTGCCCCCTTTTCTCAAAAAATTTTAAATATCGCTCGCGAATCTCGGATGATTTCATAAGAGAAATATAACACTTTTTAATGATATTTCAAAATCTCTAAATCCTTTTTGAGAATGGGCAGTTTTGAGCGGTTATAGATGGCGACGCATGGATGATACAAAACAGCTATTTTTATAGGGCCATAAGAAGCTTTTGCATCAAACATTTTGCCGTGGGCACTACCGATAGGTTGTAATTCCGAGTTTAGATCAAATTTTTTCATAATATAGTCCATTGAATATCTGCCGAGAGTCGCAATAATTTTAGGTTTAATTATTTCTATTTGTCTGTCCAAAAAAGGACCGTAAATTTCTATCTCTTCTGGGTTAGGGTCACGATTATTTTGAGGACGGTCCTTTACGATATTTGTAATGTAAACATTTTCTCGTGGAAGTTTTATTGAGGTCAAAAGTTCATCAAGAATTTTCCCAGCCATTCCACAAAAAGGTCTGCCTGTTTTTGCCTCGTTTCTTCCGGGTGCTTCGCCGACAAACATTATTTTTGCAGTCTGACTTCCCTCTCCTATCACAGGCAAAAAATTGTTTTCTGTACGATATTTATAAAGAGGCGAATTTTTCAAATTCAAAACTTCGTCATTGATTTTTCGCATCAAACTTCCTCTTATGTTTTGAGTCATAAAATATATTACAACACACCCTCCTATTTACCAAGGTCGGACCTTGGTAAATCGCTTGAGCGACGGCAATGCATGCAGAGGTCATCAACTTCTCTCTTGATATTTTTTATTTTAGTATCAGCAAATCCGAGATTTCTTAATAATGTTTCATCTAAAAGATTTTTTGATAATACGATTCCTCTAGACAAAAACATTTTCTTTTCGGCAGAGTTTATTACAGTAAGTGCTGTGAGAGGAATGAGTTCTGCTTTTTCTATCATATTATGTAAATTATTTCCATAAGGATAATTCCAGCCAACCATATTTAGTCGCTGGCATTCTCCATATTGAATAGCTGTCTGACTAAATTTTGTATTTGTAACCAGCCAGCCATCGGTCATTACTCTTTCCTTTCCGCCAATAATAATTTTTGTATCTGCTAAATCATCAAATCGTGCTTTTATATAAAGGGCAACCTTCAGGTCTGATTTCATACCATAGTCAGTGTGAAATTTTGCCTCTACGAGAATTAATTTCTCGTCGTTCCATGCAATCACATCCACCTCATGTTCGGCACATTTTCCTTTTATAATTCTATCTGTATCCACAGTATAGCCTTGTGCCTTAAACATCTCTGCAACGAATTTTTCAAAAGGAAATCCCGTTGGACCAAAATCAGCGATGGCTTTTTTCAGGGAATATCTGATAGCTACAGGTCTTTGGTGTTTTTTCAGAAGTGAATATGCAAGTCCGTAAATTTCTCTCGTGGTTATGCCGTCCTTCACACTTTTTGCGACTTCTCCTATCACGAGGTCAGCTATATCTGGAGATGTTCCAATTTTCAAAAGATTAGTTTTAAGTTTCCTCGGATCAAAAAGCTCCTTGTCACCATTATATTTTGTTACATAAAAATCGGGCATAAATACATTATACAGATTATTTTATAATTCCGCCACCAAGACAAACTTCACCGTCGTAGATGACGAGAGATTGGCCAGATGAGATGGCTTTTTGTGGTCCGTCAAAGAAAATTGAGTAATCTTTGCCTAACTTTTTTATTTTGCAGGAAAAAAGTGGTTGTCGGTATCTGATTCTAGCCGAATATTTTTTCTTCGTGTCTGGCTCCACTCCTCCCGTCCAGTTTACATTTCCGATTTCCACTTCTTTGGACTCCACCTTGTCTTGCAAAGAATTTTCCGAAACAGTAATCGTGTTATTTTTTAAATCTTTAGTGATAACAAAAAGTGGTTTACTATCTGTCGTCTTTTTTGTAATCTCAAAACCATGCCTCTGCCCTATCGTAAGAAAAATTGCACCGTTATGGGTCCCAATGACTTCACCTTTTTCATTCAATACTTTCCCAGCTTTTTCTTTGATGTAATGTGCAAGAAAATCTTTCATATCAAACTTACCAAGAAAACAAACGCCCTGACTGTCTTTTTTTTCTGCAGTTGAAAGTCCGAGCTTTTTTGCAATTCTTCTCACCTCTGGTTTTTCTATATTGCCAATTGGAAAAAGAGTTTTAGAAAGTTCCCTTTGCGTAAGTGTCCAAAGGAAATATGATTGGTCTTTGTTCCTATCGTTTCCTGTGAGCAAAAGAACAGGTGATTTTTCGCCAGTTTTGCGAACTCTGGAATAATGCCCCGTCGCTACAAAATCCGCACCCTGCTTTATTGCGAAGTCAAAAAATGCGCCAAACTTTACATATTTATTGCACATCACATCTGGATTTGGAGTTCTTCCTACTTTGTACTCATTTATCATATAGTCCGCGACATCCCTCTTATATTCTTTTTCAAGATATAAAGTGAAAAAAGGAATTTTTAATTTTGCACAAACTCTCATCGCATCCAGCCTGTCTTCTCGCCAAGTGCACTCCACAAAATCCGGTTGCCAGACCTTAATAAAAACCCCAGTCACATCAAAACCCGCCTCTTTCAAAAGAGCCGCCGATACCGAACTATCTACTCCGCCGGACATTCCGACAAAGACTTTTTTATTAGCAAATTTATTTAACACATTGACTTTATACCATTAAATTTGTATTATTTCAAACAGAGCCGAAACTACAAACACATGGGAGGACATATGAAGTTCAACGAATTGAAAGTTGGTGACATGTTCATCGTAGCTCAGAGTGTCAGAGAGAACAGCTCAAAAAACGATTTGGTTTGTGACTATGATACCGTTAAGGCTGTCTATGTGAAGACACGAATAAACATTTGCGGTGATAAACTCGTAATAAGTAACGCTCTCAGGCTCCACGATGGTGACAAAGAATCATTTGGAGATGAACAAGATGTTACCAAGATCATGTCATAGAAGCCTCTCAGTTCGCACAAAATCGCTACCAATGCCAGGTAGCGATTTATTTTTATTTAGTTTTTAAACTTCTTAATCGCAAAATAGATAAGAGCAACAAGTGCAAAGAATAAGATAAGGACTCGGATAAGATTATCTGCATTTTCCCAATACCTGATTGAAGCAATAATGATAGATAAAATTCCACCCATCGCAAACGATACTGAAATTATCCAATTGAATGCGAGGACAAAACTTAGTGCCAAAAGTATTACACCTATCACCACAAGTGCCACGAAAATATTCCTTTCATATGCTTTGCGCGCTACATCAAAATTATTACCGCATGTGAACTGTGCGTTACAATATCCCGTGACTCCAATTACTTGAGTAGGTGTTGGTGACTTTTGATCAAATTGATTGTATTCACTCCATTGTCCACCTTTTGCAAGACAAGCATCTCTATTATTTGCTACTGGCATTACCTGTTCTTGTTTGCAAAAATTATTGTATTCAGGAGCTTTATAAACAAGTGAAATTAAATAGTTGAAAAATAAATTTAGTACGATAACAATTCCGACAACTAATGACCATTTTATTACTGATGAATATTTTTTCGGTTCGTTTATTGTATTTTCCATATTTCTTGATTAAATTATTAATAAATGACAACAACTTGATTATATCATATTTTAAACTCCACTACATCTCCATCTTTCACTACATATTCCTTCCCTTCCGTGCGAATAAGGCCTTTATCGCGAGCATTTCCGTGTGAGCCAGCACCTAGTAAATCACTCCAAAACACTACCTCAGCACGGATGAATTTGTCTTTAAAATCATTGTGAATAGCGGTACCGGCCTCTGGAGCAGTCCAGCCTCTTTTTATGGTCCAAGCACGGGTTTCATCTTCTCCAGTTGTAAAATAAGTAATGAGTCCAAGTAAATCGTAACCAGCTTTGATGAGATTATCAATTCCGTCATCTTTCACACCAAGTCCTTCTCGCATTTCTTTTTTGTCTCCGCCATCAAGTTCCTTGAGCTCATTTTCAATTCCTGCATCTACTATCACATATTTTGAATTTGTTTCTTTGAAAAATTTAGAAAGTTTTTGAAATCTTTCATCATTCATTTCGTCCAAATTTTTCCCGCCAGATTTTTTATTTAAAACATACAAAATAGGTTTCAATGTCAAAAGACATAAGCTTTTTATGAGAAAAGTTTCTTTTTCATCCAAATGTGCTTCCTTTGCGATTTTTCCATCTTCAAGAATCTTTTTTAATTTTTCCAATGCACCATTTTCTATCACTGCGTCCTTACTACCTCTTCTAATATCACTTGAAATACTTCCAAGTCTTTTTGTTACTGTCTGCATGTCTGCGAGAATAAGCTCAAGATTTATGACTTCAATATCAGAAAGCGGGTCAATTTTATTTGCAACATGAATAATATTTTCATCTTCAAAGATACGCACCATTTCAGCGATAGCGTCTGTCTCGCGAATATTTGTAAGAAATTTATTTCCAAGCCCCTCACCTGCCGAAGCACCTTTGACAAGTCCAGCAATGTCCACAAATTCCACTGCTGCAGGAATTGTTTTTGCTGATTTAGAAAAAGTTGAAAGCTTCCCTAGTCGTTCATCAGGCACAGCAACTACGCCTACCGATGGATCAATAGTACAAAAAGGATAATTTTCACACGCCACGCTTTTTTTTGTAAGCGCATTAAAAAGCGTGCTTTTCCCCACGTTTGGCAACCCCACAATTCCAACTTTTAATTCCATTCTGTGATTCTAGCAGATTTTTCTTTTTTTTCATAATTCTAATATTACTTATAACTTTTACTATGAAACCTCAAAAAACACTTTTTTATAGTGTTTTTTGGTAGTTACAGTTTCGCTTCTAAAATGCTTGACAAAGAATATCAAAGGTGCTAAACTTAAAGTAGCCAAATAGAGTTCTTTTATATGGAACTATTGCAAGGCTTCTTCACAGCTTAGAGTAAATCTATTTTTTACAAGGTTTCTTCTAAGCTGTGATCTGATCCATATGTGGGTCGGAAGTCTAGCAAAACTGAAGTTGGCCAAAAACGGTTAAACTAAAAAAGGAGCGACGCAATGAGAAAGATGATTCTGTTAGTATTGGTTTCGATCTTCGTCGGCGCGACAGCGTTTGCGCAGGAGCAGACACAAAGCCCCACGGAACTGAAAGCTCAGATTGCAGCGATGCAATCCAAGCTCAATGATCAGCAAGCGAAAGATGGAGAGTTCATCTCCAAGTTCGCTGGCTTCGGAAAGGAACTGGGAACAGCGTTCAATGGCTTCGTCCAGGCAATGGACGGTGGGCTCAAGGTGACAACGGACCGAGTGAATGAATTTGCCAAGACAGATGTCGGCAAGTTTGCGATGTTTTCCATCGGTTGGAAAATTTTCGCCAGCGATATTGGTACAGTCGCTCTTAGCCTATTCAACAAAACCGCCGGGTTCATCCTTCTGTTCGTCTTTTGTTGGTTACTGAAAAGGACAATCGAAATTCTTTGCTGGGGTCGAGTAATTATGACCAAGCGAGAAGGACCTTGGTGGCATCGGAATGTCACCAAAGAGAGAATGCCTCCGATGATCAAGGACGAGAAACTCGATGAAGACGTTTTTGGAACATGGGCGGTCATCTCAATCATTGCAATGGTCGTGACTTTTGTGGCGTCAATGGTTGGACTGACACACTGAAGAAAAAGTGAGAGTATGAGGCGCGTGAGTATCTGTGAGAGCGAAAGCTAACACTGGTCTCACGCGCTTTTTTAATACGAAAATAGATAAAAGTAAAATTTTAGGCGGCTTTTGGCCAGGACTCCTGGTGGTGGATTTCAGCAACCATAATTTCGGCAGCGTCGGAAAATTTTTCATCTGATATTAATTTTCGGATGTGATTATTAATAGGATTATCAATATAATCACTTATCATTTTGCTATATTTTTTTATTACATCCATCCTCGTATTTACATCAAGATTTTTATTTACATTGAGAATTTCAAAGACCAAATGCTGAAAACGCATTCGATAATGCAATGTATGAACTAGACGCTCTTCGCGCTCATCCTCACTTTCATTTGTTGTTTCTGTTGAAAGCTTTTCATTCATATTTGTAATGAATTATTTCATCATCAACTTTTGAAGTTCGCCTTGATGTTTTCGCATTACTTCCATAGTTGCGGACATTTTGTCTTTACCTTCTTTTTGTCTTTGCTCGATTTCTTTTGCAATCATTTCAAAAAATTCTGGATTTTCCTCGATAGCTTTTAGAACCATTTCTTGTTGTGCAGGTGGAAGACCTTTGAGTTGTGACTTCAGTGTTGTTTTTAATATAAGATTTTTGAAAAAGCCCATGGTTTTTTTATTTAATTTAGTAATAAGTATAGTTTAGCAAAAAAAGGTGAGGTAATCAAATTTCTGGATTGCTTCGGGAATACCCTCGCAAAGACAGAGGGGATGGATTCCTGTCTTCACGGGAATGACAGAAAAAACAAAAGAGTTTTTGTAAAAAAATAACCTCGTAGCAAAATGCTTTTGAACTGACTTGGGAGCGCGACTGGCGCGAGCACGAGGAATTTTTTAGCAAAAAAATATCCGTGCAGTTCAAAAGTTTTTTGTGGAGAGGTTTTTACAAAAACTCTTTTGTTTTTTGGGGAATTTATTTATTCATAACGCAACGCCTCCATCGGACTCTTTTTGGATGCCTGACGAGCGGGATAAATTCCGAAAATTAATCCAATCATTCCGGAAACAACGATTCCAAGTACTGCCCCACCCCAAGGGAAAATAAATTGCCAGTCCAGTCCGAGAGTATTTCTGAGAATTAATGATATCAAAAAAGATAGTAATGAGCCCAAAAGTATTCCAATGACACCACCAGTCGCCGTAAGAATTGTCGCTTCAAGTAAGAATTGAGTCAAAATATCTTTGTCTGTTGCACCAAGAGCCTTTCGCAAACCAATTTCTTTTGTTCTTTCTGTTACAGAAACAAGCATAATATTCATAATTCCAATACCACCGACAACAAGAGAAATCGCTGCGACTGCTACGAGAAATGCGGTAAGTGCGTCTGTAATTGTCCCGAGAGTTTTTGAAATATCGGCTGCGGTAGTTACTGTAAAATCATCTTTATCCGGATCAGTAATATTGTGAGAATTTCTTAACGTAATTTTTATATCTTCAACACTTGAAGCAATATTTGCTTCGGAATCTACGTCCACAACTATCCTGCTATAAAATTTTGTACCAAGAATGTATTGCTGAGCTGTGGTGTAAGGCATAAAAATTGAATCATCAAAACTCGAAGACGCGCCTTTTTCTGGAAGTACTCCAACGATTTTATATATATTATTTTTTATTCTGATTTTCTGACCCACAGCTTCATCACCATTAAAAAGACGATTTTTTACTTTATTTCCAATGACTACAACTGTGGCTCTACTTTTCACGTCATCCCCAGTGAAAAAATAACCCCTATCAGGAATAATATTAAAAATTTCTGGAATAAATTCTCCTGAGCCAAAGATTGCGGTTTGATAAATTTGGTTGCCATTTACAGCATTGGCCGAACCTATTACCATAGGCATAACATATTTTGCATGTGGAACATTTGCCCTATTTTTTAGAAGATTGAGATCTTTTTCTTTTAATGAGTCGTTTAATGTATTTGCAGCTGTTGAAGGTCCAAATGAAATTTTACCAGGAATAATAGTGACAGTAGTCGCTCCAAGACCTTTTATTTGACTCAAGATAAGGTTTTGTGCTCCTTGTCCAAGAGACATTACGAGAATTATAGAAGTAATACCAATTACAATTCCAAGTATTGTAAGACTCGAACGCGATTTGTGTGTCGTAAGACCTTTTACTGCTGTTTTTAAACTGTATTTAAATTGCATTTGATTTTTAAATTCTGGATCCCCGTCTTCACGGGGATGACAATCTGAATTGTCATTTTATAAAATTTCCTTCTCTTCTCTGCTCAACCTTTACATCACTTTCAATTCGTCCGTCATATAGTTTAATTATTCTTTCTGCATATTCTGCTGTGTATGTCTCGTGAGTAATTAAAATAATTGTGTGACCTTTTTCTTTATGAAGCTTTTGAATTATTTCAATGACAGCCTGTCCGGATTTTGAATCAAGGTTGCCTGTAGGTTCATCGGCAAAAATAACCTCGGGACGATTTACAAGCGCTCGGGCAATTGCCACCCTCTGCTTTTCACCTCCGGAAAGTTGGGTAGCGTCATGATACATTCTGTGACTAAGTCCAACAGCAACTAAAGCATCTTGGGCCATTTGTTCCCATTCTGACTCCGGAATTTGAGAATATGTGAGAGGTAATTTTACATTATCTAGGACGGTAGATCTCGGTAACAAATTAAATGCCTGAAAAACAAAACCCATTTTTTCGTTTCGCATATTTGCGATTTCATTTTGATTGTAATTATTTATATCTTTATCTGCAAAAATGTATGAACCATCTGTGTGATTATCCAAAAGTCCAAGAATTTGAATTAGAGTTGATTTACCAGAACCCGATGGTCCCATAATTGCCACGAATTCCCCTTTTTTAATATCCAATGTAACACCACGAAGAGCTTCGGTTTTTGTACCGTCTTCATTGTAAACTTTCCAAAGTTTTTTTGTTTCTATTAAAGGCATTTTGTTTTTTGCGGATGGCTCCAAAACAAAGTTTTTTACAAACGTCCCTGGCCGGATTTGGGACGTTTTAAAGAACTTTGTGAAGGAGCCGTCCGCTTTTTTTTAAATATTTGGTGAAACCACCACTTTGTCACCTTCATTTAATCCGGAAATTATTTCTATAAATCCATCGACTCCCCTTATGCCGGTTTGAACCTCTTTTTCTGTTGTCTTGTTTGTGAAATCAACATTTTTTACAAACTTTTTATCCCCCGTTGAATAAACAGATCTTGACGGAAGCGAAAGAACTCCAACTTTTTGATTTGTAAGAATGTCTAAGTTTGCGGTCATACCGGATTTGACTCTCTCATCTTCTTGAGAAAACTTCAAAGTGACTTTGTATGTCGGCACACCTTCTATTACAGTTTCTGCAGGATCAATTTTAATTACAGAAGTTTGAAAATATGTATTTGAACCATATGCATCAAGTGTGGTGGTAGCTATATCTCCAACTTTTATTTTTGCTATGTCAGCTTCGGGGACAAAGGCTTCAACATCATATTCACCGTATGAAATTACAGAAATAGCCGGTGCACTCGCTTGAATAACCTCACCAACTTTTGTGTTGACAGTAGTGATTACTCCGTTTATCGGCGACCTTATTATTGATTTTGAAAGTTGCGCGTTTGTATTATCTACATTTGCTTGAGCTTGTTCTACAGATGCTTCTGCTCCAGCAATCTGCTCTGCAGTTGCTCCAGATTTAGTAACAGCAAGATTGTTCTTTGCGATTGAAAGGGCTGACACTGCTACCCGATATCCACTCGTATTTGTAGAAAGTCCACTTATTGCAAGTCCAATATTTGCTCTCGTTGTAGAAACAGTTACCTTCCATCCGTCAATTATCGTCTGTGTGACAGTACCGTTTGGAATTAAATTATTTATTACTAACGCGAGCTTGTTTAAAAAGTTTTTAATTGTTTCTAGATTTGCGCTTGCAGAATTTTCTGCATGATCAATATCTGAGGAATTATTAAGCCCGATTATAGAATTATTCCAAGAAACAAGCATATCCTCCATCTCAACCCTCCCTTGTTCCAAATCATTTTTATATTGTGAATATGTTGTTTGAAAATTTAACTGAGCATTTTGTGAACGCGGATTTGTAAACATTACATCAATTTTATTTCTGATAGAATCATCAGCTTTTGCATATGAATCCTGTATTGAATTGATTAAACCTTGTTTTGCTTGTGCTAAATCACCTTCAGCTTTTTGTACTTGTGACTGTGATACTGCAATTTGTTCTGGGGTTGAACCATTTTTCAATGCATCAAGATTCGCCTGCGCAATTTTTAGTCCTGCTCCCGCCTGATCTACAGATGCAATAAGATCTAAATTTGAAACTGAAGCTAAAAATTCTCCAGCATAAACTTTATCACCGACAGAAACGGAAACATATGAGGCGCGTCCTCCTTTTTCAAAAGATAAATCAACATTTGAAAGCGGTTTGACATTGCCTGTCGCACTTACTACCTCTGTGATTGTCCGTTTTTCTACTGTCACTATAGCTGTAGCGGTATTTGCTGATTTTTTAAAAATTACAAAAAGTAAAATCACCAAGATAACCGCACCAATTATAGCTGAAATCCATTTGTGACTTTTAATAGAATCCTTTGTTTTAAGCAATGTTTTGTTCATATAATTTGATATTAGCACAAAACATGCATAAATAAAAGCTAAAAATGAGGAACTATGTTAGGATATTATTATGAAAGGGAAAAATATAGAAGAAAGATTGCAAGATTATAATAAGATTCGCCAAGAAGCACAAAAATTGTACGCCACTTTTTCTAAAGTTTTTTGCCCTGCTCTGGGTCAACACATTCATTTTACTTCTAACGGTTTTAAGCATTTGATTTATCAAGGTAGCAAAAAAGAAAGACATAAAAAGACTCAGATATTACGCTTTGATATGCTTGAAAAAGCTAAGTTTATTCTAGAAACTTCTACTACCTTTCAAGAATTTGAGGAAAATATGGAATATAGGAGAGTTAATAGATACGGGAAATACATTCCAATGAATTTGGTCGTCAGATCTTGGGGCTTTGTCGCTATCGTAAAAAAATTTAGAGTCAAGGTTGTTGTCACACAGGTTGGTAATAGCAAGATAGAATTTTACAGTGTTATACCAGCTTGGTTTATAAAACAATACCGAGATATTAAAATAATAGAAAATTCTACCGGTAAAGGGCTTCTAAGTGATGAGGACGAAAGTGAGACACTAAAAAACACCACCCGCGGTGATGCCTTTTAGTGTGCCTGTCTCCGGCTCAATATTTTGGCCAGACAGAGCTGACGCCCCTCAGACACCCTTGCAGTATAATCTATCGCAAGTAAAAAAACAAGGGGCTGTGGATAACTAAAATATACAACTGTCGGGGCACCGAGATTCGAACTCGGAGTCTCACGAACCCGAATCGTGAATGTTACCGTTACACTATGCCCCGTTTTTACAATTAAATTACGCCAATAACAATGCTCCAATAACTACGAGAAGAAAAACGACAAGCCACCCAATAGTGATGAATAATAACTGGAATGCCTCTTTTCTTTGACCGTCTAGATATAAAATAACAGGTTTCCCCAGAACCAATAATCCGGTTATTGATGCAGATATGATAAAAAGTAATAACATAAATAATGGAATGAGTAAATTTGGCTCTTCCACACCACCAAAAATATTCTGACTATTAAAACCAAGTAGTGCTATGAGAGATACATAGACAAATACACCTCCAGCATTTATAAATCCTTTTAAAATATAATTTGTTTTTTTCATATATTTATTATTTTAATAATAATCTGTGGACTTAGGCAGAATCGGACTGCCGTCTCGTCAATGCGAATGACGCGTACTACCACTATACTATAAGCCCAAAACTAGTAAACTAATACTAGGGTGGAGATATTTTAGCATTTGCTCGAACTTTTTTCGACCAAGAATGAATCGCCCCGCCACCGCCTCGCAGAGCCTCGGCAACCCCGAAAGAAAAAACACTCCTTGCATTTCTATTTTGGCGGGGGGTGGAATTTCTTTTGAAAAAGGAAAGGGTGTTTTTCTTTCGGGGTTCTGCCCTCCAAGTATTCGGGCAGGTGGCGGAACAATGCGGACGAAGTTTTGGCAAAACTATTTTTTGGGGAAAGGATTTGCCAAAACTTCGGCTCATTTGTTTTTGAATTTGGATGTCGCAAATGGAAAAGGAGGGGTTTGGGGAGGAATTTTCCATTTGCTCCTCTTTTTGTTTTGGCGAAATTCGGGGCGGGATT
>CAILDB010000016.1 GCA_903832855.1 uncultured bacterium | reverse complement strand
ACTATTTTTTGGGGAAAGGATTTGCCAAAACTTCGGCTCATTTGTTTTTGAATTTGGATGTCGCAAATGGAAAAGGAGGGGTTTGGGGAGGAATTTTCCATTTGCTCCTCTTTTTGTTTTGGCGAAATTCGGGGCGGGATTTTTGGCGGCAAATTCTTTTAATTCAGAAATTTGAGATCCAATATTAATCATTAATAAATAAACTATGAAGGAGGAGAAAAAGTATAGTACATACGCCTACAAAGATGGATAGATAAACTAGAACAGAGCGTTCCTCATATTTTCTAACTGCTACTATTCCTGTGATTAAAGCAATAATGCTTGCGGGGAATGAAACAGCTACCGTTACATCCCACCAGTGATCGTCAAAATTAAGTATTTTAAGTACCAAAACAAGTACACAGGAAGTGGCGACCGCTACTAAGAAAAAGGCGTTCAACCCTACTGACCACTTACCTAATTTACTTGTCGGGATCAAATTTGTTTTCATATTTTATTTGAATGCAAAATGCATCAACACGATAGTCAAAGCGTTCAAAACAACCAACGCAAGCACAAATGCTGTTTTTGAAGGCACAGCACTAGGATTGATTAAAATATACACCGTGTAGATTATTGCAACAATCGCCGCGCCGAGAAAGTTTCCTTTTATCATAGTTTTTTAGTTAGTTAATATTTTCGACTTGCTAATAATCTAATTATACCATTTTTTGCAAAATTCGTGCGGGCAAGATTGAAAAACTATTCCTTGATCATTATCGGCTTTTTACACCCTTTGGCAAAATCGTAAATATCTTTTTCAAAATGATGTTTTCCAACAATCTTTGCTAATTGAATTTGTTGTTTGTCATAATAAAATTCTCGTTCATCATTTTTTACACTCAAAACTTTTGGCACAGGCACAAAATATCGGTGTCCGTCCAAAGAAACAAACAACTCCTTTTCTAGCAACATTGCATTGGCCTCTAACCTAACATAATAAGAGGCGTTGTTTGTTTTGTCAGGATAAAGACCGTCATTTATCCACTCCTCGTGAAAATTTTCCACAAGTTCTTTATCCCAATCTACAACAATTTGAAAATTAGGATATTTTTTATGGCGATAAAAAGAAAGGTGATCATCTATGCCTTGAAATTTTTCCCAATTTTCAGGATTTTTCAGATATTTCTTGAACCTTATTATCGGATTTATAAACGAGATGTAGGCAAAATATGTTCCTGCCAAAGTCGCAACTAAACCGAGTATTCCGATTATTAAACTAAGTATTGTCAGCAAATCATTATTCATAATTACTTTTTCTTCATTATAAACAAATACTTGAATCCTCGGAGATAAAAATTATACTGTCTAGCCCGATCGTGCCAAATCCCAGTATTTGATGTTTGATTGTGTCTAGTAAGACAAACAATATCCATTGCCTCAAAATACTTTTCTAGTCTAGGCCAAAGTAAAAATCCTACGGGTGTAAATTTCTTTTTGATCCACTGATCAGCAATAACCCAACCCATTACCTTGCCGGGTTTCAAAATTCTTGCCATTTCACTCGCCACCTTTTCCAATTCATCATAAAATTCTGTTTTCTCACAGGATATTTTCCCAATACATTCTTTGTTGTCAGAATAGTTAATATTGTCCGAGTATGGTGAATCAATGAAAACAAAATCAACAGAATTTTCCGCAAGCGGAATTTTACGAGAATCATTTTTGATTATTTCTGGTCTTGTTACATTAATATCGTAACCAATAACTTCTCGCTTTAATTCTTTGGCTACATCAATTGTTGTTCCACTTCCGCACATCGGATCAACGACCAAGTCGCCCTCTTTTGTATATCTATGTAATAAATTCCAAAGAACAAAAGCTGGCGTTACGCCATTATATTTATTGTTTCCATGAGGTTTATCTCCGTAATTTTGTGTAGGATAATCCCATAGTGTAGTTGATTCTAAAATCAAATCTTTAGCCATATTATTTCAAAAGTTTTTTTAGATCATCAATGAACTTATCAAACATTTTTACTTTATCGCTTTCCTCAATATTTGTTTCGCTCAAAACATAACTGCCGTCTGTATCAACCTCAACAATCGCTCTACCTTTCTTTGTCGGTTTTTTAACGGTCAGTGTTCCGTCCTCGTCCGGTGTTACGAAATAAACTTTAATATGTTTTGTGGCCTTATCAGAAGCTAGTTTAATTTTCCAATAACCGGTCTGTGCAATTCTCTCTCGTAAAGTAACCTTGCTAGACAAAACAGCGACAACCTTGCTCGTTTTTGGATCATAGATAATTAAATCAACATCGGGTAAATGCAAACCAAATTCGCCATAATCAACAGTAAGATTTCTTTTAACCACACTTAACTCTTTCGATAGATTTGATCCATTCGTTCTTTCAAGGCTATTTCCATTTACTACTTGCAAATTAAGAGCATGAACCTCATCTGTAATAATGTACTCAATCAATTTCTCCAAATTTTTACCCTTGAAAGCTCGCCACGATTGCTCGTGGTCATTGCCAGTAAAATCTTTGCCGTGTTGCTCTTTGGCTTCTTTTAATACATTTGAAATATGTCTGTATGCTTCTATGCCATACTTTTTCTTTTTCGTATCATATATTTTGATAAGGTCTTGTATTGTCATATTTTTATTTTTGCATTACTAATATATATTCTGTTGGATAAGCAGAGACTTTATTTTTGTCGGTTATACTTGCAAACTTACCCGTCTTTTTATCTCTAACAGAGGGCAAATTTTTTGAGGGTATTTCTCTCTTAATAATATCAGCAACTTTTAGTCCCAAGTTTTGTAATTGTTCGACAAAAACTTCTGCATTGAGTATCTTTACGCCCTTTAAGCTGGTGTTCCCGACAACAATGCAGGTTTTTCCTCCTTTTTTAAGCATTCTCTTCATTTCTACAAAAACTTGATTCATTTCGCTAAAGTATGTTGAAACTTCCTCGGCAGTTTTTTTATCTATTTCCAGCAATTCTTTTCGGATACTTTCTGCGATTGAACTATTGAGTATCAAATCTTTTTTACTGTGATATGAGGTGCCAATAAAACGCTTTCTGAAATCACTCAAATCTTTTGTGTATTCTAGCCATAATGCGGTTAGTTGATGTAAATCGGCATATTCGTACGAGGTAACATATGGCGGAGAGGTAACGATTAAACTAATGCTATTGTCTTTTGCTGGAATTGTCCTTGCATCCGTACAAACTACCTTGCTTGGAATTTTCAAATAACCTTTCTCTGATAATAATTCAAATAGTCGTGTGTTGCCACGCAACATCATTTTTATTTGCTTAAAAAAAGTTTTAATTGGATCTGACGGTTTCTTTTCAAAATCTCTCGTCGGCTTATTACTTTTTTGTAACCATATTGAACAATTTTTGAGAATATTTGAAAATCCACAAAAGAAAAAATCTTGGACATCTTGGTCTTTAATTTTTGAAATTTCGGCAAAGATAAAAGCAAGCTTTCTTTTATCTTCCGGCTTGAACCAGTAATCAATTCTCTCGTGTTCGTGAGCTTTGACTTTTGTATTTTCATTATAGGTTTCTAATTTTTTCTGAAGTGTTGCAAATTCTTTCTCAATTTTATCTGGGTTAATTGGAGTGATTTTTGCTTTTGTGATCAAAACGGCAACGGGGTTAATGTCAACAGCAATTGATGGTCGTCCCATAACTTTTGATTCAACAAGTGTTGTTCCGCACCCACCGAATGGATCAACAATGAAATCACCCTCTTTTGTATATTTTTCTGCTAGGCGGGAAACTATCTGTGGAATAAATTTTGCCGGATAGCGATGATAGCCATGTGTAATATACGCTGTGTCCTTTCTTGTTTTATCAGAAAAAGACCACGAGTGATCAATTTTTGTCTTATTTAGTAATGAAATAATCGCTTGGCTCATAATGTTTATTTTATCAGATTATCAATACTTATTCCCAACCCTTCGGCGATCTTGGTTACAGTTTGGATTGACGGTTTCGTTATCACATTTGATTCAATCTTGGTCAGCGTTGTGTAGGGAATATCGCATTTTCTCGCAAGAGCGTCCTGTGTCAATCCTTGTTTTGCTCGAAAGACTTTTATTTTATCCCCAATTTGTCTATTGTTTTTACTTTCCATAGTATGATAGTATAAGTATGAGCGTTGAAACTAACCCTCACAATTATACTAACATGAATAACATTTTTTCTCAATTTTTTAATCCCGCCCCGAATTTCGCCAAAACAAAAAGAGGAGCAAATGGAAAATTCCTCCCCAAACCCCTCCTTTTCCATTTGCGACATCCAAATTCAAAAACAAATGAGCCGAAGTTTTGGCAAATCCTTTCCCCAAAAAATAGT
>CAILDB010000015.1 GCA_903832855.1 uncultured bacterium | reverse complement strand
CTCTCTCAGCTGTGTTTTTCATGTTTGTTAGATGATTACTTTTGATATCATCTAGCCAAGCATTATTGGTAGTAATTTTCAACATATTTATTGTTTTCAAAGGTCAATCTACTGTCAACTGTACACTAACCCAGTGCACTTATTCTTATTTTTCTCTGTTTTGTGCTTTAATGATTATTTATACATCCATTAACATTTGGCATAAAAAACGGATTTGGTGGCAGAAACTTATTAAACTTTTCTTCTTACTCGGTATTATTATCCTTGGTGGAATTATGTTTATTTGAGATATCATTCTGTAATCTTTTAATAATTAATTTATAAAAATATGATGGAAAAAATGGGTTTACCAGAAGAAATTTCAACACCAAAGTTAAAACCAATAAAGGTTAGGAAACCAAAGACAGAAGAAGGTACTTCTGAATCAGATATAAAGTTATCTGATTTGTTGGTGTATAAAAATCTTGATGCTGGGGAGATTGAATCAATTGTTGAAGAACAACAGAGGTATGAAGTTCAACACAATCGTTTGGCTGGTGATTGGACATCTCACTGGCTGGATAAGTATCTTGATGTTAAAGATCGCAACAAAAGGAGTGGCGCCAATGGAGAATATGTAAAAGTTCCCTCTGAAAAACTTGCTGAGTCGTTAAAATTTTTTGAAGAGCATTTAAAGGGGAATGTTTTAATTGATTTAGGTTGTGGTACAAGTGAAAATATGATTAAATTTGCCCAAAAATGTGGAGCTCAAACTTATATAGGAGTTGATAAACAAGCGTTTGGTTCTTATGGTTCTTTGTATAATCTTTTACCAAAAGAAAGATTATTTAATGAATTAAATAAGGATAATCCTCGTTACGAACTGAATTCGGAGGGAAAGCCTATGAGAGTAATGCTTGTCTCGGCAGATATGTTGGATTTTGTGTCTCACTTAAAAAACGAGTCAGTTTGTGTAACAATAAGTGGTGTAGATGGTTATGTCATTAAGGCAGATGGCTATATGGAAGCTTTATGTAAAGAAATCGCCAGAGTAATAAAGAAAGATGGTGTCGTTTTTGGTGCAAATGCAGATGTTCTCAATGACTTAGCTTGGCAGAAGGATAGAACAGGAGAGAAGAGAGTTTGGGAAAAATTTGAGGCATTAGAGATGCCAGAAAGTAAAAGAGGGGAAGAGGCTATTATTTGTATAAAAGGACATATACCACTAGCACCAGAAAATATTGAACGGTTAAAATTAGAATGGGGACCAGATCTTGGTCCGATGTCTTGGCGTGTAGCAAAGACAAAGGCTACTGAATTAAATAAAAAGTTAAGAAAAGGAGAAAAACAGTGGAGATTACCAACAACAGATGAACTGCTCGCTAAAGCTAAATTTGATAAAGCTGGTTCAAAAACCCCGTTTAGTTTTCGAGAAGATCTTTACTATTGGGCTAAAACTGATCCAGAGTCTAATAACTGGACTTTTTCGGTCAATATGGACAAGGGTTTTATCCACGGTTGTGGTTCAACAGGTAATCAGACAGATGGTATAACTATTAATGTTCGTCTTGTTCGTTAGTTAAAAAAATAAAATATCAAGGACAAAATATCAAGGACGGTCCTTGCTTAAAATATAAAACCATTTTCGGCGGTTGACGAAAATGGTTTTGTTGTGGTTTGAATGGATTCCTGTCTCCCCAGTGAAATACAAATCAAATTTCACGGGGCAAGTCACGGGAATGACAGCGGGGAAGTTATCCACAAAACGGAGTTGACTTTAGGGTTATCTTTAGGTAACCTTATATTATGACCAAAATAATTGGATTAAAGGATTTGAGATTGAATACCGAGAGTTATATTTCCCAGGTGAAAAAAGGGGATAGTTTTATTGTAATGAAAAGGTCTGAACCAGCGTTTAAGATTTCCCCTTATCAGTTTGAGGAAGTGGACGAAAAAGAGGACGATAAAGGTTGGAAAACTATGATTGATTTTACTAAACTTACTAAAAATGGAAAAGGCATAGAAGCAGGAAAACTTTTGTCCTTGTTAAGAAAAATAGAGAAAAAAGAAAATGGACAAAATAAGTAAGTTCTTAACAAAGCTTGGCAGTAAAGAAAGGCTAAGAGTAGATAACGCGGTGGAACAAATATTGAATAGAAATTTTACTAATTTAGATATCAAAAAATTACAGGGTAATTCGGACACTTTTAGGGTACGAGTTGGCGAGATAAGAATAAAGTTTAAATTAACGAAAGAAAAAGTAATTATTTTGAGTACAGGTAAAAGAGATGATAATACCTATTAGTATTGCAAATAACTCTATTTTCTGATAGAGTAGCACCTATATGGTAGATGAAAAAAATTCAAAGAGTAATGTGAAAATCGACGAAATGTTCAAGGTTGGAGCGCATTTTGGTTACCCAAAATCCAGAAGACATGCTTCTGTAGCTCCTTATATTTTTGGTGTAAAGAACAAAGTTGAAATTATAAACCTCGAAAAGACAGCCGAACTTTTAGAAAAGGCCTGCGAGCTCGTTTCTTCAATTGCAAAGGAAGGTAAACAAATTCTTTTTGTTTCAAGTAAAAATGAAGCTAAAAATATTATTAATATCAGCGCT
The DNA here is from genome assembly GCA_903832855.1 of uncultured bacterium. Taxonomy (GTDB): domain Bacteria; phylum Patescibacteriota; class Minisyncoccia; order Phycocordibacterales; family GWA1-40-21; genus CAILDB01. The sequence continues at coordinate 3,428 of CAILDB010000015.1, read as the reverse complement.
TCTTCTATAAACATGCCGAATGTTGCCGGAAGATGGATTGGTGGAGCTCTTACAAATTATCCTGAAATTAAAAAGAGGATTGCAAAATACGAAGACCTCCTCAGCCAAAAAGAAAAAGGTGAACTTTCAAAATACACAAAGAAAGAGAGATTGATGATAGACAGACAAATAGATAAACTTGAAAAAATGTTTGCTGGAATTACGAGCATGAAAGAAATGCCAAAAGCTGTTTTTGTAGTAGATCCTAAAAAAGAAATTATCACTGTTCTTGAAGCACAGAAAATGGGAATTCCTGTTATTGCACTTGCAAGTTCTGATTGTGATGTAAGCGAGCTTGATTATCCTATTGTTGCAAATGATTCTGCGGTCTCTAGTATCGCGTATTTTGTAGGAGAGATTACAAACGCTTACAAAAGTGGTAAAATAGCAAAATAATTTTATAAGTTTAATTTAATTGTCTCTGCGAGGGTATTCCCGAAGCAATCCAGACTCTGATTTTCTAGATTGCTTCGTTTCACTCGCAATGACGGAAAAAAGTATATGATCATTACAACAGAACAAGTAAAAGAGCTTCGCGAGAAGACAGGGATTTCTATTATGCAATGCAGAAAGGCACTTGAAGATGCCGGAGGAGATATGGAAAAGGCGGTTATTTTGCTTAGAAAAAAGGGTGCAGATGTCGCTTCCAAAAAAGCAGACAGGGAACTTCATTCAGGTAGAATCGCCACTTATATTCACGGAACAGGAACTACTGGAGCGATGGTAGAGATTTCTTGCGAGACTGACTTTGTGTCAGGAAATGCTGAATTTGCAAAAATGGCATATGATATTGCAATGCAAATCGTCGCAACAAAACCAGAATTTCTAAAGAGAGCCGATGTCTCCGAAGCTGAAATGAATAAAGCGAAAGAAGTTTTTGCTGCAGAAGTCGTAGGCAAGCCGGAAGCAATAAAAGAAAAAATTCTAGGAGGAAAGCTTGACTCATATTTCAAAGACAAAGTTTTGCTTGAACAAGATTTTATAAAAGATCCTACTATCACCGTCGCCACACTTCTTCAGAACGCAATTCAAAAGTTTGGTGAGAGAATGGAGATCGTGAGATTTGTGAGATACGGTTTAATGGAAAAATAATATGCCTTTTGCATTTTGGACATTTATAACTTCACTCGTGCTTCTCGCCGGAATGTCCGGTATTCGCGCTTTTGAGTTATCAAGTGGCCAGAAGCTTTTGGAAGTAAGTTTTGTCAGAAAAACGGATATTTTTGTCCACCATTTTTTCCACTTGATAAAAAGGCAAATTTCGCGTATAAGTATAAAAGGAACTTGGAAGCTGATATACAAGCTTTCGGTCCAAACCAAAGATTGGCTGGTTAATTTCAAGAAAAAGTATGATAGTAGACAGCCGAAGTTTTTTGTAAAACAGACAAAAAATGATATTACGCAGAAAGGCTCGGTATCGTTTTTTTTGAAGAATGTTTCCGATTACAAGGAGTCAATCAGAAATAAGTAGTCCTTAAAAATTAAATATTGCCACCTTAGCTCAGTTGGTAGAGCGCCACTTTTGTAAAGTGGATGTCCCCAGTTCAAATCTGGGAGGTGGCTCCCAAATTAGACTTTTTGATTCAGAACCAACAGAGGAGTGGGCGGTGCAAAGCACCGCCCACGCATTTTCCGAAGATTTGGCAAGGGAATTCAGAAAAGTCGGGGCGCTCACGCGCACGATTTTGTTTTGGAGGAGGAGGTTCGAGCCAAAGACTTTTTTGGCAGCAACCTTTTTAGCAGAAAAGTTGCAATCCAGAGCAATTTTTTCCATATCCTGAGCCTCTTTTATCCAGTTTTGCATCGGTTCGAGCCACTGTTTTTGCTTTTGTTGAAGAGAAAATATTTCCTCTTCCAGCGACTTTTTCTCCGATAATAATTTTGCTTTTTCCAGACGATAAATTTCTTTTTCCACATCTTGGTCTAGATAGCCGTCCAAAAGTCGCTGGAGCTTCACAGTAATATCTTTTAACCTTTTTTCATTCTTTTCAACAAAAGCGAAAACGGATTGGGCGGATTCTGTTTTATCTTTTTCTAATCTTCCGTTTAAATATTCCGCCCAATCTGGTGGCATAGAAACTTTTTGCAAAAGTGATGAAATTTGTTTGTCTAAGACTTCCTGACGAATACAGGGTTCGGGACATTTCATATCACGGCGTTTTTTAGAACAATGATAATAAGTGTAAAAATGTTGTGTGCCGTTGAGTTGTGTCTTCACCCTGTATTCGCCAGTGACCATCATTCCGCAGGTAGCACAGGAAATTAGTCCGCAATATGCTTGCGGGTCGTCTTTCGATTTATGTCGCGGACGACCTCGTTCTTTCATCACTTCTTGCACTTTATCCCAAAGTTTCTTTTCCACGATTGGCTCGTGTTTGCCTTCGTATATTTCGCCAGAATATCTAAAATGTCCGTAATAAAATGGATTGGACAAAATGAAAGTGGCACGAGTTCGGTGGATTTTCTTTCCATTTTTTGCAAAAAGATTATTTTGCGCCAAAAACATACCGATAGTATCAAGCGTTTGATTGCCCTCTGAATACATCTCAAATGCTTGGCGTATTACAGGCGCGGACTTTGTATCTACTACAACAGTTTTGGTTCTTGAATCGTTTATATATCCCACAGGAGCAAGTGACGGATACTCTCCGCGCCTGACTTTTTGGCGTAAACCTCTTTTGGTATTTTCGGAAAGAGAATCCACATAATATTTACTTTGGCCAAACGCCATATTTAGCATAAATTTTCCTTGTGGCGTTGGCTCACACCAAAAAGTCGGAAATTTTAGACCCGTAAGTTTTCCGATGTCGAGGAGATAAATTATTTTTCCACCATCAATGGAATTGCGAGCGAGACGATCAGGATGCCAAGCAAGAATAGAATCAGCATCGCCCTTTTCAATACATTTCATCATTTCGTCAAAAATCGGACGACCTGGAATTTTTGCACTTTGCTTTTCTACAAACTCTAGGGCAATGTCTAAATTTTCTTGCTTGGCATAGTCTCGCAATTCTTGTAGCTGTGCTTCAATACTCAAAACCTGCTTATCCTCGACATCCGTGGACTTGCGAGCGTATAAAAAGAATTTTTGTGACATATATTTAATTTATTAAAACTTAAATGGCCGTCCTTGGTGCAACCAACCCGAAAAAGATTTCGAATTGTCCAAAGACGGCCATTAAAAAATCCTTTTTGTTACGGTTGGTTGCATATGTAGTATATCACACAATTATAAAAATCAACAAAATTCTTTTTAAAATCTTAATAGTAAAAATTGTTCTGGATTTCGAACCTCCTCCTCCAAAACAAAATCGTGCGCGTGAGCGCCCCGACTTTTCTGAATTCCCTTGCCAAATCTTCGGAAAATGCGTGGGCGGTGCTTTGCACCG
>CAILDB010000014.1 GCA_903832855.1 uncultured bacterium | reverse complement strand
GAAGATAAAGAGAAAATGTTTTTAATTTGTTTGACATATTTATATGTTAATTTTTAATAAATAAAAGATAGCTCTTCTATTATAGCTATATATATATATATAGCAAATACAAAAAAAAGGGGGCTGTGGATAACTTTATTTTATAGAAAGCACTAATTATTTACTTTCTTCTCTCAATTTCTTAATCAGCGTATCTTTCAAATTTTTCACCGAATTATCATCAAGTATGCTTACCTCCAAAATATCTTTGTTCTTCTTTGCAATTATTTTCTTCACTTCTTTCACTCTTTTTTCATCCACCTCGTCGGTCTTTGTCAAAATAACAATTTCTTTTTTTTCTGCAAGTGCATCGCTATAATTTTCAAGCTCTTTTCTTATTATCAAATAATCTTTAAGAGGTTTGGAACTTTCCAGAGAAACACAATGTAAAATCATCTTTGTCCTTTTGATATGTCTCAAAAATTTATGACCCAGGCCTTTTCCCTCGGAAGCTCCCTCAATAAGCCCCGGGATGTCTGCAAGAATAAATCCATGCATATCGCCAAGATGCGGTTCAAGTGTAGTGAACTGATAACTCGCAACTTTTGATTTAGTATTTGTAAGAGCATTTATCAAACTAGACTTTCCTGCATTTGGAAGCCCCACAAAACCTGCATCCGCCACAAGCTGAAGCTCAATATTAAATTCTGCTTCCTCTCCCCTTTTTCCCAAACTAAATTGCTCCGGAGCAATATTTCTAGATGATTTAAAATATTCATTTCCAAGTCCACCTTTTCCGCCATTTAGAACTTTGATTTCTTCACCCTCAGTATTTAATTCAAATTTTTCTCTGGTAGTAAGATTTGTAACAATTGAACCAATAGGAAGTTCAAAATAAAAGTCACCGCCATCAGAGCCGTGCATACTTTTCTTCATTCCATCTTGTCCCCTCTCTGCAGAAAATTCTTTTATATTTTTATATTTATTAAGTATGCCAACATCGCGAAGTGTCTTCAAATAAACATCTCCGCCTTTACCACCATTTCCTCCGGCTGGTCCTGCATGGTCAATGCCTTTTTCATGAAGCCATCTCACCACACCATTTCCGCCATTTCCGGATTTCAAATGTATTTTTAATTCGTCTATAAATGCCATAATTTAAAACTAACTGTTAATTGCTATTTTTGCAAGTTCAATCGCTCCTTCTTTTGACTTCGCCACACACATAAATCTTTTTGTGTGACAGAAAACTGAATCTTTTACTCCGGTAATTTCTGCTAATTTTTCATCTGTCTTACCAGCCCAACTTTCTGGCAGATCCTTCCTACACACAAACGATTCCGGATCTTGCATGCAATATACTCCAAAATTTCCTTCTGTACCACTTCTTTTGACAATATAAAGTGGCTCTGAAAAATCTTTCAAAACTTCTTCGTAAGGATATTCTCCGTCTAAAATAATAATTCTTTTATCCTCTGCTTCATTATATTTCTGTAAAACAATCGGCTTTGCTTCAAAAAAATCTTTTGCTCTTTTTATTTCTCTTTCCAAGATATTTTTTGTCAAACTGACGGCTTTCGAAAAATCCTCGAAATTATTTTTTCCTCCTTCCTTCCAAGTCGGATTCATTGCAAAAATAACTCTCGAATATGTAAATGGTCTGATATCTTCAAACAAACTTTTATAAATATCTATACCATTATCTTCCGCATCCACCGGTTCCACTATTTTTTTCTTTATCAAATCCGCTATCTCCTTATCTCCACAAATTTTTTCTCCGAATTTTTTCCAAACCAAACCAAAAGTTGCATAAGGAATTCCATCATCCCTCTTTCCTGCACTGCCCTCTTGATGATGGTCAAATCTCGTCTCTCCATCATTTACAAATCCAACATCCAAAACATAATCAGCTGACTTCAGGACTTCTTCATCTCTTGTTCTTTTAATATCTAAATCTCCTAGCTCAACACCCAAAAAAATAGCTAGTGTTGCCACCGCAAAAACATCATCCGCATGGAATTCTCCGCTATGTACTGCAACACTAGTCTTTTTCATTTTATTCTTTCACCTCGCATTTTCCATCCTTGATATCTTGAACCTCCTTCTGAAGAGAATTTATTTTTGAAATAATATATTTTAATTCTCCACCTTCCTTCATAACTTCTTCCTCCGTCTTTTCTTCCACTTTTTTCTCATTTTTTAGTCCAGAAATAATAATTCTGTCTCCAATCATTATTGAAACAAAAAGTCCTGTTAAAAGTAAAAATGCAACAGACCAAATAATAGTATATGGTTCATAGAAAATATAATGCCATACTCCCCCCTTCGCTTCCAAAATATCCGCAGTATGCCAAATACCTCGCCAAAAAATAATGGTAAAAGTTCCACCTATAAAAGCGTAAATAATAGAACGATGACTTAATCTCCCCCTCACTTTATCCTCCAACTTGTCAAAAAAATGTGTTATTTTTTTAATCATATTATTAATAATTAATTACGTGAATATTATAGCATTTATTATGCCCCATGACACTTCTTATATTTTTTACCTGAACCACAAGGGCATGGGTCATTTCTACCAACTTTGTTTTCATTTTTTGAAACGGGGATGGCGTCGTTTGTACCTTCGGCTCCGGCTTCTATCATATGCTTTTGTGTCTCTTTTAATTTTTCTTCATCTTGTCTAAAAGCGCCCACACCGACATGTGGCAAAAGTCGCAAGACTTCGGCATCGATACTTTCTTGCATCTGTTTGAAAAGCATCAAACCCTCCTTTTTGTATTCTACGAGAGGATCTCTCTGGCCATAGGCACGGAGATTTACGCTCCCACGCAAATAGTCCATCATTTCCAAATGATCCACCCAGAAAGTGTCTATTGATTGCAAAATGAGGAGCCGAGCAATTCTGTAAAATTCTTCTTCACCAAGTGCGTTTTCTTTTTCTTCAATTATTTTCTGATATTCTTCCGTAAATGCAATTTCACAAAGTTTTTCTTTTATTTCTTCTTTTGTACCCATCAAAATCTTCCTTCTTCTTTCGTAAACAATTTTTCTCTGGAAATTCATCACATCGTCATATTCCAAAACTTGCTTTCTGGCGTCAAAGTTGAAACCTTCAATTTTTGTCTGTGCATTTTCTAGAGATTTTGTAATCAAATAATTTTCAATCGGCTGATCTTCCGGCACACCAAGTTTGCCCATCATTTTTTTGACGGTATCATTTGCAAAAACCCTCATCAGAGAATCTTCCATAGAGACATAAAATTGCGTAACACCAGGATCGCCCTGTCTGCCGGATCTTCCTCGAAGCTGATTGTCTATTCTTCTCGCTTCATGCCTTTCGGTACCGATAACGCAAAGTCCGCCAAGAGTTTTTACTTTTTCATATGCGGATTCCTCAAGCGGAACTCCACCGAGCTTAATATCCACACCTCTTCCAGCCATGTTTGTCGCGACAGTCACCGCACCAAGCTTTCCGGCCTGTGCAATTATTTCTCCTTCTCTTTCGTGATTTTTGGCATTCAAAACATTATGCACAATTCCTTCTCTTTTCAAATATTCCGAGAGAACTTCATTTTTTTCAATTGATGCGGTTCCGAGAAGCACGGGCTGACCTTTTTTATTTAATTCTTTTACTTCTCTTGCGAGTGCGCGGAACTTTCCATCTTCTGTTTGGAAAATTAAATCGTTCAAATCTTTTCTTGCTACTGGTTTATTGGTTGGCACAAGCAAAGTATCGGAATGATAAACTTTAAAAAATTCTTCGGATGATGTCATCGCAGTCCCCGTCATACCAGAAAGTTTACTGTACATTCTAAAATAATTTTGGAAAGTAATGGATGCGAAAGTTCTGGACTCTTTTTGAACCTTCACATTTTCTTTGGCTTCTATAGCTTGATGCAAACCTTCGGACCATCTTCTTCCTGGCTGAAGTCGCCCAGTTGATTCATCCACGATAATTACTTCGCCATCCTTAATGACATACTCATCGTCTTTGTGAAAAAGTGCGAGAGCTCTGACTGCAGTTTCCAGATGATGCACGGATTTCATACCACCTTCCGTGTAAATATTTTCCACACCAAGAGCTTTTTCGGCTTTATTTATTCCGGCATCGGTGAGTTGAATTGCTTTGAGTTTTTCGTCAACTTTAAAATCTTCATCTTTTTTAAAATCTTTTACAATTTTTGCAAATGAATCATACAAACTTTCACTCTCCGCAGTCGGCGCAGAAATGATAAGTGGAGTTCTCGCTTCGTCAATTAAAATAGAGTCCACCTCATCTACAATTGCAAAATTGTAATCTCTTTGACGAAGATCGGTAACTTTGTATTCAATATTATCTCTCAAATAATCAAAACCGTATTCGTTGTTCGTACCATAAGTAATGTCGGCGAGATATGCTTCTCTTCTGGTGCAAGGTCGGAGGAAATCATAAATAACTTTGAACGAGCCAACTTCATCTCTTTCTTTGTCTTCTTCTTTGTGAGTCGGGTCATACAAATAAGAGGCTTCGTGATTGATGACGGCAACAGAAAGTCCGAGTGCACAATAAACTTGTCCCATCCACACAGCGTCTCTTCTCGAAAGATAATCGTTGACTGTGACAATATGAACACCCTTTCCTGAAATTGCGTTGAGATATGCCGGAAGTGTCGCAACCAAAGTTTTTCCTTCACCAGTTCTCATCTCGGCAATATTTCCACGATGTAAAATAATTCCACCCATAAGTTGGACATCAAAGTGTCTCTGGTGAAGAGTTCTTTTTCCTGCTTCACGAACTAGGGCAAAAGCCTCGGGCAATAGGTTGTCCAGAGTTTCACCTTTGGCAATTCGGTCTTTGAATTCCAAGGTTTTTCCCTTCAGCTCCTCGTCGGACAATTTAGCAAAATCTGGCTCCAGTGCATTGATTTTGTCCACAACCGGCTTGAGGGTCTTCATATATTTGTCTTGTCTATTTCCGAATATTTTGTCTAAAAACATAGGGACATAATAGCACCCCGTAGTGAATTTTGCCATCGTTTTTAAAAAAACTTTAAATGCACTCACAAAGTAGTAATTTTTAATGGCAAAATCTACTACGGGGTAGCACAAAAATAGGAAACGAAAAACCGCCCGCGAAACGCGGGCGGTTTTCAAAGGGTTATCTCTTTCCTTTCTTTTTTCCCTTCTTAGCAGCTTTCTTTCCTTTCTTAGCTACTTTTCTTGCTTTTTTCTTTGCCATGTTTTTAGATTTAGATTACTTAATATAAATTTTCAAAATAAATTTATACTTTTTGTTTTTATTAAAGTTTCAGATATTTTTTCGACTCAAAAAATAATCTGAGGTTGCTATAATTTTACTACTTGTAAAATATTATACAAATAAAAAAACAATTAAACTGTGGATAACTATTTTTTCTCAACTTCCATTTCAATTTTTATTCCAATTTTTTCTTTTATTTTATTTTTTGCAATTTCTGCAAGCGCTAAAATTTCTTTTGTGTTTGCATTTCCGTAATTTACAATCACAAGTGGTTGTTTTTCATAAAATCCGACATTTCCTTTTCTAAAACCTTTGAGTCCGCAAATTTTATCTAGAACAAAACCAAGCGCAATTTTTATTTTATTGTTTTCTTCAAAAAACTTTATGTCCGGATACTTCTTTTTTATTTTTTCAAACTTTTCTTTTTCTATAACAGGATTTTTGAAAAAAGATCCGGCAGAACCAAGCTCAGAAACTTCCGGAAGCTTTGATTTTCTTATCAAAATCACGGCATTTCTGACATCCGTAGCAGTCACCTCCGAGAGAAGCTCCCCGGAGCAAAGTGCTTTAAAACGTCCCTGGCCGGACTTGGGACGTTTTAGGGCACTTTGTGTAGGAGAGATTCTCGCTCGTGTTTCTTCAAGTTTTTCTTTCACCCCACCATAAGTCAAAACCGGTTTAAATTTTTTATTCAAAGCAAAATAAACTTTTGTAACTATCAAATTTTTTTTAACTTTAAAAATACTGTTTCTGTAAGAAAATTTACACTCTTTATTTTTCATTTCAAAAACTTCCCCGCTTTCAGTATCAAACACTTCCACTTTGAAAATGAAATCTTTTGCTTCCACACCATAAGCTCCGATGTTTTGCACTGGCGATGCACCCGCTGTTCCGGGAATGTAGGAAAGATTTTCTAAACCAAATAAATTATTTTTTATACTAGATAGAACACATTTGTCCCAATTTTCTCCAGATCCAAAACAAACTATTTCTCTTTCACCATCTTCGTCTTTGCGAGAGTAATCTCGAAGCAATCCAGTTCCAGACACTTTAGATTGCTTCGTTTCACTCGCAATGACAGACTTTCCTAAAATTTCATTTTTTATCACAAGCCCATCAAATCCTTCATCACTAATTAATATATTTGAACCTCCGCCAAGCACAAAATTTTTTAGCTTTTTCTTCTTTGTAAAATCAATAGCCTTTTTCAAATCATCAACACTTTTTATAATACAAAAAAATCTGGCCTTTCCGCCAGTTCTAAAAGTATTCAGGTTATCCAATCGGTAATTTTCAAAAATTTTCATAGTAAGCAAAAAGTTTCCATAAACTCATGACTGGCGGGAGCTAACCTCCAACTAATGTCTTAATGTGAGTGCAACCGCCAGTCGTGACTTCACACAAACTAGACATTTATAATAACAATAAATATTAAAAATGAAAATAGAGGACAAACGGGCATGCAAAACCCCACCGAAGTGGGGCCTTACACAGACATTCGTTTGGGCTAACAATTGCTAGCACTCACTTAAGTATCTTACCATATCCTAGGAATAATACAAGTTCTTGATAAATACTCGCAATTTTGCCCAATTTCCTATATAATCTGCCTAATAATAGTATGAGCAAAAAAATATTAATTTGCATAACAAAATCAAACTTTGGAGGAGCCCAGAAGTATGTTTTTGATATTACAAAAGAATTTTTCAAAGATAACGAAATAAAAGTTTTATTCGGCGGAAATGGAGAACTTGCAGAAAAATTAGAAGAAATTGGTGTCCTAACAGAAAGAATTGGGTTTGGAAGAGATATAAAAATCGCAAAAGATGCTATAAGTTTTTTCCAAATACTAAAAATAATTTATAAAGAAAATCCGGACATCCTACACCTAAATAGTTCCAAAATGGGTATCCTAGGCGCACTCGCGGGTAGAATTTGCAATATTTTTCCAAAACACAATTCTAAAATAATATTTACAGCTCACGGTTGGGCATTCAATGAAAACAGAAATTTCTTGTCAAAACTAATTATCAAAAAAATTGCTTGGTGGACTGTTTTACTTTCCGACAAGACTATTTGCGTCTCAGAAATCACTAAGAAACAAATTTCAAATTGGCCGTTTATAAAAAATAAATTAGTAGTTATATATAATGGAATAGACAACATTAATTTCAAAAATAAGGACGAGGCCAGAAAGTTTTTTGATCCGACACAAGAATTTTCCGACGAAATTTGGATTGGGACACTTGGAGAGCTCCACTCTATTAAAAGACAAGAAGATACAATAAACGCCCTAGCTAAAATACAAAATCAAAATTTTGTTTTCTTTATTTGTGGCGAAGGAGAAAGAAAAAAATATCTACAAAACCTCATCAATAATTTAGGAATGCAACAAAAAATAAAACTCGTCGGAAATGTTCCAGATGGAAGCAAATATCTAAAAGCATTTGATATTTTTACTCTTACTTCCAAATCAGAAGCACTCCCCTATGCATTACTTGAAGCAGGTAAAGCAGGACTAGCCGTAATTGCCACAAAAGTTGGAGGGATTCCTGAGATAATCAATGATGAGGAAAATGGACTATTGATAGAATCAGAAAATATAGAAGAAATCAGTGAAAAAATAAATGAACTTATTAAAAATAAAACACTTAGAGAAAAACTTGGAAATAATTTGAAGGAAACGATAAATAATAAATTTAGTATAGAAAAAATGTTTGACAGCACAAAGAGAATATACGAAGAATAAAATGCAAAACCCCACCGAAGTGGGGCCTTACACAGACATTCGTTTGGGCTAACAATTGCTAGCACTCACCTAAGTATCTTAGCATACTTCGCAAAATAATGCAAGTTTTCGGCAAATAGGCCTTTTAAAATCATATTAAATACCTTTATTTAGTCTTTTTATTAGCACTCTTTTCCACTTGCTGTTCAATCCACAAATATGTTTTTTTCATACCTTCTTTAAGAGATGCACTAGGTGCCCAACCAAGTTTAGCTTTAATTAAATGATTGTCGGAATTCCTTCCTCTTACTCCGAGTGGGCCTTTTATATGTTTAATATTAATTTTTTTACCCGCAATCTCCATAGCCATTTTTGCAAGATCGTTTATCGCAATCATTTCATCAGATCCAATATTTACTGGTCCAGTGAAATCTGAATTCATTAATCTTCTGACTCCTTCCAAACATTCATCAATGTATAAAAATGATCTCGTCTGTTTACCATCTCCCCATATTTCAATAGTCCCACCATTTTTTGTTTCTGCGACCTTGCGACTCATAGCAGCTGGAGCTTTTTCTCTGCCACCTCTCCATGTACCTTCGGGTCCAAATATATTATGAAATCTAGCAATACGAACATTAAGTCCGTAGTTGCGCATAAAAGAAAGATACAATCTTTCACTAAATAACTTTTCCCATCCATATTCACTATCTGGCTCTGCGGGATAAGCGGAAGCCTCCGAACAATTTGGGTTATTTGCTTCTAATTGATTGTAAGCTGGATAAATACAGGCCGATGAAGAATAAAATATCTTTTTTATTCCGGCTTTTTGACCATAATAAGAAATATTTAGGTTAATTGTCGCAGAATTATGCATCACATCTGCGTCATGTTCACCAGTAAAAATATATCCAGCTCCGCCCATATCAGCAGCAAGCTGATAGACTTCGTCAAACGCTCGGTCTAGTATTTTTTTACATACAGATTGTTCTCTCAAATCTGCTACTACAAATTCATCCACTTCGGTTTTACTGAATTCTGGTTTTTTGAGATCAACACCACGCACCCAAAATCCTTCTTTTTTTAATTTTCTTACGAGATGACTTCCAATAAAACCCCCTGCTCCACAAACTAAAGCTGTCTTTTGTTTTTTTATATTTAATGTTTTCATATTTTCTTGTCCTGTAGTAAGAAATTCTTATTTCTTTACTACTGGGATTATTTAAATGGGTTTATCCCTTTATAAATTGAACTTATCATCCCTTCTAATTGGGTCGTCATGTTTGGATTTATTTTTTCACCTTTTCTCAATAAATTAACTGCAGTGGAAATCACTCCTTTTTCATAATATCCTTTTGCAATTGCCATATATGCAGAGGGAATTCTTTGATCACTTGTCGTAGCATTGCCCCAAAGTGCATCAAAAGTTTTCTGATCCTGCGCAAAGATGAGTGCTACGCCATAAATTATTTTTGTTTCCGGATAACTTGTTTCTAATTCATATGATTCTTTTGCTTCCTTAACCACGTTATCTATTTGTCCGAGGTTAAGATACGCATTTACAAGCGCCGTCTTGAATGCTTGTTTTGCTGGAGAAAGTTTCTCTGCATTCAATAGATATATTAATGCTTGATTGAAATCGCCCAAATTAGATAAGAAAGATCCGAAAAATTCCTGATACCTTGCATCGTTTGGATATCCGCCAACAAACTTACCACTTCCAGCTGGAACTTCTTTACCAAGAACTTGTTCTTTTATTTGAATATATGCAAGGTCGACAAATTTATTTTTCAGATCTTGAGTCGCAACTGTACCACGATATACCGCAGGCGCACTTTCTAGTAATCTTTCTCTGACTTCAGGTAAACCTAGAAATCCATTTGAGACAGCTTTTTGAAAAAAGTTGTAACTTAAATCTGGATATTGATTTTGCGTTTGCACGGCAGAAATTAGATTGAGGTTTGTCTGTATTGGTTTAATATTTACAAAATATAAAGAAGCGCCCAAAGCTATTATCACAATCGGTAAGACAATGTAATTTACAGCTTCATCATTTTTGCCAGTTTCATCCATCCAGACAGAAACCTTTTGCATATTTGTTCCCTCCCCACTTTTTTGTCTTCCGGAATAAATATGTACAATACCAAGAACTGTAAAGAATAAAATAAAACTTACATTATTATCAAAGACAAACAAACTTTGGAAAAAATATCCTGCAAGAAGCCCTGTAATAATCGCCTTCTCAATCACAGACAATCTGTCGCCTTTTCTCCAAAGTTCATAAAGACAAGCAAAATAAAGCCCAAGATAAAGTAGAAATCCTAAAAGTCCTCCGGCGACGAGCATATCGAGTGGCATATTGTGTGCTCTATCAAACCATTGCTCTTGGGAATACATTTTCGGATCGTAATATTTGTTGAAAACATAGTTAAAATTTTCCTGACCCCAGCCAAGAATTGGTCTCTCAATCTCGCCCTTTATCGCCATTGGCCAGACAAGTTGTCTTGCTTGACCATTAAGATCGGTCAAAGAAATTGATAACAATCTCTCAATAGTTCCGTGATTTTTTATAAAATCCGAATTCACAATTTTTTGTGCAACTTTTCCAAGTCCAATTGCCTGATATGGTGCGGTGTCTCTAAACACAAAACACGAATAAGCAAAACCGAATATAAGTATCACAGCAAAAACAACTGCAGAAATTTTTCTTAGAAGAAGATTGTTCTTCTCAAAAATTGCTACAAGTAAGGCCGAAATCAGCAATCCAACTCCCAATCCCAAAATAACACCCCTTGATGTCGTATAAATAAGATATGCAAGAACAATAGCCAAGATGGAATAAACATAAAGTAACCAATTACTGAAAAATTTTTGAGCGATAATCTTTCCATTTTCCAAACATTTTAGCAAAACATCTTTATACAAAAGAATTAAAATAAAGAAAAAGTTAAAAAGAAAATAAATTGAAATATAAATAGGATTACCAAGTGGCCCAGAAACGCGATAAATGCCATTGCTGATGTCAGCAAAAGCCATTACTGTCATAACTGCACTAAGTCCTACAGATGCCCTCAAAAACCAATACAAGACATCTTCTTTAATTACAGAAGCAAAGACAACAAAATACATAAGAAGATGAATGAGTGTCACCCATCCATCCATTCTTTCAAAATTACTCCAGAGAGATTTCGATGGAGCAACCCCTAGGATATCCGCAATAAACATCACAACAACAAAAAGTATTGCTAGAAGTGCTACCCAAGAAAATTTTGGTCTTGCCTCCTTGTCCTTAAAAATAAGAATAAGCCAAAGAGCAAAAATAATTTCTATAATGATTCTGAATGCAAACGCCTTACCAACTATAAAAGGAAAATACATTCCATTCGACACGATAAACGGCACAATAAGCGTCGCAAAAAGTCCTACAATGATACCCCACTTCAATATTTGTTTAATATTCATATATTCTTAATTAATAATAATATCAATAATCTATAACAAAAAACTTTTAAAATCCAGTGAAAGTAGTATTATAGCACAAATATGATAAGATATTCAGAATTATGGAGATGGAAAAACAAGAGCAAACAAATCCGACGATTCTTGATTATTTGACCAATTGGCGTACTTTTTGGACATATTTGAAGGAAAAGGCCCGCCATCCTGGAGTACAGAAACATTCAAAGAATATAGGATGGATATTTACCGCAAAAATCGCAAGTATGGTAATCACTTTCATTGCCATGGCTTACATTGCTAGAAATCTAGGTCCAATGAATTATGGAGAACTTAGTTATGCCTTAAGTTTCACCGGGCTATTTGGTTTTTTGGCAGCCCTTGGTATAGATCAGATACTGTATAGAGATTTAATAAAATATCCGGAAAAAAGAAATGAATATATGGGTACTGCTTTAACTCTCAGAATAATTGCTTCTATCGCCACGATAATAATCTGTATATCATCCGCGCTTATTTTTTCACCAAAAGATGTTTCTTTACTTTTAATTTTTATTGTCAGCTTAGCTTTTGTGTTTAGTTCTTTTCAATTACTAAACTATGAATTCCAGGCGGAAGTAAAAGCAAAGTATCCATCTATTGTTTCCTTAATCGTAGTCTTAATCTTAAACATATTAAAAATTGTGGTAATTTTTTATGGCAAGGGTGTCATATACCTTGCATTAATTGTCTTACTTGAACCGATACTTTATGCCGTCGGCTTCATATATTTTAGAATAAAAAAATTTGGAACAGTAAAATATTGGAAATTTGATGGACCAATCGCTCGCTCGATTTTAAAAGATTCTTTTCCTTTGATTTTTGCATCCGCATTTTTTGCAATATATGCAAGAATTGACCAAGTCATGATAAAAAATATGATGAACGCAGAATCCGTTGGGCTTTATGGTTCAGCCGTTGCAATATCAGAGGTTTGGTATTTTATTCCAAATATTATTGCCGGCGCACTTTTTCCTACAATTATAAATGCAAAAAAAACATCCGAGGCGCTTTACTATAAAAGAATTAAAAAACTATTTTGGGTGCTAATCTTTGTATCGTTGATCACTGCACTGCCAACCACAATATTATCAAAATATTTAATAACGATAATATTCGGCACTGGTTTTTTGGGAGCACTGACTGTCTTACAAATATATGTATGGAGTAACATAGGGGCAGCTTTAAATATGCTTGCCCAGCAAATATTAGTGGCAGAAAATCTTACAAAAATAATATCTATGACTACATTCCTCGGAATGATAACTAATATAGTATTAAACATTTTCTTAATACCAAAATACGGAATGGCTGGGGCAGCCTTTGCAAGTCTGATTTCATACTTAATTCCATTTGGATCCCTAATTCTATTCAAACAATCAAGAAAAATAATCGTAAATATTTTTAAAAAATGAGTTTATTTGAGTTAAAAACAAAAATTCGAAGATTTTTAAATAAAAGTTTTAAAACTCACAAACCTACTAGTTTTCCTTTTATCAGTGGAAATTCTTTTAGGGCCATGGCTCAACATGTATTAGACGAATATTTTGATTTCAATCCGAAACAAGTTTTTAAAAACGATATAGTGTTTGTTAGAGGTAATTTTTTAAATGAATTTTTTGAAAAAATATATTCCAAAATAGAAAATCCTTTTATTCTTATCAGTCACAACGACGATACAAACGTTACTGAAAAATACAAAGATAAAGTGGGGAAAAATATAATACATTGGTTTGCTCTTAATTGTTTAGTAAATAATGATAGAATTACTCCGATTCCTCTAGGTATAGACAATTTATGTAAAAGCTATAATAATAGAGACCTTTTAAAATACGCCGATGATCCTAAAATAAACAAAATAGTTTGGGGTTTCTCTAAAAACAGCCACGAGGAAAGAATACTTCTGGATAAAATCCTGAAAAATAGTCCGATTTGCGATGAAATAATTGGTTTAAACAAAAGAGATTATTTAAAAAAAATAAAAAATTACAAATTCATAATATCCCCACAAGGCAGAGGCCTAGATTGTCACCGCACATGGGAAGCCTTATATCTCGGAATAATACCGATCATCAAAAAAAATCCTTGGTCCGAATATATGGAAAAAACCGGGATACCTTTGCTAATTATAAATGATTGGAAAGAAATAAATTCTTTTTCGGAAAAAGAACTTGAGAAAATATACCTAGAAAAAAAGCCAGGATTAAATAGTGAAATAATATTCCAGGATTATTGGAACAAAAAAATATATGAAAAAATACTCAAGTAATTACTCTGAATGCATTATAACATCAGCATCAAATAAATTTTTCCCATTATTACTAAATCTATTAGGATCTATTGAAAAAAATTATCCTGGTCACCCGGATATCTATGTTTATAATCTTGGTTTATTTCTTACTTTTAAAAAAGAATTAGAGAAAATACCTTGGGTACATATTATGAATATACCCCACTTTGTTGATCATTGGAGATCTTGTTATACATGGAAAACGTATATTCTAAATACACCGATTACTGAGCTTAATTTTTATTTAGACGCTGGGTGTCAAATACTTCGTCCTCTTGACAGATTATTTGAAAAAATAAGCACCCAAGACTATCTTGCTGTTAGTCAAGGAACTGAAGTTAATATATCAGACATAACACCCGATGAATATATTGAGCGTTTTAAACTTACAAGCAGTCAACTTTCAAGTAATGTTATTGCGGCTGGTATCTTTGGGTTTAAAAGAAATTCAAGCATTTCTCCTATCACAGAAAAAATTTATGCATATGGTATTGAAGGACTTTGCCTAGGATTTTCAAAAATAGATCTTTGGAAGAGCAAGGGGGTTAACAAAACACCCATTACACGTGAATGCAAAATATTTCGTCATGATACGACACTTCTTAGTATATTGTTACAAAAAGAAATACCGTATCTAAAAATTGAACCGATTGAATTATTTTCTGGAAAATACGAAGATAATCCTCAACAATTTATTTGGAATATACGAATGAATTATAAAAAATTAGATTTTATAAATCCTAAATTTCTACATAAAAAACCCTACGGTTGGTATATACATATAAATCGCCTATTTTTGTTCATTTTCATTATTATGAAAAATATCTCAAATGTGATAAAATCAAAAATTATTATAAAAACATGATTAGTATTATAACCTCATTATATAATTCAGATAAATATCTCGGCGCCTTCTTAAAGTATGCAGAAAGTGTCTCGATAGAATTTACCAAAAAAAAAGTTAAACATGAATTTCTTATAATCTCAAACGCCTCAAATGATACAGAAAAAATTATACTAAAAAAATTAGAGCATAATGATAGGTTACTTTCACGAATAATCTTTTGCGAACGAGAGTCTCTATATGCCACATGGAATCGCGGAGTTCGTGAGGCTCAATACCAAATAATTACATTTTGGAATGTTGATGATAACCGATTTTCAGAAGCTATTACTGAAGGAATAGAAGAAATAAAAAATGGGGCAGAAATAGTTTACTTTCCTTTCAGATATAAGAGATATGTAAAAATATTTAATATACCCATACTTGCAAAATCAGTAGTTATAAGGCCATTAGAATTTGATAAAGATAAATTTTCTAGAGAAATGCACTGCGGACCATTTTTTATGGTTAAAAAAGATGTTTTTAATAAAATCGGTTACTTTGATTCAAGTTTTAAGATTGCAGGAGATTTTGAATGGCTAACAAGGGCAGCAAAAAATAATATAAAATTTACATTAGGAAAGAATACTGCTGGTATTTTTACAAATGATGGTACAGGTTTAAGTGGAAGTAAAAATAAACTACAAGCAGAAGAAAATAACAGAATAATCAAATAGTTATGAAAACAATAGTTTTGATTCCAATAAAAAATGAGGAATGGATATTAGAGCAAACGCTTAAAAACATTTCATCGATGGTAGATTTTATAATCATCGCTGACCAAAGATCGACGGATAGAAGTTTAGAAATCTGCAAACAATTTCCTAAGGTTAAGGTAATCAACAACTCTTTCGAAAGTCACAGTAATAAAATAAGATGGTTACTCCTAGACGAAGCCAGAAAAATAGATGGAAATAATTTAATTATTTGTCTTGACGCCGACGAGCTTTTACCTCCATCAGCTTTTAAAGAAATAAATGAATCGATAAATTCTGGAAAAGCCAAAATAGGTGATACTTTCAGTTTTAATTGGATACAGTTGTGGAAAAGTGTTAGAAAATATAGAATAGACAACCCCTGGAAAAATAATCAGAAAAAAATAGCATTTTGGGATGATAGAAAAAATGAATACAAAAAAATTTATATAATAAATGACCACACATCAAGAATACCAGATCTCTACCCGACTGATAATTACTTAGTTTTTACTCCACTATTACACTTTCAGTTTGTCGCATTTGAAAAAGCACAAATGAAACAGGCATGGTACAGATGTTCAGAATTAATCAACAATAATGATGTCCGAAAAATAAATCTAAGATATTTAGTTTCTAAAGAAAAACAAGGTATTAGGGTGAGCGAAACGAAGAAAGATTGGTTTAATGGATTAGATATAGATGAAGAAAAAATTACGAACGCACAGGATGATAGTAAATTAAAAGAAATAATTGATTGGTTTAATAAATATGGGATAGGTTTTTTTGAAGGGCTAGATATTTGGGATATCAAAGAATTAAATGAGGAATTTATAAAAAGAATGGAAAGGAAACCAAATCCTAAAAAATTTCCTGATTGGTTAATTAAACTAAATAATGTAAGAAATGTTATAAAAAATAAGTATATTAAATGGATAAAAAAATAAAAATAGCTTTTATAAAATTTGGAGGCCTCTCGGCAGGAGGAACAGAAAAATTCCTTCAAACGATCGCCGCTAATCTTTCAAAAGAGAATTTTGAAGTGACTTATTTTTATTGTGATTCGGCCCCATATATTGGATCAAATTACAAACACGCCGATACAGATTTGAACAGGAAAACCTACATGGAAAAACATGATGTAAATTTGATTAAATTTAGTGTTGAAACAAAAGATATAACAAAGAGAACGCATGATTGGGTAAATACAAATTTCTGGCAAAAATTTGATGAAAATAAGTATGATATTATTCAGACAGGAAGAGCTGGCCATCCGGAATATCCTTTTTACAAAATTAAAAGAACTCCGATTATTGATAGTCTTCATTTATCTGCAGGAGTAGATAATCAATACAATATCTCTAGGGTAATGCACATAACAAAATGGAGTTCTGATAAATGGATAAAAATGGGTGGAGATAGAAAAAGGGTTGTTATTGTTTCTCAGCCAATGGAAATAGATCCGATTAAAAATAACTTAAGAAATAAATTAAATCTAAATGAAAAATTTATTTTTGGTTTTCACCAAAGAATTGATGACAACATCTTCTCGCCTCTCCCCTTAGAAGCATACAAAAAAAATGAAACAGAAAAGACAGAATTCCTAATAATGGGAGGAAGTAACCTTTATTCTGAACAAGCAAAAAAATTAGAAATTAAAAATTTTAAACAAATCCCACATTCTGGGAAACCGCAAGATATATATGATTTTCTGCAGACATTAAATGTTTACGCTCATGGAAGAAAAGATGGCGAGGTAAACTCCACAGCGATAGCAGAAGCTATGTTTTTTGGTTTACCAATTATTAGTCATATATCGTCAATTAATAATGGTCATATAGAATGTATAGGTGAGGCTGGTATGGTTGTGAAAAATGAAATTGAATATGCAGGTGAACTTAAAAAATACTGACTAATAATAATTATCTGAAATATAGAAAAGAAAAATCACTCCAGAGATTCCAAGAAAAATATGAATTAAAAAATCAAATAAAAAATATAGAAAAAATATATGAAGAAGTAATAAAAAATCCGTTTCCTAACAAAATAAGCAGATTTATTTCATCTTTTAGAATTAAATTCTTGCTTAAGAAAATAAATGAAAAAATAATTTTTTGGCTTAAAAAATAAAGTTTATATAATATGAAAACAATAATAAGAGATTTTTTTTCTAGACCAGTATTTCAGAGTTTTTTTGAAAGTATACTAAATTTTTCGTTAAAGGTTTTAAATATAGGAGAAGGGCAATCAGTTGAGACAAGTGGAGAAAAATCGGTATTTAAAATACTTGATAAAATATCAACAGATAATATGTCAATTATTTTTGATGTCGGTGCACATACTGGAGAATGGTTCAGGTTGTTTAAAAAGTTCTACACAAAAAAATCAATGGTTTATTCATTTGAACCATCAATAAAATCCTACCTAGAATTATCTCTACTAAAAGAAGCTGGATTTCATCCTGAAAATTTAGCTCTTGGGGATAGAACAGAAAAAAAGATGCTTTTCTCTCGCGTTAGTGGGTCCAGTACTGCGTATATTGGTGATATAAAAAATACAAAAACACAATACTCGGAGGAAATCAGTATCATAACCCTAGACAAATACTGTCTTGAGCACAATATAAAAAGTATAGACTTACTCAAACTCGATGTTGAAGGATATGAACTAAAAATTCTCAATGGTTCTAAAAATATGATAGAAAATGATAATATAAAACTGATTCAATTTGAATTTGGTGCACCATCAGAAGAGAAATACACTTTTAAAGATTTCTTTGATATTTTGGGTAAAAAGTATTAAATATGTAGAATACTTAAACATGGATACTACCCCATCAAAAAATACAGGCATTATTATGAGATAATGACAGTAACAAATTTTATAGCAATAAAAAAATGATCACAATTTTTACAGAAAACTCAACAAAACACCCCGTATTGTCTTTTATAAAAAGATGTCTACGGATGTTCAAAAAATTTATTCAAAGAAAAAGTTTTTCCCTAAAATATGGTGGGCACTATGCTGTTACTAGAAGTTTACTTGTTGGCCTAGATGAATTACATATAAATTATAATTATAATCCCAAAAAAATAGATGACATAAATAAAACAGTATTAATTCTTAGCAATATTGGCGCCTTAGAAACAGCAATCAAGCTGAAACAAAAAGGTAAAATTGAAAAGCTATTTGCTGGACCCAATATTATAAATAATCCAGGAAATGAAAAAGATTTACTAAGTTCAAAAGAAATAGACGGTTTTATAGTAAATTGCGAATGGACAAAAGAACTTTATAGCATTGCTGTTCCTGAATTAAAAAATAAGCTTTATATCTGGCCAGCTGGAGTTGATGAAAAATATTGGTCACCTATTTTTATAAAAAAAGAAAAAATAGCTTTAATATATAAGAAGAATGATACTAATAATTTTTATTTATCTGTAAAAAGGATTCTGAAGGAAAATGGTTGGCAAACCTTAACTATAAAATATGGGGATTATAAGGAGAAAGAATTTAAAGATAAATTATTAGAATCCTTAATATCAGTTTTCCTAAGTAAAGGAGAAAGTCAGGGCTTGGCACTGGTTGAATCATGGTCAATGGATGTCCCTACTCTAGTGTGGAATCCAGAAATAATTGAACCTAAATACAAAATACGCACATCCTCCTGCCCATTTTTAAATCAGGAAAACGGTCTGCAATGGAAAGAGTTGAATGACTTGGATAATATATTAAAAGATGATAATGTTTACTTAAATATTAAACCAAGAGAATGGGTCATGAACAATATGACAGACAAAATTTGTGCCCAAAAGTTAATTGATATAATTAAACAGAATGTTAAATAAAATATTATTCAAATTATTTGGAATAAGATTAATAAGTAGCCAAGGGGGTGAGGATTTGATAATAGAGTCCCTGATACCTTATAAAAAAGATGGATTTTATGTAGATATAGGGGCAAATCATCCAATAAGACTAAACAATACTTTTTTATTTCACAATAAGGGATGGAAGGGTATAAATATTGAGCCAAACCCTTCTAAAAGGTGGCTCTTTAAACTTTTTAGAAATAAGGATATAAATTTAAACATAGGTATTGGACCGGAAAAATCTGAACTGGATTTTTACGTTTTTCATGAGAGTACGCTTAGCACTCTTGATAAGAATTCAATGGAGGAATTCAAAAGGGCCGGACACAAAGTATCAAAAATAATTAGGATACCGGTTTCCCCATTAAAGGAAGTACTTTCAAAATATACCAATGATAAGGAAATAGATTTAATGTCTATTGATACAGAAGGATATGAAATGGAAGTATTAAAAAGTAATGATTGGAAGAAATTTAGGCCTCATTTTATAATTTTGGAGACAATGGAATATAGAAAAGACGATGAAGGCAAAAAACTAAATAATATTTTTGATCCATATATGCAAGAGCTGGGTTACAAAAAAGTTGCAGACACTTATGTAAACACTATATATGAAAAGAATTATTAAGAAAATAATTAGAATACTTTTCTTCCCTTTCATAATCTTGGATTATCTAAAATTTTTTAAATTTCATAATAAAAGATTCACCGTAAAATTTTCTGATTTTTATCCTTGTATAAAAGATAAAACAATCAAAACAAATTTTGATGCTCATTACATATACCACACTTCTTGGGCTGCTAGAAAATTAAAGGAAATAAGTCCAACAAAACATATAGACATATCTTCAAGCCTGTATTTTTCTGGAATTGTTTCTGCATTTATACCGGTAGATTTTTATGATTATAGACCTGCAGATCTAAAACTCTCAGGACTCACAAGCAGACACGCAGATCTCACAAATCTTGATTTTTCAGACAATAGTATCGCCTCTCTTTCTTGTATGCATACAGTGGAACACATTGGACTTGGTAGATATGGTGATAAGTTTGATCCTGATGGCGATTTAAAAGCTATTTCAGAACTTAAAAGAGTCCTTTCAAAGGAAGGCTCGCTTTTATTTGTCGTACCTGTAGGAAAACCAAAGATAGAATTTAATGCACACAGAATATATTCGTTTGAACAAATAGCCGATTATTTTAAAGAATTAACGCTGAAAGAATTTTCTTTAATAACAGATAACGGAGATTTTATAGAAGACGCAAATCCTAAATTAGTAAATGATCAAAAATATGGATGTGGATGTTTTTGGTTTAATAAAAAATGAAAGAAAAAATAAAAAACATCTTGAGATTTCTAAATTTGGTCGTCATTAAACCAAGGGATTTAGAAATAATTTCAAAATTAAAACAAACTTTCCAACATAAGGAGAGAAGTTTTATATATTGTGGATTTAAATATCTTGTAGATTGTCTATATTGCCACGCTTCACCCGGTGTACTAGAGACAATAATAGTGGAGATTATAAAATTTAGAGAAAATAATATAATAAACGGAAATAAAATTTTAAGTATGGGTGGTGGTATTAGCCAGGTCTCCTCTATTTATGAAGCGGCTAATTTTGACATTTATAACCTAGACATTGAGATTGTTTCAAACGATGCGAAAAATATTAAATTTGATTTAAACCAAAATACATCAATCCCCTTTCCAGATAAAATATTTGATATAGTTCTTTGTCAAGAAATTATTGAACATATTGAAAATCCATGGAAAATCTTTAGGGATGCAAAAAAACTCTTAAAAAATGATGGCGTTATGATTATTACGACTCCAAATGTCCTATCTTTACAGAGTAAAATTATGTTTTTATTTACAGGATATTTTAAATGGTTCACCCCTAATTGTTTTAGTTACCATATTAATCCTATTCCGTCTTGGGAAATGAATTTAATTGCGAACAAATGTGGTTTTAAAACAATATTTATTAAAGGTAGTGGCGACTATTTTTTAAACAGAAACAATAAAAGCCCTAGAAAAATATTGAGAAATAATGAAAATTTAATATTTTTCTTTAAAAAAAATGACAATAATTAAAATAAAGGCTGGTCTTGGTAATCAAATGTTTCAATATGCCTTCGGAAGAGCTTTGTCCTTGAAACGCAAAGAGCTATTATTTTTAGATACTTTTTATTATAAAAACCAACCAGAGCGTGATGCAAAAAGAGAACTTATACTTGATAAATTCAATATTGAAGCAAGTTTTTCATCTGAGGAAATATATAAGAAATACAATTCAAAATTTAAAGTATTCCTAAAAAAACTTTATAGAAGAATAAAAAAAATAGATGAATATACATACTACCCTTCTTTCATGAATTCAAAATTATCCTATTTTGAGGGATACTGGGCAAATCAAAAATATTTCTTGAAGTATGAGGACATTATCCGTAAAGATTTGTCTTTAAAAAATCCATACTGTGATTCGTCAAAAAAAATAGTGGCTCAGATGTCTGACTGTTTGTTAAAAGGCGAGATTCCAGTATCTTTACATATTCGTAGAGGTGATTTTGTATCTAATCCTCACTCGGCAGCATACAATGGCCTACTTGGAATTCCCTACTATGAGAAAGCCGTCAGTCTTTTAATGTCAAAGTATTTACCAAAAATAGCTGTTTTTGTTTTTTCCGACGATATCGTTTGGGCAAAAGAAAATTTAAGATTAACTTGCCCTATATATTTTGTTTCAAACCCAAACATTCCGGATTATGAAGAAATTATCTTAATGAGCAAGTGTTCACACCATATTCTTGCAAATTCCACTTTTTCTTGGTGGGGTGCATGGCTTAATCCAAATCATGATAAAATTGTGATTGTTCCAAGACAGTGGATCGCTAATAAAACTGTTGACCAAATAGATTTAATACCAAAAGAATGGATACAAATATAAAACCAAAAATAAGCGTAATCACAATAACTAGAAATAGGGCAGGTTTCATCGCTAAAGCTATTCAAAGTGTTTTAAATCAAACTTTCTCGGACTTCGAACTTTTGATTGGTGATGATGATTCGCAAGACGGTACGGAAAAAATCATTAAGAATTTTGTAAGTAAAGATAACAGAATAAAATATTTTAAAAACTCCCCTGCTCTAGGAATTTCAGGAAATCGAAATAAAGCACTCTCCATGACTAGCGGAAAATATATTGCAGTGCTTGATAGTGATGATTTCTGGACTGACAAAAATAAACTTCAAAAACAATTTGATTTTCTTAAAAACAATCCCGATTACATTTTGGTTGGTTCAAATATTAAAATTATAGATGAGAATGGTAATTTCATAAAAGATACCGACTTTGAAACAGAAGATTTGGAAATTAGAAAAAAAATACTTAAAGATAATCAGATCGCTCACTCCAGTGTAATGATGAGAAAAGATATGATAGAAAAAGTTGGCGGATATGACAACGAACTTTCTTGTGTTGAGGATCTAGATTTGTTTTTAAGATTAGGAAAATTTGGAAAAATGAAAAATTTAGAAGAAATTACTACCTCCTATACCAGACACTCACAAGGATTTTCTCATCAGAGAAAAATTTCAATGGCGTGGAATCATTTGATGATTATTTGGAAAAATTTTGGAAAGTATCCAAACTGGTTTTGGGCAATGTCTTGGGCAAAATTAAGAGTGTTAAAATCATTATTTTAATTTCTTTACAATTTCCAGAAATTTTTCTCCGCGGTCAAATTCGTTTGCAAACATTCCGAAAGATGCAAAAGCCGGGCTAAATAAAATTATATCACCTTTTTTGGAAAGTTTTTGTGCTACTAAAACGGCAGATTTGAGTGTATTAGCTTCGTAAAAATAGGCAACTTTTTGTCTCAAAATTTCTCTTACTTTGTCACTCCCAGTGCCTGGCAAAAGAACGACTGTTTTTGCGTATTTTGCGACATATTTGGTCAATCTGCTCATATCTATCTGTTTGTCTGCTCCACCCATAATAAGGGCTATTTTGGGGCTTCCGGAGGCATTTTTACCCTCGGAAAGTGCCCGGAGGCCCATAAGAGTGGCATCGGGGGTCGTGGCACAGGTATCATTGTATATTTTGACGCCTTTTACGGTTTTTACAAATTCCAAGCGACCTTCTATTCCACGGTAACTTTCTACTCCAAGTTTGATTATTTTTTCTGGAATTTTGAGTTTTTTGCAGAGTTCTATCGCTACAGAAATATTATCTAAATTATGTTCTCCTGGTATTTTTATTTTGTATTTTTTTGCATCATCTTTCTTGGCAATTATTATTTCACTTTTTATTTTTGCTCCATATTTTTTCATAATAATGTCCGCCACGCTTTCCCCAAGCACCAGAAAATCAGAACTTTTTTGGTGTAAAAATATTTGTGCTTTGTCTTCAAGGTACGCATCAAGATTTCCTTTATAATAATTGAGGTGGTCGGGCATAAAAGTGGTGACCCCGGCATACTTCGGACTAATTCCAAGTTTACCAAAACTTTCAAGTTGCCAAGAATCAAGTTCCATCACTACGATATCGCCCTTCTTCACCTTATCTATCATCGCAAGTGTTGAGACGCCTTTCACATTTCCGCCAAGAAAAACTTTTTGCTTTTTGCTCCTAAGGTATTTTTTCAAAATATGATAAATCAAATGAGTCGTCGTGGACTTCCCTCTTGTACCAGTAATTCCTAGGATAGTTCCGTGAGTGAGAGATGCAAAAAGTGCGGTGCCCTGTGTAACAAGAGCACCATTTTTTCTCGCTGTTTCTAAATAAATAGAATCTCTTGGTGCGTTTGGTGCGTGCAAAACAATATCTCTATTTTTAAAATCCTCCACCGAGTGTCCGCCGAGATGATATTTAATATTCTTGTATTTTTTTAATGCCTTAATGCTTGGTGCGAGCTCTTTTTCTGTTTTTAAATCTGTAACAATAATATCCGCACCTTTTTGTGCAAGATAAGAAATATCTCCGAGTGCCCTGCCGAGAAGTCCAAGGCCCATTACTGTAATTTTTTTATTTTTGAAATCCATCTTGCTCTTTCGGTTTTTCTACATGCAACATTTGCCTCAATTCTTTTTCGGGGATTTCTTTTACTGGGGATTTACCTATGGCAAGGTCAGACCTTGCCATATTATTATCTGGGATTTTTCCAACGGCGGCTTCGAGAGCGGATTTTAGATCGGAAGAAACAGAGGGGATGGATCCCAGCCTCCGCTGGGATGACAGAGAAGAAGGAAGGACAGAGGGACTGGATCCACGCATTCGCGAGGATGACAGAGGGGAATTGACAGAGGAAGCTGTAACATTTTTCACCATTTCTTTCAAAGGCAAAAAGCCTTCGTCACCTCCATCTTCAATTGGGGGAGGAGCTTGAGGTACTGATTTTTGAACCTGTGGTGATGGTCTTTGAAAGTCCTTTTTAGGCAGATTTTGTTCAGGTCTCCTATCCCTGTTCAAATTTCCATTTACATTATTATTTACATTTGGAACAATCTTTTCTTGTGGTTTAATTACAGGAACTGCACTCACGGTCTGAACAGGTGAAAATGTTTTAGGAGTAGGAGGACTCACTGTCTTATGATTTGAAGTAAACCACTTTTGTATTAAATCCTCCACCACAGCGCGCGGGTGAGCAAACTGCTTTCTGGACTCTTCTATTATTTCTCTTTTGTATGAAATTACGGGTTCAGGAAATGGAGGAAGTGTCGCACCAGAAAAAGGAGTCGAGGAAGCACCGTCAATCATCAACTTCAAATAAATTTGAAAAATTCCAAGGTTCACCAAATCCTCGGCGGTAAACTGTGGAGCAAATTCTTTTTCGAGAACTTCTGCATCAAAAGCACCGACTCTAAATGTAACCATTGTTCCAACGTTACCGAAAACAGCGGCGCGTACTTCCTCCGGCATCTGCTCAATGTATTGGTGCGTAATCGTAAGGTTGAGTTTGTATTTTCTGGCCTCGGAAAGAATGTTTGCGAAAGATTCATTTGCAAAAGATTGAAATTCATCTACATATAAATAAAAGTTCGGCAATTTTTTCAGTTCTTTTTCTTGAATATCAGCACGAGACATAGCTGCAAGATAAATTTTGGTCACAAGCATACTTCCTAGAAGCATTGCATTCGTCTCCCCCACTCTTCCTTTTGACAAGTTTATTATTAAAATCTTTTTTTCATCCATTATTTTTCTAATATCAAAAGAAGATTTTTCTTGGCCAACTATGTTTCTAATGAGCGGATTTGATGTAAATTGACCAACTTTGTTTTGAATTGCCGGTGTGGCTTCGGCAGCAAATTTGTCGGTATATTTTGCAAACTCATCTACCCAAAAAGATTTAACAGATGGATCTTTAATATTATCCACAACTGTCTTTCTAAATTCCTTATCAGAAAGCATTCTATTTACTCCGAGGAGTGTGGCACCGGGAAATTCTAGAAGTGCCAAAATAGTATTGGTCAAAATATATTCCATTCTCGCGGACCAGGCATCCTCCCAAATCTTTTTGAAAGTACTCATAAGTCCAGACACCACCAAGTGTCTTTTTTCTGGACCGACATCTTCCATTACATTAAAAGAAACGGGATATTCAAGATCAAAAGGTGCAAAATACAAAACATCTTTCATTCTTTCTGGCGGAACATATTCGAGAAGGAGTTCTGCTGTCTTTCCGTGTGGATCAATAAATGCCAAGCCCTCACCGTTTTGAATATCTTGAATCGCCATATTTTCAAGCAAGGTTGACTTTCCCATACCTGTCTTTCCGATGACATACATATGACGAGCTCTGTCTTTTGTTTTTATACCAAATTTAACTCTTTTATTTCTAGAGTCGGTCTCGGCAAAATATGTTACTTTTTCTGGGTCCATTTATAAATAATTATATCACAAACTATTTTGGAAGTAATGCGGATTTTGTATATCTATTGCTTGCGTTCCAAAGCATCCAAGAATCAAGGCCGACATCATATGTTGCTTGGATTTGAGCTCTTACCATATCTGCCGTGTAAGTTGCACCAAGATTAAAATCCTGAAGCCAAGGGCGAATTTGTTTTGTAGAAATTTTTACCTGGATATCATCAGTGCTTGTGCTCGTCGTGGTCGCTGATTGTAAGTTGGCAACTTTTAATATTGCACCTTCCATTGAAAGTTTGATGACTTCGTAAGGATGATCCGCAGGATTTGCAAAACCATTCCATGTGGCTGGATAATGTGAAGGATAAACCATCGGGCTAATATAATCAAAATATGGCAAAGCATCTTCAAGCATCTGGCCGATATTTAAATCAAAATTTGTCGTCGTAACCATTCCAAACATATCGGCAGAAAGTGGAACCTTGAGATCGTTGAGGTTTTGTCGTAGATATTTGAAAAAACTTCTCATCACTTCGTGCTTAACCAACTTATTACTGTAAGGAAAATAAATATCTTTCATATTTCCGTCTGAAGGAAATCGTATGTAGTCAAAATTTAATTCATCAAAACCGAGTGCGTATGATTCTCTGCCGATAGCAACGAGGTAATCCCAGACATCTTTGGAACCCGCATCGAGCCATTTTACACCCTTGAAATCTTGCCACACACTTCCATCGCTCGCCTTTTTTACAGCAAGTTCCGGATGAATCTTTACAAGATAGCTATCCTGAAAAGAAGAAATTCTGGCTATGACATAAATACCTTTTTCATGAAGCTGTTTTACCAAATCTTTTAAATCAGGAACTTTGCAACCAAGACCCTCATTTCCTTTTAGCAAAGAATTTTCTGAATCAAAAGAGATCGTCCCGGTGTAGTCTTTCACATCTATGACAATAGAATTTATTTCTGTGGTTGATGCAATTTCCACAAGTTTTTGTCTAAAAGTTAAACTTGATGCGGCACAAGATGTCATATAAATTGCGTGCACTTGAGCAGGGGTTTTGATATGAATTACTTCTGGAACTTCTGGCTTTTTTTCTTGCAACTTAATATCGCCCACTACAAAAGATGAAGGAAAAAGTATGGGAGTTATGAAATAAAAAAGAGCAATAATCAGAGCGGAAAAAACAATGAAATAAACATATCCGCCTTTGAGTATTGCTCTCTTTTTTATTCTCATTTTTGTTCTTATTATTTCTCCGGTTCGCTTTCAACAAATGTGTCGTTCTTTGGAGTGGTGCCAGGATGTAAAGTTTTCAAGACTTCGTGAAGTTCTCTTCTTATAAGAATAGAAAGAACAAGGATTGCTAGACCAAAAACAATGTACAAAAACATTTTAAAACCATATGGAAAACCTGTGAAAGGAATAATCATTACCAAAAATCCAAGTATTGAAATCGATGAAATTTTTATCATATTATTTTGTTAATTATTAAGGGTGTTATTATATCAGAAAATAATAAAAAGAGCGAATTTTTCCTCCTTACAAAAATATATCTCGAAAAGACGCAGAAATTTTTTGCTAAAAATTTCTTATGTCCGGCGTCAGCCACGCCTTCCAATGTCTTTCTCAATACATTTTTTCCAGTCAGAAAAATTCGCTCTTTTTATTTTTTGGGAGAAATTACTACTACAAACTCCCCTCTGACTTTGTCTTTATTATCCACAAAATATTTTTCCACTTCTTCTGGAATTCCGAAAGCGGTTTCTTCATAAATTTTGGTAAGTTCGCGAGCTATCATTATTTTTCTTTCAGGTAAATGTTTTTTGAGAGAATCAAGAGTTTTCATTATTCTGTGTGGAGATTCATAAAAAACAACTGTTCTTTCTGAATTTGCAATTTCTTTGAACAAAGTTTCCCTGCCTTTTTTGTGTGGCAAAAATCCTAGAAACAAAAAATCAGATGAAGGAAATCCTGAAATAGATAAGGCCGAAACCAAAGCAGAAGGACCTGGGATTGTAATTATTTTTACTTCCGGCGCTTCCTTCAAAATATGCGAAACGAGAAGAGATCCTGGGTCAGAAATTGTTGGCGTACCTGCGTCCGAAACAAGCGCAAGATTTTTGCCTTCTTTGAGAAGTGAAATAATATAATCAATTTTGGAAAGTTTGCTTTGTGAATGATAGCTCATTGTCGGCTTTGAAATTGAATATTTATTTAGCAGATTTTTTGTAACTCTGGTGTCCTCACACAATATCAAATCCACCTCACTCAAAATTCTCACCGCACGAAGTGTGATGTCTTCCATATTTCCTATCGGTGTGCCTATTACAAAAAAGTCAGTCATATCTATAATCTACTATATTTTAGAAAAAAAAGAAGCCCCAACATTACTGTGGGACTTCGGGGAATTACGGACAAGAATTATTCAATTTCTTGTGACATCACTTTGTGACCTTCTCTCACTGCTTCGTCTGCATACACAGCATAATGAGATCCGTCGGACAAAAGAAATATGCTTGATCCTTGCTCGCTGGCATATGCTGCATCGTTTGCATTCATCACAAACCAACCCTCATGTCCAGCAATTGCTTGCGAACGAATCCTTCCGAGATCCTCAATTTGTCTTTCGGCAAGATTTCTCATTTCCTCAGTAAGAACAACTTCTGCATTCATATCTCCTCCTTCTCTCTGGTTTGTTGGATCAAATGTTTCTCTCATAAAGTTAGACTATTAAATATTAGCTGTCAATGTGTACATTATATAAAATATAGAGTTGCTATGCAAGGTCATCGTAAATTTTGTAAGCATCGCCGGCGCCCATTGTGATGAGTAGGTCACCTTTTTTGAGGGTTTTTTTGAGATAGGTTACTATTTCGGGGAAATTGGGGAAAGAAAGGACTGGGGATGGGTCCCCACAGTGCTTTTCTGCTGAAAAGCCTGCAGGGCCCATCTCGCGCCGTCGCGCTCCGATCTTGCGCTTGGGTCCCAACCCAAGCTCACGGCCTGCGCGGGAATGACAGTGACGGATTTCGTCGGCTAAAATATCGGAGGAAATTGTGGGGTCAAAGGCTTCGCGGGCTGGGAAAATGGGAGCAAGAAGAATTTCGTCGGCGGATTTGAAGGCGCGCGCGAAATCGTGGAGGAGCAACTTGGTGCGAGAAAAAAGGTGTGGTTGGAAGACCACCACAATGCGTTCTTTTGGAAAGATTTCGCGCGCGCCCAAAAGCGTCGCCTTTATCTCCGTCGGATGATGCCCGTAGTCATCGTAAACTTTCGCACCACCTTTCGTCTCCCCTT
This sequence comes from uncultured bacterium, assembly GCA_903832855.1. Lineage (GTDB taxonomy): Bacteria > Patescibacteriota > Minisyncoccia > Phycocordibacterales > GWA1-40-21 > CAILDB01. The sequence continues at coordinate 167,479 of CAILDB010000014.1, read as the reverse complement.
TGTATTCAAATCTTCTCCATGTTCCAGAAAAATCTTCCAAGGATTTAATTGCTTTTTTCTTATCAATTCCCAAAATATGCGCCACTGCAAGTGCGACACTCGCGTCTTTTTTATTATGCTTCCCCGGAACTTTCATTTTCAATTTACTTGCGTCAAAATCCGCCCAATTCACAATTTTTCCGGAAACTCCAGAAAGTGCCGGCGAAACAATTTTGTCTTCACGATCACAAACTACAAAACCTTTTTGCGGAACTTTTTTTACAAACTCATTAAAAGCCGACTGAATATCAGCAATATCTTTGTAATAATCCAAATGATCGTTATCAATATTTGTGATAGTTGCAATTGTCGGCTCGATGTTCAAAAAAGACCTTTTGTATTCGCAGGCCTCTACTACAAAGTATTTTGATTTTCCGGAAATAAAATTTGATTTTGACTCTTTCAAAAGCGAACCGACAATCACCGTTGGATCAAGTCCGGCATCAATCATAACTTTTGCAATCATTGCCGTCGTTGTTGTTTTCCCGTGAGTTCCAGAAACCGCAATTGTAAATTTATCTTTTGAGATTTCGTGAAGTGCCTCGGCATAAGTAATCGTTTTTATCTTTCTTTTTTGCGCTTCCAAAAATTCCGGATTTTCTTTTGAAATAGCTACTGTATAAATCACCAAATCAACATCCTTTGAAATGTTTTTTGCATTATGCCCTACAAAAATCTTTGCCCCGGCTTTTTTCAACGCTTCTATTATTTCTGAGCCGGAAGAGTCGGAACCACTCACCTGCTTTCCTTCACCAAACATCATTCTCGCGATAGCAGAAATCCCTATCCCCCCAATCCCTATAAAATAAATATTTTTCGCTTTTTTAAAAAAATTTTCTGTCATCTCCCAATATTATCAAAATTCTGGCAAAAGAAAACCGCCGAGAGCAATTGGGTTTGACCCCTTTTGCCCCCGGCGATGTTGCGCGCCCAAACGCGTGGCTTTAGGCCACTGCGACAAGACGCGGACCCCGCCTCCGCTCTTCAGCTTGTTGAGCCTGCTCCCAGGCCGAGGCCATTATTGTTTCTACCGTCTGACAGATATGCTCCTCGCAGATGACGGCAATGGCGATCGTCTTCTCATTGTCCACCCCGATTGGATGGATGATGCAACTCGCCTTCACCCGCCAAAGCTGTTCTGCCCTGGGTTCGAGCCCCCTCCTGTTGTCGGGAATAAAGACCAACTTGGTGTTTCCCGGCAACTTTTGCGGTACCCTGTATGCCAGGTTACCGTTACCGATATGCTCGAATCGGATTGTTTCTGGGACATTAATCTTGAACACCGGCAAACCGACGACGAGAACCGAGGGCGTTCCGTCCTTATGGTTCCAGCGAGCGATTGGGTCACGCGAGGGATAAACCTCACAAACCCAAACTTCACCTTCCTGTGGTTGCTTTTCCGCATCCGGATGAGTCACAACATACACAGAAATTCCGCTTTCGGCGCGAAAGAACCCCTTGAGTTGGTCTGCTCTGGTCTTTGAGTTCTGATACTTCCGGAACATCACAGAGACCATGATGGCTTCTTCTGCCACCGGTTCATCAATTTTCACTTGCACGATTGGTGCTACCAAAACTGGATTTCCTCCAGCTATGACCACCTGTGGGACGACTTCACCTGGTTTCAATTTCTTGGACATACTAACCTCCACGATTTCAACATACTAACTAACTTCTTAAGCTACTGTTCAAAGAACATGCTATAAACTTAAGATCTAATGATAATATAGCACATACAAAATATTTGTCAAATGATATTTGACATATTAAATAAAGATGTTGTTTGAAGCAGTTTGTGGGCGCGGAGAGACTTGAACTCTCATTCCCTTGCGAGAACTACGACCTGAACGTAGTGCGTCTACCAGTTTCGCCACGCGCCCAATAGAAGAAATATAACACAAAAGTTTCCGGCTCGCACATTTTAAAAACACCCGTTCAGGGTGTTTTTAAAATGTGCGCGTACCACGAATCGAACGTGGGACCTCGTCATTATCAGTGACGCGCTCTAACCATCTGAGCTATACGCGCAACATCATTAATCTACCAAAAAAAAATCAAAAATACAAATGAAAAATCCGTCGAGGCAGGTGCCACGACGGAGTGTTACGAAAGATAATCCAGAATGACATACGATCCTAATGTCGCCAAAAGAAAAAAAAGGATCGTTGCAAAAAATACCGAAAGAACAAACCGCAGAATATACGCGATAAATATCTCAAGCCGATTTTTCACTACAATGTGGCACCACGGTAGAAGTGCAAAATTGCAGGGAAACTGAGAAGTTACTGCCTGCTCAAGCATTCTGCTTGCGGCATCAAGGCCGTCCTCCCATGAGTATCGCCAAAAAGGATTATGTTTTTGACTCATACTTTTATCCTTTCTTTCTCGTCAAATTTTAGGTACAAGATCTACTAATCATACTAGCATAGTTTATATAAAAAAAAAGAGCGCCACAAACCGAAGTCCGTGACGCTCTGTGGGCCTGATGATACCATAAGGTATCAACCGCCGAACAACTTGCAGATGCCTCCCCAACCAACGATTGGGGGAAAGGCCCAGTCCAACGCGACGAGAATCGCCACGGAAATTATAACCGTGAGCGAGGCCGCCCAGATGATCGGCTTTGCCCAGATGAGGAACTTCCTCAAGGCAAGATGGCGATTCATCTGCTTCAACAAATTCTGTATGTCATTTATTTCGTTCTCCACCCGTTTCAGCCGAATTGTTGCACTCATTTTTTTCCTTTCAAAGGTTGAAATCAAATCCAAACCTAAACTTCCACTGTCAAGTATAGCATATCCTAGTTTTTTGTCAAGCACAAATAATAGGGCTAGGAATAAGGGGAAAATGGATAAGAAAAAGGCCCCGCGAATTCCTATTCGCGGGGCTTTTTTCTTTGATTTATTATTCTTTCTTTTGTTCCGTTCTCCGGTTCAAAATTAATTGAACCTTTGTGACTGTCTTTCCAATCTGTCCTCTTGTTTAAAGTTCAAGCAAACCTTTCAATGCTCAATTGAGGCATTGAAAACCGACTCAATAAGTCAAACACACATCCGAAGACATATGTTTGACGGTTTTCATTTGAAATAATCCACGAGCAGCTTCCGCTACCCGTGCCTTGTTACGACTTACTCCCTGTCACCAAACTTACCGTAGGCCCCCATAAAGGGGAACTTCGGGTATTCCTGGCTCCCTTGAGTTGACGGGCGATTTTCTTCAATTAACTAATTGAATTGAAGTTCCCCTAAAACATTACTGTTCTAGCTCCAGTATCAGTCACGATACCAGACGACGTAGCGAGCGGTTTTCCCGCACTACGCGAGCTCTAATGCATTAATTGTTTTAATTTAAACAATTTTCTTAATCCAACTTCTGTAAGATGTTTACCTTCAGAAATTTGCTCCATAATCTCACAAAATATTTTGAAGTCGTAACTTTTGCTTACAAACTTCAACCTTTTTTTTGAAAAATGGAATGATTACCTTTTCTAAATCCTGCCGATTGTAGACTTCGTATCTGTAACAATTTTGATGATTGGGCCGTGTATCTTTTTGAAAATACACACTTCCACAACCAAAATATTGTTTCAGAGATTCCAGTATTTCCTTGTCGCGTTCAATGAGTTTGATGTAAAACTTTGGTTCTACAACCACTCTTCTTTTAACATCTTTAGAAATATCCGGATCACGAATATATACAGTGAAGCTTCCTTCACCATCGACTAAACCTAAAATGTAATCTGGTTTAAAATTTTGCATTTGAGTGAGTCCTTCACCTATTTAAATAGGGTTACTATGACTCAGCTGACTTCTGACGCTGCGTAAGTTAATTATACTTTACATTTTGTAAAGTAACAATGTCAGATCTCCACAGGTAAATTATATTTCTGTTCCATGCATCCCCTACGCGATTTTTTTTGAATTTTCACTATGCTCACCGCCTTCTTTTTCATAGTTCAATTCTCGCTTTTTTTGTAAGGGCTGTATTTTGCCTAAAGATCCTCCGCTAAACACCTCGCGATATTTAACTATCTGTCGGCTACTATTATTTTAATAATAGGATGGATTTGAACCATCTAGAAATATAACCTGCTGCGCGCTTTTATTGTGAGTACAAGACTTGAGAACGTATTCACCACAGTATAGCTGACCTGTGATTACTAGCGAATCCAGCTTCATGAGGGCGAGTTGCAGCCCTCAATCCGAACTTAGAACACTTTTGAAGGATTAGCTCAGAGTTTCCTCGTCGCATCCCGTTGTAGTGTCCATTGTATCACGTGTGTAGCCCAAGATATCAAAGGGACATGCTGACCTGGCGTCATCCTCGCCTTCCTCCCCCGCACCTGCTCGCAAGCTTTCGCTTGTGCTCAAATGCGGGGGCAGTCTCGTCTGACAAATATAACAGACAACGAGGGTTGCGTTCGTTACCCCACTTAAGGGAACAATTCAAACCACGAACTGACGACGGCCATGCATCACCTGTCTAGCTGTCCTTGTGAGACGAATAATATTTCTACTATTCTTCAGCTAGATTTCCAATCTTGGTAAGGTTCTTCGTTTACCATCGAATTAAACCACATGATCCTCCGCTTGTGCAAGTCCCCGTCTATTCCTTTGAGTTTTAATCTTGCGATCGTACTACCCAGGCGCTTCTCTTAACGCGTTAGCTGTGGCTCTCAGAGGGTCGATACTCCGAAAACCTAGAGAAGATAGTTTAGGGCGTGGACTACTGGGGTATCTAATCCCATTCGCTACCCACGCTTTCGTGTTTCAGTGTCAGGAATGCTCCAGTCTGCTGCCTTCGCTTTTGGTGTTCCCCTAGATATCAACGCATTTCACCGCTACACCTAGAGTTCCACAGACCCCTCGCACCCTCTAAAGTCTTGCCGTTTCTCTTGCAGGTCCCCGGTTGAGCCGAAGAATTTAACAAAAGACTAACAAAACAACCTACACACCCTTTACGCCCAATAATTCCGGATAACGCTTGAGGCACTCGTATTACCGCTGCTGCTGGCACGAGTTTAGCAACCTCTTATTCTCGAACTGTTCAATAACTTACTAGTTCGCAAAAGCAGTTTACATCCCGAAGGACTTCATCCTGCACGCGGCGTCGCTCCGTCAGGCTTTCGCCCATTGCGGAATATTCTCGACTGCAGCCACCCGTAGGTGTATGGACCGTGTCTCAGTTCCATCGATGGGGATCGAGCTCTCACTCCCCCTAGGTGTCATTGCCTTGGTAAGCCATTACCTTACCAACTAGCTGATACCGAGCAGGCCGATCTCTAAGCGATAAATCTTTACCGTATGTTAACTTTAAAAACAAATTTTATTTTTTGAAAAATAATTTGCGTTCAAAGTTCACACACGGGCTATCAAGTATTACCTTATCTTTCGATAAGCTATTCCTGACTTAGAGGTTCGTTACCTACTTTATACTATCTCGTCTGCCGGTTGTCCTTGCGGACCCCCTTGACTTGCATGCCCTATCCACGCCGCCAGCGTTCATCCTGAGCTAGGATCAAACTCTACTAAAAAAGAACGGAACAAAAGAAAAAATAATAACTTTAACTTTTGAAAAAATTCTTTCTGACCTAGCTCTCTACATACAAAACTTGCTACTATTTTGTATGTGAATTATTTTATATTAATTTTACCCCGTAGTGAAATTCCTATTTCTACTACTGGGGTTATAGACGAGTTCTAAATACATATAAAAATATTTAGAACATTAACTTGCACATATTTACTAATATGTTCTCGCCCCGTAGTGAGCTATGCTCTACTACTGGGGCTCTCCAACTCCAGTTACACTATAACCGTGTTGGAATTATTTCAAATATGTCAACGAACTTGTTTTTTACTGACTTAAAAATCACCCATAGAGGTGATATCAAGCAGTGGGGTCTATTATACTCATAGCGAAAGAGAAGTCAAGCGAAATTTTAGGCTTATTTCTCAATGGTGCTTGACACTATTTGCCTAGCTTCCCTCGTAACTCTTTTAGTAACTCCGCAGTCTGAAACCTATTTAAATTAAAAATATCACAAACTCCACGGAAGACTTCTTCCCCGCTATCCAGAGCCGTTTCAAATGATTGGTTATCCATACATTCAATAGCTTTATCAATAGAACCCTCATTAGCAAAAGAAGCCACTGCCTTACCATCAAAAAGAATACCTACCGTTTCCAAAACCACTTTTTTAAATTCGGGAAAATCCAATCTCTTACCTTCTATGGACATTTTTATATTATCAAGAACCTGATCGCTAATAGAAAAACCAGGAACATTTTTTATTGTAACAAGTGGCATCTCTGTAGATAGTCTATTGAAATGATCCACAATTCCTATAGAAAAATTATCATACCCAGACGAAATTACCGACAATTGGTCTTTTCTAAAGGTCGGTCTATATTCTGACTCGAGTGTTTCAATTGCTTCCATATTTCTATTCTACCCCTTCTTCTGCCACTTTTCAACAGTAACTAATAGGTTTGATGCAATAAAAATTGAAGAATAAGTTCCAAAGAATATACCAATAACCAAGGTAAGGGCAAAGTGTCGAGTGGTGTCTGGGCCGAGGAAGTAAACGGCGAGGACCGCAAGCATTGTGGTGAGAGAAGTGTTCACGGACCTGACAATTGTTTGGTTAATACTCTCCCCTACAACTGTCTCAAATGTTTTTGCATTTCTATTTTCTCTATTTAATTTTAGATTTTCTCTCACTCTGTCAAAGACGACGATTGTGTCGTGAACGGAGAAACCAAGAATAACCAAAACTGCCGTGACAAAAAGTGTGTCCACTTCATATCCTGCAAAATGTCCGAGTATTGCAAAAATACCTGTTGGCAATATGACGTCGTGAAGAAGTGCGACAATAGTAATCAAACCATATTTCCAAGAAGATACCGGCTCGGAAACTTTTCGGAAAGCAAATGTAATAAAGAGGACGATAGCAATCACAACAAGAATAATTGAAGTCATTGATTTTGTTTCTGCTTCTTGTCCGAGGACTGGGCCGATAGAGCTGAAGCCGGCGAGGGTCGCCGAGCTTGAGGCTTCCGAAAGCGAGGCGACGACGATTTTCTTTTCTGGCTCGGTAACATTTCTCATTTTTATCTGATAACCGTTTGCGCCGTAAGGTGTGATAGTGTAAAAGCCTTTTATTGCTGGGTCTAAAGTAAGAGCGTCTAACTTTGCGGAAAGTGCAGAAGTGTCTGGTCTTGCATTTGTGTATTCTACTTCTATGGATGTGCCACCTTCAAAATCAATTCCGAGTTTTAATCCCCAAATAGAAATTGAAGCAATTGCAGTCACAAACAAAATTCCTGAAATCCAATAAAATATTTTTCTGTATTTTACAATGTTCATATTATTTATTTTCTGCGATTTTCTCGCCTTTAAACTTTCCACCTAGTAAAAACTTCAGGACCTTTCCGGCATTGTCGTGTTTGATGGCAAGCAAGAATGATCTGGAAAGCGTAATGGCAGTAAATGCCGAAGTAATAACACCGATAAGGAAAACAAGTGCAAAACCTTTTACAACAGAAGTGCTGGAGAACATAAACAAAATAATTGCAGTGATGATACTTGAAGTATTACTATCTCTGATAGAAGTCCAAGCTCTGTGAAAACCTTCTTTCACAGCATCTTCCACTTCCCTTCCTCTCTTTAATTCTTCTTTCAATCTTTCAAAAATAAGAATGTTTGCGTCCACGGCCATACCGATAGAAAGAATAAATCCTGCGATACCAGCTGATGTGAGAGTAACTGGCAAAAGTTTATAAATTGCAAGGTTGATAGCGATGTAAGCAAGAAGAGCAATCACAGCGAGAAGCCCTGGCAATCTGTACCAGATGATCAAGAAAAGAGCGATAATTATAAATGCCCAAATACCAGCAAAAAGTGCTTTATTTACCGCATCTGCACCGAGAGATGCACCGATTGTTTGAGTGCTGATAAGATTGATTGGAACAGGTAATGCACCCAAATTTAAATTACTTACCAAAGCTTTTGCTTCTTTGAGTCCAGCCGAACCATTGAAGTTTCCAGAGATGACAGCTTTTCCACCATTGATTTCTTCTTTGATTGTCGGCTTTGACTTTACATCTCCGTCAAGAAAAATCGCAAGAACTCTGCCAACATTTTCTTTTGTAATTTTTGCAAAAAGAGTTGAGCCCTCATTATTAAATTGCATAGAAACCATCGCAGCGCCAGTGTTATTATCAAAAGTGAGTTCCGAATGTTGCAAAAATCTTCCGGTAAGTCCCGTGTCTAGAAAATCAGTTGAGCTTGCACTTATATTTAAGTTGCCAGTTGTCGTCGCCGTTTTTGAAAGTAATTTAAATTCCAAAACAGGTGTCTCTCCAATCATTTGAATTGCTTTGTCTGTATCTGTAACCCCTGGAAGTTCCACCACAAGTCGCTCTTCACTGGCACTTCCAGTAAGACCCACTCTTTCTAGTCGCACGGTCGCTTCAGAAACACCAAAAGTATTTACTCTTCTTTCAATGACATCTCTCAAAGTATTCATAGAAGCGGAAATATCCACTTGATTTACTTTTGACAAATCAGCTTTGTAGACGAGCTCTGTTCCACCGTTTAAATCAAGTCCGAGCTTGAACTTGTGTGAACCTGAAATCTCCGTAGAATAAACAAAATACCCAATAATAAAGGCACCGATAAGCAGTGCAATGGCTATAAATCTTCTTTTAATCATATTGTAGTAGTATAAACATTTTTGACTTTTTTGCAATGGAAAAATGGTTGCGTCGTTTTTTAAAAGATTATATAATACTTGTATGTCAGATGTAGAATTTGAGGAGTATAAAATAGACGAAATGAGAAAGCCAGAAAACAGCGAGTCTTTTATTACAAAACTTGTTATGAAAACAGGTTTGGTAAAAGATCAAAAAGGTGCAAATGTAGTGATGGTCATCATCTCTATCGTTTGTATCGCTGTCGCAATTTATTTCGCTATAAAATAATTATGAAAAAAAATGGGTTCACATTAATAGAGCTTCTTGTAGTTATTTCTATTATTGGGATGCTTTCTTCTATTGTTTTATCAGCAATGAATACCGCTAGAGCTAAAGCTAGAGATTCACAACGCATCCAATCATTAATTCAGTTAAGAAATGCTTTAGAGATGTATTACAGCGTCAACGGCCAATACCCAAAATTACATGATTGGGGGACTTCAGGCAGGGTTGCGGCGATGAATCAAACAGGTGAGATTAAATGGGAGACTTCGGATACAGAATTTTATGATGCAATCGTAGGTGGAAAGTATATTTCTTCTTTACCACAAGATCCATCTCGAGATGGCGCTTGTACAGGGGGAAGTTACCTTTCTTCTGGACCATCGAATTGCAGAGCCGAAGCATACTTTACTCCTTACTCAAACCAACAATGCTATATACTCGGTACAAACCTTGAAAATCCACTAAATAGTTCACACCAAGATTCATGGTGTGGTAATTATCAAATTATTGGAGGTAATTGTGCTGATGGATGTAAGACGATATTTTATCCTGATACTAGAACCCCTTATTAAGGCTTGTTACTATAGTATTAATTTAAACGGATAACCTAAAGCCCCAAAAATTCATTGCTCATTACATCTCGGTGAGTAGCTCTGCGGTATTTTCGCATACCCATTAAAATTCCAAGACAAGAAAAAGATATTAAAAGATTTGTACCACCGTAGCTCATAAACGGGAAAGTAATACCCGTGACAGGCATCAGGCCTATATTCATTCCGACATTTACGATGAAGTGACTTATAAATAAAATAGCAAGACCAAGCCCGAAAAGTATTTCAAAATTTGTTGCACCATAATAAGAATTAAATAATAGTCGTGCTAAGAGCGTGCCAAAAAGTCCAAACAAAATTATCACTCCAACAAAACCCCACTCTTCCGCAAACGCGGCAAAAATAAAGTCGGTGTGATATTCTGGCAAAAATTGGAGTTTGGATTGAGTGCCGTAACCAACGCCCTTACCAAGCATTTGTCCAGAACCCACAGCAATAGTGGACTGATACGCGCTGTATCCTGCTCCACGAATATCGGCGAGAGGATGAATAAAGTTTATGACCCTTTGTTTCTGATAATCCTGCAGGACAAATCCCCAAAGCACGCCGAAGGCAAGCATACCGAGAGCAAAAACAATAAATAAATGTTTTTTTGAGACACCAGAAACCAAAATCATTCCAAGCCAAATCAAAAGTATGACGAGAGCAGAACCAAAATCCGGCTGAAATAGAACAAGGGCAAAAACGACAAAAGCATAAAATCCAGAAACAATAATGTGGCGAATATTTGCAATTTCAATATGTCTTCTGGAAAAATATTTTGCAAAGAGAATGATGAGGGCGAGCTTTACAAATTCAACTGGTTGAAAAGCAAAAGAACCAAAGTTAAACCAGCTTTCCGCGCCTTTTGAAACTTTTCCGACAGCAAACAAGGCAAGCAACAAGAAAAAAGAAAAAACAAAAATAGTGACCACGACACTCGTTTTTCTCAAAAATCTGAAATCAAAAAAACTAAAGAAAAAAAATGCGAGGGTTGCGACAATGAGCCAAAGTGTTTGTTTAAAAAAGAAACTGCTGTCACCGGTAAAAGAATTCATTGTCAAAAGTCCGAGCACAGAAATACAAAAGGCAGAAAAAAACAAAATCCAATCAATATCAACCTTACCTATTAATGGTAGTGGCTTTTTGAAAATACTTACATTCATATCGGATTAATTGCTAGAGGAAAGGACTTTTGCCACGACTTCTATTCTGTAAATATTTTTCCCGAAAGGTTCGGGCCAAGTAAATACCGCGGTTCCCTGCCCCTGCCCTGCAATCTGATCTATTTTTGTTTTAGAAAAAGCGATGGCATTATCATTTGAATCATAAAGAATTCCGACGAGTTCAATATTGGAAATAGTAGAAAGAGATGTGTTTTTTACAACAACATCCAATCTTGGCTTGGTATCTGTATTTGACATTACTTTCGAAGAAATCGTGATAAACTCCTCTTTACTCTGTATTTTCTGCCAAGGAATAGCTTGCGTAAAAATAAAATCAACATTTACAGGAACTTTATCATTTAAATTTAAATTATCTTCAAAGACAGCAAAATTTTTGTTTGATGGGATTGTAGTTTTGCCAACTTTTTCTCCAAGCAAAATTCTGTTTTTATCATAGACCCGAAAATCATATCCGACAGGTCCGGAACCCACGCCAATGTTTGGATTTTCAAGATATGCGAGGACACTGTAAAGTCCAGTGGATTTTATTTTTGATTTTGCGGTCCAAAGAAGGTTTGGGGAAACATAGCTTGCTCGGCAAAGATTCTGACATGGTCCTCCGCAATCAATTCCTGCTTCGTTTTGATTCTGAATACCATCCGTGCAACTCGCCTTTTTATAAAAAATGGAATAAGAAATAGCAATAACAACCAAAACAAGAATCAAAATTATTGTTCCAAGATATGTTGCTTTTCTTCTGGTTGCCCAAGACATAAAAGTATTATAGCAAAGTTAAACAAAAAACCAAAGGCAAAACCGCCCCCGAAATCAGATTTCGGGGGCGGTTTTTTCTAAAAAATTAAACGTTTAGTTCCGGCGGCTAGCTACTTTGCCAAAAGTATTTTTTTGCTAAAAAATCTTTCAGCCCTACCTCGCGCCGTCGCGCTCCGGTCTTGCGTTTGGGTTCCATCCCAAACTCACCCCATAAGGACTATCATCGCCTCAACTGAGTTAAAGTTGGGATGGGACCCAACTTTAAAGTCGGAGCACGACGGTGCGAGACGGGTTCGCAGAAATTTTCAGCAGAAAATTATCTGTGAGGAACTTCTGAGCTTGGTAAGTCGGGACATTCTGCGACAAAATCAAAAACACCATTTTTGCATTTGGTGTTATTTTAGATTAAGTTCTTAGTTCCGGCGGCTAGCTACTTTCGCCCCATAAGGACTATCATCGCCTCAACAGAGCTTAACTTCTGAGTTCGGAATGAGATCAGGTGTGACCTCTGCGACGAACCACCAGAACTAAAAACTCAATACTTAATCTATAGAAAAACTTCTTGTGAAAATAAATGGTATTTTAACCACATAATTAATTTCACACAGCAGACCGAAAAAAATAATACAAATTGGATTTTTAAATTTCCTAATAAGAATGGACGAATTAGTATTGCTCGCCTCAACACATCACTGTGCTTACAGCTACAACCTATCAACCTGGTCATCTCCCAGGAGTCTCATAACGATTTCTAATCTTGGGGACGGCTTCACTCTTAGATGCTTTCAGAGTTTATCCGTTCCATACATAGCTACTCTGCGATGCCCTTGGCAGGACAGCAGACACACCAGAGGTACGTTCATTTTGGTCCTCTCGTCGCTTATATCTAACCAACTTTTGTTGGCTGATGTTCCCCTATCACTAGGAGCGCAGACTATATCTTCATCCATCTTCACCTTGAAACTTGGATGTTGGCGTATTACAGGCATAAGCTGTCGTTTTCAGAGAAACGATTCCTCTATATGCAAGTCTGTTCATTTATAAATGAACAAGTCGTTACGGGGTCAAACCTATGATTTTAAGCAATTCTTCTTCAGTTTTCTTTCGTTTTGTAACATAATTCTGGTTTTGTATTTCCAAAATATATTTAACGACTTTTCTTAATTGCTTTTCTTTTAATAACTTATATTTTGTACTAGAAAGTATTTTGCACGCTTTCAACAAACTTTTACATTGAGATTTTTTAAATCTCACAAAAGGATAAAGCAATGTAATAATATTCTCAACCTGAGAATATCCATTTATTCGGAGTTCAGTCATACCATCATTTCTTTTTGATATATAACCAATTCCGAAAACTTTTCTAATCCAATACAGATCTCTCTCATGACGAGTGTCTTGATAAAAACAGATAGTAGCCATAAACCTAAATTTATTTTTACCATCCGGTCTTTTCTTAACTTGAAGCATTACACTTCCATCGCCATCAAGAAAACCTGCTATATAAGCTAGATTAATCCTAGATCGACTTCCCACGGTATTGTCTATTTTTTTCTGGTCCTCAAGTATCATAATTGATACCATTGTACTACATATTGGACGACCTATCCAATAATAGTTATCAACAGATCCAGATTAAAACTAGATTTCACCGTTATTAGCCACTTTGTCATCAGAGATTACTCTCTGAAGTAGCAAAATTTTACTAAAAACAAATCCCCTCAAAAATCAACGCCTGCAGTAGATAGGAGACCAACCTGTCTCACGCTTGTTACCAACGATTACTCGTTGCAATGGACTATAGCTTCATTATGAAATTGCTTTCATAACTGCTGATATTTAGTCTCTACGGGTGTTTATGAATTTTGTTGAAGACCTTACACGATTGTAAGGTTTGGTGGGATGGGCAGGAGTTGAACCTGCAACCTCGAAGATGCCATCTTCGCACTCTTCCTGGCCAGGGATTTCCCCAACCTTGAGCTACCACCCCACACTTGCTGAAAAGAACATTAAGGAAACGTGTGCGAGGGTTTGGACCTCGTAAGAACGCAGATCGTCGCCTTTTTTTAATTTATGGTACCTTCGCCGACCCCCGAAAGGGCCAAACGAATCAGTCCCTAGTATTGGCAACTATGCGTCCAGAAACCACACGTCTCTTTCTCTTAATTGAAGTGAGGGAATTACGATGGCCAAGCCGAACTTGCGCCGCTCCAAGTGGTGCTCCACGCATTACCGTGCGATCCACTTGGGATAATCGAATTCCCCCACATTTTTCCTCAACAAAATTCACAAACTTCCCTCGGTATTATCCACTTTTAAATGGACTCCACCGATATAAATCAGCTTGGTCTATTATTTAAAAAATAATAGCCGCCGTGATTTGATTGTTTCTCTTATCTATCATTATCGCCCACACAAATTTTAAATATGAATTAAAAATTTGAATGGGTAAATTTTCTAAACGAAAATAATTATTCTCTCGTGGGATTCAAACTGTAAAAAAGTCAAAATTTGACTTCTATACGGTTTGAACCCAGCTCGCGTATCTTTTTAAATGGCGAACAGCCATACCCTTGGGAGCTTCTCCACCCCCAGGATAAGATGAGCCGACCATATTACTTATGTGTAGTATTCCTACCACACGGCCACTATTACTAGTGGAATAGACTATACCTTTATTTTAGATACCATCTAAAATACCAGCGTTTTATAGTAATTGCTTACTATCTTCATTATCACTAAACATTTAGTGATAAATTCAGTCGTTACGGGGTTATGATATTTCCTGTTTTATACATCATTGTTTGAATGATATATGGTTTTATCAGGTCTACAAGTTTTTTTGTTTCCAACATATTTGCATACATTCGATAGCCTTTATCTCTATCCATATGATACAACATGTTTATCTTAAATTTCTTCTTAATAATTAAGCAAAGAAATTTAACTTCTTGTAAAGTGAAGGAATAGGTGCTGATATCAAGCCTTTTTCTTGAATATGAACCGTCATCCATAATCCACACGGCCATGGCCAGCGGATCCAAAAAATCACACAAATCTAATGGAACAATTTTTGTCCCACATCTATATGACTTTGTTTTATAAAACCAATAATAAATATCGGTTAATAATGGATGTCTTACTGTTCTAAACCACCAGGACTTTTCGTATCGCACACCATTTAAATTTGTGCGATAACTAAGTTTGGGTGGAGTAGGTACGAAATTTTTTAAAATCTCGTATTTCCAGAAAACATATTCTTTTTGCTTGAGACCGTGATCAACTTTAAAATTTGCATTCGTCGCATTCTTTCCCATTCTCATGGTTCCATCTCCTAACATTGATCCAATTAATAAGGATTTTTGTATAGGATTTAGAAAAGAATTTTCAGTTTTGCTTTTAAAAGCTGACCATTTCCTAGTCCAATGTTTATTTTTTTCATAACTTCCCACGGTGTTGACCATAATTTTAGTATACCATCTCAGATATACTTTCGCGATTATGGCGTTCTCCGTTATGAGCTGATTTATAACCTCGACATTCGGTGTTTATCGAGGTGCCGAACTCCGCCGTCGATATGAACTCTTAGGCGGAACTAGCCTGTTATCCCTAGAGTAGCTTTTGTCCGATAATCTCCCATCGCATCTAATGCGAATGGTCGGTTCACTTTGCTCTGCTTTCGCACCTGTTTGATGTGTAAATCTCACAGTCAAGCTAGCTTGTGCCAATACACTATCACCACGGTTTCCATTCGCGGTTAGCTAACCTTAATAGGCTCCTCCGTTACTTTTTAGGCATTTTGTTAACCATTTTATGCTTCATAGATGGAATAATAGAGACATATTTCATTATCAAATTTTCAAACATTTCTGCTGATTTTGATAGGATATATATTCTCAAATATTTTCCTTTTTGTTTATGAAGACTTGATTCAATATTAAACTTTTTCAATAATGAATCTTGGACTAATTCCAAATCTTTCCTCTGAAAACCAAGTGAATGAATTATATAAGTTCTGTGCCTTAAAGATTTTAACGATCCATCATCCATAAACCAAATGGCTAATGATAAAGGATCAATTAATTCTCTGAATATTTTAGGGATTCTTTTTTTACCAAAATTATCGTAAAATAATTCTGCATAAGCTCTGAATTCCTTATGAGAATAAGTGGTAAAACCAACATATTCTCGATTCTTTTTGTTTTTCTTATATACTCCACCTCTAATCCATTCTTTCAGCTGATTATGTAACCAATCGGTATAATCATTTTGCTTGGTTGAATGTTCTATCTTGAGACGATATGTTTTACCATTATCTTGTGTCTCTAAATGTCCATCACCTAGCAAAGTGCCAAATAAAATTGATTTCTGTGTTTCAGAAAGTTTGAGATTTGCTTTATAGTCTCTAATTTCTTTTGTATTCATGGTTCTTGCTTACGACGCAAGCTTTATGTCGCCATAAAGATCGGACTATATCATCATCTTTTTTAAGATGGTTGGGTTATAGTCTCTACGGGTACCTTGCGGTTTCCCTCGGTATTGTCTTATTGTAACATAAGATGTCTACCGATATTACCAACTTTTCTCATAATGATTACTCACTATGGTCCCCCTTTTTTATTTGTTTTGAGGTGAACTCCTCTGGGGGCGCAACGGCTTCGAGACACAACCAAAATTTGGTTATATCCCGAAGGATAGCGCCCCACTAAAACTACCCACCAGATACTGTTTCTATGCGGTTTTTACGCACAGATTAGAATATATATTCAAAAAGAACGGTATTTCACTTGCGGATCCATTTCCCCCGAAAGAAAAACTTCAAATCCTCCCGTCTACGCTACGCATCCAAAACATATACTCAATATCAAGTTGCAGTAAAGCTTCTAGGGTCTTTTCGTCTAACTGCAGGTAACCGGCATCTTCACCGGTATTGCATTTTCACCGAGCTGATCTTCGAGACAGTTTCCCACTCATTACACTATTCAAGCACGTCAGAACTTACCTGACAAGGAATTTCGCTCGACCATTCCTTAGGGTTGGACTCTATCTTCATCCTCTCATTGCTGAGATCGGATGCATAGCGTTGGTCTCTAGTTAACTATGTTTGGACTAAATACATATTACTATGTATTAGGTAGCTTTAATGTAATTTATTATTTTGTTTATCAAGACCGATAATTTTAACAGTCCCAGTCCTTCTCAACTCATTATAAAATAAGTTGAGAACCTTAGGACCGTTATAGTTACGGCCGACATTCACCAGGGCTTACGACAATCACCATATAAATCTTGCGATTCATACAACGTCGCCGGTTGACCTTCTGGCATTGGTCAAGTGTCACCCCCTATACATCCTCTTACGAGTTCGCAGGGAGCTGTGTTTTTGTTAAACAGTTAGCAGGAAATCTTTAGCTGCGGCCTCTCTTGCGAGAGGCAAGCCTTATTGCGAACTTACGGCTGCTTCTTTGCCGAGTTCCTTGAAGATCTATCACTCGTTCGCCTTACTCTACTCGAGCAAACCACCTGTGTCGGTTTGCGGTACGGTTTTTATGTATTTATGCTTAGAGAATTTTCTTGGAAATCTGCTTTGTTTGATCTCCCGCACCGAAGTGCAGAATTTCCGCTTTGCTTGGATTTATCATTAAAGAAAGACATCCGGATTTTCCTAGACATCACCCTGACAACACGGACACAAATCCGATAATGTGCCAAACATACTAAATTCCGTCAACTCATCGCAATACACAAAAGTTATGGAATATTAACCATATGCCCATCGGGTTCGGCTATCGCCATCCCCTTAGGACCGACTAACCCTTCGCTGATTACCATCGCGAAGGAAACCTTGGTTTTTCGGCGTGCAGGATTCTCACCTGCATTGCGGTTACTTGTGCCAACATTCTTACTTCCAATCGCTCCACCATGAGTCACCTCTTTGGCTTCATTGCAGATTGGAATACTCTCCTACCACTACATTTTACCGAAGTAAAATACAGTCCTCAGTTTCGGTACCACACTTAGCCCCGATTATCTGCGGCGCGAAATCTCTTAGCAAGTGAGCTGTTACGCTATCTTTAAAGGATGGCTGCCTCTAAGCCAACCTCCTTGCTGTCTGAGAAAAAACACCACCTTAAGTACACTTAGTGTAGATTTAGGGACCTTAAATAGAGATGCGGGCTGTTTCCCTTTTGACCATGGGGCTTAGCCTCCACAGTCTAACTGCCAGATAATTAATTTCTAGTATTCGGAGTTTGATAGGTCTCGCGATGTTTCCACCTGTCGAGACCTTCCAGTGCTCTACCCCTAGAAGGTACATCTGACGCTAGCCCAAAAGCTATTTCGGAGAGAACCAGCTATTACCAGGCTCGATTAGCTTTTCACTTCTTATCTCAAGTCATCCGAGAGTTTTGCACGGCTCAACGGTTCGGACCTCCCCTTTGATTTCTCAAAGGTTCATCCTGCTCAAGACAAGCTCGCTCTGGTTTCGGGTCTGATGTATAAAACAAACGCACTATTCATACTCGCTTTCGCTATGGCTCCACCCGGCAAAGGGCTTAGCCCGCTTCATACATCAACTCGTTGGCTCATTCTTCAATAGGCACGCCGTGACGGACTGGACACTATGACTAACAATTTTGCAAAAAGTTAAATAATTTTTTAGCACGCGAAAATTTCTTGCTAGAAATTTTCGCGTACCAAAAAATAATAATTTAAATCTTTGCAAGTTAGACACAATGTCCAGCCCGCTCCGACTCCTTGTAAGCATATGGTTTCAGGTCTATTTCATCGCCCTCACCGGGCTACTTTTCACCTTTCCCTCACGGTACTAGTTCACTATCGATCTTAAAGAGTATTTAGCCTTACCGGTTAGTTCCGGCAGATTCTCTCAAGCCATTCGTGTCTTGAGATACTCAAGAACAACAACAGAAAAGATATTTTATTTTCGCGTACGGGACTATTACCCCCTAGGGTTCCACTTCCCAGTGGATTCCGCTAACAAAATATTTTGTAACTTTTCTTATATAAATATAACGTTATTGTCTTACTACCCCGATTACGAACTTTATACACAACGACTGTCATTCCCGTGAAGACGGGAATCCAGTTTTCTGTTCTGCACAAAGTTCGTAATCGGTTTGGGCTATTTCCTTTTCGCTCGCCACTATTCAGGAAATGTTGCTACTTGCGTAGCATTGTTTTCTTTTCCACCAGGTACTGAAATGTTTTACTTCCCTGGGTGCGCATCTTACATCAAGTGTAAGATTTCCGACATAATCGGAAGGGTTTCCCCATTCGGAAATCTCCGGATCAAAGGTTGCTAGGCACCTCCCCGAAGCGTATCGCCGCCATACTGCGTCCTTCATCGCCTCTTTAAGTCAAGGCATCCACCATATGCTCTTAAATTTCCTATTAGGAAATTTAAAAACCACAATTTATTTACCCTTTAAAGTTTTTACTATTAGAAAATCTTCTCAGATTTTCCATGCATTTGCTTTTTAGCAAATGCGATAGTAAAAATTTTTTAGGGTTAATTATTTTTTCGGTCTGTTGCGTAAAATCAATCACACAACAAACATTTTTTCGTCATCATCATATTGATGACGAACCTGCCTGTCTATAATATCTATAAAAGACCCACAGGTTACCTTGCGGTAACAAATTGGTGATATTATGACAGAATTTTATTATCAAACATCATTCATCCGGCAAAAAACAAAAACCGCTTCTTTTGCGGTTTCATACAGATAACCCTTTTAAGAGAGTTACTATATTCCCCGCTTAAAAAATTGATTTTGTTTTAACATATCTGCGTAGTGAAGAGTATATAGGAAACAAAAATAAAGTCAAGCAATTCCTCATCATTTTAAAGATAAACCTGTGGACAGCAAAAAGACGAGGAATTTCCTCGTCTTTTTGCTGTCCACTTGGCATTTAGTCTTATTCCAAAAGCCCATCCAGATTTACATCATACAAAATAGCATCCTGAACCAATCTGTAATTTATTATATTTTCTTTTTTAAACCAAAGGTCAATTTCATTTTTTGCTTCATCTACGGAACCTGAGGCGTGAATGACATTTCTGATTGCCCTACCATCTGTATCTGACATTTGATAAGAATCAAGAACAAAATCTCCACGAATAGTTCCAACATCTGAAGTCAAAGGTTCTGTCCCACCAACTATTTTTCTAACAACCGGAACTGCGTGTGCTCCCTGCCAAACCATTGCTACTACTGGCCCGCTTGTAAAATATTTTTTCAAAACTTCAAGAACTCTGTTGCCAAGTTCAATTGGATCTTTTGAGGGAGGAACTTGCCCTTTTGATTCGTACCCTTTGATTGATTTTTCACCGACTTTTTTAATCCACGCTGGGTCAAGTGTGTAATGACTTCCAACTATTTCTTCCGTAGGCACAACCATTTTCATTGCCACGAGTTTGAGCCCGACTCTTTCAAATCTTCCGATTATCTCACCTATGAGTGAGCGCTGAACGCCATCTGGTTTTATTATTACGAATGTTTTTTCTGTTTTCATCTTTTATTTATTAATTATTAAATTTTAAATGGTTCTGGTGAAGCCTGCGGTGGAATTACCGGCTCCGGCTTTTTGTATTTCAACATTATTTCTTCTTCCACTAAGGCTCTTTCTCTGCCGTACTTCAAATATGAAAGTTCTTTCATATCATTTATATAGGACATTTCACCCTTTGGAGGGTTGGGAACATAAATGCTGAAAGGCGTCTGTGGGACACCACGGCTTAGCATCTTAACACAAGCATTGTAATTTTCAATGTTTGATAAATCTTTTTTTGAAAAAGTCGGACCAAATTGTTTTTCCAAATATTCTGCGTCCTCAGAACTCACACGATATGCTGCCATAGAACCAACGTTTCCGAAGACGGAATCACGGATTTTTTCTTGAAGCTGAGCGATAAATTGGTGCGCGACAGTCAAAGACAATTTATATTTTCTGGCCTCAGAAAGAATAGTGGAAATAGAATCTGTGGTTACATTTTGAAACTCATCAATGTAAAGATAAAAAGGAGGAAGCTCTTTTCCGCCGAAAGAATCCACACGAGAAAGTGCAGACATCAAAAGTTTACCTACAATAATAAGTCCGATAAGATTTGAGTTGATATCGCCAAGTTTTCCTTTTGCGAGGTTTACAAGAAGAATTTTTTTGTTGTCCATTATGTCTCGGAAATTGAAGGATGATTTTTCTTGGGCAATAATAGGTCGCATTATTTCGTTCGCCAAAAATACGTCAAACTTACTGACAATGTAAGGCACAATGTTTGCAAGCGACGCTTCCCCACCAGCCTTTTCTGCAATCTCTGTCCAGAATTGAACAATGATAGGATTTTTGCAATGAGAAAGTTTCATCTTTCTAAATTCTTTATTGGCCATCACGCGTGATACTTCCAAAAGCGTGCAACCCGTTTCTGGATCTTCAATTACAAGCATCGTGGCATTTCTAAAATATTGTTCAAACATTGGCCCCATTGATTCTGGTACAGCGCCATATAATTTTTGGAAAATACTAAAAAGCTCGTTAACTACAAAAGTTTTTTGCTGTGGTTTGCTCACATCATATTCAAGCATATTGAGTGCCATCACTCTGTCTGTACTACTTGGGTCAAAATAAATTACATCTTCTATGCGCTCTTTTGGAATATATGAAAGGACCTCTTGAATATCAGAGCCGTGCGGGTCGATCATACAAACACCATTGCCATTTAAAATATCTTGGCGAATCATACTTTTGAGTAATGTCGTCTTACCTGTACCAGTCTGACCTATTACATAGAAGTGTCGCAGCCTGTCCTCTGGAGTCATCCAGATTTCGGTATCTACTCCCCTGTGTTTATTGTATCCGAGCATTACACCGCCAGTCGCTAATCCTAGAGGTGCCGGTGCAGAAATGGACTTTACTTGCTTGAGCTGATTTGAGGCAGAAAAATAAAAATCTGGCAAATGCATCAGAGATGCGATTTCCTTAGAATCAAGTGGAATGTTTTGGTCTTCATCAAAAACTCTAAAAGTAAAATTTCTAAAACTTTTTGTGAGTGCCCGTCCGGTAACCCTGTTCCAAACAAAAGAATTACCCATCGGAAGAGTGAACTGATTGAAAGACGATTCTATTTCGCCAAGAATTGACTCCGCACGAGCTTCGGAACCTGCAGACACGGCAATTTTAATATTCGTTTTAAAAATAGGTGTGGAAATTTTCTGCTTCACGAGAGTCATAGAAATTTCATCCGGACGAGCGTCTTCTTTTGGTTTTTCTTCTGTTTTAAAAACCTTCACAACCTCACTCCAAAAACCTGACTCCATTTCTTTGATTGCTTTTGATAGTTTCTTGCCTTTATTCAATTCATTGTAACCTTTTCTGTAAATTTTGTTGTATTTATCTCCGCAAGGTTTTACTATGACTTGAATAGACGCACCTTCGGTATCTTTTGAAAGTTTAGAAAAGCTATTTATAATCACATTCATCGGGTCATGATCAAAAGTTTCAAAAGTCCCAATCGGTAATATGGGATGACCTTTGAGTCTCGCCACAGAAATGACCGAGGAACCGGATTCATTAAAAATATTGTAATCGTCTTTTCTTTCTGCAAGATGCGCTTCGGGGAAAATAGATAAAATATGCTTTTCAAAAATTCCCTTTGCCATATCCGGAATTGCAATGTAAAAAATAATGTCTTCTTTGTGATTGGAATTGGCAAGCTCCATAGAAAAATATTCCACCCCGTTTGCGGAAGAAATACTAAGCATCCCGTTATAAAACTGTTCCATTTTTGAGACAAGCTCCCTGCTTGGCTTACCGTCGCTTTTTTCATCCTCTTTATTTTTTACAGGCAAATCAATTTCATACAAGGTCATTGAGAGTGCTTTGAAAACGGGGCTTTTTTCTTTTTTCATATCAAAACCGGCTTTCACATACTGAACGAGAAATCTGTGAAAATCATCCTCAATGTGCGGGTCGCCCATTTTTTCAATAATAGATAAAGTATTGAGCATTCCTTTTTCGGCAAGAATCGCTACAAGTTCTTCCATCTTCTTGTCGTGCTCTTCTGGTGAAAGTTCTAGGACAATAGCATCCGTATGCTCAGCTGGCATAGCATAATCTTTATGCAAAACATTTTTCGGAGCATCTTCATACGCGTGAATTTTTTCTGAAATTATTTTTTCTCTCTCAATCTTCTCTCCGGTTTTCTCCATCTCCTTTTCTCTCTTCAAAACCTCCGCACGCAAAAAATCCAACTCCTCCTGTGGATTTTTAAATGCTGTTCCTTTTTCAAAGTTAAAACCTTCTGGCATATATAAGAGAAATTATACCATTATATTTAGAAAATGAAAAAGAAACTTATTCCGTAATCACCACCACCCCGTCCTTCGTAAAGGCAATTGTGTGTTCAAAGTGGGCGCTTCTTTTGCCGTCACGGGTTTTAAAAGAGAAGCCGTCAGTGCCTTCAAAAACTTCTTTAGTCCCTTCGTTTACCATCGGCTCAATCGCAATCACGAGACCTTTTTCTATTTTTGCACCATCACCTCGCCTGCCAAAATTTGGTATAAAAGGATCTTCGTGCACGGCATATCCGACACCGTGTCCGCAAAGAATTTCTACAATTCCGAAACGAGTTGGTTTTACAAATCTTTCTACGGCGTAGCCGATGTCACCGATATTTTTTGCTTTTTTTGCGCAGTCAATCGCGACGCGAAGTGCCTCTCTTGTAACATTTATAAGTTTAATACCGACTTCATCCACATTTCCTACTGGCACAGTGATGGCCGAATCGGTAAATAAACCTTTGTGAATAAGTCCCATATCAAGAGAAACAATGTCTCCATCTTTTATTATTTTATCTTCGGTGGGAATTCCGTGGACCACTTCGTCGTTTATAGAAACGCAAAGAGATGCTGGGTATGATTTTCTATCGCCTCTTCCTTTGTAATTTAAAAAAGCTGACTCGTCTCCATTTTCTGTTGCAAGTTTGTAGGCGAGGTCATCAAGCTCTTTTGCACTTACCCCTACTGCAACTTTTTTTGCGACTTCTTTTAAAATAAACGACAAACGGATTCCGCCTTCTCGCAGAATTTTTATTTCTTCCTCTGTCTTTAACTTAATCATATTATTCGATGAAAACCTTCTTCGCAATTTCGGTCCGGACAGCTTCTACTGTTTGTTCTCCGTTTACATCCACAAAGTGGCAATTTGGATTGTTTTTGAAAAATTCTATGCAAGGCATCACATCATTTTGAAACCAAGCCATTCTTTTTGCAATTCCTTCTTCACTATCATCTTTTCTGCCACGGACAAGAAGTCTGTCGTGAGACCACTTATCACTGACATTCATATAGATAACTTTATATTTTTCAATTCCGTAAAATTTCAACACACCATCAAGGAGCTCAGCCTCTTGAAGTTTCCTTGGGGCACCATCAAAAAGTAAATCTTCTTTACCGGTAAAATACTTCTCAAGATAATTGACCCAAAGACACATTGCAAAAGCTCCAGGCATAAGCCCTCCAGTTTCTACAGTTTTTCTGGATAGTACTTGAGTAAAAGAATTTCCTTTTATAAACTCTCTAAAAAAAGCTCCCGTTTCAAGGTGGAGAGTCTTTGATTCACCTTTTTCTGCCAATTTAGCCTTAAAAAGCTCAACTTGGGTGCCTTTCCCACATCCTGATTTACCAATAAAAATATAAGCTTGACCAAGCTTATCGTTTTCCGCTTCTTTTTTAAATATATTAAACATAAAGAGAGTATAACAGAGTACGGCCAAAAAAACAAAAACTTGGACGTTCGACGTCCAAGTTTTTGTTTTTTTGGCCTTAGTATTCTCGAATAGAAATCTGTGCTTCCACTTTTTTGATGAGATCAATGACAACAGAAACAACAATAAGAAGTGCTGTACCGCCAACTGCAATTGAACTGATACCAGTTACGCCTTGGACAACCATAGGAAGAACAGCGATGAGACCAAGAAAGACTGCTCCAACGAGAGTTATTCTTGTGAGAATTTTGCCGAGGTATTCTGCAGTGGAAGCACCTGGTCTTACACCCGGAATAAATGCACCATTTTTTTGCAAATTTGTGGAAACGGACTCTGGATCAAAGGTGACTGCTGTGTAAAAATATGTAAAGAGAAATACCAAAATAAAATATGATATACCGTAAACCCAGTTATTTGAAAGAAAATTATAAATGTTGCTTGCGATGGTCTTTATCACTTCACTACTTGCAGCAGTCGCAAAATATTTTGAAATCATTTGAGGGAAAAGAACGATAGAAAGTGCAAAAATAATTGGAATAACTCCAGCCTGATTTACTCTGAGTGGTAAATATGTGGAAACCCCACCGGAAGTGTTAGAACCTCGAACCCTTTTTGCATAGGTCACGGGAATAGGTCTTTCGGCTTCGGATACATAGACAACGCCCAAAATAACGATAACTGCAACCACGAGAAATGCCAAATACATTGGTATTTGTGCGGGGTCAAAAGTCAAATATAATCTACTCAAATCAGAAGGCAATCTGGAGACAATACCTGCAAAAATAATTATTGAAGTTCCATTTCCAATTCCAAATTCGGTCATCATCTCACCAAGCCACATTAGAAACATTGCACCGGCAGTGACAATAGCAATACTTGTAACCATTTCAAAAAAACCGAGAGCTGGCACCATACCTGATTTTGAAAGTAAGGAAAGATATGCAAAACCCTGAATGAAAGCTATAGGAACAGTCAAAAGTCGTGAATACTGAGTGAATTTCTTTCTTCCTGCTTCCCCTTCCTCATGATACATTTCTTTCATCTTTGGAACCATCATCGTCAAAAGTTGCATAATAATGGACGAAGTAATGTAAGGACCGACACCAAGCATCACGATGGAAAGTCGGCTAAGTCCTCCACCAGAAAAAACATCTATCAAACCCAAAAATTGATTTCCTGAAAAGAAAGTTGCAAGCTTAGATGAGTCAATTCCCGGCATTGGAATGGCAGAAAGCAATCTGAATATCAAAAGACCACCGAGCACAAAAAGGATTCGGTTTCTCAAGGTCTTATCTTCCAGAATCATTTTTATTTTAATCCAGAAATTCATAGTGGTTTATTTTACTGTTCCTCCTGCTTTTTCTATTTTAATTTTTGCTTCTTTTGAAATGGCACAACCTTCTATTTTTAATTTTTTGGTAATCTCACCTCCAGCCAAGATTTTTACGGCTGGCTTTTTGCCTTTGTAGATTTCCAAAAATCCGTTGTCCACCAAAGTTTTTGGGCTGACTACATCTCCACTTGAAAAGATATCATTTAAATCTCCTATGTTAAAATTAGAAACTGAAAACTGTTTGATAGTCTTAAAGGCATACCCTCTAAGTTTAGGAAGTTTCTTGATCATATCTCTCATCTCTGGACGAACTTTGTGTCCAGCGCGAGCAGTCTGACCCTTTCCTCCTCTTCCAGATGTTTTACCTCTTTTACCGCCTCTGCCGACAGAGATAACTTTTTTGTTTTTTGTTTTTCTTTTTAAATCGTGTTTTTG
This sequence comes from uncultured bacterium, assembly GCA_903832855.1. Classification (GTDB taxonomy): domain Bacteria; phylum Patescibacteriota; class Minisyncoccia; order Phycocordibacterales; family GWA1-40-21; genus CAILDB01. Next base: position 141,380 of record CAILDB010000014.1, on the reverse strand, counting down.
CATATTATTTATTTTCTTGTCCGATCAAAATTCTTATTTTGATTTAGGATTAACTTCTACTGGCACGGGCATTGCGACAACTGGCTTTGCTTCTACAGCACCTTTCTTTTTTGCAAAAGCAGAAAGTGCTTCAATAGTAGCTCTCGCCATATTCAATTTATTTTTTGAAGGTGAAATAATTTTTGCGGTGACATCATTTATTCCAGCAAGCTCAATAACATATTTGACGGCACTTCCTGCGGTCACACCTTTTCCTGGAGTTGGCATAATGGAAATTGTTCCGCTACAATATTTTGCCATTACAATGTGAGGGATGGAATTATTTTTTACGAGATTGAGCTTAATCATATTTTTCTTTGCATTTCTGAGAGCTTTTTCAATTGCAAGAGATGTATCAATGGCCTTTCCTGTACCTACTCCGACAGAACCTTTTCTGTTTCCGGCAACCATAGCTACGCTAAAGTTGAGTCTCTTTCCGCCTGAAGTAACTCTGGTAACTCTTCTAATGTTTAAGATTTTTTGATCAAATTCTGGTTTGGCTCTAGGATCGCGAGATGTAAAACCCTTTCTAGGATTTTTACCTCGGAAACCTCCTGGTCCTGATCCTTGCCCATCTCTTGATGTTGGACTTCTACCAAAAGTTCCAAACGGTCTTGGACCTCTTGAGGAAAAAGTTTTAGGAAAAGCAGGCCTTACTACCGGAGTAGCTGTCGCTGTGACTTGTGCTGTTGTGTTTGTTTTATCTTCCATAATTATTAAAATTTAAGTCCGCCTTCTCTGGCGCCATCTGCAAATGCTTTGACCTTGCCTGTGTAAAGGAAACCTCCTCTGTCAAAGACAACTTTACTCACTCCTTTTGCAATTGCAAGCTTTGCTATCTCTTTCCCTGCATCAATGGACTTTGCCAAAAATGTTTTACCTTTTGCTTTTGCTGAAGAAAAACCCACGAGTGTGGTGCCCGCATCATCATTTATAATTTGTCCGTAAATTGCTTTGTTGGAACGGAAAACAGCAAGACGAGGCATCTCAGAGGTACCGGCGACTTTTGCTCGGATTCTATTGTGTCTTCTTGCTACTTTTGCTGTTCTTGAACTTGTGTTTTTCATATATTTAAAGATTATGCGGTTTTCTTACCTTCTTTTCTTCTGATGACTTCATCACTGTATCTGATACCTTTGCCTTTGTATGGTTCTGGTTTTTTGAGTGCTCTGATTCCTGCGCAATAGCTACCGACGAGATCTTTGCTTATTCCAGATATTGTAAGAATTCCTTTTTCTGAAGTGACTTTGAGCTCTTTTGGAATTAAAACTTCAATAGGATGGGAGAAGCCCAATCTAAAAACAATTTTTGCACCAGAAACATCACCTTTGTAACCAATACCTTCAATAATAAGTTTTTTCTCATAAACTTTATTTACACCGGCAATCATATTTGTAATATGAGAAGCGATAGTTCCCCACAAAGCGTTGAGTTCAATCGTCTTTTTTGCAATTGAAAGATTTATTTTCCCATCTTTAATATCAATTTTGACTCCAGCTGGAATTTCTTTTTTGAGTTCACCGAGTGGGCCTTTTACAATGACAAAATTACCAGAAACTGAAACTTCTGTTTTTGCCGGTATGATTATTTCTTTTTTTCCAATTCTTGACATTGTATTACCAAATTTTAAATAAAACTTCTCCGCCAACTTTTTCTCTTCTGGCTTCTTTGTCGGTCAAAATACCTTTTGGTGTGGAGAAAAATGATCTACCAAAACCGTTCATAAAAGGTCTTATCTCTTTGTAGCTTTCATAGACGCGTCTGGACTGCTTTGAAACCCTTTCAATACCAGTTATTTTTGGTTCTTTGTCTTCCGTGTAAGCGAGAGTGACTTCAATCTTGTTTGATTTTTTCTTTTTTGAAACTTCACCAATGTAGCCAGCTTTTGAAAGTGCATCTGCAATTACGGTCTTTATTTTTGAATTAAAAAATTCTACAGTTTCCTTGCCTGCTTTATTGGCATTCTTGATGCCGTTTACAAAATTTGAAATTGGGTCTATTACCATGATGATTTTGTTATTCCGGGAATTTTTCCTTCGTTTGCAAATTCTCTAAAACAAATTCTGCAAAGATCAAAGTCTCTCATATATCCAGCCTTTCTTCCACAACGAAAACATCTTCTAGTTGCGCGTGTAGAAAATTTTGGTGTCTTTTTTGACCTTGCTATCGTTGATGTTTTTGCCACTTTGATTATAAAATTAAAACGAAGCCGTAAAAAGCTCGTTTGGCTATATTAGCAAGAAGCAAAGGAGAAGTCAACAGAAAATCCTGGCCCGTAATCCTTTTTATTTTTCTAAGACCAACAAGGTTTGTCTGATTCTTTCTTTAATATGTGGATGTAGCGTCTTATCTTTGACAGAAAACCATTTGTAGTCGCTGTGTTGTGTATCAAATTTTATATTTATATTTTTATCTTCCAAAATATATGCGAAAAAAATAGCTACGGCGTGATACGAAACCCCTTTAAAAACTGAGTTTTTGTGAAAGTCCTGTGTTACACCAGCAAAAAAAGTTTTTTTAGGATTAATTTTCAAACCAAGTTCGCGTTTCGCTTGCCTAACCGCACAATGTAAAAAAGTTTCTCCTTTGAGTATCCTGCCTCCAATAGTAAAGTAAACATTTTTTACTGGTTCGTTGTTTCTCTTGAAAAGAAGTGTTTTGTCCTTTTTTTTATTTAATAAAACCACATCAACTGTAGAAACAGGCATATGAGCTACTATGTCTTTGTAGATTCCGTCAGGAATGTAACTTCTAGTATTTTTCACTTAAAATTTTATTTAACCACCTCCTTCACCTCTTTTTTAAAAGGAAAACCTAAATATTCAAAAAAAGTCTCGGCGGTCTTTTTGTCTTTTGCGGTAGTGACCACAGTTACCGACATTCCAAAAACATCTTTCAAATCTTCGTCAGAACATTCAGGAAAAACAGAGTTTTCTTTTATACCAATGCTAAAATTTCCCATTTGGTCTATACCACTTTTAGAAATACCTCGAAAGTCCTTTGTTCTAGGAAATGCTACATAGACGAGCTTGTCTAGAAAATCAAACATTCTCTGACCTCGAAGTGTGACGGCAACTCCGACGATGTCCCCTTCTCTTACTTTAAATGAAGCAATGGATTGCTTGGCACCTTTTTGCATTCCTTTCTGTCCGGTAATTCTCTGGATTCTATCTTCAATAACTTTCAATTTATTTTTATCTTTGAGTGAGCCCACGCCAACATTCACCACAACTTTTGTGACTTTTGGTGTCTGCATTTTGTTTTTGAGAGAGAGCGTCCCCTTGAGTGCCTCAAATGCTTTATTCTGTTTTTCTTTTAATGAAATTGATTTCATGGTATTTTTTATATTTCCTTACCTGTTTTTTTGCTTACTCTGACTGACTTTCCAGCGATAATTTTTCTGGCAGACCTCACAGCTTTTCCGTTTTCCATAAGCATCACATTTGAAGCATCTATCGGCATCGCCTTTTCTATTGTCTGACCTTTGGAACCGGATTTTGTCGCTTTCTGATGTTTCTTGTGCATATTAATTCCCTCCACGACAACAAGGCCTTCGGCAGGAATTGCTTTCACAATCTTTCCTGTCTTGCCTTTGTCCTTTCCGGCCATCACCATTATATTATCTCCTTTTTTTACTTTTAATTTCATATTTATATTTAAACTATTTCTGCGGCTAAAGAAACGATTTTCTGATAACCAAGCTCAACGAGCTCTCTTGGAATTGGACCGAAAACACGGCCTGCGATAGGGTCCATTTTGCCTTTTTCCAAAATCACAACTGCATTTTCATCAAATCTAATGTATGAACCATCTTTTCTTTTTAGTGGTTTTCTTTGTCTGACCACAACTCCATACAACACATCTTTCTTTTTGACAGCTTTTCTGGGCTCGGCTTTTTGGACAGAAAGAATCACAACTTCTCCGATCTGTGCCCATCTCTTTTTTGAGCTTCCAAGCACCTTGAAAATTCTGCCTATTTTGGCACCAGAGTTGTCTGCTATTTGGACTATTGTTCGGTCTTGTATCATATTTTTATTTTTCTAAAACCTTAAAATGCTTGTTTTTTGAAATTGGTCTTGTTTCAACAATATCTATTGTTTCTCCAACTATATGAACATTGTTTGGGCTATGAACCAGAAACTTTTTGTCTCTTTTCATAAACTTACCATACTTGGGATGTTTTGTGTAAGAGCTGATAGATACAGTAATAGTATCCTTCATCTTTGTAGCAACGACTTTACCAGTCAAAATCTTACCATTCCCGATATTCTTTTTTACTATTGTATTTTCCATATTTTTTAAATTTTGTATTGCCCAGCACTTATTACTGTCAGAATTCTTGCGATTTCTTTTCTCAAATTATGTCCTTCTTTTGTATTTTTTATTTTGCTTCCGGAAACACCAAATCTAAATTTGCGAAGAGCTTCTCTCTTTTCGGTAAGCGTATCTTCAAGTTCTATTTTTGTTTTTTTAATTAAATCCTTCATTTTTTTGTTTTTTATCTTGCCATTACTCTGGTTTTGATTGGAAGTTTGGTACCGCCTTTGCGAAGCATTTCTCGAGCAGAAGCTTCATCTGCACCATCAACCTCAAAAAGAACTCGGCCTGGTTTGATTGCAACTTCATAACCCTGCACATCTCCTTTACCCTTTCCCATTTTAACTTCGGCGGGCTTTTGTGTATATGGCTTGTCTGGAAAAATTCTGGTCCAAAGTTTTCCTGTCTTACTCATTGAGTGAGCAATTGTTTTTCTGGCTGATTCTATTTGATTGGCGGTAACTCTTCCTGGTTCCATTGCCTTCAAACCAAAAGAACCGAAAGAAACTTTTGTCCCTCTTGTTGCCACTCCAATTTTGTCAGGGTGTTCTCTGAATGTGTGGCTCTTTCTAAATTTTACTTTTTTAGGAAATAACATGGTATTAAAATTATTTTTTATTGAAAATATCTCCTCTGTATATCCAAACCTTTATTCCAATATCTCCATATGTCATATGAGCTTTTTCGGCACAATAATCAATGTCAGCTCTGAGTGTCTGAAGTGGAATTCTACCTTTTTTCAAAGTCTCATTTCTTGCAATTTCAGCTCCGCCAAGTCGTCCGCCAAGATAAACTCTAATACCTTGAACATCACGGTTAGCCATTACCTTTTCAATAGTTTGCTTCATAACTCTTCTAAATGGCATTCTTTTCTCAAGTCCTTCAGCAATCATTTGAGAAACAATAGCCGCGTTTGATTCTGGGGATTTCACTTCTTCTATATCAAGTTTAAAATCTTCTGGGAAAGAAAGTTTCATTCTTTTTGCGTATTTCAAAATGTCTTGTCTCATCTTTACGCTTCCTTCTCCATTTCTACCAATAACAATTCCGGGTCTTGATGTTTTTATAATAATTCTGCAGGATTTGTCGTTTCTTTCCATTTCAATAGCAGAAACATACATACCTCTAAATTTCTTTTCTAAATATTCGCGAAGTGTGATGTCTGCTTTCAAAAATTTCTGATAATTACTACCAGCAGAAAACCATCTGGATTTCCATCCTCTAATTATTCCTAGTCTATGTGAATATGGGTGAACTGTGTGTGACATAATTATTTCTTTAGTCCCGTAGTAAGCTTTGCTTTACTACTGGGATTATTTGTTTTTTTATCGGAAACCTTTTTAACATAGGCCTCTTTTTTAATTTGGCTTTTTGTTTTTGGCATATTTTCTACTGTATCGAGCTCTATGAAAATATGGCTGTTTCTCTTCTTTATAGGATACGCCATACCTCGTGCTCTTGGCATTCTTCTTTTCAAAACTACGCCTTCATCTACTGTAATGTTTTTTATGAAAAGTGTTTCTTTTTCCAAACTAAAATTATTCTTGGCATTTGCAATAGCGGACTCCAAAAGATCGGCAACCGGCTTAGATGCTCTCTTGACCGCAAAAGTTAAAATATTTTTTGCATCTAGGACTTTCTTCCCTTTGACCAAGTTAGCGATTAATCTAACTTTTCTTGGGGACTGTCTATAATCATTTAATCTTGCGGTAATCATAATTATTTTTTAGTTTCTGTAGTGGCTTTAGCGGATTTTGCTGTAGCGACTTCAGCTTCTTTAGCCTTAATATCCAAATCTTTCTGCATTTTTCCTCCATGTCTTGTAAACTTTCTTGTAAGAGAAAATTCTCCAAGTCTGTGTCCAACCATATCTTCTGTAACGAGAACTTCAATGTGCTGTCTGCCATTGTGAACACCAAAATTAAAACCAATCATTTCAGGAGAAATCTGACTTGCTCTTGACCATGTTTTAATAACCCCAGTTTCGATAGGTTTTTTGCCTTCTATTTTCTTTAGAAGTCTTTCGTCTACATATGGGCCTTTTTTAAGTGATCGTGCCATAAAATTTTACTAAAACAAAATAAACAAGCTCATATGAGCTTTGATATAACATACTAGCAAATTACTAAATAAAGTCAACTTCACCTATTAACCGAAGCATTTTGACTATCACTTTTATCTAATGAATTTAAAATACCTGTAACTAAAATACTAAAACCGATAATAAGTGCAAAAGTAATAAAAAACTTTAAGAATGACCTGTTTAGCATTTACCATATTATAACACTAATTGTTCTGGTAGAAAGCCCCAAAAAATCCATAGAAAATAGTAGCTGGAAAATGTAAAACCTTTGACCAAAAACTAGTTTTATTTTCTTGCACAAGGGGTGCACTTTCATCAGAAGAAGACGCAATCACTATTACTAATGGCTCATCTTTGGGCGTCTGATAAGCTTGTACTGTATTATTTACAACTTTTTCATTATTTATTAAAGTCAAAACTTCTACTAATTTAGCCACTTCTTCTGCACTGACGAGATCTTTTTTCCCAGAATCTTCTAGAGAAATATTTTGTGTTGTTGTACCCAAAACAAAATTCCCTTCCTGATGTTCTTTTACTGGTATATACGACAAAAGCACTTTACTTTGTGGATCTAAAAATTCAACCATATTACCGGTTACAGAAAGTTTGGTACAATCTTTATCAAAAATAATTTTCTTTCCTACACCAATAATAGTATCCTGCGGGAAAGTGTAATCTCTATAATATGATTTCAATCTAAATCCGCCGATATTTACTTCATATTTTCCTAAATTTTCCAGAGAAACAGACTCATCTGATAAAATACTCATCGCTAGATTTGTCTCCAAAACTGTAACTTTCGTTCGTGAAGAACCATGCGAATCCCCTATTGATGCATTGAGAACTACTTCATATTCTCCAGAATGTTTATAAGAATGAGATATATTTTCTCCAGTTCCTGAATATCCGTCTCCAAAGTTCCAATTAAATTTTTTATTTCCCGTCAAACTTTTTGTTTGTTTATAATTTGCTTTAAAAATCACTGGTGAGCCCACATATGCTACTCTTTCCCGTCCAGCGCCCACAGTAAATGTCGTCACGGAATCATCCTCAGAGGTAGTCAGTTCTTCAACGGCGGTATGAGATTCGACATTAGTTGTAGCATTATCATTTGAAGTTGTGGATGTAGGAGAAATTCCTCCAACATTAATAGCTTGACTTGCCGGAAAGGTTTTACCATCAACATTAAGCACAGCTGTCAAAGTATCAATTCCACCCTGTGAATTTTTATAATAAAAAGTCCTTCCTGTCCAATTACTATTCACAGTAAGTGGCGCAATAATTTTTGCCCAGCTAGTAAGTGATGCAGAAAATTCCCCAGATTGAGAAGAGGAGGTTAAAGTTAATTTTCCTCCAGAAATATCCATTTTTTCTCCGGTCCCGAATATATTTTGTGCTTGGACCGTAATACTTTCGGAAGGAACGCCTACCGCCACGCTTGTAGCACTATCTTCTGTAAAAACAATATTTATTATTTTAGAAGTATCTGCAAAAGAAAAATTTGGATATAGTGTAAAAAACAAACAAAAAAATATGGGAGCAATAAAAGCTCTCAAAAAACATTTCATACAAGATATTTTATCAAATTTATTAAATGCGTGCAACAAAAAATATCAAGGAATTTCCTTGATATTTTTTGTTCTATAAAATACAATATTTTAATTCAAAAGCAACTTGTTTGTAAGCAACTTCATGAGCTTCACTGCATTTTGCTGAGCAGTCTTTGCATCCGCACTTGCAACAAAAGTATTCCACCCATTGATGATATCAGCATCTTTCATTTGTCTGACGTCATTTTCAAGTGCAACACGATCATCATAAGAAATCGCCTTGCCTTCGGTATTTAGAACCACATCAACAAAAAGTTTAAGAAGCTTAGATGCTTGAATTCTGATAGTGGTATTCTCTGTTTGTGCAGCACTTTGTTGCCTTATACCTTCGGTATATTGAATGCTAAAGAATATGTTTCCGGCAACTAAAATAACCATAAGAAGGTTAGAAAACAAACGTGTTCTATCTAGAACTCCTGACTGAAATGTAATCATATAATTTTTTTAATAAATGTTAATAATAATAATATTGTATCATTAAACTACCGACCAAACCACCCCAATACTATAGACCACCAAGTCACTGGCTTGGTATCTGTTGCGGACTGTGTGGGCGTGGCAATAACTTCAACAGCTAAAGGCAGAAGTGAGGCGGGAGTAACGAGGAAATATCTGCCGGAAACTTTTGGAGAAATAAGGTCAAATGTGACTTGACTATTATTTATATTTGATGAGAAAGAAATCATCCTATCATTCCACTTACCCGTCACATCATTTTTATTTATTGGAATTAAGGAAATGGTAAGAGGTGTGTTTGGTGCGACGCGGACAAGCTGAACTAAATTGTAATTTGAATCATTGGTTATGAAAGTTTTTAAGGTTGCAGTCCCCTTTGTTACAGTAAATAGATTTGCAAGTGGAGAATTTTGTGATGCAGGTAAAGGAATTGAGTTACTGGTAAGTGATACAAAATCTTGCACCCTAGAAAAACCAACTGAAGCAAGATAATTCTTTAGGTCTGGCGACTTTTTCAAGACACTTGTAATTGCATCCGGAAGTGGAGCAAATAAGAATGAATCAATTGAAGAAACAAAAGTAAATGAGCCTGCACCAGAAGAAGTGCCACCGAAAGTTGGCAAATCTGTGAGAGTAAGCGTCTCAGGAACAACAACCGGTATCTCAACAGTCTTTATAGGTGGAAGATTTTGCCCACCTGCAGCACCAGTGCCTGTGTCTTTGTCTCCGCCTTGTCCGCCTGTCGTGGTGGCAGTTGGTGGAGTAATAACTTTAATAGCACCGGTATCAGTAGTTGTGGTTGCAACTGTAGTAGTGCTAGTCGTTTGTAAAGGTTTTGAGCCGCTAGCTTTAGTTCCCACTATACATGTAGGATAAGTATAAGTTCCTGATAAAGAGCCATCAGTACAGACCCTAGATTCTGAAGTACAATGTTTAGTAAAGGGGACAGTGGCTGTTTCATAATAAGTCAGAGAGGCCCCGTTTGCTATTGTACCACCGAGTCCTCCATCACAAGTTCTTGCAATTGCCGGAACCCAAGTAGTACTAGCAGTTCCATTTGTAAAATTAATCCATCCGACATTTTCTCCCCAAGCATACCCAGAAAATACTCCCGTTGTGGTAGCAATATTAACCCCATATGTTCTACTTGTTATATTTGTGGTTGTTCCAAAATCAACCCAGCCCACATTTTCACCCCAAGCAAAACCTGAAAGATGCCCATCGCCGTCATTTGAGACTCCACCGTTACCTGTAGGATTAAGTACTATCCAGCCAATGTTTTCTCCATATGCAGACCCATAAAGTGCTGTATCACTGACATATGTGGCACCAAGTGTTGTCCCGAAATCAATCCAACCTGTATTTTCTCCCCATGCATAACCATGAATGTGCCACCCCTCTGTCGTGGCATTATCCAATGAACTAATTACTGTAGCAAAACCAAAAAAATTTTTGATTTGGTTTTTGTAATTATTTGCCAAAAATCCCAAAACCAAAATAACTACCACCACCACTATCCAAGTGAGAATTTTTTCTTTTTTCGAATTTATTGATGAGTCCATTTTGATAATGAATTAAACGAAGCTTTTAATGTTTGTATTATATCACATTAAAAAATAATGCAAATAAATTAGGGCTGTGGATAACTTTGTCACCCCAGCCTGCGTCGGAATGACAGGGGAAAAAGACAAAACAAAAACCACCCTTTCGGGTGGTTTTTGCAAACCCTCAAACGTTTTTAAAGACGCTTGAGCACAAGTGGTTTAATAAGCAGAGATAACGGCTGTGTCGGTTGGATAATTGAAGATATAGGCACCTGTTGTGCTTGCAATATTTCCATTTACATCTGACCACAAGAACAATGACTTGGATCCAAGAGTTGTTCTTAGATTACCATTTTGTGTGCTGTCATTTTCTAGGGCAATAGTGCTGCGGATACTAAATGTTACTGAAGTACCAGCAGGAATATTATAACCAGCTCCTGCAAACATAACAGTTCCTGTAGCTGCAGTTGCAGTTGTGGAAGCTATATCACGAGCAGGGAAATTGTTAGTTACAGTTGTAATCTGAGAATTATTAACCCAAACGGTGGTTGAAGAAGCCGTGCTATTACCAGAAGTAATCATAGACAAAGGAATTGCATTAACTTTAATGTCTCCTTTTGCGTCTGCTGACACTGTGACTCTAGCGACCTCTTTATTACTTCCTCCTGCACCGGCTGTTACCGTTGAAGGATTCGCGATTGCAACTGTTGGTTTTGAACCTACGATATCCATCATATTAGATGGCATAGCGACAGATGCGGAATTAAATCCAACAGCTCCCACTGTATATTCTGTATTTCCAGATTTATACTTGAAGCCATTCAAGACAAGACCAATTGTCTTATCTGATGTAACACCTCCAATACCAACAGTGTTAAATGCAACTGTAACCGGAAGGTTATAGCCAGCATATCCTGTAGGAATATTGATGTTAAGACCTGTGATAGAAACTGCTCCTGAAACTATTGGAGAAGTAACTCCTCCAGCAGTAATTGATGTGATAGCGTTATCACCTGTAACATCAACTGATGTACCAGTTGCGCTGAAATACAATTCCTCTATTGTAGCTGAAGAATAGGTAGCAATAAAGTTGTAATAAGCGATAACTGATGAAGTGCCTCCCACGACATATTGTGAATCAGGTGTAGCAGTTGTAAGAACAGGACCAGTAACTGTACCGGCACCGACTGTAACTGTTTGACCTGTTGCTATGCTACTAACTGTAGCGTTGCTGTTTACACCATAACCCGTAGCTGTAAGAGTGGTGATTGCTGTGTTGGATACTCCTGTTGTTCCTGCGTGAGTACCATTAGCAGCTGATACGGTAATTGCAGGAGTATCTACAGCAGCAGAACCAGCCGTAAGTGTGATGGCTGTACCTGTATCTGTTGTAGTAGCTAGTGCGATTACTGATGTGCTTGCGTTTAGAGCAGCTGTCAAACCTGCAGTTACGTTAGCAACTGTAGCTGCGGTAGCTGTGTAAGTTGTTGAAAGTCCTCCAACTATCACTGTAAATGTATCGCCTGCCTCAACATTTGCTGGTGTAATTGTGACAACTTGTTTTACTGCGGCCTTTAGACCACCAACTAATGTAGCATTGTTGACTGTTGTTGAGGCTGACTGTGATGTGGCTAAGCCGTAAGCATTCGGTGTAGTTCCTGTTGATTTGGCTGTAATCAATACCACGGTTGTTGTACCAGGTAGGTTTGATGCTGTGACAATTCCATTAACATTTGAGTTAATGTTTATAGCATCAATCAAACCAGTAGCGATAGCTGTGGATGTAGAGACACCAACGGGAGCAGCAACTGTATAGTTGGATGCAAAACCGTTGATAGTCACGGTGTAGACCTGACCAACAGATGACCATAGACCAGCTGCTGATGAAGTTGCAATTGTAACCGTACCGGTAGCATAAGCACCTGTACCACTACCTGCTATACCAATAGTTGTTGTTGCTGATGTTAATGTCTGTGCCGAAGCGTTTGTGTTTGTTATAGGTGTTGTCCCATAAAGAGCACCGATATCAGCATAGACATCAACGACTGTTGAGCTATTTGCTGGAATGGTGAAGTTGGTTGAGAAGTTATTTGATGTAGCTGGGGAAATAGGCGTTGTTGAGTTTTGTCCAGCGACTGCGAGATACAAGTTTGACATAGATGTCGTAGCTGGAAGAGTTCCAGAAAGAGCAACTGTCAACTGTGTAATTTTAGCAGCTTCTGCTGAAGTTGTTTGAATGACGAATGAACCAATCTTCTGTGCTGATGTATTTGCAACAGTTGAATAGTTGGCTACGGCTGCATTTACTGCAACAGTAACTCCAACTCCAGATACGGTCATTCTAGGACCTGTGATAGCTGAAGAAGGAACATTTGCTAAGGTTGAAGAATATGAACCCTGAGCGTTGTTGGCTGTACCGTACGACAAGCTAGCGATAACCGTTGTGCCTGTGGCAAAGTTTGTACTAGCTGCCTTAAGGTCACCTCTTATTTCAATGGTAACTGAAGTACCAGCTGGAATAATAAGTGCTGAACCTAAGCTGAAGCTTTTGGCTACGCCATTTGTAACTGACTGTGTGCTTCCAACTTGCATACCGTTAGCATAAATAGCTACGTTATCCATGTTGTAAGCTGTGGTGGCTGTAGTAACTGCAGCACCAAGATAAGAAATTTTCTGATCTTCACCGTATGCCTTCAATGTGTATCGTGCCAAAGGAACATTTGTGGAACCAGCGACGACGTTCTGTGAACCCAATGTTGAGTCCAAAGTGGCCGACACTGAACCATTTGAAATGGTAATTGTTCCTGTAACGGCTGGAATACCTGTTGTAGCTGCAACTCCTACATTGTAGCTTGTGTCAATGACAGCAAGATCTGCAACATTTTGTAGAGAAACGCTAAACTGTCTTCCTGAACCATTTACAACATCTGCTCTGACTTCCAAAGTTCTGTTGCTGTCAATTCTGTATGGAGCTGCGGAAAGATCAAAAGTAATCATTCCATTTGCATCAACTCCGTTAGCTGTAGCAACTTGAATTCCGGAAACATAAAGTTTGATGTTCTGAAGTGCACCTGATGGAATTGAACCGATGACTTTAAAAGCAACGCTCTTAAGGTTAATCGCTCTGATAGAATCAGTAATTTGTGCTGACCAAATCGTTGAATTCAATGTACCAGCTTGAACATTACCTGTGGCTGGAGTAACTACTGAACCGATTGTAACACCAGCGATGTCTGATGCAGCAAAAATATTCATTGAAGCACCGGAGATTGGAAGTGACGCATTAAGAGTAACATTTGATGTAACTCCTGTAAGTGCCACGGCAACCTGTTGTCCTGATGTGCTTGCAGCAATGTCGGCTTTAACTGCGATTGTTATTGAGCTCCCTGCTGGAACTGTAAACAATCCTGTTCCGGCATTGAATGTGATTTTACCAGATGAGACCGAAGCGGCATCTGTCAATCTCATTGCACCGTTGTAAAGGTAAACATTTGAAAGTGTTGTATCTGATGATACACCCAATCTTGCAAGTGATACATTTGTAACGATGGCTGGAGTAGCTGTGTTGTTGGTGAATGTGAATTCAGCAAGATCAGCAGCTGCCTGACCGACAACAATTGCACTGGCCATAGGTGATGAAGCAGCCAATCTGACCGCTAAATCTGTACCTGATGTTGTTGTAGTTGTTGTTGTGGTTGTGGTTGATGATGTACCCAAAGCGGCGATCTTGGCTCTTGTAATAGCGCCAAAATATCCAGCTGTAGGACTAATACCGTTTGCTAATTGGAATTTACCAAGAGCAGTTTTGGTGACAGCACCAAAATATCCGAAAGGATATCCTGAAGCCATGTATCCACCTGAGATCAAATAGTTCTGAAGAGCTGTAACATCAGCGCCTGTTGAACCCATTGTTAAATCTCGTGTGTAATTGTAACCTGAAGTTACTGTAACTGTAGTTGCGGACATCGCAGCTGTAGCAGCAGCAACTTTGTCTGGAGCAATCACGCCAGCAGCAATAAGCAAGTTCAATAATTCACTTGCTGTCAAAGCTGAAGCGCTTCCTACTCCGACAACCAATGATAGAACCATTGTCATTCCGACAACAGCTGATATCAAAGATTTCGTTAATCTTTTATCCATGATTTATAATTCTAATTTATAATCCTGATCTCCCTAACTAATAAAAAATAATAATGTGGAGGGGATTATGGTTTTTCATTTGCACGATTTGTTTTGAAATAATCTCCGCAAATAAAACAAAAAGTTTCGACTAAAAACTAAATGTTTTGGCAAATGATTTCGTCTCCGAACTTTAAACACAAACGAAACAATTAATTAAATAAAATTTCTTCTGCATTCAAAGCCGACACACTACCGACGAAAATAATGTATCTTGAATACTATTTTTTTCTTCTCATATTTCTCCATTAAAAAATGAAGCTCGACACGAGTAGAAAAAATTAGTTGACTAAAATTAAACTGACTTTCTTTCGTCCAGAATATTTGATTGTCAAAGTTCTCGACCTTGCTGACAACCGAGCCTTGAGCGGGGCTCAATCTGCAAGTAATTCAGAAATTAAGGACACAGATATGCCACAAAAGGCGACACAAATTTATCCTTAAAGTACATTATACCCTTTTGCAAATAAACAAGCAAAATGGCAACCTGTGGATAACTTTAAAGAGGCCAAAAAGGCCTTTTCTTTGTTTTCCATTAGGTAGGGGTATTATTGCATATATGAAGGGAGAAAACAAGTGTTAAATAGAATAAGGGGAAATCCCAGCAGAAAGTCCTTTTGAACTGACTTGGGAGCGCGACGGCGCGAGCACGAGGAATTTTTTAGCAAAAAAATATCCGTGCAGTTCAAAAGGACTTTCTGCTGGGATTCAGACCTTATACCAATGAATACTTACTCCACCTCCTTTCCCCTTCTTTCTTTAAGACACCTTTTGACATAAGATTTATAAGCTCCCTTTGAATTGTCTTTTCGCTACAGCCCTTTATATTTTTTGAAAAGTCCTTGATAGTTAGAACTTTATCCTTTTTAAGCATTGATATTATCATATCCTGTCTACTATTTTTGTCTTTTATAGAACCGGTTTGTCCAGATGATTTTATAGATGTATTTTTATAAAGGACATTGTCTTTTATGCTGTCCTTTATGTCCTTTTGATTATAACCAGCGCCCTCTTCGGTATTAATTTCAAAAAAAGAGGAGTCAAAAAGCTTACTGCCTAGGTTCTTATTTGACCATGTCTTTAACAAAATCTCTGTTATCTTTTCTATCTCTTCCAGAAGGATTTCTGCATTCATTTTTGACATTTCACCAACATCAGAAATTGCGTTAATAAGTATGGAGATATTTGCAAACCCCTTTATAACAATGATTAGTTTTTTGTCTTCGTTTAAATGCCTATTGGACAGTTCCAGAGTATCCCTCAAAAGATTATTAGCGATGTCTCTAATAGAAATTCTAGCCGGCGCTGTATCAGACAAAAAACTACTAATAATATATAGGGCAGAAACAATCCTTTCTGTCTTTTTAAATATGAAAAAACCGATATTATCGCCATGAAAGACGATATGCTGAATACTATGAGCCGTATGGCTGTTTTCTGCTGTTTTTATTTGACCAAATTTTGAAACATTTGTTTTTTCGTCCATATTTATAGTGTTATGTCTTTTACTGAGAGTCCTTGAGATAGAATCCTGTCTTTTATTTTGTCTTATACAAATTTATCAAGGACGAAGAACTTTTGTGTCCATTATATATCGGACAGTAAAGTTGTAAAGCACTGCAATAACAATCGGAAACATTTATAAGCAAAAAGCAAGAGCCGAAAATTAAAATTTTGCTAGGGGTGGCGATCCTGTTCCTTTTGAAATACATTGCGCAGGCCGACTGGGCCGAGCATAACAAAAATCCAGCAGGATTTTATGTGCGTATTTCAAAAGGAATAGGTCGACAGGACCCCGTGAAATTTTAATTTTCGGCTCTTGCTTTTAAACTTTTTTATATTATAAAAATTTGATACCCCGTAGTGAAATTTGCCATTATTTTTTAAAAATTTTCTTAAAATTTTTGATGGCAAATTCTACTACAGGGTGATATAATAGTGCTATGAAAGATTTTAAATCATCAAAAAAGAATTCTAAAAAAGAAAGCAAAGAAGGAGTTCTCTCAGGGATGAAAAGTACAACTAAGCAAGGCATTTTTGCAATATTATTTTTTGTCCTTGCAATACTTTTTTCTTTGGCCCCGCTTGAAAAAGCCGGCATCGTGGGTGAAAAAACTTACACAAGTTTATACTTTTTATTTGGCGTAGGATACTTTCTCATCCCTCTTTTATTTTTACTATTGAGTATTTCTTTTTTGAAAGCAGAAGAAAGAATTTTAAATAAGCTAAAAGTTTTTGGTGGTATACTTTTTTTTGTTTCCTCTCTTGGTATCATAGATTCAGTCTCCAGAACATATTTTGAAATTGCAAAGGGCGGACTTTTGGGAAAGTTTATTTCTATTCCACTTCTCAAACTTTTTGGCTTCCCTGCCACCATCATCATACTCATCGCCATTTTAATAATTTCTGTCCTCATACTTTTTGAAACAAAATTCACTGTTGATACGATATTCTTCTGGAGACGCTGGAGCAAAAAAAAGGAAGACGAAGAAGAGGAAGAAGACGATGATTCTGACATTGAGAAGATTGAAGAAAAAATAAACAAAGATGAAAAGAAAGCTGAGGGTGATAGTGGAATATCCTCAAAAAGAGTCCAAAAAGATATAAGTATCAAAAAGCCAGATGAATACGAAGAACTCAAATTCTCAGACAAACAATCTTCAATAGGTACTTACACTCCCCCACCTATTTCTCTGCTTTCAAATGACAAAGGTAAGCCGGGTGTAGGTGACATCAAAGCAAATGCAAATATTATCAAAAGAACTTTGCAAAACTTTGGTATTGATGTGGAAATGGATGAAGTTTCTGTCGGACCATCCGTTACCAGATATGCTTTAAAGCCTGCAGAAGGTGTAAAGGTTGCAAGTATTCTCGGCCTTCAAAACGATCTTTCACTTGCACTCGCAGCTCACCCGCTCCGTATAGAAGCCCCGATTCCAGGTAAGTCTCTCGTAGGTATTGAAATTCCAAACACTATTAAATCAATCGTAGGACTTGGTTCTCTCGTTGGCTCGGAGGAATTTCAAAATTCAGATAAACCACTTCTCGTTTCGCTTGGTAAAGGAATTTCCGGAAAATTACAATTTGCAAACATAGCAAAAATGCCCCACATGCTTATCGCTGGTGCTACTGGTTCTGGAAAGTCTGTCACCATTCATACTATTATTACTTCCCTGCTCTACAAAAATTCTCCTTTGAGCCTGAAATTCATAATGATAGATCCGAAAAGAGTTGAGCTTACACTTTACAACAAAATTCCCCACCTTCTCACTCCAGTTATCACAGACGCAAAGAAAACTATTCTCGCACTCAAATGGTGTACCAAAGAAATGGATCGAAGATATGATATTTTGGAAACACATGCCGTCAAAGACATCGATTCATATCACAAAAATATCCTTGAACCGGAATTAAAAAAGATTGAGGAACTCAAAAAACAAAGACGATATGATCCGGAAATAAATAAAATCCCGGAATTGATGCCGTTTATCGTAATTGTTGTAGACGAACTCGCAGATATTATGATGGCATACCCTCGCGAACTAGAAAGCGGAATTGTTCGCCTCGCACAGATGAGCAGAGCCGTGGGAATTCATTTAATACTTTCCACACAAAGGCCTTCAGTAAATGTTATCACGGGGCTTATCAAAGCCAACATTCCTGCAAGAATTGCCCTTCAAGTTGTTTCTCAAATTGATTCTCGAACTATTCTTGATACAATGGGTGCAGAAAAACTCCTTGGCGCTGGAGATATGCTTTACATTGGTGGAGAAATGTCCAAACCTGTGAGAATTCAGTCCGCATACATTACTGAGAGCGAAGTAAAAGCTGTATCAAAATATTTGGCTACTTCTTATCAGGATGAGCTTCCGGAAATTATTTCTCTTACCGAGACTGCAACAGACAGAAATAATATTTTTGATGCAACATTTGAAAATGAGGGTGATGGAGGTGATGATGACGCACTTTATGAAGAAGCAAAAGAAATCGTAAAAGGTGCGGGGAAAGCATCCACTTCATACATACAAAGGAAACTCCGCGTAGGATATGCCAGAGCCGCGCGACTGATGGATATGCTCGAGGACAGAGGTGTGATAGGCCCAGCAGATGGTTCAAGAGCGAGAGAAGTAATAGGTGCGACAGATGGTAATTCAGAAACCGATTTTGAAGAAACCGTCGAAGGTGGCGGTAGTGCCGAGCAAATCGAAGAAGAAAAAATAGATAATCTATAAAAATGGTCCAAATAAAAACAGACAGAGAAAAAAATAGAAAATATTTAAAAATAGGAATTATTTCTTTTTTTGCCTTGTTTGTAATCGGATATGGTCTCTATGAAGCACAGAGGATTGTAACCGGACCGGAAATTGCACTCGCCTATCCTTTAAACGGCGCAACTGTTTCTGAATCTCTTATGTCTGTATCCGGTGTCGCAAAAAATATCACAGATATTAGTTTGAATGATAAAAAAATATTCGTGGACGAAAAAGGAAATTTTAACGAGCAACTTCTTCTCTCTTACGGCTACAATGTCCTATCCGTAAAAGCTCAAGATAAATTTGGCCGAAGCACAGAAAAAAAGGTTGAGGTGATTTATAAATAAGGACGCCGGCAAGAAGGAAACTCCTCTTTTTACTTCAAGCGCTACGCGGTATAGAAAATATAGTAGTTTTTCTTTTCCCGCTCGCACACTTGGGAAAGTGTGTCTTAGCGGGCGAAAAACTCGAAACTCCTCGCGGACTCGTCAAACAGTCTCGTTTTTCTAAAAAACTTCTTATTTTCTAATACTGCTTCGCTAACCGTAAAAAGAGGAGTTTCCTTCTTGTCGGCTAAGTGGAGCGATAGACAAATGAGGAATTTTTGTATAGAATCAGTCCACTATGGGAATATTAGAATATAGCGAAGCAACGGAGAGAAAATGCATTATTGTGGATGGACAGCCATATGAGGTTATTTCTTCGCATGTTTTTAGAAAACAAATGAGAAAGCCGGTGAATGCTACGAAATTGCGAAATCTAATTACAGGCAAAATCACCGAGGTTTCTTTTCATCAATCAGAAAAAATAAAAGAAGCAGATATTGAAACCAAAGAAGCAAAATTTTTGTATAAAAGTAGAGGAGAATTTTGGTTTTGTGAACCAAATGACCCAAGCAAAAGATTCAAACTTGAGGAGACACTCATCGGCGACCAAGCCAGATTTATGAAAGCAAACTCAATGATTGAACTCGTAATTTTTGAAGAAAAAATAATCGGTACGAAGCTGCCAGTAAAAGTGGAACTCAAAGTTACCGAGGCCCCTCCTGCAGTCAAAGGAGATACCGCGACAGGCGGAACAAAGCAAATTACTCTTGAGACTGGGGCTATTATAAACGCTCCGCTATTTGTAAATGAAGGAGATGTGGTCAGTGTCAATACCTTGACAGGAGAATATACGAGTAGAGTTTAAACTGATAAGAGATTTAAAAAAAGAAAAAACTCGCCAGTATTGTCATATTTTTGTGCAGAAATTTTCCCCAGCCGGAAAATTTCCTAATCCTCGGCGGCTTGCGCTGTGGTATAGTTTTGTCTCAAGAATACTTTCGACAAAATTACACCACATCGCGCCTTGCAAGCTCGCCTGCGGACGCAAAAATATGACAACACCGGCTCGTTTCTTTTTTCTTTTTTTAAATCTCCTTCAACTTCGCCTTAATCTCTTTCAAAATTTCACCTGAAATTTTTGGATTTTCGCGTAAGAATTGGCGGGTAGCGTCGTATCCGCGACCAAGTTTCACTTCACCATATTCATAAGAATTTCCGGATTTTTTTAGAATTCCGTGTGTTTCTCCAAGAGCAATGAGCTCGCCTTCCCTTGAAATTCCCTCGTTATACATCAAATCAAATTCTGTTTGTTTGAAAGGTGCAGCAACTTTATTTTTGACAACTTTTACTCTCACGCGTCCTCCCATTATCTCTTCACCTTTTTTAATTTGTGCAATTCTACGAATATCTAGACGAACTGATGTGTAAAACTTGAGTGCCTTTCCGCCCGGAGTTGTCTCTGGATTTCCAAACATCACACCGATTTGCATTCTGATTTGGTTTATAAAAATAACAATTGTTTTTGATTTTGCAACAATTGCGGTGAGCTTTCTGAGGGCTTGAGACATAAGGCGAGCTTGTTTACCCACATGATACGCACCCATATCGCCTTCTATTTCATCTTTTGGAGTAAGAGCTGCGACAGAGTCAATGACAATCACATCCATTTTTCCTGAACGCACCAAACTATCAGTAATTTCCAAACCTTGCTCGCCTGTATCTGGCTGAGAGATTAAAAGTTGATCTACTTTTACGCCGAGCTTTTTAGCATATTCAGGATCCATCGCATGTTCAGCATCTATGTAAGCGCAAATTCCACCGAGCTTCTGTGCTTCAGCAACTACATGAAGAGCCAAAGTCGTCTTACCTGATGATTCTGGGCCAAAAATTTCAATTATTCTACCACGAGGAAGTCCGCCCACACCAAGTGCAGCATCAAGCCCGATAGAACCAGTGGAAATGGCGTTTACATCCACATGTGGCTTCTCGCCAAGCATCATTATGGATTCGTCACCAAATTTTGCTTTGATTGCATTTAAAGTATCTTCTATTTTACTATCTTTTGATTCTGCTGGAGTCGCTTTTACTTCTTTTTCCTTCACATCCTTTCCAAATTTTTTCGCCATTTTTATTTTAATTAAATTGATAAATGTAGTAGTATTTTATCACAATTAAAACTGCCCCGCAAATCTGATTTGCGGGGCAGTTTTAATTTAATATTATCTAGTAACGAAAGGCATCAGTGCCATGTATCTTGCTCTCTTAATAGCTTCAGAAAGCTGTCTTTGGCTTCTGGCACAGACGGAAGTTTTTTTCTTGCCATTCATTCTGGCGTGAGGATTAACAAATTTCTTCAACAATTCTATATCTTTGTAGTCCACATGCTTTATATTATTTTGTGAGAAAAAACATTGTTTATTCATATTTTTATTTTTAATTTATCCCGTAGTAAGAAATTCTGATTTCTTTACTACTGGGATTAAAAAGGTATATCTTCTGGATTAATTTCTTCTGTTGGATAATCTATTGTATCCATTTTGTCGGCTTTTTTATTATCTCCTCCTGCGGTTTGTTCTGCTCCATTTGTCTTTGGAGTGTAGCTTCCTGCACCCGCACCTGCTGGTCTTGGACCAAACTGAACTCTGTCCGCAATAATTTCCATCTTGTAATTTTTCTTTCCATCAGTTTCCCAGCTTCTTGTCTGCATTCTACCTTCTACGAGGACATTACTTCCCTTCTTTAAATACTGGCTAACGGTCTCTGCTTGTTTACCGAAAACAACAACGTTGTGAAAATCTGCAGCTTCTTGTTTGGCTCCGCTTTTATCTTTCCAAACTCTATTTGTAGCAACAGAAAAAGATGTAACTTGACCTCCAGATGGCATAGCTCTCATTTCTGGATCTCTTGTTAAATTTCCGATTACAAATGCTTTGTTTAAATACATATTTGAAAAATTAAATTAATAAAAATAAATTATAATCCAGTGGCCACAAGCTCGTCTATTGATTTATCAATTTCCTCGATTGAAGCTGGTTTTTCTGGTGCTTTTTCTACTTTTGGTGCTTTTTCGGATCTTTCAAGTTTAAATTTAACTTCCTTTTCAACAAATGAAAGTGACTTTGGATAAAACATCGTGTTTTCTCTAACAGTTTTGATAACCAAATATCTTAGAACTGACTCGTTTGATTTCATAAAAGAATCAATTTTTGTGATGTCTCCTTCTGTGAGTTCAAATTTTATAAAACCAAAATATGCT
Source organism: uncultured bacterium (assembly GCA_903832855.1). Taxonomy (GTDB): domain Bacteria; phylum Patescibacteriota; class Minisyncoccia; order Phycocordibacterales; family GWA1-40-21; genus CAILDB01. The sequence continues at coordinate 119,317 of CAILDB010000014.1, read as the reverse complement.
TTATCAAACTTCTTGTAAACTCCACCAAAAGCCTTTTTAATAGTATAAGTAAGCGGTCTAAGCTTTGGATTATCTTCTGAAATGATAACGGCACCTTCTTTTAGAAGATTTTCTTTTATTTTACTAACTTCAGCAGGAATATTTTCCTCTGCAATAGAAGAAACGAGGTGGTAGCCCACTTCGTATATTTTACTATTCTCTTTTTTCTCTGACGCTTCTTTCTTTTCCATAGTCGTAAATACTAGCATAGAGAAAACCAAAAAGCAATAATCTAGAACTTTAGTATTTTTTCAAACGGGAGTCTGTCCTTAAACTTCCCTACTATAGATAAATTGAGCTTACTGTCCACAAAAATCTCCTTTGCCAACTTCTGAATCTCTTTAGCAGTTACTGCATTAATTTCTTTGATTTTGTCTTCCATACTTTTAATTTTCTTTTTATAAACTTCCTGAAAACCGTAAAACTCTGCGATAGAATCGGATGATTCCAGATTGAGCTTGAGCTTTCCGACAAGCATCTTTTTAACTTTATTCAATTCCTCATCAGAGACCAATTCTGTCTTCACACGAGTAAGCTCGGCAAGAATTGCTTTGATTGCGATTTCAATCCTCTTTGTATCCACGCCAGCCGAGACTTCAAAAGCTCCATGATCTGTGGAAGAATCTTGTACGGCATAAATGTAATAGCAAATTCCGAGTTCTTCCCGCATTTTTGTAAAAAGTCGTGATGACATTCCCCTTCCAAGAATTCCAGAAAGTAATTTTGCAACAGAAGTTTTTTTATCATACATATTCACAGAACGCACACCTAGTACAATATGCGTCTGGTCGGTATCCTTAAAATAAATACTTGTTCGCGGTTTATTTTGAGTTTCAGTCACCTTTTTCTTTTCTTCTTTTTTGCCTGTAGAAATATTTGCAAAAGCTGTTTTCACAAGTTCAAAAGCTTTCTTTTCATTTACATTTCCTGCAACCACGACAGTGGTCGCCCTTGCTACATAATGATTTTTACGATAATTTACAAAATCTTCTCTTTTAATTTTTAAAATATTTTCTTTATTACCAGCGATAGTCCACCCTGCTGGCTGGTCACCATAAAGCAATTTTACAAATTCTTCTGAAACAATTGCCTTCGGAAGATCCTTATACATATTTATTTCTTCAATGATAACGCCTTTTTCTTTTTCAATTTCTGATTCTGGAAAAGTCGAATTGAGATAAATATCAGACACAATATCCAAAATCTTTTCAAAATTTGCACTGTCTGACTTTGCATAATAGCCAGTGTATTCCTGACTAGTAAATGCATTGCTATCACAACCAAGTCCATCGAACTCGGTTGTTATTTCTTTGTGAGTTGGTCTTTTAGTCGTGCCTTTAAAACACATATGCTCCAGAAAATGCGAAATTCCGTTATTTTCTTTTTTTTCGTATTTTGAACCAGCCTCAACTAGAACAAAAACCGTCACTGTAGGATTTTCTTTCATGGGCGCAACAATAATTCTCATCCCATTTGGCAAAACTTCTTTTGTGTAATTCATATGGGTATCATACTAAAAAAGGGAGAAAAGAAAAGGCCCCGCGTACTCCGCGGGGCCAAACTACACTTCACTTCAGCCACCCTTCCCATAAGCAACCATATGGCCACGATTTCGACTAGGACCATTACGTCCCGTAAATCCGATCAAAACCCTCGGTGCCGGCCCAAAACGCTGACGCTGAGAATTACGGTACAGTTCAGCAGTAACTTCATCAATCTCAGCAATTCCAAGCCTTGAAGACCGTGCCAGCTTGAGAAAAACTGTTTCCTTTTCTTCTCCGCCGACCACTTTCTCTTTAGAAACAGGTGCTCCTGTCATTTTTTTGAGGGCCCCCTCCACTGAAGCTCGAGCAACGCCGACCATCATGATGGCAGAAGCAAACAAGACCTTTTGTTTTCTCATCTCGTTATTTCCTTTCTTTTCAAGAACAAACTATTTAACCCACAGAAAAAATACCACAAAATAGCGGCTTACGCAAGTGACTCCACAAAACTAACCGAGTTTATTTTTTAAGTAATTTACGAGTTCCTCAATTTTTATTCTCTCCTGCTTTCCACTGTCTCTATCACGCACAGTCACAGTGTCGTCTTTTTCAATCGTATCAAAATCCACAGTCACACAAAATGGCGTGCCGATTTCGTCTTGTCTTCGGTATCTTTTACCGATATTCCCATTATCATCAAACATCACAGCACCAAATTCTTTTTTCAAGTTTTTGTAAACTTCTCTCGCCTTTTCAATAAGCTGTGGTTTATTTTTGAGTAGCGGAAAAACAGCAATTTTTACCGGGGCCATATTTGGCTTAAAACGCAAAAAAACTCTCTTTTCACCGTTCATTTCATCTTCTGTGTAGGCCTCTGAAAGAAGCATAAGAATTGTACGGTCAACACCAACAGATGTCTCGATAACATTCGGAATAAAACGCTCTTTTGTCTCCTCATCATAGACCGACATATCAACGCCAGAAAATTTTTGATGCTGAGTTAAATCATAGTCCCCACGATAATGAATACCCTCAAGTTCATTCCAACCGAACGGAAACTCGTATTCAATGTCCCAAGCATCCTTCGCATAAAAGACAAGATTTTCATGCTGCTTCCATTTTAATTTTTCTTTCTTAATCCCGAGTCTTTCATAATACGCCATTCGTTCAATACGCCACTCTTCATAGACCTTTCTAGCATCTTTTTCGGGAACAAAATACTGCATTTCCATCTGTTCAAATTCTCTTTTGCGAAATAAAAATTGTCTCGGGCTTATCTCATTTCTGAAGGCCTTACCAACTTGTGCTAAACCAAATGGCACTTTATTAAAACCGGAGTCAAGAATATTTTTATAATTTATAAAAATACCCTGGGCTGTTTCTCCGCGTAAATATACTTGTGCATCGCCTTCTTCAAACATACCAAGAGTTGAGGTTGCAAGTAGACTTTTTGCCGATATCTGACCAAAATTTTTCTTGCCACAAACAGGACACTTTATTTTATCCCGATTTTCATCAAATATTTTATTAATTTCTTTTTCAGTTATTTTTTCATCAGCTTTTACTTCAATAGATGAAAGGAGATGGTCCGCTCTCTGTTTTGTGTGGCATTCCTTGCAGATAACCATCGGGTCTGAAAAACCAGAAACATGACCGCTGGCTTCCCACACCTTTCCAACAGTAAAAATACTGGAGTCAATTAAAGAAATATTTTCATGTTCCTGCATTGCTTTCGTCCAAGCATCAACTACATTTCTGCGGAGGGCTACACCATAAGGGCCAAAATCATATGTACCGGCAAATCCCCCATAAATTTCCGAGCCGGGAAAAACAAAACCCCTTCTCTTACAAAGAGAAATTATTTTTTCCATCAATTCGTTATTTTTATTTTCTTTTGCCATATCCCTATTTAATCATAAATAATCTACTGTGCAACTACCCCATCACCGGAAGAAACATTTTGATCTGTTTTTATTTCTGTCGTGATGACCTGCTTTGTCTCACCAACATCTGTATTTGTAAAGGAATCCGTGCCAGAAATAACCGCCTGATTTAATATGTCGGGAGCAGAACCCACTTGACTCAAACTCGGAGTAAGAGAAATTTGGAAAGAAACTTCTCTCGCAGGAAGAGTCATGCCCGAACCAGATTTTATCGTTCCAATATTCCAAACAATCTGATTACCTATTGAATCATAGGAAATATCTTCGGTGACTGGACTCGTCACTCCGAGCCATTTCATATATGAAGGCAAAGATGAAGTAACCTTAGTATTTAAAACATTATTTGTAGGATTTGTAGCTGTCCAAACGATAGTATATGTGGTTTCTTTTTCGGCCCTAGGAGGTATTGGACCAATATTTTTGAAAGGCCCTGAAAAATAAAATCCTCTTGAAAGCAAAGAAAGATCGGAAGTAATTTTTGCTATTCTTGACTGTGTGTAGAAAATTTCTTTTGGAGCAGTAGCACTATCGGTCCTCCTACCTTTCACAGAAATGTCAAAACTTATCTGAGGATTACTAAATGCAGAACCGGTCTGCGATGAAGAATCGAAGGTTGAAAAATCAAACGATCCGCTTCCACTTGCACCGGGTAAAACAGTAGAGAGATCCGAGCCGGTTTGCTTACTGAAAACAATTTGATTGTTTAAAGAATCATAAAAACCACCATTTGCAGAAACGCTGGACTTATCCAATATATTACCTTTCAATGAAACATCAATTTCAAGATCATAAATAGTATCGGGAAGATTATTTTCCCAAGCAACCGTGCCTTTTATATTTTGTCCACTTGGTATGGCAACATCGCCTAAAGAATTACCGTCAATTGTAAGCGTCATGCCAACAAAAGGTTTTTTGACAAGAACGGAAGAACTAAATGAAGCAAAAGTCGTAGCGATAGTTCTCACATCAAGTTTATCTTTCAATCCGACAGAAAATTTAAAAACTTTCTCTTCACCATCTTGCCCTAAAATAACTCCAGAAATTTTTATATTTTTTGTTGCTCCCGGCTGAAGATCTCCCAAATCCCAAATATTATTGCTTGAGCCAGGAGTTATGCTCGATGATTTGTAATCAAAACCAGAAGGATAATCAGCTTTCAGAGCCAAACCTTTAATAATTGTCAAAGAATTGGACTTCACCTCAATATTAAAATCCATTTTCTGATTTGCATTTACTTCTGTAGAATTTTTTACAGTAATATTTACTGGTGAAGAACTAATCAAAAAAGAAAATGTCTTATCTTTGTAAAAAATTCCATTTGAACCGGGGACCCTGTATTCCACTGTAATTTTCACATCTTTCTGACTATTTTCATCTCCAAAAACGACCGTCTTTAAAGTACGAGTTACACTTTTACCTATATCTAGATTACCCAAGACCTCATCATATCTTGTCATCGGAATCGAAACATCAGTCTCGTTTCTAAATCCATCCGGATATTCAATATGCAAATTCACCGACTCGAGTGCAGTGGTATTTTTATTTATAACTTCTATTTGAAGAGGTAATGCCTCCCCACCGCCCACAGATACTGGACCGCTTATGATCACTTCTATATTATTTCCAGAGATTACATTATTACCAAGAAAAAATTTATAAAAAGCAAAACCAAAAGCAATCAAGAAAAATATAAAAGCAACCAAAAGAACTTTTTTAAAAGGAAAATCACTTTCTTCAGTTTCCAAATCATTATCATTCCAGGCCGTCCCCATCGTCCCATCATTTTTGCCAGCATTGTGTCTACGAATCGGCTTAATGATGTCATTATTTCTGGAATACAGTTCAGATTTCAAATTTTCTATTCTGCCTTTATCTTTTTGTTCATCTTCAAACATATCCGATATTATACCACATTAAAGATGTGTTTCATTAAGCGACTTGTTGATTTCTAAAATTATCTTTTCATGCATTGATTCTGCGAGACAGACGACTTTTTCATCATATTCGTGATTTTGGAAAAGTTCTTCAAATCCAGCAACTTTCAAATACCCCAAACTTCTCATAATTCTTGCAACTGACAAACATTCAAGCCCTTTGGACTGATTTTTGTGAGCCTCAAGTAGCGAACCTTTCAGTGCCGTAAAAAGTTCGTCGTTTCTTTCTTCACCGTGAACGAGCCGTAATATCAAAGAGAAAATTTTCCCATAAAAGTCCAAAACTTCCGGATCTTTTATTTTTCCGTGAATAAAACCGGCTGATTTTTCTGCGCCGACGATTCTCCAATAATCTCTGCCTCGCACAAGAGAAATATTTATACAAGAAAAATCCGAGAGATGATATCGTAATTTTGATTTGAGTAGTCTCACACCTTGAGCTGATGCACGAATGAGTCCGAAATTTTCTGTAAACAAAACATAAACCTTGTCTGCATCTTTATGATGAAGACTTTTTAAAATAAATGCCTCTGTACTATATTTATGATGCATTACAAAATTTTAAAAGAGAAGTCGGCAATTTCTGAAGATAGTTTGTCACTTCCCTCGCCTTTTGCTTCAGAGACAAAAGATATTTCTTTTACTCCGGTCAATTTTGAAATTTCTTTCTCAAATTTCTGCAGAAATTTTTTACCTTTTTCATCTGTGTGAACTTCAAGAGAAGCAATATCCCCAGGATTTAATCCTTTTGTTTTTCTAAGCTCCTGCAAGGCCCTGACAATATCTCTCATGATTCCCTCTTCTTTAAGCTCATCCGTCATCGTCGCATCTAGCTCTACTTCTCCGGAAAGCAATTCCGCAAAAAGAACATCTTTTACATTTAACTCATCTTTTACAAGTGCCGAAAGCTCATTTTTTTGCAAAATAATTTGGCTTTTTATTTTTGCTGACAAAAGTGGCTGTCTAACTTTAATTCCAAGTTTTGCTCTCGCTTCAAGTCCAAAAGAAACAATTTTCCTCGTCTCAGTCATACTGGCGATGAGTTCTTTTTCTTCCGGAGAAAGTTCGCCCGCAATATCTTCCGGCCAATTTTCCAAATGAACACTTTCAAGCTGTAAAGTGCCTCCCGCTCTTTTGTACAAACTCTCCGCAAGAAATGGCATAAATGGTGCAATTAATTTTGAAAATTCTTTTAGAGCATAAAGCGTAGTGGCGATAGCCATATCTTTGTCCTGAATATTTTCACTCTTAAATCTATCTCTAGATCTTCGAAGATACCATGTAGAAAAATCATCCACAAAATCCGCGACAGGTCTCGTCGCCCTATCCAATTCATATTTATTCATAGAAACTGTCATCTCGCCTGCTAGCTCTTTCAGACGAGCAACAATCCATTTATCCAAAACATTTTCCGACAAAACTTTTTCAACTTTTCTACCTTTCAAATCTCCGCCGTACATTTCACAGAAAGAATAAATATTATCCACACGCATTATTACTTTTTTTACAACTTCATCCACACCTTTGTCGGAAAAACTAAAATCTTCTGCGTGAACGGCAGGTGAAGAAAGCAAATAATATCTCATAGCATCTGCGCCAAATCTGTCCATTTCCTCAGAAGGGTCTGTATAATTTTGCAATCTCTTGGACATTTTTTGACCGTTGTCCGCAAGAATAATTCCGTTTACAACAACATTTTTAAATGAACTTCTGCCAAAAAGTGCGACAGAAAGAACAAGCATGGAATAAAACCAACCTCTCGTCTGATCCACACCTTCGGCAATAAAGTCTGCAGGAAAACCAATATCTTTTTCCGGATTAAATTTATCCAAATTTTCAAAAGGATAATGATTTTGACCGTAAGGCATTGCGCCAGACTCAAACCAGCAATCAAAAACTTCCGGAACTCTTTTTGCCTCACCTCCGCAACCGCAAGCAAAAGTGACTTCGTCTATATATGGGCGATGCAAATCAAGCTCGTAATTTTTGTTGTGTGGAATTGGAATAAAATCAAAATTCATCAGTTCGGAATTATGAATAAAAGGTGCCCCTTGTTCCCTAATCGCAATAGCTTGCTTTGGCGTCATCCCTTTCATACCTGCATACATTAGCCAAAGCGGAGTGTTGTGTGAGACTATCAAAATATTTTTGCCTTCATATTTAGAATTAATATCATACAAAAATTCCGTCATTCTGTTTTTGACATCCGTGTGACTTTCTCCACCTTCAGGAATTTTCCAAAACTTTTCTTCTCTTGTGCCAAAATATGCTTGATATTCTGCATCTGATTTACCATCCAAGACCCCGACAGAAACTTCGTGGAGACGACTATCGTAAATAATTTTGTCTTCCGAATAGCCGATTTCTTTTGCAATTATTTCCGCAGTTTCTTTTGTCCGCAAAAATGGCGACGAGATAATGACATCTATTTTATCTTTTTTAATCTTTTCCGAAACTTCTTTTGCCTGTTCCCTACCGAGGTCGGTAAGATGATGCTTGGTCTCAACCTTCGTGCTAAGAATTCCTAAGGTATTGCTTTCCGCCTCACCATGTCGAACTACAAAAAAATTATTTTTCTTGCCGATTTTTTGTTTGAGCTCTTCCACACCACCAATAAAATGCGTTTTTTTACATTCCGCACATCTCCAAACAGGAAGCGGTGCACCCCAAAATCTGGAACGAGAAACCGCCCAATCTCTGGTATTTTCAAGCCATTCTCCAAACCTTCCCTCACCCACCTCTTTTGGCACCCAATTTATTTTTTTATTTTCTGCAATGAGTTCGTCTTTGATTTTTGGAACTTCTACAAACCAAGAAGAAGATGCGTAATTTAAAAGTGGCGTATCACATCTCCAACAATGTGGATATGAGTGAATCATTTTTTCCTTATCAAAAAGAGTTCCTTTCCCTGCCAAATATTTAATCACTTCAATATCAGCTTTCTGATGATCTTCTTTTGGCTTCACTTGTTCACCCGCGAAATCCACCACTTCTTTTTTGAATCTTCCATCTGTTCCAACATGCTGAATGAAGGGCAATTTTTCCTTTTTACCAAGGATCATATCGTCTTCACCAAAAGCAGGAGCAATATGCACAATTCCAGTACCATCCTCAATAGTTACAAAATCCGCAGGATAAACTTTGAATCCATTTTCTCTATTTTTTAATTCATCATTATTGTAGTAATCAAAAAGAGGTTTGTAGGATTTGCCCAACAACTTTTTACCGAGTATCTCCTCAACCAAAGTAAATTTCTTGTCTTTTAAAACTGCGACTGACCTGTCTTTTGCAAAAATATAATTTCCTTCTTGCCCTTCTATTTTTCCTTTTACATATTCAATATCGCTACCCACGGCAAGTGCAACATTTCCAGGCAAAGTCCAAGGAGTCGTCGTCCAAGCAAGTATAAAAGTCCCCGGTTCTTCAACTAGTTCAAATTTAACTGTCACAGAAATATCGGTGATGTCTTTGTAGCCTTGATTGACTTCAAAATTTGAAAGCGTCGTCTCACATCTCGGACAAAGATGCATTGATTTAAAGCCCTCTGATACCAAGCCCTTGTCGTTGAGCCGTTTGAAAATCCACCAAATAGTTTCGCTATAAGTTGGCGACATTGTCTTGTAATCATCTTCCATATCCACAAAACGCCCCGTTCTCGGCACAATTTTCTTCCAGTCGTCCACATATTTCACGACACTTTTTCTCGCCATCTCATTAAATTTCTCAACTCCGTAAATTTCAATATCTTTTCTGGATTTTAAATCTAGTTCTTTTTCTACAATATTTTCCACCGGCAAACCGTGACAATCCCAACCCCATTTTCTTTCCACATGCTTTCCGAGCATCGTTTCATATTTACCAAAAACATCTTTCATTGTCCCAGCAAGAATGTGCCCGAAGTGCGGAAGTCCTGTCGCAAATGGAGGACCATCGTAAAACTTAAACTCACCTTTTGGCGAATCTTTTTTCAAGGTTTTTTCAAAAATCTTATTGTCCTGCCAGAATTTCAAAATCTCTTCTTCCCTTTCGGCAATTTTGCTTTTTAAAACCTTACCCACAGTCGCAGGTTTTTCTTCTTTTGCTTCTTTTTGGGCTTTTTTGTCCATTTTTGCTTATTTAAAACTTGAAATCCTATTCTATCAGTTTTTGAACAAAAATAAAACCCCGAGTTTCGCTTGCCTAAAACGGCAAAGCGAAACTCGGGGCGGTTCTGATGCGTTTCCTAGACGCAGAAAACCTTAGTTAACGAAAGTGGAACTCAGCCCACTACCACGCTGTCGGCACGCCACACGCGCACCTCATTCCGCTTCTTATTTTCCTGGGCACATTGCACAGTATTTCCCGTCCTTGCCGGCGAGGTGCGCACCCCTTCACGAAGAAAGGCGGGCACCCGTGGCGTGTGAGATTTAAACCCTGCGGAACTAACAGCCCTATTGCGATAACACATACTTTTACCCTTTCTTGATGAACACTCACAATGAATGTCCAACATACCCTAGTAGTATACCACCTTTGAATTAAAAGTCAAGCAAAAGTTATCCACAGGTGAAATGGGTAGGTTTTAAGCCGTCTTCTGGAGATAAGGGGAAACATGGCCCGAAAAAATGTTCCTACATTTTTTCGGGCACCTTTATCCCCAAAAGATTCAATCCGCTTTTCATCACGACAGAAAAAGCTTGCGTAAGAGCAATTTTGTAAGGAGATTTTGCGTCGGTTTTGTCCACAATTTTTCCTTCTGCATAAAAAGTGCTGAATGCAGATGCAAGTTCAGTCAGATAAATCGCAAGATAATGTGGCGAGTATTCCCTTCCCGCCCTTTCCACCACTTCCGTAAATCTCAAAAGCATTTTTTCCAAAACACTTCCGTCAGAATCACCTTTGTTTATTTTTGCTTTTACATTTTCATCTTTTGCTTTTTCCAAAACAGATTTTGCACGAACATATGAATATTGCAAATATGGTCCAGAATCCCCCTCAAAAGAAATTGACTTGTCAAAATCAAAAATAATATCCCCACCGGCAGCTTGTTTCAAAATGGAATATTTCAATGCTCCCACCGCCACGATTTCTGCTATTTGCGTTTTTTCTTTTTTTGACATCATTCGATCTCTCATTTTTTCCAAAATATTTTTTTGTATTTCGGTAAGCAATGACTCACCCGTAATTACCTGTCCTGTTCGAGATGACATTTTACCAGAAGGTAGTCGCAACATTCCATGACCAATATGCACCACTTTAGAAGCCAAATCAGGTATAGTAAATTCCATCGCTTTTTTGACTACTCTGTAATAATCGTTAATTTCGTTTCCTGTAACAGCAATTGTTTTATCAAAAGCAAATCGGCGATATTTTTCTTTTGTTAAACCAATTTCTTTTGCCTCATATGTTGGTAATCCCTGGGAACTAATAAAAACCCGAGTATGCAAAAGCGGATCATATTTCTCCCCTCGGAAAATTACCGCCCCATCGCTTTTTTCAAAATAACCCTTCGCCATAGCCTCAAGCACAATCGCCTTCCCTAAATCATCCACTTCGCTTTCAAAAAAATAGTAGTCAAATTTTGTGCCAAGAATTTTATAAATCTTTTCAAAATATTCTAGGGATGTTTTTCTCCCAATATCATAAAGTTTATTTATTTTTCCATCCGAACGATCGTAAATCTTCTTATTCAGATTAGTTATTTCCTTTTTTGCATTTTCATCTGTTTCAAAAGCTATCGCACCTAAAGTATACGCCTGTCCCCAAATTTTTGAATTTTTTCCAAGACCAAACCAACCCCCAAAAAATGCTTTCTTGCACTCTGACTCGTTAAGCATTTTAAATGCACCCCAGATTGCTTTAGCAACATGAATACCCACATCGCCTTGATAATTGGCCCTTTTTACGATAGCTCCGTTCGCCTCCATTATTCTTGAAAGTGACTCGCCAATTGCATTACTCATTAAGTGCCCAATATGAAAATCCTTAAACGGATTTGGGTCAGTGTAGTCAATAATTGTTCTCTGACCATCTAAAATATTATTACGACCATATTGATTACCATCCTTCAAAATCTCCCCCACCCCATTTTCAAAAACTTTTTTCGCTAAATAAAAATTAATAAACCCCGGCCCTGCAACTTCAATTTTCTCTATCATATTTTCCCCTCTGTCATTCCGTTGAAGAACGGAATCCATCTCCTCTTTAATCTTCCCCGCCAGCTCCCTCGGATTTTCCCCCATCTTTTTCGCCAGCACCATCGCAACATTTGTAGAATAATCTCCATGAGCCATCACCTCTGGATGTTCCAAACTCACATTCAAAGTTTCCGCTCCCTCAATTCCAAGCGACTCCAATGCTTTTTTTATTAAATTTTCCAGTACTTTCTCTATCATATTTTATTCATAATATCATTTTTTTTCCCAAAAAAACAGGCGTCTTTTTCCCTTCGGGAAAAAGACGCCCTTCTTCAATCAAGCAAACTCCCTCGTACGACACAACCGCAGATATGGATTCTTCTGATTACCAAGCCAATCTTCTCTAGAATAACTAACGCCTTCGTCTTGATGGCGATATAAGACTGTCATCTTTTTGTCAGCATCTGAATGAGATGTTGAAGTCCAATAATATTTTAAAAGAGCAAATTCATTAGCCAGCTCCGTATTTTTCATGGCTCTGGCGAGTTCTTTTTCTGTTGGTAATCTCCATCCCTCTCCAAATTGTCGACAGTATGACGAAGTTTGGGACAAAAGATTGACTCGAGGAATTTCCCCTAGGTCGGTACTCCACCTAAGCGGAGGATAAATCATCTCCTCAGCAAAAGTCGGCTCTCCACGAAGAAAGGTTTTGAGGGCTTCAAGCCACTTTTCCCAATCTTTACCGCAGAGATTTTCCATCAACTGATTCAGCAGTCCGCGTACTTCGCAGAGCGCCACACCGAGCATGTTTTTACTCATGGTCAGTTTCTCCTCTTCCTTTGTATTGTCGCCGTCCGCCATTCCGAAGCGTTGTGCTTCAGTTATGAAAGAGAGCTAACAAACTTCCGATTTATTTATACGCCGTAGGCTATTTTTTGTCAAACTTTTTCTGCCCCACATTTTTTAAAAAAAATCCGTGTAGTTTCGCAAAAGCTGAAACTACACGGAAGCAATCGGTACTATTTCACCGGTACACAAGTGACCAAAGCCCCGTCTTCCTCTCCTTGATTAATCATGGATTTCGTACCTGGTGCGCTGCACCAACCGCGCTCATTATTGAGAATCCTTTTCGTACAATTATCAAGCTCAGTATGAGGCAGACGATGTGGGCACTTTCTTCCTTCGCATTTGTGAAAAAAAGAATCTCCAGAACAAGTAAACAATTTTTCACGAACACAAATCGTGTAACATTTAGCATCTTTCGGTATGTTAACCACCACGAATCTCTGTCCAGTATAACAAACAGAGCCTATCAACCCACCATTTTCTTTATTCCAGAAGACACCACTAGGAATATCAAATCCTTGTTGGCGTAATCTTGCGAGATCAGTAAACGACGCAATTCTCCATCGACCACCGAAACGATTACTACACCACTCCTCCGCTTGAGCTTGTGTGGCTAGGCATTGACTCATTGTAAATTCGAGCATGCTTGCCCGCTCCTGAATTCGTTTCGCCGACATTGAAGCCTGCCAAGCGTTTATGGCATTACCCAACAAATCTGAGTAAAGCTTCTCAGGTGCCTTTGTCGCTAGCCACTCCAGAAATGCCCAGTCAATGCCACAGTCAGTTTTTTCTATCAACTGACGGAACTTGTTCGTGATCTGATTCAAGACAGACCACGCCTTACCCACGACAGCCCAATCCCATTTTCTTGCACTCATTTTGCCTTTCCGTAACGCCCCATTATCTGACACCCGTCAGACGCCGGCTTGCTACTTGTTGTGCTCTTTGTTTAAAGAGCATCTGTTTTAAAGACTACAATAGTTTTTTATTTTTAACAAGAGAGTTAGTTTGAGGCGCTTTTTCCCGCCACCCTAGTAGTAAAACCTCGCAGACTCGGTTTACTACGGGGCAAGCATATCCTATTTGATGTTCTTACCAGCAATATAACCTGTGGTCCAGCATAACTGCAAAGAAAATCCTCCAGAAGGTCTATCGAAATCCAAAATGTCACCGGCAAAAAATAAATTATTGTAAAGCTTGGAACCCATTGTTTTAAAATCAACTTCAGAAAGGTCCAGTCCACCACTTGAGATTATCGCCTTATCAAAGCCCAATAGTCCGCCGACCGTGAGCTCAAACTTTTTTAATTTTTCTATCAGAGAAAATCTTTCCTCCCTGAAAATTGAGTGCATTTCTATTTCTCCGTCAATTTCAAGAAGTTCAAGAATTTTTTCAAATATTTTTGCTGGGACTTCCGGCAAAACAAGATTTTTTATTTTTTTATTTGAATGCTCTTTGAATAGTTTATTGAAATTCTCGTGCATTTCATCAAGTCCGACTCCGGAATAAAAATCTATTGCGACTTTCACTTCGCCGTATTGTAAAAGGTCGCCAATATCTTTGCTCATATTCAAAATCATCGGGCCGGAAAGTCCGTTGTGTGTAAAAAGAACTCTGCCTTTTTTATTTATACTTTTCGTGCCATTTTGCCAGATTGAAATTCCAACATTTTCCAAAGTAATTCCAGAAAAATCGCCAATCCACGACTCAGAAATTTTAATTGGCACAAGAGAAGGATTTGGTTTTGCAACTTTGTGACCAATTTCAGTAAGCCATTTGAAACCATCACCGGTAGAGCCAGTTTCTGGGTGTGACATTCCGCCAGTCGCCAAAATAAATTTCTTTCCAACTACTTCTTCCCCATTTTTCAAAATTACTGCAGAGATTTTCCCTCTGTCGTTTCCTTCCTCTTTTCTGTCATTCCGGCGAAGGCCGGAATCCATCTCCTCTGTCTTTGCGAGTGAAGCGAAGCAATCTAAAGAATCGGAATCTGGATTGCTTCGGGAAGACCCTCGCAAAGACGGGAGTGACAATGTCTTAAATCCCATAACCTCCGCAGAAGTTTTAAATTCCACTCCAACTTTTTTTGCCTTTTGCACGAAAGCTTCAAGAACATCAGAAGAATTATCACTCTCAGGAAACACACGAAAACCAGCTTCAACTTTTGTTTTCACTCCTAAATTATTAAAAAACTGAATCGTATCCTGCACACCAAAGACAGAAAGAGGACTAAATAAAAGGTCACCCTTTTTACCAAACTTTGAAACAAATTTTCTTTTGTCTGGATCAGCATTTGTGATGTTACATCTGCCACCACCGGAAATTAGAAGCTTTTTACCCATTTCTTCGTTCTTCTCTAGTAGAAGGACTTTTGCTCCGTTTTCAGCAGAAATGCAAGCGGACATAAGCCCTGCAGGCCCACCACCTATCACCACCACATCGTATGTCAGCTTGGGGCCTTTGTCTTGTTTAGGCTTTTTAACCGATTTTGGGGCTTTTTGAACCATATGGAAAGATTAGCACAAAATGACAAAATCCACCAAAAACAAAAAGCCCGCGAATTCTCATTCGCGGGCCTTTTGTTTTTAAATTTCCTTTACGAGATTACGAAATGTGCTTTGAGATAAAGCCAGCCATTTTCATCATGTGAACCTTGTCACCAAAAATTGGTTTGAGTTTGGCATCACAATTAATCATTCTCTTGTCCTTAGTATCCTGAAGATTGTTTGCTTTGATATAGACCCAGATCTTTTTTACAATTTCTGATCTAGCCATTGGACCTTTTCCTACCACTGCCTCTAACTCTGGGCTCAACTTCTTTGGTTGCATAAACGCTGACACTTTTTTTTCTGCCATATTTTTATTTTGCCGTCCGCAATAGCGGATTTGGCTTAATTAAAACTAATAAGCTAATAATGACTATTATATCATATCCACATATTTTTAACAGCCCCCGCAAGCTAAGACTAAAGAAATAGCAAATCTCTGTCCAAATCATCCGCGTCTGTCCCCTTTTCTTTTTTCTTTAATGCCTCGTGTGTAGAGCCCAAATAAATCACTCTTTTACCAAATTTTTCTTCAAGAGAATCAATCTGTTTGTGAATAATTTCAAATTTATTCGCCTTTTCACTCCCGCCAAACAAATCACCTTGCGAAACAGAGTCAGAAATAAGTTCTTGCAAGGTCACACCTGTAGTACGATAAAGAATTCCCTTGGTATGCATTTCTTTAAACTTCGCTTCGGCAAGAGGAATAATAATTTCCGGAGCATTTGTCGGTGAAGGAAGTGGAATCAAACAATTTGTAAATTTAAAATCCTTGTCTTTCAAGAAAAGAGAAACTTTTTTCGGAACAAGTTTGTAATGCCTCGCCTTCCTGCAGGCTTCCTCAATATTTTTGGAAAGTTGAGAGAGAAGAAAAATTTTGTCATTTGTGGATGGATGAAATGAGCGAGTTTTTTGAATTGATGAATAAATAGTCTTCGGCACAGGATCAATTTCCATAATGTACTCACCCTGAAGCTCACGCCAGATAATTTCATATGGTTTTGAAAGGTTCCTTCGCACCCAATCAATATCTTTTCTGACAAAATCTCCTGCGGTTTTTATAAATCGCGTTTTCAAAAACTCGGCCGTCTTCGGACCAATGCCCCAGATTTTCTCGACCGAAGTCCGGTCAAGAAAATCTGGGGCACTCTTTTTATCTATCACCGTCATCCCATTTGGCTTCTCCCATTTTGACGCCACTTTTGCAAGAACTTTCGTCGGTGCAAGCCCCACAGACACAGACAAATGAAGCTCATCATTTATTTCTTTTTTAATCCGCTCAGCAATTTGCTTGTAAGTCATCTTGAGAGGTGGCTCAAGCCCAGTAAGATCCGCAAAACATTCATCAATGCTGTACTCCTCCACATCATCCGCATACCTACGAACAATATCAAACATCATTCCAGAATATTTCGCGTACGAAGCATAATCCCCAGGCAAGATAATCACATTCGGAAATTCTTTTTTCAAACGAAATATCGGCATCCCACGAACCACACCCAGCGCCTTTGCCTCATATGAAAGTGCCGACACAATCCCCCTCTCCTCACCTGTCACCACCGCCTTCCCCAGAAGCTTTGGATTTTTTGCCATTTCCACACCCACAAAAAACGCATCCCCATCCATATGCAAAATTGTTTTTGACGTCTTTAATTTTAGTTTTGATTTTAAACTTTTTTTCACCTATTCATTATAGACGAAGAAGAATTATAGTTCAAAGAACCAAAACTAAAATTTGAACTAGTTCTATTTTGGAACTAGTTGTTGTTTTTTGCCTCATTTTTTGCCCGTTCTATCATAAATCGAACTCCCTCAGACATATTTTTCTCCTCAATTTTGATGTCGGGATATTTGTAATGAAAAACTCTGTATACCTCATCGGCAAAAGCCTGCCCAACAACTGGAACATTTTCAAAATCTAATAAAATAATTTTAAATTTTTCTAGTCCAGAAAGGATTCTGCGTGCTTGCGAGCGTGATATATGAACTCCTCCCATAGTGTATAGCTTTACCCGTATTTCCGTTTTATCAAAACCATAATCACTTTCCTCGGATAGATTTGTATATTTTTTGAATACCTGGTTGAGATGCCTTTCTGAGTTCGCGTCAATCTCAAATATCACTTTTGTACCTCTCTTTATAATAGATACATTTTTAATTGCGACATTTTCTACTTTTGTATTCAGCGCCAATTGATATCCGAAACTATCTAAAATAAACAGGTCGGCAGATTTTGATGTAAAAAATATACCTTCGCCAGAATGTGACTTTGGCATAGTCGTTGTCTTTCCTTTTAATAAATCTTGGACCGCTTCAACTTCTGAATGTAACCCTTTCTTTTTCATAATATTTCTAAAGGCACCAACACCTGAATCCAAAACCATAAAAGAAAGTTTGCCATCTCTTATAGCAACTTCAATTGATATATTTTTTGATTGAGAGTGTTCAATCGCATTATTAAACATTTCAGAAAAAGCAAAAATAAAAATACTTCGGACATTTTCCGGTAAATTAAGGATTTGCGGAAACTTTTCTTCAATCTCAACTATTACCTCGTGCTCTTCAAGCAATTGATTCTTAAATGTTTTTTTAAATATGGAGGGAAGTATCTCTGGATGTTCCTTAACAAATAAAAGAGACACATAGAAAGCATTTCGGGTCCCGCCAATTTTTAAGACCTGTTTCTCCGCAATAAGTTCGGAAATAACCAAATTCACATATTGACGAGAAATGTTAAGTCTTGAAGTAATTTCCGAAGAAGTCGTCTTCCCCTGCTGTCTTATTATATCTAATATTTTTTCTTTGTTTTTCATAAGCAACCCTATTGTAAACCAATCTGTATTCAATTGTCAAGCGATTGTCAACAAAATCCCGAAAAACCCTTTAATTATGGTGTTTTTTATAAGTTCTTTTCGCTTTGGCTAGTTTACCAGTTCCCCCCTTGCCTTCCACTCCTTTAATCTTTCCTTTAACTATTGAAGCATAATAAATTCTCTCCCCTCGTTTTGCCCCATATTCTTTCTCCATCGCCTTCTCTATTTTTTCACCCTTTTTTGTTTGTGGCATTTTGTTTAATTTTATTCATCCTTTTGTTATACTTCGACCTCTTCTGTTTCGTGATTGTAATGATAGTCCTCACAATCACATTTCGAGTTATTACACCCATATGATCGGCTATGCGTACTATTACATTTGTCACAAATTGCACCAACAACAAAATAACTTTTACATTTTTGGCAACAGTAAATATCCTCATGACAATATCCTCCCTTACTATCATAACAAACATCTGACGCTGTCTTGCATTCCCCACAAATAAACATTTTGATTTTTTCTTTCTCTTTTGGTTCGCTATTTTGTTGTATAAATTTACCTAATTCCATAATTTTTGTAAGTTAGTTAATATTACCAACTTCAATAGTAACTATCTTAACACTTAGTTACTATTAGTGTAAGTAAAGTGCACTATCTTGCAATTCCGCATTTAAAACCTTATTTAAACCTGATTTAGCGTGAATTTGGTCTTAAAACAGCCCAAATTCACGCTTTTTTCTGTCATTCCGTTGAAGAACGGAATCCATCTTATCTTTTCCCCTCTTTTCCCAAAACCCTCCCCACCTCGTCGTCCCTATAATTCATCCTTCAATTCTACCGCTTCATCTTCATCAAGACCTTCATCGTCCATAATTTCTTTTACATGTTCTGCTTCATCACGATCAAGATTATGATTTTCCATCAGATCATAAATCTCTTCATCCTCACTACTTTTTTCACCCCAAGAATAGTCCTCTGCCACATATTTATCTGACTCTATTAATTCCCTACTATCCTTTTTTTTATCTGTTGTTTTTGGAATCTGCTTCTTTCTTAAAGCATAGAAAAAGAAAATAACCACAGCAACTATAAGGACTGGCCAAAAGTAAGTGTAGATGAGATAAATAATTATAAGCAAAACATAGAAAAGTATTTTAAGTATCCAAAGAAAAATAAAGCCAGCACCCACAGCCATAGCAAGCCCTGGGAATAAAATGCACAAAACAATTATAAGTGGAAGATTGTTCCCGTTATGATGAGACATTTTTTAATTATTATTTTTTCTTTGAAATAAATAGTGGCTGAACCCATTTTTCTGACCCCGTTTTCGCCAAGATTTTTTCCACTAATATATTTCGTTCTATCCAACTTCTGCATTATTATTTATTTTATTTAAATATTTCTTTTTCTATTTCATCAATTGATATTGCAAATAATTCTTTCTTATAAGTTACATCTTCAGGTAGTCCATAAGACATAAGACCCATAATTTCACCAGTATCAGATTTTACTAAAGGCGCACCCGACAATCCCTTACTTCCACCACATGAAAGTGTTATATATTTCTTATTATCAACTTTTACATCGGGTTTATCTAAAGAAATATTTTTTACTTCTATAATAGAACCTTCCTGTAAAGAAATGATTAAACTCAAATCAAAATTACTTACAATTAATTCTCCTTGATTATTCCAGCTCAAAGTTATTTTGGGTTTTGGGTTTCCTTCAACAGATGCTAAAAATCCTTTTAAAATAAATTTATCGCCCCTTTTTGCAATGATAGTTTTAAAATTTAAGGAATCTTTATAAACCATTACCGGAAAACAAATTATAGTTGTATCAACATCAGGGTGACTTTTTAAATAATCCTTTTTAATTGTTAAAATCTGACCATTTTCTAGTAGAAGCCAAAATTTACAATATAAAAAACCGTCATTTGGTTTGAAGTTATTAAAATTAAGAAGATGATTCGCAGTAAGGGCTTTTTTTCCGTCAACAAAAAATGCTGTACCACGAACACCACCGATTATTTTATCATATGAAGAATTATATGATGCTTGAAAAATAGCAGCTAACATAAATTATTTTTTGTTTAAAAGTTGTTTTTGTAATTCAATAATGATTTCCTGATTTTTATTATTCTGTTCTGCCAAATCTTGAATTTTTTTTAATAAAACTTTGTTTGTATTTTGTGTTATTTCAGTTGTTTCGGTTTTCTGTGAATATTCTCTATATGTCGCGTTATTAACATGAAATGAATCAACAACAAGTTGGATAAAAGCAAGAAAGCATACTATAACAACACCGACCATTAGCCAACTTATGGATTTTAATTTTTCATCAGTATATGCTTTGGCTTCAGTGACTGCCAAGGTAATAACCTTAAAATATTTTTCTTTTATTAAATTCTCCTCGTTATCTTTCATATTTTTATTGATAAACCCCTAAAATATTTATAATTTGTCCCTCTCTTCTAACTTGAAATTCTTTACCCATAAAAAGAGAGAAATCTATCCCGGAAAAAGATACGCCTTTACCGAATCGAACGCCTGGGCCAAAAGATACTCCACCCACTCGAACGGGAAAACGTGGTTCAATAGATCCATCAGAGTGAACAATAAATATTTGATTGAAATTCATTCTTTCCATATTGTTTATTATATCTTCTTTTTATAAATTAAATTATTCTTTCCTCTGTTAAACCATATATTTTCCACTGCAACTTTTTCTATTACCGATTTCCTTTTGCTCGATTATGTGTCTTACACAACATCTCACAATTTTTTATAGAAGTTTTTCCACCCTTACTCCAAGATGCTACATGGTCGGCATCCATTTCGCTCAAATTCCAAATCTTACTCTTGTTAGCATCGTGTCCAATAGCACAGTGTGAACAGTTTGACTTCCCTTTCTTTTCAGCCTCAGTGGTCTGTTTTTTATACACTACATTTTTAGTCGCATCGTCAAATACTCGGACATCAAGCAATTTTGTATCGTTAGATCCCCCCAAAATATATTCAAATACTCCTTTACGATTTTTGATGTACGGATCGCCATAAAGTTTTTGCACCTCTTCTGAAACTTTTTTTGGATTGTATGATTTTTTATGATATTCCTCATATAACCTTCCCCACTCGAGTCCGCGCATCTCGCTTTCCACATCAGTAAATACACAAGAAGCCCAATCAACCACACTGTTAAAATATTCCTTTAGTTCAGTGATGTTTTTATCGTGGCGATGAAGTGTCATATAACCCTCAATATTTCCTTTACTTACCCATTCAAGTGCGCGCTCAAAAAAATCTTGACGGTTTGCACTGCCTGATATATACGCACTCCATTTCTGAATGTTCGCATTTTGACGATTACTGAATTCCTCTCTTGCTAATGTAACAAACGGCCCAGAATAAACTGCGTTAAGTAATTCCTGATTCCTAAGTGGAATTCCAGCAATATTAATCGTTTTAAACCAATCTTTTATCTCGCTTTCTTCACCTTCGCACTCGTAAATTAGTAACTTCGTCTCCCAAATCTTAATTTTTTTGTCCTTTGCCATACCGCTAAAATTTTGTTGCAACCCATTTTCATCCCTAATGGCAAATTTATCATTAACAAAACGTCCGATACTAGTGATGCGCTGTTGCCCATCTAAAACTTCGAAAGTATCGCTATTAACTTTATGGAAGTAAATCAAACCAAGCGGATACCCTTTTAAAATCGAATCAATAACCGCCGACTCTTTTCCTTCTTCCGCATAAATATAGTTACGCTGATATTCCGGCTGAATAGTGAGCTTGCCAGATAAACCAAATAGACCCTTACCCTCCAGTTCGTTATAGACGAACCCTTCGCAAATATCTTTGACAGTGATGTTGTTTTTTAAAGTTGTTTTCATAATATTTCTTTTTATTTATTAATTTTTATTTTTCATAAATTAATTTACATTCACTTGAATATTTTTCAAAATCATTATTTTTATAAAAATCTTCTTTTAGCGAGTTGTCTAATACATCAACCTTTTTATTTATTTCAAAAAATAATTTTCCCTTGCTTTCTAATCTATTTTTAATCTCATTAATATTATTCTTGTGTTTTTTGTAAAATTCACATTGATTATCACAAATATTTTCAATAATACAGTTATATCTAAACAACCTTATTTCATAAATTCCATAAAAATTACTATGATTTTTAATCGTTTCCTCGTTTATTAAGCAAAGTTGATTACCTATTTGACTCAAATATTTTAAATAAACTTCATTTGCATTTTTTTCAAAAAATTCTTTATATTTTTCAAATACATATTTTTCTGCTTCAACTTCAAAAGGAAGATTAAATAATTCACCCTTTAAAACAGCATTATTTTCTAAAAAACTATAATATTTACATATTAAATCTTTTTCCATTGAATAATAATGCCCCAATTCGTGATAAAGGTCGTACTCTTTTTGCCAATCCTTCTTATCTGAAGAACTATTAGGAATTAGAAGTCTCGTGGAAATATTTTCGTCAACTGACTGAAAAATTTGAGCATTAAAATTACCCTTCTTCAAAAAATTCAGGTCGTTATTTTTAATTTCATCTGAAAATTTATTTGAATTACTATATTCAACTTCGTCAAAAATTTCAAAATTAATTTTCTCTTTTTCTAGAAAAGTTTTTATAAAATCTTTATCTTTATCTTGAGTAATTACATTTATTTTTTTCATACTATCTCTTCTTATGTCTTATAAATATTCTCTTAAATTTATTCTCTCCATTTATAACACAATGTGGATTTTTACCATCCCAAATTCCACCAGAAAAACCTTTGCCATTATCTTCTGCCATTCCAATAATTTCAAACTGTTCAGGATTATATTTATCCAGAAAACTAATTGGCACACCCATTGTACCATCATAATCGCTTGGAATGGCATCAGTAAACGGCACTTCTATAGCCTCGTAATTTACATATTTATCATACGCTTTTTTGCCTTTAATTTCTTTGTGCTTGCTGTATTTTAAATTTTCCTTCATTGTCATAAGTGGAATTGGTTGATGGCGTCTTCCATGGTCTAGATTTGTAAACCAAGCAGAAGCTGTATTTTTCATATTAACACCACCAATCACCTTATCTACATCATCGACATCCATTGTTACAAACCATAAACCACCGGACCATCCTGTTTTTCCAGACCACATTTTATTGTCTCTAATCAATGGGAAAATTTCTTTATATGTTACAGCACTTTTATTAATGATAATTACAAATTTTTTATTATAATCAAAAAGTTGCTTAACATATTCGTGAGTTAGACTGAACGGCGGATTAGTTACCACTATGTCGGATTGCTCCAGTAATTTTACGCACTCAGGACTTTTAAAATCGCCCTCTTTCTCAAGAGGTGTCCATTCATTGTGTTTGTTTGTCTTTAATTGCATTGCAACATCCTTCAAGTTGAACTCGCCTTCGCCGTCTATGTCACGAACTTCATTTATAATAAATTTATTCGCGGTTACTTTTGGACGGCCTTTTGATTTTGAAAGAGTTTTATCATCACCAAACAAACCCAGTTGTGTGTTCGCTACGGGCGAGGGTTTGTAGCTGGTAGTGATAAGTTGTTTCAATCCAAGCTTGTTGAAATTAAGCACAAAATAGCGAAAGAAATTGCTCTCAAAAGGATCGTCGCAATTGCAATACACTACCTTGTTGCGAAATACATCTGGGTTGTATTCTAAATATGCTGCAATCTCTTTTTGAATATCAGAATACTGAGTATAAAACTCGTCATTCTTTGCTTTTTTGGCGTTTGTAAGATTTTTGTTTGCCATATTTCTTAAATGGTAGCACAAAATGTAACAAAAAACAGCTTGGAATTTCAAACTGTTTTTTGTTCCTTTTAGGGATTACACCCCTGGTTCAGTATGGAAACCCATCTGAGATTTTGGAGGTTCTTGCGCTTCGTCTATTTTGCCAAATTTACTTTCATAACCAACGACCGTATTTTGAAGCACCTTAAGCATTCTCTTAAGATGTCCGGGACTTATTATTACCCTGGCGGTCAAAGCACCAATTGGAGGAAAAATATTAAGAAAATCTATGCAAAATTCTTCCTTGGAACTTTTGATCTCCATAACATTTGAATAAACACCCTTTGCTTCCCTTTCATCTACTCTAATTTGGATTTGATTTTTATTATCCATATTATTTTTTAAATTAATCTGATAAAATTGACCCAAAAATAACACGTCGGTTATTTTCTTCTTTTTTCTCTCTGCCTTAATGCACTTCCTGCAACCGACTTCTCTTTTTTTCTTGAAAGATCTCGTTTAAGAAGTTTGGAAGCAAGAGAAGCAACTTTTTTACTTGTCTTTGCCATTGTTTTTAAATTTTGCTAATAAAATGTAAACTCGACTATTTTTACATATTCATAAAACAAAAGACGAGGCCGTGCTTCGGTCTCGTCTTTTGTTTTATATTTTTTGAATAATTTAACTGTTACGTGATCGAAGATATTTTATCTTTTGGGCTCAAGTCGATCTTTTTTGTAAAATTTACAAAAGAGGTGTTGTTGGACCTTCGATATTTGATGTCTCGTCTTAAGTTTTAAAGAACTACTAGTAGTATAACATACTTCGTATCAAAAAACAAGCTAAAAAAGATGTTTTTACCTACATTTAGCCCTTATTTTAAGCCATATTAAAAGTTAACGCCTTAACTTTTAATATGGCACTAACAAATTAAAAGTTCTTTCAAAAAACACCCCTATTTAGGGCCACACCTAACGGCTAAACGCCGTTGAGGTGTTACAAGGAGGAAACTTAGTATTTCTACTCCCCCAATAGCAAGTTGGGCATTCCCAGTGCTCAAGATATTTATAGGGTTTAGCTTCATATTTGTAAGAGTAAAATGTGTGACCATCCATTTTCCATTTTTTAGTACCAGATTTTGACTCCTTATCTTTCTCTTTTTTGGAGCAAATTCCAATTTTTCCAAAGTAGTGCCCGCCACGATTTATTTTATTTTTATCAGCATAAATATAAACGGTCATTTTCTTACCGCAATCCGCACAGTCTCTGACGATTTTTCTGAAGAGTTCTTTGGTTTTCATTCAACTATTGTAACATAGAAAAATATGCTACATCTTCCGAGTGTCATAAGCCCAGTGAAGAAGAGCTTGGCGTTGACGGGGACGGCAAAAAATATCACCGGGACGGCAGTTCTTTTTGAGCTGGCTAACATGACGGCGCATAGCCAGAAAGCGTTTTATCTGTCTGTCATCATCAGCAGTTCGGCGACCAAAGAAATATCGGCAATACCATTCAAACCAACCACGAGGATCTTGGGGTTTTATCCAACCCTTTTTCTTCCAGACAAAAAGTGGCATTGAAGCATCCACTCCAAAATAATTTAATTTCTTGTCATGACCAGGGAGATTTTCTGGATAAAACTTTGCTTTTACAAACCAACTCGCTGGATATTCGGACCAGCAATCACGCAAATAACGCCCACCAAATACACCTAGAGCTAGCATTTGCTTTGGTGTGAGAGCTGGCTTGAAGCGTGAGTCAAAATCCTTACCCTCTCTGGCAGTCAGATTATACTTATAACCAGTCTGCATTTTATTATTAACTTTTATTTCTTTATTTTTAATCACTTGGGTATTATATCTGATCCAAAACTTTCTAAAAAATAGAATAGAGAAATAGTGGCATATAATTAAAATTTTATAGAGTTAATATATTCCCTAAACATTTTTACCTTCTTACTATCTTCTGAGTTGATAAGGAAGGGCTCGATGTCTTGGGCGAGTTCATTGAAATCAAGATCAGCAGTTTGTTCGAGTAATATCTTCTTTAATTCATCAGCATTCTTAACTTCTAGCTTTGCCTCGAGGTATGCATAATTTGGCTTTGTTTGCGGAATAAGAAAGACAATATCAAAAAAATCACGACCCTTTGCTCGCTTACGATTCAACGCCGCATAAATCTTTTGTGAGAGTAGGATGTCGATAGGCGTGGTGAATATCTGAGTAAAGACATCAAACTTGTTGAGTATTTTTGCATCCTTCTTATAATCAAAGGCGTGGGGAACCGTGTCAATTTGTATCAATATCTTTTCTTCTTGCATATCAGATATGTCGTTATCAAACAACACCTTTGGCATTCTGATATATGAACGGTATGCTCCCTTGAATACATTCTTTATTTCTACCTCGTAACCCTGAAGTTCAAGACCTTTCTTTACTTCATTTGCAAGATCAGCAAATTGCTCTTCGGTAAGTTTTAAATTGTCAAAATCTAGATCTTCGGAGAATCGAGAGTTGTTGTAAACGATTCTAAGAGTGGTACCACCAAGAAATATGAGGTCCTGTGCATACTTTGAATTGAAAATAATCTCAAGAATCTTGTACTGCAAATATTCACGAAGAATATTCCTCTTGAAAGGCTTTTGAACATCTGGGTAGTATTGTTCTATGTTCTTGAGACTAAGCATGGTTATTTATATATATTAAAAACTTCTTTGCCCGACGAGCTAAAGACTTATTATGAAAAGCTTCTAAATACTTATCAAACTTTTCGATATTTATCTTCTCCTTTAATTCAGAAGTATTTAATCTCATTCCTTCAAAAGATTCATTATCGCTAATCTTTGAATTGAAATATAAATAATCCAAGATTGCCTTTTCTATTTCCGCAATTTGATAATGGTGGCCTTCATGTTCTCGAAGTTCGTATCCAAACATAATGCCCGGCTGAATATGCCTATAAATAAAATCGCCGACTGGGGTCTTTATATTCTTTGTGTTTTGAGATGTTACTGATGTTATACCGTAAACTGCCTCAGGAATAATTCCGTAAATAGATAGAGCCATTTCAAGTGAGATGTAGGATGGTTCGTAAATACGATTGGCAATCGTGAATAGAATCTTTTCGTTTATTTGTAGATCAGAGAATATATAAAATCCTTGGCGGATCTTCTTCACATAGTCCTTCTTTTGCCACTCGCTTAATCTCTGCTTATGGAACGACAAATCCACCTTTTCAATATCCTTTATTGAAAAGACTGTAAAATCCTTTAATTGGCTCTTTAAGTCTAAAAATTGCATATTATCTTCAAGTATTCCGCTTTTTAGGAATACTTAGAGATACTATAGCATATATCCATTTAGGCAACAACTAGTACAAACCTGAGTTACATTGAATTGCAACAGGAAAATGGTGGCTGATCCCATTTTATCCAAGAAAAAGGCCCCGCGGAGTACGCGGGGCCGAGGCCTGCTGGAGTCATTAATGCGAATCGGAAGGGACACCTACCGATATCGCCACAGTCTTCCCCTTGGGGAACTCCCACGGGCAGATTTGGCCGTTGCCTATCTGGTGCCAGATTTTGAAAACTGTGTTTCATTCAGATTTTCTTTTTTCCAAAATGGAAACAAAGGCATAATCCGGACATCCCCACAGATTGTGTCGCTCGCCATCGGAGCATACGATTTCATCAAATCTATTATCATCATCACTCAAGAACCACTGGTTCTTGCTGAGAGTTTCATTAGCCCTCTCCTTATCAAGTGGCTCAATGTACCACTTGTGTATCCTCTGTCTTTCGCTCATCTCTTTCTCCTTTCAATCAAATGTCATTCCAAAAGTTCGTTCTGTCTTAAAATCTATACCTAAAATAACAAAATGCAAGTCGATGCAAGACCTCATCTTTGAAAAAGAATTAATTATTTAGCCAATTTGGATGTTAGAAAGAGCAATAAATATTCCTATGTAAAGAAACAAACCGAGTGCAAATAAAATCAGAAAAATGTGTAGGATATATAAGAAAAATTTGTTTATCTGAAAGAGTTTTTTGATAAAATGTGGTATGAAAAAGCTAATAGCCGGAACAATAATCACATTTAGTATCAAAAATAAAATACCACTTAGACCTGTGTTCTTATCAAAATATTCACGAGGTACAATAAGCCAACTTCCATAAAACACACACCAATAAAGTGCGTAAATTAAAACAATAAAAATTGTTTTACCCCACCAAGTGTCTGTATGAAAAAAGTTTCGAATTGATTGCATTTGAATTGATTATTATTTTATCACAAGTGTTTAAAGAATGAAAATATGTGGGACCAGAGATTGTGGAAGAAGGTTGTGATTATTGAGGGGATATTTATTCTGGAGTCTATGACGGAGGCGGTGAGGATCGGAGTAGATTGCTTCGTCGCAGAGCTCCTCGCAAAGACAGAATGAACAACAGAGGGGATGGATCCCGACCTGCGTCGGGATGACAGAGAAGAGGAAGACTGGATTCCCGTGTCCCCAGTGAAATACAAATCAGATTTCACGGGGTGGGTCACGGGAATGACAGAGAGAACAGAGGGAGATGAAGAGGAAGGAGACTGGATTCCCGTCTGCACGGGAATGACAGAAGGGACAGAGGGGATAGGAATTTGAATTATTGGACCACCACCTCCACCAGATGAGATAGCAACTTCCAAATTGGGTATGGTAATAGTTTGAAATGATTCAATATTTCCGGCATTGTCGGTTGCAAAATAACTGACAGTTTTGCCATATGCAGAAAATGGTTTTGTGTATAAATTCCAAGTATTTCCGTCAAAAGAATATTCTATTTTTAGAATACCAGAATTGTCGTCTACGGCAGAAAGTGAAACAATACCATTTGAAACAGTGCTTGTGGATTGTGGAGAAATTAAATCCTCGCTCGTTGTGGCAGAAAGTATAGATGAAGGAGTGGTTGTTGATTCAAAAATTCCATCACCCTCTTGGTCTGTTTCTATTACATATTCGGTGCTTGTAGAAGAAATATTTATTTCTGAATTTGTAGACAAAGTTGTGAGAGGAATTTCATTCCAATACGCTTCGCTCACTGTGCCTCCACCTGTGCCGAGCTTTGTAATGTAAAAATCATATGCACCAATGTCGGTAGCGTGAATGACTATTCTGTAACTTCTGCCTTCTGGGAGAAATGCAAAAGCAGATGTGCCAACAATGTCATAGCTTACACCCTCTATTCCATATTCAATATCTCCCCCATCCACTGGGCCAGTGTGATTGCCTAGGTCATCGTAAATATCCAATGTGACGGGACTGTGGGTGGAGACAACTTGTCCGGGAATGTCACAAAATAAATCACTTTTGGAAATATTTGATGTCGTAGTGGCACTGACGCCAGACAAAATAGAAAAAATAGTTTCAGGAACGCCGTCTGCAGATGGAAGCTCTGAATGTTTAAAACCTTTTACATAATAATTGCGATCACCAAACGGGCCGACTGCGGAGACAAGAGGAACTGTCTCATCGCCGTTTACATAATCAATACTATAGTCATCTACAAGCTTTTGGCCGAGAGATGTCCAAGATTTTTTCTTTTTTACGGTCATACTGCCAATAGTTTTGGTCGTGCCACAACCGGAAAAGTTGTAGACATCTGCTCCTGATAGATCAAAAGTATCCGTGCTTGCGTGCAAACTTTCTGCTTGTGAAAAAAGGGATTCGTTTCCGCCGTGATTGATGATAAAATTTTTTACCTCGTCATAGTCCAACCATTTGCTGGTAGTTGCCGTCATATCGTAAATATATTTGTATGAATATGCTTGGCTTGGTAATAAATCAAAAACGGAAGGAAAATTTTGAGAGATCTTTTTTAATTCAGGAGGGTGAAGAAAGCTCAAACTTCCAAGTTTTATCCCCATATCATCCCCATACATCAGTGCCTTAAATGCCTTCGGTGCGCCAAGATGCGGTGTGCCGATGAAAATTAATTTATCAACTTTTTCTGCAGTATTATCGGCAACATATTTTGAGGCTATGAGTCCTCCCATTGAGTGAGCGATGATATCCACCTTACTTCCGCCTGTCTGCGCGAGTACTTCATCAATTTTACTTTTCAAAAGTACTGCATCATCAGAATCGCTTTTCCTCCAGTCATACGGAAAAACAAAAAGGTCGGTGCCTTCGGTATATCCGTCCGCAATCAAAGTCGAAATCAATCCGTCAAATGTATCTGTAACGGTCTGCCCTGCAAGCTCCACTTTCCGCACAATATCCCCGATAGTCATTGGGAAATCGGCGTTTTCTGTCCCGTCAGTGTTGAATGAGAGATCATTCAAAAATTCATCCGTAAAAGAACCGAGGAGTTTACCAACATTCGGCCAAAGTTCTTCGTTGTCGCCATAATTTTGCGAGATATGTGTGCCCATAATTCCAGGGATAATTATTACGGGATTTTTCTTTTTTATTTTTGGGTCGCTTTTGAGCCAGGGGGAGAATTCAACGTTGGAAGATACTGGGTTTGCGAGGCCGGGGCCGTTTAATGTTGCATTAAACGGCCCGCTCTTATCCCCCCACCAGTTTCCATCGGCTTTTATTGGCAATTTTTCTACCCAAATCTCATAGTAAGAATCATAATACGAAGCTAAATTATAAATCCCGTATGATAAATTATCTTTAATAATACTGTCTGTGATCTCAACATCCCCACCATAACTTTCTATTCCCCTATCATTCCCCGAAATTTCACTATTCGAAATTCTTATAACCGGATTACTAAGAGATTCCACCCCAGCAGTCAAAAAATTTGTAATTTTTGTATTTGATATATTTGCCGTCACAGAACAGATGAGTGCCACCCCCATTTCTGTTCCCCCATCTATCACCGAATCTGATATGTCCACAGTTGAACTAGAATTATCTCTGCAATCACCGACATTTATCGCAGACCACCCTATTGTATTTTTTATCGTAGAATTCGTGAGAGTAAGATGACTGCTGTCAAAAATTTCAATCACGTCTCCCCATCCTGTCGTTGAATCTTCTATCGTTGAATTTGTAATACTTATCAAACTGTTTTGATAAACTTCTGCGACAGAATATCCGTAAAAATTTTTGACAGATAAATTATCAACGTTCACAGAGCTTTCCCTGTAAACTTCAAACACTTGGTCACCGTGAGCATCATCCAAACTTAAATCAGAAAGATTTAATGTGCTTCCGTGAGTTACTCTAAATACTCTCCTTCCCGGATTTTCTATACTAGAAGATGTGAATGAGAGATGGCTATTGTCGTAAATATCCGCGACAATACGAGACATATTTGTAAAAGAGCTATTTTTTACATCAAAATTACCATCGGTAATGTCTAGACCATACTTACAGTCATGAACACTAACCGAATCTAGAGAACCATTTCCATGATAAGCACCAAAAGCGCTGTCTGCATAAGATACATCGGCATTGTGTACTTCGTAGCTTCCTCCGTTAAGGGCATAAACCGCTCCCCACGGTAAAGCACTATCTAAAGATGTGAAAGAAACTTTTTCACTTTCCGTCCCGTTTGCAATCAATTTTCCAAGAACATTAATGTAAACACCAGCCGCGAGCTTAATTTCAGTTCCTGCTTCAATAGTCAAAATAGATCCACTATCCACTGATACATCGTTATAAATAACATAAGGCCCAGCAGATTTTGTCCAAGTTGTGTCTGTGGAGATATGATAAAGTCCGTCATCTCCAGCGTGGAGTTCAGTTTCTGCAAAAACATTATTTAATGGAGAAAAAAGTATAAAAAAAGACAAAAAAAATAAGCCCGCGATATAAAAAGAACAATTTTGGCGTTTCACTTTAAAAATTAATTATGCAAACATAATATCATTTAATAGTTTGGGACGCAAAACTGAAGCCGAATTTTTTGCCGCAAAAAATTCGACTCTCTTGTCTTCAATAACTAAGTGGAAAAAATTCCAAGTTGTGCTATCATTTATTTAGAAAAGGCGTTCTTTAACTTATAGGAGGAAATATCAAATGAACACGATTCCTGGATTGAGAATCAAGAATTTTGAACTGCCCTATTGCATCATACAAGGTGGAATGGGTGCCGGGGTGTCTGGAACCCCGCTGACGAGAGCGGTCTTCCGCACAGGTGGTCTCGGCGTTCTTTCAAGCGCAGGGTTGAAAGACCTTTACGCTTTGAGAAACAAAAAGCCGTACACTACCTACGAAGCGGTCAGAGAAGAAATTGAAACCGCGATGGCAGACGGCTATCTCGTCGGCATCAACATAATGCGAATTCTCGACGAGAGTTACGACGAAACAATCCGAGCTGCGATAGATGCCAAGGTTACTGCGGTCTTTTTGGGAGCGGGTGTTCCCAAACTAATCGCCGACTCTGGAGATACAGCTCAGATACTCATTGCCTCTTCGGCTCGAACCTTAAACATAATTCTGCGACGCTGGCGACATCGGCCAGACGCAGTGGTTCTAGAAGGTCCGATGGCTGGAGGACATTTGGGTTTTCATCTGGAAGATGTCTACAAACCGGAGTTTGCTCTGGAAAACATCTTGCCGGAAGTTCTGAAGGTGGCTTCGGAAAATGGAAATATCCCAGTCATTGTGGCTGGTGGAATATATACTCATGAAGACATCATAAGGTTCCTAGAAATGGGGGCAAGTGGTGTCCAAATGGCGACGAGATTTCTAGCCACTTTTGAAAGTTCAGCAACGGAGGAATTCAAACAGCAAATTGTTAGTTCAACAGAAGAGGACATCATAGTGGTGCCAAGTTCACCTTGTGGTTTCCCTTTTCGGATACTGAGGGGCTCTCCTGCATATTTGGAAATGTGTCAAGGGACGCGTCATCCGAAATGTAGGATGGGTTATGTTTTGGGAAAAGACAGCGAAGGCAGATACACGGTCTGCAAAGCTGCTCCCAATAATCCCTTAAACAAGGATTACTTCTGTATCTGTGATGCACTCAGGGCGGCCGTAGGTATGGCCCCAAGTGAACCTCCAATGTTTACGGTCGGCAGTAATGCTTATCGTATCAAAAAAATCATTTCCGTCGCCGAGCTAATGAAGGAGTTGGTTGAGGGATAGAAATGAGCCCGCTGTTTGCAAAAACAGCGGGTTTTTTCTTTGCAAAAAAAAATGACTCGGCACACCTGAGTGTGCCAGAGTCATTTATGGGAAATCACATTTCCCTCCGATTGAAATGCACGAGACCAAGCCACCGTTTTCTACGGTTGGCTCAAAAGGCAGTTTAACTCCCGGTATTGTGCAAACATGACTAGCACTGTTGCACGACGAGTTGCCACAATCATATCCAGGAACATGCGCCTTCCTGTGGGGGCATTTCCTATCGTTACATTTATGTGCATCCAGATTCCCGGTACATTTAAACAAAACACCTTCTCGCATATTGCGCTCCTTTCCATTTTTATTGAGAACTCAAATCTATTTATATCTTATGCTTATGAAAAAATTTGTCAATTTATGCACTGGGTTAATACTCGGATAAAAAAGTCCCCCACCTTTTACAGTGGGGGGAGAGCATCTACGCGTGCATCTCACGCGAGATATGGATCACCCCCTCCCTTGCGGTGGTGGGTTAAAAGACAGCATATTCCTTTCTCTGAAACCGACTAAATTCCCTTTCCACCGGGTCCGGTATGCATGAACCATTGTGTTTAGAAGTAGAAACTTCGACCATGCACCTCCTTTCGCAATTGAAACAAGAAAAAATGTTGAGTCCCGAACCATCTGCTTTTTGGCCTACCAAATTCCATTCTGGTCTCATACCATCTCCTTGTTTGCGGTAGATGTACTCTAATCAAAATTTATCACCTCCTTTCCTAAAAAGAACCCCATCTATTCTCTTTGCTAATTTTATCATATCTTTTTCTTTTGCACCACGAGTCGTCTCGCCGGCTGTGCCTAGACGAATTCCTGAAGGATCCACAGGGCTTCTGGTTTCATTTGGAATAGTGTTTTTGTTTACGATAATTCCTTCTTTTTCAAGCTTGTCGCTCGCCTCAGCTCCGCTCATGCCTTTGCCATTCATAAAAGTATCCATCAAAATGAGGTGACTATCCGTTCCGCCGGAAATAATTTTCCAACCAAGTTTTTTGAGCTCATCAGAAAGAACTTTTGCATTTTTAATTACTTGTTTTGCATATTTTTTAAATGCCGGTGTACTCGCTTCTTTCAGAGCCACAGCTACGGCAGCAATTTGATTCATATGTGGACCGCCCTGAAGTCCTGGGAAAACAGCTTTGTCTATGAGTTCAGAAAAACTTATTTCATTTCCTTTTACACTTGTTTTTGTTTTATCTTTTCTTGAAAAAATTAAAGCACTTCTTGGACCACGCAAAGTTTTGTGCACCGTGGTCGTCACGACATCTGCATATTCAAATGGTGACGGATACGCTCCACCCGCCACAAGTCCGGCAAAATGCGACATATCTACCATAAGTATTGCTCTTGCCCCGTTAGAAGTAGGGCTTGCCCCGTCAGTTCTAATGGGGCCACACGCATTTGCAATTTCTCTGAATTTTTTGAAATCTACAATTCTAGGATATGCAGTGTAACCGGCAATTATCATCGCTGGTTTTTCGGCAATCGCAAGTTTTTTTAATTCATCATAATCCAAAACTTCCGTATTTTTATTTACTCCATAAGGCACCTGCATCCAATATTTCCCTGTCGCAGAAACTTTGTGCCCGTGAGTGAGGTGCCCTCCATGATCAAGAGACATTCCCATTACTTTTCCACCGGCAGGCACCAGAGCTACATACACAGCAAGATTTGCCGGTGAACCAGAAAGTGGCTGAACATTTACTGCCCATTTTTCAGGAGAAAGTTTAAAAAGTTTTAACGCCCTCTCTCTGCAAAGTTCTTCTACCTGATCTGTGTAAGTCTGGCCTTTATAATATCTTTTTCCAGGATAACCTTCCGAATATTTATTTGTAAATTTTGAACCAAGTGCTTTGAGCACATCATCCGAGACATAATTTTCCGAAGCAATCAGCGAAATCGTTTTTTTCTGCCTCGCTTCTTCTGCTTTTATCAGTTTCTCAATTTGTTTATCTTTCATATGATTAATATTAAATTAAATTTGGTCTAATAACAAGCTTGTTTTTTATTAAATAAGAGATATTATAAACATAGACCAAATGGTCTTTAACAAACAAAGAAAGGTAAACATATGAAAATATATAATGATGTTTTGAAAAAGATTTTGAGCGAAGGCGTTGATCGTAAAGGCAGAAATGCCGTGACGAGAGCGTGCTTTGCGATTCAAATGCGTTTCAATTTGGAAGAAGGCTTTCCAGCCGTAACTACCAAGCAACTGGCATTCAATGGAGTTAAGGGCGAATTGCTATGGTTTCTGGAAGGTAGCGACAGTGATGCACGCCTGAAAGAAATCATGGGCAAAGACCACACCATCTGGACAGACAATGCCGAGGCTCCTTACTGGAAGCCAAAAGCAAAATTTCCAGGCGATCTCGGTCGTGTATATGGTGTCCAATGGAGGCATTGGAGAAAACCTAACGGCACGGAAGTGGACCAAATTGCAAATCTGATAAACAAACTGAAAGCTGATCCAAATGACAGACGACTTGTCGTCACAGCATGGAATCCTGGTGAACTTGATGAGATGGCTTTGCCACCTTGTCATATGATCTGTCAATTCTTTGCTGCGAACGGAAAGTTGTCTTTGCATATGACACAGCGTAGTTGCGATATGTTCTTGGGAGTTCCCTTCAACATCGCTTCCTATGCTCTGCTACTCGCAATGGTGGCGCAGGTAGTCGGTATGACACCTCATGAGTTTGTCATTACACTCAATGACGCTCACATCTATCACGAGCATTTTGATGCAGTGAAAGAACAGCTCTCTCGTGAACCAATGAAGCTCCCAAAACTCTGGCTCAATCCAGATGTCAAGGACCTTGACAAGTTCACGATGGACGATATCAAGCTCGTTGATTACGAACATCATCCGTCAATCAAAGCCGAAATGATTGTTTAACCAAGAAAGGAAAAATGATATCTATAATTGTGGCAAAAGCCAAAAATAGTGTGATTGGAAAAGGAGGAGATATTCCGTGGAAACTTCCTGATGATCTGAAGCATTTTGCCAAGATCACCAAAAGTCACACAGTAATTATGGGCAGAAAAACCTATGAATCCATAGTCAAAAGATTGGGACACGGGCTTCCAGACAGAAAAAACGTGGTTATCACTTCACAAAGTGATTTCAGCGCTCCCGGCTGTGTAGTGGTCCAATCTGTTGATGAAGCAATCAAAATGTTTTCAAACGCCACAGAGGAGGTTTTTGTTATCGGAGGAAGTGAAATCTACAAACAGTTCCTACCAATAGCAAACAAACTTTATATTACTGAAGTCTCTACCGAATGTGAAGGTGATGCTTTCTTTCCGGCTTTTGAAAAAGAAGACTGGAATCTGGTATCATCAGAACACCACGACAAAGACGACAGGAATTCATGTGCCTTTACTTTTCAAGAGTTCGTCCGAAGATGAGAAATCTCGGGCAACAAAAATGGCATCCACGTGGATGCCATTTTCTTTTGCGAAGTTACTTCGCAAAAGACTTCTCCAAGACAGCATGGAAATCCTCCCAGACCTTTTCCATCGGCTGACTTGCGTCAATTACTTCGTGTGGAACGTGGGCAATGAACTCTTTAAAACCTTCACGCAGACGATTATGAAAATCAATCTGTCGTGCCTCAAAATGGTTCAATTCTTCCCCACCCTGTTTGTGTTTACGGGCAAGACCGACAACCGGATCAATATCAAAGTAGATATACAAATCCGGTTTAAGATCGCCCAAATAGAAGTCGCGCATTTGCCAGAAAAAGTCTTTCAGCTCTGTGGCACCTTGAGCGATAATCTGATAAGCGAAAGTAGACGAATCGAAGCGGTCAGTGATCACCGTCTTACCTGCTTTCAAAGCCGGTAAAACGGTATTCTTCAAATGATCTGCCCTCGCCGCCCAAAAAAGCGCAAACAAAGTCTTAGCATCAGCCTGACTGGCATTCGGAGATTTCAAAATCAAAGCCCGAATCTCCTCAGCGTAAGGCGAACCACCCGGCTCACGAGTCAAAACCAAAGAATCGCCGTAGGTTTCTTTCGCACGATTAAGTTGCGAAGTCTTTCCAGCACCCTCTCCACTATCCACTACTATAAACAATCCTTTTTTCATTTATTTTCCTTTTTGTTTGAGTTAAAGATCTCTATTTAAAAGATACCAGATAAAAAAGCTAATAGCAATTATTTTATTTTGAGTTGATCAATCACTTTATCTATTTGAATAAGCAAATCTTCTTTTGAACTTTCATTTATAACAGTAAAATCAGCCCTAGCGATAGGGCCAGCTTGATGAAGATTCTCTATTTGTGAATAATCCCTAGAAATAACCTCTTCCCTTGTTAATGGACGATGTGGACGATTTGCCAATCTTTCAATGCGTTTATTTGGCGAAGAATAGACAGCCAAGACCCTAAATTCATCCCCGAATTCTTTTATAAATTCCAAATATTCTTCCCAGCTATAAAGACTTTCAACCAAAATATTCTGGTCTTGCATAGCTTTAATTTTTTCAATAACTTTTTTTGCGTAATGCAATTGACCAAATTTAATTCTCAAATCTTCTCTGACAAATCTCTCATTTTTTTCATTTATTTCAAGATTGCGCACTTTCATCTCATCAAAAGTGACATCACCAAAGTAAACCTTTGGCCATTTATACTTCTCCATGAGATGGTTTATCGCTTCTGTTTTTCCAGATCCCGGCAATCCAACTAATGCTAAAATATTTCTCATAATTATTTCATATTCGCATAAGTCGTCATGACATCATTTAGTAAAACAAACTCAACCCCAGCTTCTTTAAAAATTTCTTTACTACGAGAACCTGCATGATAATCACCTTCAGACACGACTCGCTTAATACCAGAATTAATAATCATTTTGGCACAAGCATAGCATGGCGTCATTTTGGAATACATAGTTGATCCGTTAGTTGGAATACCAAATCTAGCAGCCTGAACGATTGCATTCTGTTCAGCATGGGTTGTTCTTATGCAATGTTTCGATTGTGTACCATCTTCCTGAATCACAGTGTGCATTTCATGACCGGATTCATCGCAGTGTTTACATCCTGCCGGAGCACCCACATAACCAGTGGAAATAATTCTTTTGTCTTTAACAAGAACGCATCCGGATTTACCACGATCACAGGTTCCTCTCTCACCAACGATATGCATTATATCAATAAAATATTGATCCCAGCTTGGTCTATCATTTTTGTTTTCTTTTTCCATAAACTAAATTATACTCTTTAAAATTAAAATATACAAAAAAGCCTGCAGAGTTCCGTACTCTGCAGGCCGGGAAAGATCATCTCAAACCCGTTGAACCAAAACCCCCGACTCCACGATGGGTTTGTCCAAGGTTAGTAACCTTCTTGACCACCTTGAACCTTGGAATCAGCGCCATCTGAAAGATAATCTGGGCAATCCGCATGTTGTGCTCCAGATCAAAGGTTGTCTTATTACGATTGTACACAAGGACCCCTGCTTCGCCTCGATAATCAGGATCAACCGTGCCTGGAGCATTGGTGACCGTAATGCCCCACTTTGAGGCGAGACCACTTCTCGGTGCTACCCAATAAAACATCGGGAAAACCATCTGAGTTACGAAACCAATACCCACGAGAACCGACTCGTGCGGATCCATCCTGTAAACATGCTTACCATCAGCGTTCGTGAAAACGTGCCGAACAGTCTCATCCGTCGGTATGTGCACGAAGTCAAAAAGTGTCTTGCGAAGATTTGGATTTGTTGGATCCATTTCAGTCGCAGATACAACAGCGCGAAGGTAGGTGTCATAACCTATTGCCCCGCGCGTTTTTCGTTCAGGTAAGTGACCACCAGGCAAAGCACAGATCGACAATGCAGTTCTCATCTCTAGCTCCTCTCTATTTGTTACAACGACTCTCTAGAGAAAAGACTATCAGATGTCAAAGCTAAGTCAAGAATCATAAAAAACTTTATTCCAAAATTCCATCCAAATTTACATCATATAGAACCTCTTCTTGTATCAAACGATAATTTAAAATTTCTTTCGAACCAAACCATAACTTAATTTCTTTTTCTGCTTCTTCTACAGAACCTGATGCATGAACAACATTTCTTACCGCCCTGTCATCGGCTCCAGAAATTATGTACGAGTCCGTAACAAAATCTCCCCTAATAGTTCCGACATCTGAATTAAGCGGTTCTGTTCCACCAACAATTTTTCTAACAATCCCCACAGAGTGGGCCCCCTGCCAAACCATTGCGACGACCGGTCCGCTTTTCATATATTTTGTGAGTCGTCTCAAAACATTTTTACCGTTTTCTACAGGATCTTCCGAAGGAGGCAAAATATTTTTTGCTCTGTAGCCGTCAATTGTTTTTTGACCGACTTTCCTAAGCCATTCCGGATCTACTGTGTAATGACTCTCTATCATTTCTACAGTGGGAACGAGAAATTTCAACGCCACGAGTTTCAATCCAACCCTTTCGTGTCTTTTTATTATCTGGCCGATAAGAGATCTCTCTACACCATCCGGTTTGATTATTAATAAAGTTTTTTCCTTTTTCATTTTATGTTCTTGTAATTATACATTATTTTCAACAAAAAACCGCCGTGAGGCGGTTTTTTGTTTGTAATTTGTTTTAAGCCTTATTTGACATCCACCCACGCATACTTTTTTGCTAAAAAGTTGCCTGGGCACGCCTCGGTTCGTCAACCTCCGGCCGATAGATGTTTCTTACTTCACATCTATCCCCATTGATCTTGCTGCACCTTCTACCATTTTCATTGCACCGGCAATGTCCACGGCATTCATATCTACCATTTTCTTCTCTGCAATGGCTTTGACTTGGGCTTTTGTGAGAACTCCGACTTTGCTTGTATTTGGCTTACCTGAGCCCTTTTCAATGCCTAAAGCCTTTAGAATCATGCTGGCTGTTGGTGGCTGTTTTAGGACGAAGTCATATGTTCTGTCTTCATAAACGGTGATAATAACCGGGAGAATATCTCCTATTCTGTCTTTACTTGCAGTGTTAAATTTATTGACGAAATCACCAATGTTAATACCTGCCTGTCCAAGAGCTGGACCAATAGGTGGAGCTGGTGTCGCCTTCCCTGCGGGAATTTGAAGTTTTAATTTTTTTGTTATTTTCTTTGCCATCCCGATAGTAAAATTTCAAATTGTTTTTATACTTATAATAACTTTTTGAAATTTCTTAATTAAAATAATAATTTCGACTTATTTGACTTAACCCTTGTAAAAACAAAATGATTTGAAATTTACTACGGGATAAATAATTTGCTTAGAGGCCTGACTAAAGTATCAGAAAAGCTCAATAAAGTAAAGCTTACATCTTTCTGATTTGCAAAAGATCAAGCTCGACTGAAGTTTCTCTTCCAAACATCAAAACCATAACTTTTGCTTTTCCTTTTTCTGCATCCACTTCATCAATCCTTCCTTCAAGGTCTTTGAATGGTCCGTCTGCAATCTTTACGATATCTCCAACAGCGACATCTACATTGTGGGTGACTGTCTGGCTATTCATATTGCCAAGGAAGAAATCAACTTCGGCTTTTGAAAGAGGAACGGGGTGAACACCTGTGCCGACAAACCCCGTAACACGCGGAGTATTTCGGACAACAAACCAAGAATCATCTGTAACCATCATATCTACTAGAATGTACCCTGGATAAATTTTGTCTTCTGACTCTACCCTTTTTGCACCTTTAATTTTTATTGTTTTTTCCACAGGAACAACCACGTTAAAAATCTTGTCCTGCATGTTTAAGGATTCAATTCTTTGTTTTAGATTTCTGGCAACAGCATTTTCATACCCAGCGTAGGTGTGAATAGCGTACCAATTTCGTCCTTCTTCTATACTTTGTTTTGCCATTTTTGTTTGTGAAAAAAATTAAAACCCAATAAATTTTTGAAGTGCAACTGAAAAAATGTAATCAAAAAATCCGAGATAAATGGAGATACCAACAGAAACAGCCGCAATTATTATTGTATAAATAACTGTTTGTTTTCTGGTAGGCCAGCTCACATGCTTCATTTCTGCTTTTGTTTCCAAAATATATTCTGTTATTTTTGACATAAAATTTTAGTAAGATTTTTATTAAAAAACCCCGTTCCCGAGGTCTTTTAATACT
The DNA here is from genome assembly GCA_903832855.1 of uncultured bacterium. Taxonomy (GTDB): domain Bacteria; phylum Patescibacteriota; class Minisyncoccia; order Phycocordibacterales; family GWA1-40-21; genus CAILDB01. The sequence continues at coordinate 78,561 of CAILDB010000014.1, read as the reverse complement.
AGTACACTTCGGGACAAAAAGCAAGGGCCTACCTGATTTCGTAAGTAATACTCACATTTGAAGTAATGGTGTTCTGTCCGGTAGGAATCACAGCAGGGGCCGAGGCGGCTCCCATACCCTGAGATGATTTACTCATCATGTCATAATAAACCGGATAATTCCCTGATTCAGAAAAAGCAGTTATTTTTACCAATCGCACTCCCAAACTTTTTGCCAAAATTTTTGCTTGAGCTCTAGCATCTTGTACTGCCAAATCTCTAGCTTGTACTTTTACAACGTCTTCCTTATCAACAGTGAAAGTAAGCCCTCCCATATTTGTAACGCTCAACTTTCCTAAATCTGTGATAATTTGTCCGGCTTTCGTCAAATCTCTTATTTTTAATTGTATACTTTGGGTAACGACATATGCTGCCAAAACCTGTGTACCTCCGTATGTGTAGGTCCCGTTATTTACATAATTATATCTTGGGTAAATACTATAATCTGTAGTCTTAATATCTTTTTCATCCACTCCGTCGGCTTTCAAACCACTGACGACATCTGCCATTTTTTTATTAACCTGATCTGTCGCTTTTGAAACATCCAAACTTTCTGATGTCACAGAAAAAGAAACTGTCGCCAAATCTGGCTTCACTACAACTTCACCTTTACCAGAAACGGTGATTGTATCTTTTTGAATATTGTTTTTATTGTATCCATGACCACCAGCAAAAAAACTAACAACAAAAGCAATGACAATTACCCATATAATAACTGTGACTATTTTGTGTCCCTTACCTGCAGGACACCATCCCCATTTCTGACACATTTTGCAATTACATACTTCTCCTGCATTTGTATTTTGATTATTTTGTTCCATATTATTTAATTAGGTTAATAAGCTGATAATACTGATAGTATAGCACAAAATCGTCGAAAAGAAATGACCAAAAATTTCACGGGGTCCTGTCGACCTATTCCTTTTGAACTGCACGAAAATTTCTTGCTAGAAATTTTCTCTGTCCGTCGTCAGACCACTCCTCCCAAGGCATTTCAAAAGGAACAGGATCGCCATCCCTAACAAAATTTTTGGTCTTTTCTTATGCATTCCACCTTGCGAAAATTCCGCAAGGTAAGAGACGGCCGGATTTTGATTCTTCAATTGTCAGCTCACCGAATTCCATTTCACCGCCATATTTTTCTACTGTAGGGGAAAGAATGTTTTTGTAGGATTCGGCAGAATATCCTGAAGCATAGCCATTTATCAAAAAGAAAAGTGGCTTGTCAGAAAGGATTTTGGCACAGTCATCTATAAGCTTCATCATATCCCCTTCAATTTCCCAAACTTCTCCTTTTCCTCCCCTGCCGAAGGATGGCGGGTCCATTATTATTGCATCATATTTATTTCCTCTTTTTATTTCTCTTGTCACAAACTTTCTAGCATCATCCACAAGCCATCTTACTGGCATATCTTTCAGCCCAGACAACACTGCATTTTCTTTCGCCCAAGTAATTGTAGATTTTGAAGCATCAATGTGTGTAACTTCTGCTCCAGCAGAAAGTCCGGCAAGGGTTGCACCTCCAGTGTATCCAAAAAGATTGAGAATTTTAACTGGTCGCCCAGATTTTTTTACAACTTCTTTAATCCATTTCCAATTTGATTCCTGCTCTGGGAAAACTCCAGTGTGTTTGAAAGCTGTTGGTTTAATATTAAAATATAAATCATCAAAAGATATTTGCCACTCGTTTGGCATACTCACACTTTTTTTCCAGCCAGTTTTTCCATTTTCACGGAAAAAATATCCATCTGCTTTTTTCCATTCATCCTCAGATAATGATTTTTTCCAAAGAGCTTGCGGATCTGGCCTACGCAAAACATACTCGCCGTATCTTTCGAGCTTTTCTCCGTCACCACTATCCAAGAGCTCGTAGTTCGCACTTGCTTGGGTTTTTAATACTGAATGTTTGAGTTCCATAATCATTACGATAACACATTTTTTAGGAAAATAAAAAGGCGCCCGCATCCGATGCGGGCGCCAACCAACGACGCCCTTTAAGCCTCGTTGATTTTTTCAATTCAATAGTTCATACGCGCTCTAACTCGGTAGTACTCCGGCACACTCTGCACAGGTACCGCCACTTGACTTGCTCCCGCAAGATTCAAGTTCGTCAGAACGGTCGTCCAACTTACTAGATTAGACGACGACATGATTGTGTATGTCCTATTGCTTGATGCTGTAAAGAACAAAACGGTATTTGTTGATTTGAATATTTTATTGATATGTAGGTATGATAGGTTATTTGTCGGGTCTGTGTCAGCAATCCACTCGCTGTAGTTGCCTACGCTATCATTATCAAAGTCCAAATCAGCACTGCTGATGCCAAATACATTTAGACCGTACCGCTCTTTCCACCATGTTGGGATATTATCTCCAATGTAGTCACTGACAGGATTTGCCATTTCCCAGCAACCCATATCTGTGCCTGTTTTTCCAGGTATGGGCCGTGGATATCCGCGCATGTCATTTGTCGTTGTAGTCACAGGACATACGCCAACGCACGGAGACGACCAGTCCAGTTTACAGTCACTGGTCACAAACATTGGATTTGTGTCTATACAGCTCTGCCATTCCACTCTGTTAGTCAAAGGAGAAGTGCAGACGTACGACACATTGTAGAATTGTCGAGGATCCTCGATCAATGGAACAACCAACATATAAGAGCATATGATACTGCCCCTATAATACGATATCGAATGCGGAATTAAATCAATATCTTTCACCTGCCAATTCTCATTTGTTGGTGCAGAATTTCCCCATATAATTGAATTTTCCAGATATGTCCTGCCACCTCCAAATTTAATTCCACCCGCATAATAATCAGCATGGTTGCCGGTAATTGTCAGATGAGAAAGTTCCAGTATTCCAACACAATCAACTATCCCACCCATTATGCCACCACCAACAGAAGATCCGGCGCTACCAAGTGCCCAATTGTTTTGAAACAGACAATTACGAACACTAGAGTTTCCATGCCTTGCTGATAAATAAAGACCGCCACCCAAACCGCTAATGTTATTCCTGAATATGCAACTGTCCACGGTCAGACTCAAACTGCTGTCGGTGGCATCCGCATCCAAACCGCCACCAGCACCACCCATGCCTTCAAAAGCAAGGGATATCATATTGCCCTCAAAAATACATCGCGTAAACGACGACGATGAATTGTTGTAAATCCAAACTCCACCTCCAGAATGCAAAGCCATATTGTTTGAAAATACACAATCAATCGCAGTTACATCCGCTGGTCCTGCTGCTATGCCACCACCGAAGTGCGTTGAAGAGTCACCATTGTCAGCGATGACACAGTTTTTCAGCACGACACTATTTGCACGATCCACTGCCAGTCCGCCACCCGATAGGCCGGAATAATATCCGGTGGATGCGGTTCCGTGTTGTATCGTAACATCTGTCACTTCCAAATTTATGTTATACAACCACGGAGATGACAGAACACTATTGCCGGCCACCCAACCTCCGTCCAATATAGTGGTCGCAGGTCCAGTGCCTTTAATGGAAACATCTTTCTGTAATTTCACGGCACGGCAAGGAAAAATACCTTCCGCCACAATGATGATGTTTCCGCTGTTGTCTCCGACCGTATTCATGGCTTGAGCAACAGCATACATATTAGTTCCAGCCATAACGGCATTCGTATACGGATATATAGATAATCCGCTCGTGGAACAATAGTAAGTTCCTGCAGTTGCAAAACTGCAAAGCAATACCAGCATCAGCATCAAAAATGTTTTCATGACTTCCTTCTTTCTTGTGTTGTTAGGTTTTGGCAAACCCTATTTATTCCTATCTCATATATTCAAAGAACCTTCCTTATCTACATAATGTTATACACCCATACAAATAATAAATCAACGATTTGAAAAGATGTCTAAAATAGAGTTATTTTGACAGATTTATTCCAAAAAGTTTCCTCGCATTTTCTAAAAGTTGCAGACGGACCCCAGTAGTAAAGAAATCAGAATTTCTTACTACGGGGCATGCTTTTTCTTGTGTATAATTATACAAAAGAGATATCAAACAATCTTCGGGCATTATTTAATAATTGTTGACGAACGACTTCAAAATCTTCTCCACGGATTTCAGCGATTTTTTTGTAAACTTCTATCACATATGACGGTTCATTTCTTTTGCCACGGTATGGTACAGGAGAGGCAAATGGAGAATCAGTTTCGGCGTGCATCATTTCAAGGGGTATTGACTTCACTATGGTGTCAAGGTCCTTGACATAGGTAATAATTCCCGGAAATGAGATAGTAAATCCAAGGGCAATAAATCTATTTGCATTTTCTAATGTCGAAGTGAAAAAATGTAAATTTCCAAAAACTTTTCCTTCATATTTTTTAAGAATTTCATATGCGTCATCATGAGCATCACGAATATGAAGCATAAGGGGCTTCTTGTATTTTATCGCAAGTTCAATTTGTTTTATAAAGTCATCTTTTTGCTTCTGCTTCTTCTCTGTCATTGCGAACGAAGTGAAGCAATCCAGAGAATCAGGTCTGGTTTGCTTCGGATTACCTCGCAAAGACAAATCGGGTGCTATATGATAATCCAAACCACATTCCCCCACCGCCACAACTTTAGGATTTTTTACAAGTTCTTCATATTCTTTCTCATCAAAAACTTCCACCACATTGTGATTCGGATGCATTCCAATGCAGGCCCAAACATTTTCATTCTCAGTTGCTACTTTCACAGCTTCTTTTGAACTTGCCAAATCCGCCCCCACTACAATAGTCGCAACCCCAGCTTCCTGCATTCTCTTTATCACCTCTTTTTGATCCTCGCCATAATCCTCAAAACCAAGGTGCGAGTGAATATCAATATATTTTATTTCCATATTTCTGTAATTATATCACAAAGGCCCCGCGTCAGAACGCGGGGCCTTTGACTAATTTACAAGTTCTTATGGCAAGGTCTGACCTTGCCGTAGGCCCTAATTCTTGCTCTTATCCGATTGCTTATCTTTCTCTTCCAGAAGCTCCAAAGCTTTACGCACAACATCTGCTTTGTTGTGGGCTTTTCCTTCTTTAACCATCCTTTTTACAAATTCATCTAGGATAGGTGGTAGTGGTGCTGATATTGTGCTCATGGTTTTTTATAATTTAATGAAATGGTGGCTGACCCCATTATTGCCCTATCTACAAGGACAGTCCTTGTCTGGTTACTGGGGCTAGCGGAGACAACGGACATTGTACGGCGGTGTGTCCTTACTGGCGCCGTAAATATCGTTGAGGCCCGGGTACAACGCCCAGGCGCATGTGTCTGACATTTGTGACCACTCAGTAGAAGACCAATAAGCGTCGCCCATAAATCCCGGGACAGCGCCATAACCAGCCCATAGTTCAGCATAAGATGGCAGATACCACGTACCAACAGGATGAGTACCATCGTCTAAAGTAGCGCAATAGTGAGCGGCAGGATATGACTCGGAATATGCAGATTCTGCTGCCATTAAAACATCCGTATTGGCTTTACCGTTTGAAAGACCGATATCAGTTGAAACACCAGGGTATGATGGGTTGGGCCCCCAAGCCATAGAGATCGGAGATCCCATAGACCAACAATCCAGATCCGTTGCATCACCACTCACGCCACAAGCATCTACTACGGCTGTCCACTTGGCATACAGCGTCACATTCGATGAGCCCATGGTATAACTGGCCGTATCAGCATAGGCGACATCTCCGCCGGCAGTTGTGGCCCAGCCCGCAAAGGTGTTACCTGTTTTGGTAAAGGTGTTGGCCGTCAGATTAGCTGAAGCCCCTTCCGCAATTGTTTGTGGAGACATAGAACCACTGCCGGTATTGGCATCAAAGGTAACTGTGTAATTTATAGCCCACTTGGCATACAGCGTCACATTCGATGAGCCCATGGTATAGCTGGCGGCATCAGCATAAGCAACAACTCCGCCGGCAGTTGTGGCCCAACCGGAAAAGTTGTTACCTGTTTTAGTAAAGGTGTTGGAGGTTAAATTAGCTGAGGCCCCTTCCGCAATTGTTTGAGCAGACATGGACCCCGTACCCGTATTAGCATCAAAAGTAACTGTGTGAGTTGGGACATAGGTTCCTAATGTTCCAAGGTAAGTTGTGGTATTTAGAACATCAGATTTATGAGCATCTCCATATGCGACTAAAGCAAGGTAAATTTCTTTGAGTGTGTGCATTGTACCTGTAGGTGCTGAGGTAGTGGAAAGAGAGTGAGAACTTGGGGATGTGAGTCTGGTGCCACTTGTAGTAGCAAGGTTCCAGATGTCGTTTAGAGTATAGCCTGTGATTGAAGGTGAGCCTGAGGGTGTAAGAGATGCGGGAGTAAAGGTGGTTGGAGTGGGAGCAGAACCTGACTGGGAGACACCTAAATAAGTGGAATCTGGTTTGAGTTTGTCTTGGGTGGGGAGATTAGCTAGAGCAGCGTAGATTTCAGATATAGAGTGGGAGGTGGGTACAGAGGGAGAAGAAGTGGTGGAGAGTTCATGATTTAATCCTTCGGTTGCTAGGGTGTTGTTTGCTATGAGGTGGTAGATGTCGTTGAGAGTGTACATTGTACCTTGAGTGGTATTGGCAGAGGGAGTGAGAGAACCGGCAAAGACGACAATGCTAGTAATTATTGCAAGAGTTAATAGAGAGTAGAGAGAGAGAGAGATTTAAAAAATTTTAGTTTCATTGAGTATATTATATATGTTGAGGGAAAAGAGTGCAAATGCAAAAAGAGAGGGGCTGTGGATAACTGACAAAAAAATAAGGAATGAAATGACTATATTTTTTGTCATCCCGACGCAGGTCGGGATCCAAAAGATGGATTCCTGCCTTCGCCGGAATGACAACTAAACATTAAGGCCCCCGAATGCTGCATTCGGGGGCCTTTTATTAATTCCCCTTACCTATCCTAATATTTTTCTTTGGTAAGAATTTTTGTTTGTTTATAACACTCCTACCAAGTTTTTCCTCTAAATTTTTACGAGCATTGCCAGCAATTCCCCCACCCTGCTGTGCCACTCTTGTATTTTCCAAAAAATCTTTCGGCTCAACTTTTTTAGATATTTCTGTAGTCGCAGTTTCCGCAAGCATATTTAAAACCAGTTCAAGATTAGTCATATTATCTCGCAAACTTTCCGCCTTCAATCCTTTGTGCTCTTTGTATTGTTTTGTTTTAATTCCTGCCCAAGCAAAAGTAATTTCATCTGTGAGCAAGGCAAATTCCAAACCCTCTTTCACTCCTCTTTTTCGCCACTCATCAGTCAAATCTTTTCTTATCTCAATACTTTTTAATCGCTGATTGACCCATTCAGGACTATATCCTTTTTTCAAATATGTATTCAGCGCTCGGTTGATAGCCAATTCTGGGTCATTTGTTTCTTCTACTCTTTCGTATCCTACTCGAGCAAGCCAACGCTTGAAGGGCTCAGCTTTTGGTGAAGGAATTGATTGAATAATACGAAAAATTCCTTCTGTGTCGGCACAATCAGTTTCATATTTTTTACCATCAGAAGCCTCTAATTTCAGTCCGTGACAAAATGTCACGACCTCACTTCCTTCTTCAATGAGCCTTTGTTTAAGTTTCCTCCAATATGCTCCAGCATCAACACTCTCTGTAAGAGCACCGCACGCATCTGTAACCGAAAAATACCATTTTTCTTCTTTATCATCCCAAACTTTTCTTATTTTTTGACCTTCAAATATTGAAATTTTTGTGTTTTTCATAATTATTTACTTATTCCACCCTTAAAAATAGTGGCCTCTCTGGAGATTTATTTGTTTTTACTAATTCTTTTATTTTCTTTGATGTCTCAGGCATTATCGGATTTAGCATTTCGGCGATGGTGTCAAGGCCCTTGACAAAAGACACAATAATCTCAATTCCCTTCTCTTTATCTGTCTTTACAAGTTTAAAAGGTTGCTCAGTTTGAATCAATTTATCAAGCTCGGAAATCTTTTGCCAAATTAAATTTGTGGCTTTTTGTATTTCAAATTTTTCAAGATAGTCGTAAAATTCTTGAGGAATTGTTTTCTCTGAAATTTCCACAGGTTTATCCAAATTTGTTTCTGCCATTTTCATAATTCTACTCGTAAGATTTCCCAGACCATTTGCAAGATTTGCATTGTAAGATTCTTTGAAAATTTCTGGAGATACCGGACTGTCTTCAAAAGTACTGAGTTCCCTCGTAACAAAATATCTCAAAGCATCTGTGCTGTATTTTTCTACAAGTTCAACGGGACTCACAGTATTGCCAAGCGACTTACTCATTTTTATCCCCCCCGGACCCGTTGCAAAACCATCTATCACAATTGTTTTTGAATTTGAAAGGCCACAAGCCATAAGCATTGCCTGCCACATTGCAGACTGCTGACGAAGATTGTCTTTTCCGCAGTATTGCACCATTCCACCTGTCTCCACTTGCCATTTTTCATACTTTTTCATATCTTCCGGCCAGCCGATAGCAGTGACATAGTTTACAAGTGCATCAAACCAAACATACATTATATGTTCACTGTCGTTTGGTACCTCTATCCCCCAAGGCATTTTGGATTTGAGACGAGAAATACTAAAATCCTGCAAACCTCTTTCCACAAAAGCTTTTATTTCATTAAATCTAAAATCGGGAATAACAAAAGTAGGATTTTCTTTGTAAAGTTTCAAAAGTTTATCGCCGAAGGCGGAAAATTTGAAAAAATAATTTTCTTCCTCGCGGATTTCAAGCTCACTGTTCGGATGATCTGGGCATTTACCATCTACCAAGTCCGAATCCGTCTTTTCAAGTTCACAACCCACGCAATATTTCACTTGATAATTCTTTTTGTAAATAAAACCGTTTTTGTCGCAAATTTTCCAAAATTCCTGTGCTGATTTTATGTGGTTTTCGTCTGTAGTTCTGATGAAATTTCTTGTAATTCCCTCTTCTTCCGTAATACCAAGAAGCCCCATAAGCTTTTTAAATTTATCGGCATAAAAACTAGTAAACTCTTTTGGTGTCTTCCCCTCTTCAAGCGCTTTTTGATAAAGTTTCTGCCCATGCTCATCCGAGCCAGTATTAAAAAATACTTCGAAACCCTCAAGTTTTTTGTATCTGGCGATAACATCCGCACGAATAAATTCAAGAGCATGCCCCATATGTGCTTCGGCATTTACATATGCGAGAGTAGTAGTTATGTAGAAGAGTTTTTTGTCAGACATTTTTATTTTTTATCAGGGCCGGCACTTGTTGATTCAATATATTCCATAGAACCCCTTTTCTTTTTTTCAACATCTTCAATAAGTTCCATTAGGGCTGAAATAATAGGTACGGACAAAACAATTCCCAAAAATCCTGCAAGTTTTGCACCAATAATCAAAGAAAGTATAACGATTACCGGTGAAACACCAACAATCTTTTTTACAACAAGAGGATAGATGAGATGATTTTCAAATTGCTGAATTATGACATAAAGACCAATAACAATAAAAGATGCCGTCACGCCACCGTCCACAAAAGCCGAAAGAATGGCAGGTATGGAGGCAAGGACTGGGCCAAAAAGTGGAATGATTTCAAGCATTCCAGCGAGAAGGGCAAGCATCAAAGCGTTTTTGACGCCCAAAATCGTAAGTCCAAGATATACGAGAACGCTGATAGTAAGCATCAAAACAAATTGCCCTTGCATCCACAGACCGATTTTCTTTTGTGACCTTTTCCAAAGACCAATGATGTATTTCTCTTTATTTGCAGGAGTGATAAGACCGAGAAAGTCAGCAACTCCGTCTTCACGCACAACAAGGTAAAAAGACAAAACGATTATTAAAACAAAAGAGAAAAGTCCTCCGAAAATAGCACTGACAGTTTTGATAAAACTATCCGACGCACCGGAAGCAAGCTGTTGAACTCCTGCTATTAAATCCTTGAGGCCAAAAGAGGTACTCACTACTGTCTCACTTGATGTTTTATCACTAACAGTTGTACCAAGTCCTGAGACCAAAGCGCCAGGATTATTTATTCCACTAGAAATACCACTGACGACTTGCTGTGACTTTGTAATTATTTCACTGCTTGCACCTGAAGGATTCCAAAGAGTTGTTGATTCAAGATATTTTGGCAATGAAGTAAGAAAGGAGGATGTTTCGTTTAAAACGGAAGGAATAAAAAAATAAAATAATCCGGCAAAAATTCCAATGAGTCCTAGGTAAGTAATAATGGCTGCCGGCAATCTAACTATTCTGTATTTACCACACCATAAAATAAACGGCTCAACGCCAGAAGCAATAACAATTGCAACAAGCACCACCACGATTATGTCCCGAATAAAAAACAAAAAGTAAAATCCCAAAATAATCAAAATAAATTTGACCATGGTGACTGCCGAGATATTTAGCATAGATTTTGGTTCTTTTTCCATTTTAAAAATTATAGCTCAAAAACGATTTTTATTCAACCTTTGAAATTTTTAGTTCTCCAACTCTTTCCAACTTGTGATATTAAATGAACCGGAGGGGCCACTTACAAAAGAAGGACTGACTAAACCATTTTGATAATTAATTGTACCGCCGTCTATTACAATTTTATTGGCTGTGACTTGATTTGCAGATGCACTTCCATTAAAATAAATCGCCCCTTTTTGAGCATTCAAAACCATTGACCCGGCAGAACCGGTTGTTTTTATGGCATAGGTTCCGCCTGTGCCGTCAAGAGTACTATTTGATACTAATATTAGATAGCTTCCAGATATTCCGGAGCCATTTGCAGAACAACTATTTGGAATGACAACTTTTCCATCAGCGACCACTACCCCGCTACTTGCGCCATATGAAGAAGAAAGATTTAATTTTGAATTTCCATCAAAAATAATATTCCCAGTTACCCAGAGAGTCCCTGTGACATTTACGACAGAACTCCCACTCAAAAGTAGATTTCCATTAATTTTCTTTGGTCCGAGAAACCATGTTTTGTATGTACCGGCATCAAAAGTACCGATTGTTCCACCTGCAAGCGCTTCCGCTTCCCAATTACTTATACTTGAATCAGAAATAGGGAAAGGAGCACTTGCAGGATCTGGGAAACTTGTATTGCAACTTTTATTATTGCCTGTTCCACTTTGACATTTTAAATTTCCTGCAACATTTGCAGAATTGACTGTATGAGCGTATGCGTCTCCGATATCACCAGTCCCAATACTTAATTTATTATTTACATTATAACCTTGAATTTTTCCATTACCAGAAACAACAGCAGAACCAGTAATTTTTGGGCCTGATCTTGTTATAATAATATCTCCGGCAGAATAAACATTCCCATTTATTTGCCCTCCGTCCATAGTGAGCCCACCTGTGCCAGTCTGAATTCCATAGGAAAAAGATGCACCGGTGCCTGGGACAAGAGTGACCTGTGTTTTTCTGGTATAACCATTGATATGTGATGTGGTAATCACAGTTTTACTTCCATCTAATGGATTAACGGTCGTAGTAGAAAAAACGGAATCGCCACTTTTAGCATTTATCAAAGGCAACATATTATTCAAACTTATGTCAAAACCTTTTTTCACTAAGAAGGTAACATTTTCTGCCCCCGACTCACCTAAATAAAAAGATTTTTTTGTATCCCAGAGATCAGAAGTTATTTTTGTCTGCTTTATCATCGGTGTGACAAAACCAAAAATAACGATTGAACTAAACGCCACAAAAAATATTGCAGTGAGAATCATTACCTGGCCTTTTTCTAATTCTTTTTTATTTTTAATTCTCATTTTGAATTTAATTTACGCCCCTCAAAACTGTCGTTGTATTGAAAACTTTTGAAATTACTTTTTCGGAGGAAGTTGCATTGAGTGTCATATCAATTTTAATCGCTTTTGAAGTTGTAGATATTATTGGAGTAAAAAGTAAGTTAGAAACATTTACTTTTGAAGAAGTTAGCGGTCTTGTGGAATCATTGAGGTAAATTCTGCCCGAGTTTAAATATATTGTTGTCGTTCCAAAACTCACGCTAGATGATGCACTCACAAGATTTGTAGAAGACGCAGACCTCGCCTCTCTGGAAATTTTACTCAAAGAAAGTATCGCGGAATTTTCTATTTCGTTTAATGCTCCCACATATTTACTTGATTTTGCAATTCCTAATATCACACCCACAATAGCAGTCATTACCAAAGCAACTATTGCTACATAGACAACCATCTCTACCAGTGTGTATCCGTTTTTTTTATTTATTTTCATAATCAATTTTCTAAGTTAGAAAAATATGCGGTTAAAGAATTGCTTTTTGTCTTACCGCCATCAAGCCAAGATACACTAGAAGAGGCATATCTGGTATTTATATCATTTGTGGTATTTATTGTAGAAGTTGAAATTTGATGGCTTGTATTATCTCTCAGTACTGGATAAATTCTTATTTTTCTTGTAAATATTCCTGTTGAGGTAGCTGACGAAGATAAATTCCATGACGATGAAGTCGCAGAAAAATATAGATATAAATCAGTTGTAGTAGAAAGTGCGTAAAAGCTTGTCCATGATCTATCCCTAATAGTATGTATTGCTTCAATTCCCTCTTCGGCAAGATATGCAGCCTGTGCAGAAGAAATATTTGAACTTGCTGATTTTAAATAAAGATTATTTGCGGAAATTAAAACCATCAAAATCACAGAAAAAATAAAAACAGCAACCAATACTTCCGCAAGTGCAGCTCCTTTTTTATAATTTCTTTTCATTTTATTTGGTTTCTATAAGTCCTGTAGAATAAACGGTGACCGTCGTGGAACTAGTCGAATCATTCTTTAGTTGAAGTTTAAACCATCCTGAATTTGATGCGTCTCCGGTAACTTTTGCAAAAGTGACCAAATTTATACTAGTGGTAGCCAATGTAACTCCGAAAGTATTGAATGATAGAGATGTGGATGAAAAATTAGAAGTACAGTTTGGATCAGAAACAATAAAAGAAGATATTGAGTTGCTTGTTGTTGAAATATTCACTCCATAACTACAAAATTCTTTTGAGGAAAGTGCGAGGGATCTCGTACCATTTATAAATGAAACCGCGCTCGTGACTGCTTTTTCAAGGGCTTGATTTTTATTTGTGTTTTGGAAGACGCGAGTAGAAATGCCAATAATCACAAGCATTATTGCTATGCTTACCATAACCTCCATCAAAGAAAATCCTTTCTTAAAAAACATAATTAAATTTTATCCATTACAGAATAAATTGGAGTTACCATTGAAATCGCAAAGAATCCTACAGCAGCACCAATGAGAACCATAAGGACTGGCTCGATAATTGTAGACATATCTTTTGTCTTTTGATCTACGGATTCTTCATAAAAAAGCGCTACTTCCATAAGCATTTCCGGCATTTTACCTGTTTCTTCACCGACGTTTATCATCTCTCCTAAAAATATTGGATAAAGTTTTGTATTTTCCAAAAAGACTGCAGAAATATTTTCACCTTTTTCTACGCGGGCTTTTGCATCAAGTAAAATATTTTTAAAATAACTGTTTTGCACTACATTTCCGATGATTGTAATAGCTTCAGCGAAAGGAACTCCGGAAGACAAAAGTGAAGACAAGGTCCTTGCAGTTCTCGCGGAATTTATTTCTTTTGAAAGATTTGATATTACAGGAAGTCTTAAAATAAGTGTATCAAAAAATCTTTTTCCAACTTTTGAAAGAGCAAAAAGGTATCCGACAATTGCTAAGACAATAATAATCAGAAGAGCCGCCAAATAGTGATACTTAAAGAAATCGCTCAAAGCGATAATCACATTTGTAGATGCCGGAAGCTCGGTATTTAAATCTCTGAATGTAGCAATGATTCCAGGCACAACAAAAATCATCATCAAAATACCGACTATAAGCATGATAATCAAAATAACTGATGGATACATCATCGCACCCCTAATCTTTGATTTTAATTTGTAGGTACCTTCCATTTGGTCACCAACATTTCTCAGTGATTCGGCTAGATTTCCACTCTCCTCTCCGGCTTTTGCCATTGCGATAAAAAGTTCAGAAAAAACATTTGGATATGACTTCAATGCGTCACTCAAACTTTTTCCTTTTTTAATGTCTAAATTGACTGAGGAAATTATTCCTTTAAATTTTTTGTTTTGAATTTGTTTCTCAAGTACAGAAAGCGCTTTTGAAATTGAGAGCCCCGCTTTTATCATCGCCCCAAGATTTTTTGCAAAAATTATTCTCTGATGGACAGGAACTGTGTTGAAAATATTGGAAAATTTTCTAAATCCAACAGCAAAAGATGAAGAATCTGCAGGTGTGGCACTAATAAGTGTCTCCCCTTCTGATTTGAGCTCACTATTTAATGAAAATTTATCGGCAGATTCCCTGACACTTTCATAAATATCATTTCCATTTCTTATTGCTTTATATTTAAATTTCATTTTGTGTTTTATTCTGAAACAACTCTTAATACTTCTTCTATCGTAGTAGTCCCCTGAACTACTTTAAAAATACCATCTTCAAGCATCGTCATCATTCCCTCTTTTTTTGCTTGCGCTTCAATCTCCTGAGTTGTGGCACCTTTCATCACGAGCTCTCTGATAGTAGAAGTCATATTAAATGCTTCGTGAATTCCTATTCTTCCAGAAAAACCTTCGGCCTCATCATCCGGAGATTTCAATTTATAAAAAGGAATTTTATCCCAAGTATCATCTTTTCCAATGATGTTTTCTTTTTTTAAAGAAGATAAAACACTGTTTAGATCAACTCTTTTTCCAAGAGTATCCAACTCTGCTTTTGTAAGAAAATATTTTTCTCTTTTTGCAGTTAGTTTTCTGACAAGTCTTTGCGCCAAGACAACATTGATAGTAGAAACAAGCAAAAACGGCTCTATTTTCATATCTAGAAGTCGCGGAATTGCCCCGGCAGCACTGTTTGTGTGTAAAGTAGATAAAACTAAGTGACCGGTAAGAGCGGCGTTGACTGCAAGAGAAGCTGTTTCATTATCTCGGATTTCTCCAACCATTATGATGTCTGGATCTTGCCTGACGAGAGAACGAAGTCCGTTTGCAAAAGTAAAACCAATTTCCGGTTTAACTTGTGTTTGATTGATTCTTGGTATTTGGTATTCAATCGGGTCTTCAATTGTAGAAATATTCACATCGACAGTATTTAATATTTCCAAAATTGAATACAAAGTCGTTGTTTTACCGGAACCAGTCGGACCAGTGGTGAGAATCATTCCATTTGCTTTTCTCGTCGCTTCATAAACTTTTTCCAAACATTCCCCGTGAAAACCCATTGACTCAAGAGTAAATCCAGAAAGATTTTCTCGCAAAAGTCTCATCACGGTTTTTTCACCATAATATGTCGGAAGAACAGAGACACGAAAGGAAACGGCCTCGCCATTTATATCTGTTTTAAATCTTCCGTCCTGAGGCAGACGCTTTTCATCGAGTTTTAAATTTGCCAAAACTTTAATTCTCGCAGTAATACTTGTAGACGCATTTTTTGGTAAGACCATCGCATCGTGGAGAATTCCGTCAATTCTGTATCGCACGAGAAACTGATTTTCCATACATTCCATATGAACATCGGAAGCATTTTGCAAAGCTGCGTGCTTGAGAAGTGTGTCCACAATACGAACCACAGGCAAATCTTCTGCCATCTTTTTGAGTTCATCTTCCAGAGAACTTTTACTTGTTTTAAAGGCCTCAACACTCTTCAAAGACAAAACATCTTTTTGAATCATATCGCCAAACTCGGCCTTCAAGGACTTTTGGTATTGAAGGAGAGCATTTTTAATAGAATCAGAATCGGTGAGGCGAGATAAAATTTTTAGTCCTACTTTCTTTTTTATAAATTCGATGGAGGCAAGATCCTGAATATCTAGCATCGCAACTTCCAAAGAATCAAAATTTTTCTTGAAGGCGATAATATTATTTTTTCTTGCCACTGGTTCGGGAATAAGAGAAAGTGTGGCAAAATCAATCTTTTGATTTGCTAAAGAAATAAAAGGAATGCCATAGACATATGCGGTGGCTCTCCTTAGATCATCTTCGGAAAGTTTACCGTAACTCACAAGTAAATTGCCAACTTTTTCATTATTGCCATTTTTTTTGGCTTCATTTTCAGTATCATCATATTCGGTTCTCGTCACAAGACCAGAATCAATAATGAACTCTTTTAATTGTGTTTCTTCGTTAAGCATTTTGTTCTCTGTAAATTATACCACAAAAAAATCCAAGCAAAAGCAAAACTCTTTTCTCACTAAAGGCTCCGCAATCTAGAAAATCATACTCAATTTTTAACGAAAAATTCATGAGTCGCATTCGCTCCGGCAGCCAGATGAATTTTTCTAAAAATCTCGTTGATTTTCTGACTGCTCCGCCAGAGCGTTCGAAAAGTGTTTTGCTTTTGCTTGGATTAAAACTAATGCTCCACAGAACCCCCCGCCCCAGCTTCCAAAGTAATATTTGTAGAAGTAGAACATGCCCCGGTCCATAGAGCACCAATGTCATCTGTTCCTGTAATAGTAGCACTTGCATGTTTTATTCCGAGTGTAGTATAAATTTTTGTACTCGTTGGTAAACTACCAAAACTCGAAAACTCATCGTCTCCAGTCCAAGAATATTTTATATTATATAAAGGAAACGCTGGGGAAATTGGCGCGACTGCATTCCACGAAATAGATTTATTTACATAAGTTGAACTTGCATTATTTGTAGGAGAAACAGAACATCTTATATTTTCCAAATTATTGAAACTTTTATAAACAGTTATTGAGCAAGAAGTAGTCGCTTCCCTATGATATAAATAATTGGATGAAACTATTACTGTTGAGGTTGTACCAAAAGAATTAACGTCCTTCGGACCCAAATAATAGATTGTGCTAGACGAAGGACCACTACCAGAAACAGATCCGCTCCACTGATAATTATATGATAACATACCGCCGGTAAGGACATCCACTTTCCAAGTTACAGGATAAGTGGAGGTAGCTAGGGGTGTATTTGTCTCACTTCCATTTTGTTTTGTATAACAACGAGTTGTAATTTGATCCAAACATAAACCTGTAGATGTCGTGGCATTAGATGAGGATGAAATTACAGAATAGCTTCCAAAATTACCAAATGCCTGAACTTGATAAAAATGGGGGGTGCTTGTCGCTATAATATCCACCGTAGATGTAGCTGGAAAATTAGTTGGCGAGATAATTGTAATAAATGGCGTCGTGGAAGCATCACGAAATACCTGATAAGAAGTGGCGTACGGAACAGTGGCCCATGAAATATTAATTTTTCCTCCACAGGTACCGGCAGAAAGGACTGATGCTGCACTCACAGGATTTGGACTACTTCCACTATCAACACGACAAGTTGCAGATGTAGCACTAACTGTATTTGATAAAGCCGAATCTCCAACAGAATTTGATGCCTTCACCGTATAAGTATATCGAGTACTTGGGTCTATGCCAGTATCATTTGTTGATGTGGCTGAAGTCGTAGAAATCAAAACCCCATCTCTAAAAATCTTGTAACTCGTTGCATAATTTACAGCATTCCATGACAGATGTATTCCGCTAGAACAACTAGATCCAGCAGTAGCAATAACTGTCGGGGCAGGCAGAGATACAACTGAAAAATCTTGATGACCTTTTAGTGTGGCAAAATTATTATCTGCATATCCAGCGATATCCGCCTCAAAATTTATCGTGTGCGCTCCAATTATTGCTGGGGCATAAAAAGGCCCGAGCGAAAGGCTAGAGAAAGTCATTGGTACATTACTACAATTGCTAGTGCATACCTCTCCTTCTCTATGTATAATATTTGAAGCCAATGTACCAGAAAAAATCTGGAAATCTCTTCTATGATTACTGCAAGCATTGGCTGTCGCTGACATCAGTAAATAATATGGCTGACCTGGCACATAATTGGAGCCAGATGGATCATAGGGTAAAGGCGAATTTACAAAAACATCATATATTTGTGCATCTCCAGAACCATAACATTTAAGATCTCTGTCGTCCCATGTACCACTACAACTATCCAACACCCATGCTTTTGTTTTATTTACAAAAAATAAGGTTATTACTATCCCAATAATCATTAGCAAAACCAAAGCGAGAATAATTTTATTTTTAAAAATAGTTTTTATAAAAATAAGAGAAATTATTAAAATCAAAACTAATAAAATTGCGAGAATTGTTTTTGCGGAGAAATAACCACTCCAATCGGTTTCATTTTTCTTTTGTTCATAATCGGAAGAGAGATTTGTACTATATTTCGTCAAAACTTTTCCGTTTTTTGTTACGGACATTTCCGCCCGAAGGGCTGTGGCACTTCCTGTAGTATTTAATGTAAGGAGAATATCGGAATTTTTATTAAAATCGGCTTTGTCGGAATATTCGCCAACCAAAATATCTTTTTGATTGAAAAGTTTCAAATCAAAGTCAGAAAAACCCGCCGTTCCAAGTGTTTTACCTGTCAAAATATCAAACGGCGAACCTGAATAATTCACATCCAAAATAACCGTTTCACCTTTTCCTACAGATGTTTTGTCGGCAGATATACTATTTATTGTCGCAATATCCCCACCAACAATATATCTAAAATCCACTTTTGGTGCTCTTTCTACCCCACTATCATCTTTAAATTCTACCCTGCCGACATAAACCTTGGGAGTGTAATTAAAAGTAGGAAGTTCGTAAGTAAATGTGTATTCTGATTTTGGAGAAATAGAAATTTTTGCTTGTTTGTAATTACCCAAAATTCCTCTTGACTCCGACCTGTCGTAAATACTGACATCGGGTGTTACCTGAATTTCTTTCGCTGTGTCATTTTTCAAAATAATATTCAAAGTTCCTGTGCTATTCTCATAAATTACAGGACCTTCTTGCAACCCAAAAATATTTTTACTAATTTTAATATTCGCGGTTTTAATTGTCGCTATCCCCGTGCCTCCAGTCACCTTTATCATTGCATCAGCCCAGCCGAGGGATGCACCAGTATCCAAAACTGCACGAACTTGTAGTCCAAGCCCGTCTCCACTTACTGATTCAGGAAGTTTGTATGTAAAATTAACAACTTTTTTTTCTTTTGACGAAAGGAAAAATGAACCAAGTTGAGAAGTAATGTCATATTGAGTAGTCGGCAAAGAATTTTTGTAATTTCCCATCAGCAAAATGACATAATGCACATTTGGGACTGTCATATCTCTCGCATTCCACAATGTAAAGCTTCCAGAAACCGTCTCTCCCGCTTTGTACTCAGTTTTTGATAGAGTCAAATCTTTTACATAAACTTCTAGCTGACCTGCTGGCTGGGCTTTCGCAATATTTGCAAAAGAAAAAACAGAAAGAACCAAACAAATCGAGAAGAAAAGAAAAATAAGTTTTTTGTTCATAAGAATGGACAAATTATACCACATTTGACAAAAATTCACTATCTGATAATATAGGGATATTCAGAGTTCGCTTACGGCGAACTCGTTTTATTAAATTAATCGCGTTGCTGAATTTTTTGGAAAACATCCACTTCGCAAAATGCCTAAAAAGTGTCCCAAGTCCGGCCAGGGACACTTTTTAGACACTTTGCTTCGCGTCTGTTTTCCAAAAAATTCAGCTCGCAACAAACACTATGATAGATCTAAAAGTTATAAATTCGGTGATAGAGCAAATGGAACAAGAGAGAGGTATTCCAAAAGAAAAGATGATAGAGGCCATAGAAATGGCTCTTGCCACCGCATACAAAAAAGAATACGGGAAAAGAGGTCAAATAATCAAAGCTAAGATTGACCTAAATTCCGGAAAAATGGAATTTTTCCAAGTCAAAAATGTCGTAGACAAAGACAGCGTGATTATTCGTGAAGAAAAAGAAGATGAACCAAAAGAAGAAAATGCTTTCAGAAAGTCAGGCGAAGGAAGATTTGAACCGGAGATAGAAAACGACCCAAACAAACCCGT
Source organism: uncultured bacterium (assembly GCA_903832855.1). Taxonomy (GTDB): domain Bacteria; phylum Patescibacteriota; class Minisyncoccia; order Phycocordibacterales; family GWA1-40-21; genus CAILDB01. The sequence goes on along the minus strand of CAILDB010000014.1, from coordinate 58,629 downwards.
TTACTACAATCCTGAACATCACACTTTCCTTGCAGACGCAAAGAAAATCAAAAAAGATGCAAAAATCGGAGACGAACTCATATTCCCTCTCGAAGAAAAAGCCGACTATGGAAGAATTGCTGCACAGACTGCAAAGCAGGTTATCATTCAAAAAATAAGGGAAGCAGAAAAAGTTTCTGTCTTCAAAGAGTACGGCCAAAAAGAAGGCACTATTGTCTCAGGAACAGTTCAAAGAATTGAAAGAGGAAATGTCTATGTAGATATGGGTAGAGCCACAGCTGTGCTTCCTTTTGAAGAGCAAATTCCGGGTGAAAGATACAAAGCCGGAGACAGAATCAGAACATATTTGTACAGAGTGGAAGAAACTCCAAAAGGTATTTTCCTCAGAGTTTCTAGATCTCATCCAAAATTCTTGGAAGAGTTATTTAAAATTGAAGCACCAGAAATCGCCACCGGAGTTGTGGAAATAAAAGCTATCGCAAGAGAGGCTGGTGCGAGGACAAAAATCGCCGTTGCAACAAAAGATGAACATTTGGATCCTGTAGGCTCAATGGTTGGGCAGAGAGGTGTTCGCGTTGCTACAGTTACAAGCGAACTTGGTGGAGAAAAAATAGATATTATAGAATGGTCGGCTGATCAAAAGAAATTTATTGCGGATTCACTTTCACCTGCCGAAGTTTTGAGCGTGGAAATAGACGACAAAGAAAAGAAGGCTACAGTGGAAGTTTCTGCCGATCAGCAATCTCTCGCCATCGGAAAAGGTGGTCAAAATGTCCGTCTCGCTGCCAAGCTTACCGGTTGGAAAATAGATATTATTGCAGTTGAAGGAGAATATGTTGAAGAGGAAGTAGTGGAAGAAGTGCCAGAGGAAACCAAGAAATAAAAGGAAAAAAAGGAAGCAAACCGGCCCCGAAAATCAGATTTTCGGGGCCTTTTTGTATTTTGTAATCTGTACTTTCTGTGCTATAATCAATACTTAGGCTCAAAAAGCCTACAAAAAAATATATGAAAAAAATAATATTAATGTCAATTTTATCAATCCTATTTGCCGGTTCTATTTCGGCACAGGAGGCAACCACCAGTCCAGAAGACATGGCTTCTTCTAGCATAAAAGACAAAAGAGAAGAAATAAAAGCAGAAAAGGAAAAGGCCATACAAGAAATGCAACAAGCGAGGCAAGATGTGCAAAACAAAATACAAGAAGCGAAAAATTTTGCTACCGTAAATAAGACAAACCTAAAGGAGGAAATCAAAGGCAAAAAGACAGAAATAAAGATGGCAGTTCAAGAATTGAAGGATCAAAAAGCAGAAGAAAAGATAGCTAAGGTAGAAATGAGCGCATTAAAAGATTTTGAGATAACCATTAAAAATCTTGATAATTTGAGTTCAAGAATAAATTCAAGATTAGAAAAATTTGAAGCTTCTGGTACAGTAGATGTAGCCACAGCCAAAGATCTTCTCGCCGTAGCGTACGAAAAAATAAACACGGTAAAAATATCTGTGAGTAATTTCAGAGCAGAATACTCTACAACCACACTAAATACAAAAATTATTAATGCTTCTTCCACGGACACCCTTGCCAATCAATTGAAAAAAGATATTGCAAAAATAAAAAGTCTTATAAAAGAAGCTCACTCTGCCTTAGTAGATGTTGTAAATTCTATAGAGCCAGGGCAAAATAAAGAAGCTACTTCAACAGAATAAAAATTGACAATTCTGATTGTCATCCCGGCGCAGGCCGGGATCCATTCACTAAAACAAAATGTATAACGAAATCCAAAAAAATAAAGTGGACGACGGAAGCGGAGCTATCGTGGCTATTATCATAGTCGTAATAGTTCTTGTTACTGGTGGTTTTTATTTTTACAATCAAAGGATGGCAGAACAAAGAGCGTTAATGCAAACAGCGGCGACTGCCGAAATTACAAACACTTCAGATGACCTAAACAGCATAAAAAGCGATCTAAATAGCATGAATTTGGACAATATTGCTACTAGTGCAAGTAAATTATAGAGGGAAAGACTAGAAAAAATAAAAACCTCTCCACAAAAAACTTTTGAAATGCACGAAAATTTCTTGCTAGAAATTTTCTCTGTCCGTCGCCAGCCGCTCCTCCCAAGGCATTTCAAAAGCATTTTGCTACGAGGTTTCTATTTTTTCTAGTTTACTTTTTCAAAATTTAATATAGACTAGCACAATATGAATAAAAATATATTTACGACAAAAAGTAAGAAAGATGCCGGTAATTGCGAAGTGGAGATAATTGCTGAAATATCAGCGGAAAATCTTGAGGAATACAAAGTAAAGGCCCTTAAAAGCCTTGGTGAAAAGATTTCTTTGCCAGGCTTCAGGCCAGGTCATATTCCAGAAAAAGTTATTAAAGAAAAGGTTGGTGAAATGGCCATCCTAGAAAATGCTGTGGAAATCGCCATTGATTCATCCTTGATTGAGCTAATTATTGAAAATGTTCCAAACTTTTTGGGCAGACCGGATATCTCTATTACAAAAATTGCACTTGGTGCGCCGGTTGAGATAAAAATTGTCGTTACTACTTCCCCAGAAGTAAAGTTGCCTGACTACAAAAAAATCGCTTCCAAAGAAAATTCAAAACCTGCAGAAAAAGTTGTTGTGGAAGAAAAAGAAATTGAAGAAACCATAGAACAAATCAGAAAAATGTTTGTTGTGCCTCAGAAAGAAGGCGAACCTAAAGTAGAACCCGTACTTCCTGAAATTAATGATGAGTTTGTAAAAAAACTTGGTGCTTTTAAGGATGTCGCAGACTTCAAAGATAAAATGAAGGAAAACATTTTGAAAGAAAAAGAAAGGAGAGCTCAAGACAAGAGAAGAATGCTTGTACTTGATGGAATTACAGAAAAATCAGAAATAAAAATGCCAAAAATCCTTGTTGAAAGCGAACTTGATAAAATGCAGGCGCAATTTGAAGATGATATTAAAAAGTCAGGAATAAAAACCGAAGATTATCTCAAACACACAAAGAAAACCTGGGCAGATTTGAGAAAAGAATGGACTCCCGACGCAGAAAAAAGAGCCAAACTTCAGCTTATCTTAAACAAAATAGCTATTGAAGAAAAAATAGAGGCACCAAAGGAAGATGTGGAAAAGGAAAGCAAGCATATGCAGGAACATTACAAAGATGTTCCACCTGAAAGAATAAAAGCTTATGTAGAAATGATCCTTGTCAACGAAAAAGTCCTAAAATTTTTGGAAGAAGTAAAATAAGTAGTTAATAATTCCAGTTGTACGAAATTATCGTACAACTGGAAGGGGGTGTTCAATTTGAACCCGCCCTTTAAAAGGAAACTGGAATTTGCCTCAACAAATTATTTTTTATTTTATTTGTATTTCCATGGCTCAACAACCCCAAATACGACTGCACCACTTCCTTTTTGAAATTCTTCGCCAAAATATTCCTAAACATTCTCTTTTTTGTTCTCGTTCTAAGTACTTTGTGATTATGAAAATTCACCCAGCCGAGAAAGTCCGTGCCGGAAGAAAATGTTTTGATTGATACTTTGTTTGGATGCAAAGAAAGTTTGAGTCTTTCGCTAAGAAAGTCGGTAATTTTTGGCAAAATACTTTCAAGCCATTCCTTGTTTTTCGACAAAATAACAAAATCATCAGAATATCTGATATAGCATTTTGCTTTCAATTTGTGTTTTACGAATTGATCAAAAATGTTCATATAGATATTCACAAAAAGCTGGGAGGTTAGATTTCCGAGAGGTAGCCCCACACCAACTTCTTTTTTGTAAAAACTGGATATTATTTTTCTTAAAAGCTCTGTGACTTCTTTATCTTCAATATATGAATCCAAAATATTTAAGAGAATCTCGTGGTTTATGGAATCAAAAAACTTGCGAACATCACATTTCAAAACCCAGACCTGTTTTGTATTGTTTTTTGAGACCTTTAGATAAAATCCGTCTAATCTTTTTATTGCTCCGTGCGTTCCCTTATCCAGACGACAAGAAAAAGAGTCGGCAATAAAAGTTTTATTAAAAAATGGATATAAATATCTATAAATAGCGTGGTGTAAAAGTCTATCTCTAACTTTCGCTTTATGAATTGTTCTTGGCTTAGGGTCAGAGATATTAAAGGCCTCATATTTGGAGTGTTCGTAGGTTCTCGTTTTCAAATCCGCATTAAGAGAGAAAATATTCTGCATCAAATTTCTTTCAAAAATCTGCACATCATCTTTTTTCTTTTTCCCACGCAAAAATTCCTTCCATGCTTCTAGCAGGTTTTCTGTTTTTATGATATCTTCATACTTATGAACGAATTTAATTTTGGACATAAAAAAGACAACTATAAAGCCCCCCCCCCCACTAAAATTATTGCCGATAATGCAAGAAATCAAAACCGTTTACAAGTTTTGGTATGAATATTATCAGATATTGCCGAAAAACCACAGGCACACTCTCGGTCAAAAGGTAGATAATTTATTTACTGACATAATAGAGGCGGTAGCTATCGCCACTTTTCTGTCACAAGAAGAAAAAGCCCCCTACATCAGATTAGCAATCAGAAAAATCAACACATTAAATGTTTTTTTGCTCATTCTTTGGGAAAATAAATCTCTTGAAGACAAGAAATTCATCTGGCTTTCGGAAAGAACAAATGAAATAGGTAAGGAACTCGGTGGTTGGCTTGGAAGAACACTAAAACAAAACTCTCTCGCAAAAGCGAGAGAGAAATGAGTGATTTGCGGACAAAGAAGAAGCGATTGTTGTCGTTCCACTTGTTGTCGTCACGACCGTTGTTGTTATCAAGCCATGACTTCGAGCCATTCCTGTTGCAGTTGAAAATCCTGAGGTTGCCATCGCGGTCGCGTTTGTTCGGAACCCTCCTATACCACCACCCTTTGAATACTCTCAGGATTGAATCGAATTCGGCATTTATAAATGCCCTAGATTCCGAACCAAGTAACTTCATTTTTTGAAGGTCTTCATACACCACTCTACCCGAAACCTTGATCACGGATACTCTCGATGTATGGATACTAATTTCGGCAGTCGGAAACCGTAATCGCCGACATATTCGCCTACTTTCTGTATTATCTTATCACCCCGTAGTAGAATTTGCCATTATTTTTAAAAAAATTAGAGAATTTTTTGATGGCAAATTTCACTACGGGGTATCACAAAATTTTTAAAAGAAAAAAGTTAAAAGGAAAAAGGGATAATATAAGGTAAAAGATATTAGAAAAAAGAGTTACTTGCGGACAAAGAAGAAGCGACTGCCGTCGTGCCACCTGCCGTCGTCACGACCGCTGCTGAGACCAAGCCACGACTTCGAGCCACGCCCGTTGCAGTGGAAAATCCTGAGGTAGCCATCGCGGTCGCGTATTGCATTCATTGCAATATTTGTCCATTCACCATCCTTTGGATAATTCAAACGAATAGAGGGGGCAAGAGCTTGCGGGACAAGGTCAAGACCAAGTTCTTGGGCTTTTGATTTGATATCGGCATATGTGTGGACATCTCTGTCATCGAAGAGTTCTCCGACCGTGAAAGAGACGACTTCGTAGGAAGATTTGAGTTGTTCTGCCCAATTCACTTTTGCAAGCATATCTTTTCCGTAATCACCCATTGTGTGGCCCTCGGCTTCTAGTTTGGCGATGGCAGTATCGGCAGAATTAATTTCCGGGTCAGGGGTAATTTCTTTTAAGAAAGCTTTTTGATCAGGAAATTTCTCGTAAATATGTTTGACGGTTTTTGGGAGTTGATTTAATACAACTGGAGTCCAAGGGCCGATGTATGCAACTGTGTCTGCAGTAAGTTCTTCCGGAGTTGTGGCGATTTGATTTGGTGTGCAATCAAAAAGAATTGGCAGGTCTTCTTTGATATTTCTTTTGTCTCGTATTTCTTCAATGCGGGGGTCTTTAGCATAGCCAAAACCTTCGATACTTGCGTTGACTTCATATAGAAAGAAAAGTTCGTCTTTTGTAAGTGGTTGATTTGCTTTTGTCTTGTTGTCTATTTCGGTGAGGTGCTTCATATCAGTCGATTTCTTTTTGTATTTGTCGGCTTCTGGACCAAAACTTTTTAGTTTTTCGTCTAGAATATCGCTCATTATTGGCTCTAGTTCTTGATGAGCTTGGATTCCTCGAATCTGCCCTATTTCAGAACCGTTCATTTGTATAGCAATTCTTGGCTGAATTGGATTACCATCTTTGTCATATGTATAATAGACATAGAAGTCGCCTTGTTCAACATAGTTTCTGGCAGTAGTGCGACCTTCTATACACCAACCTGTGCCTTTAGCTTGCATAGAATCAAAAAGTTTATCCGCTTCTTTTTGATTACCTTTATTGTATTTAATCCATTTACCTTTGATTTGTTCCTTGCTTTCAATGGTAACGGCTAATGACTCACTGATAAACTCAGCATATAATTTGGGAAATCTTTTGGAAAATTCGACTTGAATTTGTGGGTCTTTGAGTTTACTGTTATCTCCCGCAACTTGTTCGTAAATGTCTAGGATTTTTGCAAGTGGTGCACGATAGATATCGGGATATGGAGCGACTGTAGAATCCGTTCTTGTTTTGAATTTTCCAAGTGTCTTATCAAATTGCGATAATTTGACAACATTTCTCCAAACAAAATATTTAAACCATGTCGGGTATGCTACATCATCCGATGTCAAATATTCCATCCATTGATCCAAGGAGTGTCTTTGGTCTTCAATGACAGTATCTATCATTTGTTCACGGACGTTTTGAGGAATTGTTTCCACGGGTTGGCCTCGTTCACGAGCTACTTGCTGTTGAAGTTCAAAATATGATTCTGGAACTTGCTCGGGTTTGATGATGAGAGCATCATAGATGGCAGGGCGGAGCATTTCAAGATTACGCTCGCGAACTCGTTCGTCTGGATTGAGAAAGATGTTTTCCAAACGATCCATATACGCTTCTATTCTTTCGTTGGGGTCGTTCGGTAAATCCTCGCCGGTCAGGCGTTCTTGCTTTTCTACTGCTTCGGCAACTTCTTCGCTCTGCTGAAGTTCGGGGATTTTGAGATGTAAGGGATGTTTTTCGTAATTTTCCATATGGTAAATATATCAGAAATAATTTTTATTTCAACCTTTTTCTGTGTTCTGGATTTTTAATATAATTTTGTTTAGAAACTACTGAATGCCCGAGCTCTTTTTCCAATTCTTTTCTGGCGTTTCCGGCAACTCTTCCGCCACGGTGAGCATCTTGTTTTAATTTTGGCACACCAACAGATTTTTCTTGGCGATGAATTTCAGTCGTTGACCTTTCTCCAAGCATTGTGAAAATGAGTTCAAAATCATCCATATGATCACGCAAATTTTCTCGCTTAAGACCTTTGAGTTTTTTGTATTCAGTCGGTGTTATACCAAAAGTTGCTTTGGAAATTTCTGCTGTCAATATTTCATAATCCTTTTCTTCTTTTGCTCCCCTATTTTGCCATTCATCGGTCAATTCTTCACGAATTGCAATACCCCGCATTCTTTTTTCTATCCAAGAATCGGAATATCCTTTCAGCTTATAAAGCATTCGCGTCCTTTTTGTAGCCAGTTCCGGATTTTCAATTTCTTGAACTCTTTCATAGCCGACTTTTGCCAACCAGCGTTTAAAGGGCTCAGCTTTAGGAGATGGGATTGATTGGACGAGGCGAAACATCCCTTCTGTATGCCAGCAATACATTTTTTGTGTACCACCACTAGTTTCAAACTCAAGCATAAGGGGTGGTACAAATTGTACCCCCCCTTGACTAACTAATTTATCTAATTCTAAATCACGCTCTTTCATGCGTTTAAAATATTGTGCGGGGTCAGCTGAATCAGTCAAAGCTTCAATGACATCATTAATCACAAACCACCATTCACCATTATAAATTTTCTTTCTTATTTCTTTCTTTTTAAATAAAGCGATTTGAGTGATTTCTTTTGAATTATTATTTAACATAGGAAAATTATATCACCCCGTAGTAAAATTTGCCATCAAAAAATTTTGGAGGTGCAGCAAATTTAGATTATTTTTTCCATATCTCTCCAATTATTCCCCGCCGAAACATCGGCTTGGCAGATGACGCCTTTTGTTTGTTCTGGAGTTGTAACATTTTCCATTATATTTTTTATTTCTTTTGAAATGCTTTCGACGAGATTTTCTTCAATTTCATACACGAGTTCGTCGTGAACTTGCAAAATTAGGCGAACTTTTTCTGTTAGTTTTCCTTGCGCCCGATCGTTTCCGAACGATTTAGGGTTTTGCAAAAATTCATCAATTTTTATCATTGAAAGTTTAATGATGTCCGCTTCGGTTCCCTGAATAGGCGCATTTATAGCCATTCTTTCTGCCATTGCACGGATATATGGAAGTGGCGATTTCATCCCTTCAAAATATCTTCTTCTGCCAAAAAGTGTTTCTGTGAAGCCATTTCTCTCGGCTTCGGCCTTCACACTATCCAAATACCTCGCAAGGCCAGAAAACTTTTTGAAATATTCGTCCAAATATCTCTGTGCTTCTTCTCGCGTTGAATTTATATTTTGCTTGAGTGCCATCACGCCCATTCCATACATTATTCCAAAATTTATTACTTTTGCCCGTCTTCGCATTTCTTTATCCACTTTTTCTGGCGGAACACCGAAAACTTCCGATGCAACTGCAGTGTGTACATCTTCACCTTTTCTAAAAATTTCCAAAAGTTTTTCATCACCGGAAAGAAAGGCTGCGATACGGATTTCAATTTGTGAGTAATCAAAAGAAACTAGTTTAAAACCTTTTTCGGCGATAAAAGCTTTTCGGACATTTCTGCCAAGCTCGCTCTTTGTCGGGATATTTTGCAAATTTGGCTCTTGCGAAGACATTCTGCCTGTCGTCGTGCCTGTCTGCAAAAATTTTGCGTGTAATCTATCTTTTTCATCTAGGATTTCAGAGATAACATCAATGTAAGTGGAAAGAAGTTTTTGTAATTCGCGATGGTCAAAGATAAGAGGAATTATTGGGTGCATATCACGCATTTTTTCAAGCTCCGATTCTTTTGTAGAAAGTCCACCACTTCCCGTCTTCTTTTGATTCTTCGCTTTGAGTCCAAGTTTGTTGAAAAGTATTTCCCCCATCTGCTTTGGAGAGTTCACATTAAATTCCGTCCCTGCAAGTTTCCAAATTTGCTTTTCTTTTTCTGCCAAAACTTTGTGATATTCTGTCGAAAGAGTTTTTATTTCTTCTTTATTCACTTTCACACCCATTTTTTCCATCTTTTCAATTATAGGAATAAGTGGCTTTTCAATTTTTTCATAAACATTCTCTAATCCTTTGTTTTTCAGGTCCTTCATCAAAATTTTCTCAGCTTCATCCAAATCTTTTGTACCAGTAAGGTTCAAAACATCTTCCAAAGTAGGGTTCGTCGTATTTGAATTCAAAAGCCATGTGGCAATAAAAAGTTCCTTTTGCTTCTCAAGGTCTTGCGGACTTGCAAATAGTCCACTTGGAGACGAAGCCTCCAAGTCCTTGCCTATGGCAAGGTCAGACCTTGCCATAGGCTTTTTGTCCTTCAAAACATCATCTAAACGCGAACCAAGCGTCCTAAAGTCAAGTTCTGCCCAAAGCGTCTTTATTTTTGAATCATCAAAATTTTCTTTCCATTCTTTCTCTGGAAGAGAAAAATTGATTGGCGCATCTCGCCTAATAGTCGCAAGCATTTTGGAAAAGTTTGCCTCTTCCTCACCATCTTCTAGAAGTTTTACAATTCTGTCGGTAATTTTTACATCTTTAAAGGCTTTTTTGTCTTTTTTTATTTTCTTGTAAATTTCTTCAATTGTCCCGAAATTTTGTATAAGAATTTCCGCCGTTTTTTCTCCAATTCCTTTTATACCGATAATATTATCCGATGGATCACCTCTCAGGCCCTTGTAATCCGTCAAAAGTCTCGGTTTAAATCCAAATCTTGCCACCACTGCTTTTTCGTCATAGATAATCGTGTCTTTAATTCCCTTTTTCAAAGTGTAAACTTTCACTCTGCCATCTTCCACGAGCTGAAGCGTATCCATATCACCAGACGCAATCACCACCTCCAAATTTTTATCTTTTTTTGTTTCTTCAACTATCGTGCCAATAACATCATCCGCCTCAAAACCTTCTTTATCATACATCGGAATATTTAATGCAGTAAAAATATCACGAGACCTTTTTAGCTGAGAAATTAAACCTTCATCTGTCTTCGCTCTACCCGCTTTGTATTCTTTGTATGCTTCGTGTCTGTAAGTCGGCTTTGGCAAATCAAAACAAGCCACTATATAGTCCGGTTTAAGTTCGGTAATTATGGCAAGAAGCATTGTGGAAAGCCCATATAAAGCCCCCGTCGGCTCACCCTTGCTTGAGACAAAATCCGGCAATGCGTGATACGCACGATGAATTATCGCGTGAGAATCAAGTAGTACTAATTTTTTGTTTTTCCCTTTCTCCATAGTCGCTATCTTATCACAAAAAAGTATTGAAATTTTAAATCTCTATTTCCCTTTCATTTTCCGAAACAAATTTAAAATTAATTTTCATATGATTTTCTGGCAGAATTTCTAAAACATTTTCCGGCCATTCTATTAAAATAAGATTTTTTGCATTTGCCAAAGTTTCTGCCCAAGAAAGTTTTTGGAGTTCTTCGGCCGATTCAAGTCGGTAGGCGTCAATGTGAATCAGTTTTGTAAAAAAAAGATGCGAAATATTATAGATTTTTTCAATAACAAAAGTCGGGCTAGTAATATTTTCTTTTGCACCAAGAATTTTTGCCACAGATTTTGTAAAAGTTGTTTTTCCTGAACCAAGGTCACCGTAAAGGCCGACAACGCAAGCGTTTTCGTGAACACCAAAGGAAAGTTTTTCAACAAAATCTTTTGCAATTTCTTCGGTGTTTTCTAGACTTTTGCTAATGAGTCTCATAGGGGCATAATAACAAAAATGGAGGCAAAGAAAAAGGGCGCGCTTGCTGCAAGCGCGCCCTGTCATCACCGGTAATATCCCCTTCCATAAACACGATATTGCCTCTCGCCCTGACGATATGTCGTCGGGGGCACCACCACAGTAATGACATCATAGTGTGGTGGCTCCATAACATAAGATGGAACTGGTGGCGCATTATCTCGAATTTCATTAAAGAAATTCTTGTTACAAGACATTATGCACCCAGTGTTCCAAAACCCCAAAACCAGAAAGAACAGTCCAATCAAAATTTTCTTCATTTCAGATCCTCCTACATACCATTATACACCCTTTCATCTTTTTTGTCAAGCACTAAAAAATTGAAGCTTTTAGGCAAAAAATGTTATCATATTTGCAGTATGGTAGATTTTGATGATACAAAACAAAATGCGAGGATAGACGAACTCAGAAAAAGAGAAGAGGAAGATGTTGCCAAGCTTCTAGCTTCTAGGTATGGTATTGGTTATCTTGACCTCGCCCCTATTCCTATCAATACCGACGCACTCAGAATCATCCCCGAAGAACTTGCGAGAGAGACAAACACCGCTGTATTCCAAGAAGTGAATAAAAAAATTCAGGTTGCTGTCCTTTCCCCAAATCACGAAAAAACTATTGCCTTGTTAAATAAACTTTCTGAAGATGGCTATCTACCCGTCGTCTTTATGGTCTCAAAAGCTAGTTTGGAAAAAGCATGGGGCAGATACAAAGATCTTTCATATGCTTCAGAGAGCCGAGCAGGTGCATTTGATATTTCCGATGAACAAATTCTCGCTCTTACAGCAAAAATAAAAACACTCGCTGATGTCAAAACAGAAATTGATAATTTGCTCGGCGTAAAACAAACTTACAAAATTTCCAAAATAATGGAAATAATGATCGCAGGTGCTCTCTCACTTTCTGCTTCCGATATTCACCTTGAGCCGTCAGAAACAAATGTAAGAATGCGATACCGACTAGATGGTGTGCTTGTGGATATTATTGAACTTAGTCCAGAAAATTACAATTTGCTACTTTCTCGAATTAAATTACTTTCCGGATTAAAATTAAATGTAAAAGATGAAGCACAAGACGGAAGATTTTCCATAAAAATAAAAGATAGCGATATTGAAATTAGAACTTCCATTCTTCCGGGCAATTACAACGAGTCAATTGTCATGCGACTTCTAAACCCAAAGACCATCGCCGTACCACTTGAAGAACTTGGTATTCATCCGAGGACTTTGAAAGCTTTGATTGAACAAATAGAAAGACCAAACGGAATGCTTCTCATTACAGGTCCTACTGGCTCCGGTAAGACGACCACTTTGTATGCATTTTTGAAAAAAATAAATAGTTCCGAAGTAAAAATAATTACGATTGAAGACCCGATAGAATACCATCTTGCAGGAGTCGTGCAAACACAAGTAGAAGATGACAAAGGCTACACTTTCCTTTCCGGACTTCGCTCTGCTTTGCGACAAGACCCTGATGTAATAATGGTCGGAGAAATTCGTGACAAGGAAACTGCAAACACTGCGATAGACGCCGCAAATACCGGCCACCTTGTCTTCTCCACTTTGCACACAAATAGTGCTGCGGGTGCATTCCCCCGTCTTATTGGCCTCGGTGTAAATCCAAAAATTATTTCTTCTGCATTAAATGTGGCTATGGCTCAGCGACTTCTCAGAAAACTCTGCCCATTTTGTAAAAAAGAAAAAGTTTTGTCCGGTGATGAGAAAAAATTATTTGAAAGGGTCCTCGCTTCAATTACAGATCAAACATATTTGACAGATATTCAAAAAGAAAAAGCGTGGGAAGCTGTCGGATGTGAAAAATGTCATCAAGGATTCAAAGGCAGGATTGCAATTTGCGAAACCATCCTAATGTCAGCAAAAGTTGAGGCAGTTATTATAGAAAATCCAAGTGAAAGAGAAGTAAAAGAAGCATCACTTGAGCAAAATCTTTTGGATATGCGTCAGGATGGAGTAATTAAAATTTTGCAAGGGGTTACTTCTCTAGACGAACTCCGCCGAGTGGTTGACCTTGAAGATTGGTAAGAAGTGTTCTTTAATTTTTTAAGTTGCTTGATTTTATTTTACAAGAGAATAGTATTGGAAAAGTAGGACATTGAAATTAATAGAGTCGGGAGCAGAAATCTCTAAACAATACTTTAAACTTGGCGTGTAAAGTTAAACTTGGCTTTAAGGATAACCCCAGCAGTAATCCGAAGATTAAAACCAGAATGTCCTTGAAAACAAATTCGTAAATACTCTTGCGAGATTCAATTGTTTAGAGATTTATGCTCTCCACTTTCAAAAAATTCTAAAAGAAACAAAAAGGCCCAACAAAAATGGCCTCTGTGTCAAGTATAGCATATTTTAACCCTATGTCAAGCAAAAATGATATAAAAAAAGAAGATACCGAAAATAGCGAGGTTTTAAGCCCTAAAAACCCTGATGCCAACTTTTTAGACCAGACTTTAAGACCCACTACTTGGGCAGAATACATAGGGCAAAAAAACATCAAAGAAAATTTAAAAATCTTACTCACCGCGGCCTCACAGAGGAAACATCCACCAGAGCATTTACTTTTCTATGGTCCGCCGGGACTTGGAAAGACTACTCTCGCTCATTTGATTGCAAAAGAAACGTCTTCTCAGCTCAAAAGTACATCTGGGCCTGCAATAGAAAAGGTTGGTGACCTCGCATCCATACTTACGAACCTTTCACCGGGTGATATTTTATTTATTGACGAAATTCATCGCCTCAACAAAGCAATTGAAGAGGTTCTCTACCCTGCTATGGAGTCGGGCAACCTTGATATTATTATTGGCAAGGGGCCATCGGCGAGAACGATACAACTTGACCTACCGCCTTTCACTTTGATTGCCGCGACTACTAGAATTGCATTACTTTCTGCGCCACTTCGCTCCAGATTTTCTGGAGGAGTCTTCAGATTGGAGTTTTATACAAATGATGAGATAGAACAAATCATAAATCGCTCTGCAAAAATATTAAAAGTTGAAATTGAAAAAGAAGCGAAAGAAGAAATTGCAAAAAGAAGTCGCTTCACGCCGAGAACTGCAAATTATTTTCTAAAAAGATGTCGTGACCTTGCACAAATTCGCGGAGAAAAACTTTCCAAGGCGATGGTGATGGAAGCACTCAATCTTCTGGGTATTGATGATGTCGGGCTCGGTGCTTCGGACAGAACTTTGCTTGAAACGATAGAAAATAAATTTAATGGCGGGCCTGTAGGACTCAATACTCTTGCTGCCGCCCTTTCCGAAGAGCAAGCGACGATAGAAGATGTCTACGAACCATACTTACTTCAACTCGGTTTCATAGAAAGAACTTCTCGCGGACGCGTGATTACGGATAGAGCAAGGAAACATATTGGCAAAAAACTTCTGGGGTTGGATTTGGAGAAATAAAGAAAAAAATATGGGCCGGTTCGCTCCGCGAACCGGCCCTTATCATACTACTTCACGCATGTTTATCGAAACCTTCGCCCATCTTCACGACTGTACTGACTGCGCGAACGAAAGGTAATGAATTCTTCCCAATCTTCATTCGTCACGATCTTGGCATTTCCCATCTTCACTTCATGAAGTTGGGCAAAAAGATCGGATGTTTCGGAACAGGCCTCCTCAATTTCACACTCATTCCATCCCGCCTCAAACAACTTGTTGAGTAATGTGCTTGCATGTATCATTAGAATCTCCTTACTAACATTATTTAGTGTCCTCTTCCGTTATTAACTATACTCGCAGGAATATTTTTTGTCAATTTGAAAAAGAAAAGGGCGGTTCGCAACGAACCGCCCTCGGACTTCAAACGACTATTGTCCTTTTCATCCCCTCAACTAATTTCCAAAAATCAGGACTTGACCGGACAGGAAGAGGATATGACTCTGGCTTACCTATCCATTTTACGGCAAAAAAATGCCAGTGTTTCTGCCAAATTTCCGGGCGTCCATATCGGTAAACATAATCCAAAGAAATCTCTTCATCTGCTATCCAAAAATATGGAGATTTAGCAGTTCCGTCTACAATATCCTTCGTAGCCGGAGCGACGATCACCGCGTTTGGGAGAACCTGCCTAGCTCGCCAAGCAGCGACAAGACAGTTGTAATTTCCAGGATGGAAACCAACTCTTTTCATTCTTTGGCGAACCTCTTTATAAGTGATTTGCCTGTTAAAATGAAAAATGGCCACTATAGCCAAACGATGATACCAACCGTAATCTATCCATAGGCGGAAACTATCAACAATAAAACGCGACTTCATAACACCCCCTTGTTTGATGTAAAGGACTATTTTCTAAAACAAAGAATAGCACAGTTATTATTATTTTGCATTGAAAAAATCCACAATTCTGATAAGATGTTCTTATTATGTCCGGACACAATAAATTTTCTAAAATTAAGAGGCTAAAAGCAAAAAATGATGCACAGAAAAGCAAAGTTTTTTCAAAAATGGTAAAGCTGATTTCGGTTGCCTCAAGAAAATCAAAAGGTGATGTAAATTCTCCTGAACTTCGTTCTGCAATAGAAAAAGCGAGGTCAATAGATATGCCAAACGACAGTATTGATAGAGCGGTCAAAAAAGCATCTGAAAAAGGCGGTGCGGAAATGGAATCCGTAACTTATGAAGCATATGGTCCTGGTGGAGTCGCAATTATTATTGAAGCTCTTACCGACAACAGAAACAAAGCTGCTGGAGAAGTAAAACATATTCTTTCGGAAAATGGCTCTTCCCTCGCCGCTCCAGGAAGTGCATCTTGGGCATTTGAAAAAAAAGATGGTGAATGGACTCCAAAAATGACGACCCCTGTTTCCGAAGAAGATGAACCGAAACTAGAAAAACTAATTGACGATCTAGAAGAAAACGATGAGGTGCAGGATGTGTATACGAATGCGGAGTAGAAAATCGAAACCCCGCTAATTAATTAGCGGGGTTTCTCGGAACCTTTCGGTACTTTTTACTTTCTCCCTCCGAAGAGGGCAAGGCCAAAGCCACTGTATATTTATCATATCAAAATAATCATAAAACAAAAAGCCATTGGTTTTGTGATATAATATTTTTTATTATGCAAAAAGAGTTTGATAAGTGGAATAATAGGAAAAAAGTTATCGACGAAAAAGATATGAAGGATATCTTTTTTAGAGAAAAAGAAGTGTGGTGGTGTCATTTGGGTCTTAATGTTGGATATGAACAAGATGGAAAGCACGAGGAATTTAAGAGACCTGTTTTGATATTTAAAAAATTTAATGCAGAAACATTTTGGGCATTGCCCTTAACGACAAAAAATAAAAAAGGGAAATATTATTATAGTTTTAAGATTTTAGAATTGAAAGTTAGAAATACTGCAAATCTTTCTCAGATAAAATTAATAGACAGTAAAAGATTGATAGATAAAATGGGGTATATTAAAGGAGAAGATTATTTAGAAATAAAAAAAATGATGAAGGAAATAATAGATATGGAAGAGTAAAAATATGAAACCGCCTTCTTTCGAAAGCGGTTCCGAGCCCGAAGGCCATATAGAGTTACAGTATAGCAAACACAAAACTTATGTCAAATATCACAAAAATAACTAGAATTATAGCGGTAGATCCGGGATATGAAAGGCTCGGTGTGGCAGTCCTTGAAAAAGAAAATGGCAAAGAAAAATTGCTTTTTTCGGAATGCTTCAAGACTTCTGCAAAATTGCCTCATAGTGAAAGATTAAATTTGATTGGAAAAGAGTTGGAAGAAGTGATTAAAAAATACAAACCGGAGAGGCTCGCGATAGAAACTTTATTTTTTGCAAAAAATCAGAAATCTGCGATGCAGGTCGCAGAAGCTCGTGGGGTGATAATGTATGAAGGCAAAAGAAATGGTTTAGAAATTTACGAATATTCGCCGATGGCGGTAAAGATTGCAGTGACGGGATATGGAAAAAGTGATAAAATTCAGATTACGGAGATGGTAAAAAGATTGGTGAAAATAGAAAAAGAAATTAAACATGACGATGAGTATGATGCGATAGCGATAGGGCTGACTTTTTTTGCAACAAGTAGAGTTAAGTAAAAGAAAAAGACGCGAGAAAATTTTTCTTAAAACAGACGCGAAGCAAAGTGCTTACAAACGTCCCTGTCCGGACTTGGGACGTTTTTAAGTACTTTGCGAAGAGGCTGTTAGAAAAATTTTCTCGCGTCTTTTCCTACACCTGTTACCACTCATTCAAAACTCTAAAATCTCCTGAATCTATCATATCATCCTCTGGATCATCAATCGCAAGTCCCTCGGCATCCTCTCCCACTTCACCTACCTCTTCTGTCCCCACGACTGGAACCTCTGCCTCAAAAGCCGCATCTAATACATCTGGATTTGTTTCTTTTACTTTTTCCTCATCACCATCTTCTTTTTCTTTAACACCATCTATTTCTTCACCTCTTGTTTTACTTTTATCTTTATTTTTCATTATTTATATTTTTTTAATCGCTCATATTTGAGCATTATGTATATTTTCTAATATTATATTTTTTTTGCAAATGGTAAAAGTAATAAAACTGTGGATAACTTTTTATAGGATAAATCAAAAAATTTCACGGGGTCCTGTCGACCTATTCCTTTTGAACTGCACGGATATTTTTTTGCTAAAAAATTCCTCGTGCTCGCGCCAGTCGCGCTCCCAAGTCAGTTCAAAAGGAACAGGATCGCCACCCCTAGCAAAATTTTTTGATTTATCAGATCTTAAATAACAATTTTTACAAACCTCTTTTTTCCGACTTTCACTACTATACTTTTTTCAATTTTAAAGTCAACTTTTTCTATTTTTTCTCCAGATACTACATCAGAGACCGCTCCTTCTCCCACGAGTCTTCTAAAATCAGTGTTGGAAGAAACAATCCCTCCTGAAACAAGAATTTTGCCTAGCAATTCCCCCGCTACCACTTTTACCTCCTCTAAATTCTCTGGCAATCCGCCTTTTTTAAAAGTATTTATAAAATTCTGCTCGGCTTTTTCAGCCATATCTTTTCCATGATAAATAGTCACGATTTCTTTTGCTAATTTTAGCTTAGCGTCTCGCGGATTGGCCCCGCTTTCCATTTCTTTTTTTATTTTTTCAACTTCTTCCATTGAGACATAAGTACAATCAACAAAAACGGAAATGATTGTTTCGTCTGGCAAGGACATTGCCTTACCGAACATATCATTATACTCATCATCCAAACCAATTACATTCCCTTCACTCTTACTCATCAATTTTTTCCCAGTTTTAGGATTAATTAATAATGTAGTTGGCATCACAAATTTTTCTTTATTTCTTGCAATTTTTTGTAAGGTTCGCCCAGCAAGCATATTAAAGGTTTGGTCGTTGCCCCCAATTTCTACATCCACATCCAAGACCACAGAATCCTGCCCTTGCATTAGTGGATAAAAAAATTCATGCAAATAAATAGGTTTCTTTTCTTCCAATCTTTTTTGAAACATATCCCTCTCCATCATTTGCTGAACAGTAAAGTTTGAAGCCAATTTTACTACATCGGAAAAATTCATTTTTGAAAGCCATTCACTATTTCTGACAACTTTTGCTCCATTATTAAAATGACTGATTTTTATAATTTTGCCTAGCTGTTTTTCCCATGTTTTTAGATTTTGTTTGACTTCATTATCTGTCAGTGGTTTTCTAGCATTATCTTTACCACTAGGGTCTCCAATTTTTGCAGTAAAATCTCCGAATAAAATAATCACTTCATGGCCAAGTTGTCTAAACTTTTCCAGAATCATAAAATTAGTTGAATGTCCTATGTGTAACTTTGCTCCAGTAGCATCTGCACCAACATAAATCCTTAATTTCTTGCCACTTAATAAAAGTTTTTTAAAATCGTCCTTAGACGGAAGAATACTAACAACACTGCGGGTTAATAATTCATCTATTTTTTTCTCATCTGTGTCTATTTTCATCCCTAAAATATATCACAAGAAAAGTTTTTTGTCCTGTCTAAGGTTTCATTTTTGTGGTATCATTTTGAGAATGACAATCAAGCAAAAATATCTTCGCCTACACAAAAAAACAAGGAAGTGGATAAAAATAGCTGTTTTTGGAATATTAACTCTTGGTTTTTTGACTGTCGGCATCCTCGCCTTCTGGCTTTCCACTCTCACAATGCCTGATTTGGACTCTTTTGAGACAAGAAAAGTGGCAGAATCAACGAAAATTTATGACAGAACCGGCAAAATTCTCCTTTATGATGTCAACCAAGGAACCAAGAGAACTGCAGTACCTTTTGACACAATTTCAAGAAATATTAAAAACGCATCAGTCGCGATTGAAGACGCAGAATTTTATAGTCATCACGGCATAAGAATTACTTCTTTGATCAGAGCAACTTTAGCAAACTTCTTTTCTGGAGGATATGCACAAGGTGGCTCTACTATCACTCAGCAGGTTGTAAAAAACACACTTCTAACGACAGACAAAAGTATCGCAAGAAAAATCAAAGAACTTTACCTTTCCCTAAAAATAGAACAAATTTATTCCAAAGATCAAATTCTTTCTGTCTATTTAAATGAAACCCCTTATGGAGGAAATATTTATGGTGTGGAAGAAGCAAGCCGTATGTTTTTTGGAAAAAGTTCTGCCGATATCACTCTCGCCGAGGCGGCATATCTCGCAGCAATACCACAAGCACCAACTTTTTATTCTCCATATGGCAACAATATGGCACGACTTGAAATAAGAAAAAATCTTGTTCTACAAAAAATGCTAGACAATAAATTTATTACGAAAGAAGAATTCGCTTCAGCAAAAAATGAGAAGGTTGTCTTTCAACCCCGAGATCCTTTTGGTATTCGAGCTCCGCATTTTGTGGAATTTGTAAAACAATATCTAACTAATAAATATGGAGAAGAGGCGGTAGCAGTAAATGGCTATAAGGTCATCACAACCCTAGACTATGATATGCAAACAAAAGCTGAAGCCGTGGTCAAAGAATATGCCCTAAAAAATGAGGTGGCTTTCAATGCAGAGAATGCGGCACTTGTGGCCATAGACCCTAAAACAGGGCAAATCTTATCAATGGTGGGCTCTCGTGACTATTTTGATAAGGCGATAGACGGAAACTTCAATGTTGCTATAGCAAACAGACAGCCGGGTTCTACATTTAAACCTTTTGTTTATGCGACTGCTTTTGAAAAAGGTTACACTCCAGATACTGTTTTATTTGATGTTCCGACAGAATTCCAAAGCACTTGTACTCCTGACGGAAACCCAATAAATCCATCCGGTGATCCAAAGCAATGTTATATGCCAGACGATTATGACGGACTTTATCTTGGCCCAATGACCCTAAGGGACGCTCTTGCACAATCCAGAAATATTCCATCGGTAGAAACGCTTTATCTTACTGGAATAAGGGACTCAATCAAAATAGCGCAGGATATGGGGATTACAACTTTATCAAATAATCCAGATCAATATGGTCTCACACTCGTCCTCGGAGGTGGAGAGGTCTCGCCTCTTGATCTTACTAGCGCATACGGCGTTTTTGCAAATGATGGAGTAAGAAACCCTTATGTCTCTATAATTTCAGTCACAGATAAAAACGGAAATATAATAGAAAATTATAAACCAAGGTCTGTGAGCGTTCTTGATGGAAATATCGCTGCAGAGATTTCTGATATTTTGACAGATAATATCGCGAGAACCCCCGCATACGGAGAAAATTCTCCACTTTATTTTCCTGGCAGACCAGTTGCAGTAAAAACCGGTACCACAAACGATTACAAAGATGTTTGGATAGTCGGATACACGCCAAGTTTGGCAGTGGGCGCGTGGGCAGGAAACAATGATAACTCTCCGATGGAAAAAAAGGTGGCGGGTATGATTATCGCTCCAATGTGGAGAGCTTTTATGGACACGGTTTTACCAAATATGCCTGTGGAACAATTCCCTACTCCTCCGCAGACAGATCAAAACCTTAAACCCGTTCTTCGTGGTTTGTGGCAAGGAAATGAAACTTATTTTATAGACAAAATTTCCGGCAAACTTGCGACAGACCTGACTCCGCCAGAAACTAGAGTAGAAAAATCTGTTACGAACATTCATTCGTTATTATTCTGGGTAGATAAAAATAATCCCCTCGGTCCGGCACTAGCAAACCCAAACGATGATATGCAATATTCGCACTGGGAATATTCAGTGCAAAAATGGCTTTTATCAAACCCTATTACACCAAGTACAAAGCCAACACAAACAGATGATGTGCATACAGTGGCGAACCTTCCACAAATAACTTTCCTCGCTCCGACAGAAAATACTATTTATAACAAAGACCAAAGAATGACTCCGATAGTTTCTGTGGTTTCTAAATACGCCCCAGCAAAAGCTGATTTTTATCTAAATGGTCAGTATCTCGGCACATCAAAAAATGTTCCTTTCAACATTTCCTTTGTCCCAAGCGAAACAAATAATTTAAAACCAATAAATAACGAGCTGAAAGTCATCGTCTCCGACACTGTCTATAATAAAGCAGAAAAAACTATTTTGTTTAATACGAATTAGAGGAAAATGAGATTAAAAATTTCACGGGGTCCTGTCGACCTATTCCTTTTGAACTGCACGGATATTTTTTTGCTAAAAAATTCCTCGTGCTCGGCTCAGTCAGCCTCCCAAGTCAGTTCAAAAGGAACAGGATCGCCACCCCTAACAAAATTTTTAATCTCATTTTCCTTTAAGATATTTCTTTAGTTGTCTCATTCTTCAGTTCCAAGAGTTTTTGCAATATTTTTTCTTTTTTCAGGAAAAGTTCGGTTTTTAGGACGGGTGATTGTTTTATTTTTGCTTTTTTGCCTGATATTTCAATGTCTTTTAAATCAAGCTGAAATCCGGTCACAGAAAAAATAGCGTCTGCGACAGTTTTCTTTAAAAAATCGTTTGTCGCAGAAAGTTGTAAAAATTTATCAAAAAAACCAGAGATATTTAACATTATCTGTTCATAGGCATTACGAGATATGTAAATGACTTGTCGGATGTACCACGGATAACCATTGGCCTTGTTAAGCCATTAAATGACAAGATGACACTATCTGAATCCACAAAAGAAAGGCAGTCTAGGATGTAACGGTAGTTAAAGTTTATTTCCACATCTTCACCTTCCAAAACCGACTCAATGTTGTTTGTGTTTTCACCAACATTTGAATTTTTTGTTTTTATAGCAAAAGTTTTATCTCTTGGGGTGATTTTTACATTTATCTGACTGAAATTGTCGGAAAAAATGTTTGATAATTTTAAGGTGTTAATTAAATCTTGTTTCAAAACCGTTGCTTGGGTTTTAAACTCTTTTGGAATAATTTGTTTGTAATCAGGGAAAGCTCCGTCCACAACCCTAGAGACAATATACATACCGTCATATACAAAAGATGCTTGGTTTTTTGTAACACTCACTTCTATGTCGTCATCCACACCATCAAAAACTCTCATTATCTCAATTGCATTTTTAAATGGGATCAATACTGAACCAAAATCAAGTGGCTTTTTAATTTTTACTTTCTTTTCTGCAAGTCTGAAGGAATCTGTGGCGACAAAAACAATTTCTTCGTCATTTGAATGAACATAAACACTAGAAAGTTCGGGTTTTATAGTAGAAACCGAGGAACTGTATGAAACGGATCTCAAACCTTTTATCAAATCTCTGGAATTTATTTTAAATTTCTTATCACCATCTATTACCGGAATTGTAGGAAAATCTTCTTGTGCCATAGTCTTTATCATCGCTTTATTTGTAGATGTATGAATTTTTACATTGTTGTTTTCAACCGTTTCTATCGTAATAGACTTGTCATCTTCAAGGTTGTTTAGAAAATTATTCAAAACTTGCGCCGGAATAGCCACAATTCCCTCTTCTATCACTTTCACTGGGATAGAAATCTCCATTCCAAGATCAAGGTTGGTGGATTTAATGAGAAGTTGGTTTTTTTTGGTTTCAAATAATAAACAAGACAAAACAGGAAGTGTAAGGTTTTTACCGGAAACTTTTTCGGTCTTTGAAACAGCAATCTGTAATTTTTCTTTTATACATTCTATTTTCATATTATTTTTTTTATTATAGAGAATTTATACTACTATTGTTGTTTATTTGTGTATATCTCATTATATCATTATTTTGCAACCTATTTAAGTAACTATTTTTTGTTAAATTGTGTTTTAAATGTGGATACTTTTTCTATTGTTTTTAAAATAATTTTTATTGTTGATAAGTCGTATCTTTACTCACAGTTTTTCCGGGTGTTTTCCACAGGTTATCCCCATCATTTAAGCATTGCGTGTATTTGATTTATCTCTCCAGCAAGCTCGGCGTCTGTTTTCATATCATTTTTAATTTTTTCGTAAGAGTGAATGACCGTGGAGTGATTTCTGTTCCCTACTTTATCACCAATTGACGGAAAAGAAATGTCTAAAATCTCTCTTAACATATACATTACCACCTGTCTTGGTTTTATTATCTCTTTCTTCCTACCCTTTTCATAAATTTCTTCTTCTTTTAGTCCATAAAATTCTGCAACTGTTTTTATTACCTCTTTGGGTGACCTTATTTTTTTTGGTTTCGCTGTATTTTTAATAAGCTCCTTGATTTCGCCTATATTTAATTCTTTATTTTTTAGTTGTGTCTGACAAAGAATAATATTTAAAACCCCCTCGAGCTCTCTTATGTTTCCCTCAATAGAATAGGCTAGGTGCTCTATAACATCGTTTGAAATGGATAAATTCATCATCACAGCCTTCTTTTTGAATATTTGTATTCTTGATTCAAAGTCCGGTTTTTGTATTTCCACAATCATGCCTGCATTAAACCTTGATTTTATACGGTCTTCTATATCGGGAATAAAATTCGGGTGTTTGTCCGATGAAAAAATAAGTTGTTTGCCACTATCATGAAAATTATTGAATAAATGGAAGAATTCTTCCTGTGATTTATCCTTTTTTGATAAAAATTGGATGTCGTCTATGATAAGTAGGTCATATTTTCTGTATTTTTCCTTAAAATTATTTACACTGCCATTATTTAGTGCATTTAAATAATCATTCACAAATTTTTCCGATGTCATATAAAAGATTTTCTTTGTCGGGTCAGCGGTCTTAATATAATTTCCAACAGCTTGAATCAAATGTGTCTTACCGTGGCCGGTGCTTCCATAAATAAAAAGAGGATTGTAGACAACTGGATTTTTTAATATTGCTTGAGAGGCGGCGTGAGCGAGCTCATTGAAAGGTCCGACTACGAATGTTTCAAATGTATATTTTGGATTTAGATTATCTTCTTTATTAATATAAAAATCGTTCAAAGGAAGCTCGTTGTGATTTATATTCACTTTTACTTCCCCGCTTACATGTTTAGACTCTTCTTTTGCAATAGTATATTGTATCGCTCGGATATGTTCGCCAAAATTTCTCAAATTTTTCAAAATATCTTTATGGTATTTATTAAAAAGCCAATCCTTTACAAAAACATTTGGGACGGCAAGAAAAATAGTCCCGTCTTCTTGCTTTTGTATGTATGTTTCTTTAAACCACATACTAAAATTTGCCTTTGATAAATCAAGCTCCATCCCCGCGAGAACATTATTCCAAAGTGTTTTGTTGTCTAACATTTCTTAGTTATTATATACTGAATTATAAACAAAAGGACTATCCATAAAAACAAAAATATGTTCATAAGATGTTTATAAAATGTGGATAATTTTTATTAATAGTTACGATTAATTTTTTTAAACCATCCCCTTCACAAAATGCCTAAAAGTGTCCCAAGTCCGGCCAGGGACACTTTTTAGACACTTTGTTGCGGGTCTGTTTTTAAAAAATTAAATTTGACTTACTTTTTTAAATACGCTATATTGTCTGTATGTCAGTAACATATCAACCAAAAAAGAGGAAAAGAGCAAAAGTTCACGGTTTTCTTGTGAGATCTCGCTCAAAATTTGGCAGAAATACTATTAAGAGAAGAAGACAGAAAGGTAGAAAAAAAGTAACGGTCTAAATGTTATCTAAGAAATTTAGAGTTCCTCGTGAAGAAATGGAAATGATTATGAAATCCGGCAAAAGTTTTCATACAGATTTTTTCTATGCGAAGTTTTTGCCAAACAAGTTTTCTTTTCAAAGGTTTGCAGTAGTAATCCCAATTAAAATCGAAAAGAAATCATCCGGCAGACATCTATTAAAAAGGAGAATTACATCAGTTATTGAGAGATTTATAAAAAATTCCTTCCAAAAGTCGTTTGATTCGGTCATTCTTGCAAAAAAGAACTCCCCCACCCTAAGTTTTTCCGAAGTAGCTCTAGAAATAAACAAAATTTTAGAACACACTTACAAACTTTTTTAAATTTGAATATTTGGCTTTATCTGCTATTATCTAGTGATGATACATTTTGCCTTTCAAAATTTCTTCTACATTCCTATCTATAACTTTATGGTAGCTATTCTCGGTGCTTTTCCATATTTCTCCATTGGTTTTGCCGTAATTGTCGTTACTTTCATCGTGCGAGTTATCCTCTTCCCCCTTTCAAAAAAGGCAGTTAGAACCCAGATTGAAATGAAGCTTATTGAGCCAGATATTGAGGCAATAAAAGAAAAATACAAAGATAATAAACAAGAGCAGTCGGTTCAGATTATGAAGCTTTATAAAGAGAAGAAAGTTAATCCTTTTGCAAGCATTGGGCTTATTCTCCTTCAGTTGCCAGTCCTTATTGCTCTTTATTATGTTTTTCTTAATGGCGGTTTGCCCAAAATAGACCACAGTATTCTCTATCCTTTTGTGGCAGAGCCAAACTCAGTAAATATGTTCTTTTTTGGTATAGACACAATGGCCAAGAGCACACTTTTAGCTGTTATTGCTGGACTTACACAGTTTTGGCAGATACAAGTTTCTGTTCCCGCCACAAAACCTGTTAAAAAAGACCCAAACAAAAAGCCAAGTATGGGCGAGGATTTGGCAAAGAGCATGAGCTTCCAGATGAAATACATTATGCCAGTATTTATGTTCTTTATCGCAAACAGCTTCCCTGCCGTAGTTGCCATATATCTTATCACTACCAACCTTTTCTCCGTTGCACAGGAGTTTTATATGAGGGGAAAGATGGCAACAGAAAATAATTTAAAAACAAAAATAATATGACAAACGAAGAAATAAAAAAAATAATAGAGGAGATGGTAAAAGGTATGGGTGTTTCCTTTGATTCCATAGAAGAAACATTTGATGAAATAACAAATAAAAAGATTTTTGTCATAAAAACAAAAGAGTCCGGACTTCTTATTGGTGAAGACGGTGAAACATTTAATGCACTCTTCCTTTTGATAAAGAAAATGGTTGCCAAAAAGGCAGGAACAGAAGAGATTATTTCGACTTTTGCTATTGATATAAACGATTATCATTCAAGTAAAATTTTGGGACTAAAAAATCAAGCCATAATGCTTGCAAATAGAGCTAAAGATATGAAAGTAGATGTAGAAATGGAGCCAATGTCATCATATGAAAGATTGGTAGTTCACGGCGTGCTTACAGGACAAGCAAATATAAAAACCGAGTCAGTTGGCGAAGGACTTTCTAGAAGAATAGTAATAAAATACGTAAAAGACTAAACTCTAATGGCAAGGTCTGACCTTGCCATTAGTTTGTTTGAGGAGAAGTTTTGAAAGACCAGAGAGAAAGGTCTTTTTTGTTTGTAAATACAATGTAATCGTCTTTTGCACTTGCTATTAGGTTGGTCGCATCTACATTTTCATTGCCTTTCGTCTGATAAAGTAAGGTTGTTGTATTATTATCCAAGTTTATTTGCCAGAAATCATCAGAAAAAGAGACCTTCCCTTTATACCAGTCATCAGGATAAGAAAATCTCGG
The DNA here is from genome assembly GCA_903832855.1 of uncultured bacterium. Classification (GTDB taxonomy): domain Bacteria; phylum Patescibacteriota; class Minisyncoccia; order Phycocordibacterales; family GWA1-40-21; genus CAILDB01. The sequence continues at coordinate 31,807 of CAILDB010000014.1, read as the reverse complement.
CATCGTCTTTGGAACAGCACAATACACGATATTTGCACTCACATTACTCCAGACACATTTATCGGCGATTGTGCTAAGAGAAAGGTTATTATCTACATCTGTTTTTACATTATAATATCCAAGAGTTGGCACACTTCGCACATTTTGAGAATAAACCACCTTATTTCCATTATCTCCCACAAGGGTTGTCATACCATACATATTGCCGATGATTTTTTCTAAACTTCCACCCGAAGCATTTTGAGAAAATAAAATATTTTTCAAAGTATAACTTGGTCGTGACAAAAGCGAGAGAGTGTTGTCCCCTGCCCATCCGATATTCCAGTTTTTTAATTCGGAAGAAAAAACCTGCTTGCTTTGGGTGCCATCTAGGTTTGCAGTAAAGCCAGCAGAGCCCCCATTTGACGTTTCCATTAAGTAAAATACTTTAGAAATATTTTTGTTTACCGAAAGCTCGCGGATATTTTCTGGTAAAAATGTTCCGGAAATAATGCCAACGGATTCATTTGATGTAGAAGTGGAAACATTTATTTTTGCGGAATATGTTTGCATTTTTCCTGTTTCATCTTTTATGTATCGCAAGACCACTTTTCCACCTGTTTTGTCCCAGAGCGCTTCATATATTTTGGGTATTGTGGTATTGCTAATTCTTACCACCTGACTTGAAACGAAGCTCGCCTCTTGTATGTGACCATTGCTTTTTTCTACCAAACGAATTTTTTCTTCACCGCCTGATTTAAATATTACAGCTCCAGCATTTGGTTCACTAAAAATTTGTTTGAGTTGGGCTTGAGTCGTTGAACTATTTACTAAAGTGCCAGAAGAATTTGAGGAAGTACCAAAACCATTTCCATTTGAAGTATTTATGTTTGCAGATGTGTTGCCAAAACCGGTGGAAGTGTCTGGTATATTATTTACGGGAACTGGTGCGACCGTGCTAGTTCTAAAATAAAAATAAAGAGCTATTATTAAAATAACTATTATTCCTCCGAGTATTAAAATTATTGATTTTTTCTTGTCCATTTTTTAATTTTAATTACTTTGTAAAAATGCTGGAATATTTAATATAGAAGGGTTGACTGTCCAAAGAATCAAATATGATGAAAGAACGAGAAGAAGTCCCCAGAGAGCACCAGTTATTTTACCCTTTGCTTCACTTTTACCGTAAAAAGCATCGGTTGTCATATATTCTATTCCACCCCAAGCAATCATAAGGACGGCAAGGGCGGCAGCAGCAGCAACCCCAAAATTATAGACAGCTTTTATAAAAGTGGCAAGATCCGAGGTCGGGTTTCCTGTTGTACCAAGGGCTGCATTAATTGCGGTTTGTTCTAATGGTACATACTGTTTTTTACCACCATCTATATCCTGTAAATGTGATGTTAAGCCAGTATCCGTTTGTGCAAAACAAAAAACAAAAGGCACCGTTGCATAAAAAACAAACAAGAAAGAAATCATTGCTAATATTTTTTTGTTTTTTCTACTTTGCATAACTTAATGTAAAATTAAAACTTCCAAATTGAAATATTCTGGCGTTATTTGCCACACTCAAGCCAACATTTGCGCTACCGGAACCAGAAGAAGCAACTTGTTTGAGAGCAATAGCATTTTTCTTTACCGGCGCAGTATAGCTTTGCCCATTTACAGTCCAATCCATAGTCAAAGCTGAATCATCTGCGCTTTTCACATCAAAATTAAACGGGTATGCCATAATATCTATTTCTTCTTTTGAACCAATGTTTACATTTCCGGTCAGGGCATTGTTCCAAAATAATCCATAAGCAGGATTGTCTTCATAGATCATAATACTTGGATTTGAGGCCGAAATAGACATTGATTTATCAGCTGTTATTTTTTTGCTGTCATCTGTCACGGTTACTTCCACATCTCCTTCATCATCAATTCCATTTCCACTAAAAACAAAAGTATTTTTGCCTCTGCCAGATGCGTCGCCATTTATTATTCCATTTAAATTCCAAGTGTAAGTGAGTTGTGACGCAGGTATTTTCACTCCATCTTTTACAATTACTGGAATTGCCAGAACTTTGACTGTTCCCATTGTGATAAAAAGAGGTGAACCCTTGTAAAAATATGGCGCATATGACTGTGGTTCAAAGACGAGGTCAACATCTGCTGGCTGAATCTTTTGTGTGACCGTATCATTGAAATCTGAGGAACTTATCACTGCTTTTATTGTCACCGCATTTGTTTTTTTGGATAAACCGAAAGAAAAACTTGTTATTCCAACCCCTTCTTTCTTTAAATTTCCATCTACATACCAAGAAATAGTTGCAATATTTAAATTTTTGTAAACATTTGTTAAAGTTCCCGTCACAGTATCTCCAAATTTTGGGTTGCTAGGTGATATTGAGAGAGAGGAGTTTGTAATATTTTGCAAACTTGCTGTCTGAGCAAAAGAAAAAGAAGGAATTATCAAAACCGCCGTCAAAGCTATAGAAAGACCAAAAAATGTAAAGATTTTTTTACTCATTCTTTTTTAATTATAACACCCAGTAGTAGAATTTGCCATCAAATTCACTACGGGGCAGGCATAACACCTCACCCCATCAAACCATTTGCTACATTGTATTCTTGTTTGGCTTTTCTGATGGCGAGAATTTGCGAAGGATCGGAAGTCATTATTTGGTCTTCTGTATAAGAAGCATATATTTTAATTGCGACATGTTTTGAGCCTACGAAAAACATTCCCTCCCCCACATCTGACTCAATAAGCAAAAACTTTTCTTCATCTGTCAGATTAAACATTTTTTGCAAATTATCCACGGCAGTTGGCGATTGTTTGAGAAGAATTTGAATTGAAGAGTTGGTGACAATTGGCTGACCATAAGGAGAACGCAAAAAGTCGTCCACATCTTGCGTAATAGTGGCTAGACCGAGATAATATTTTCTTCCTCTTTTTGCCATACTGAAAAGGAAAGATGCTGTGTCTTCGGACTTCATCATCCACCACGCCTCATCTATGACCAGTAATCTCTTTTTTAGATTTTTTCTAACTGCATTCCAAATATGGTGAGTAATAAGGTACATTGCAACCGGCTTGAGCTCATCCTCCATATCTCGGATAGAGAAAACAATAAATTTATGGTCAATATCAATGTTTGTAGATTTATTGAGAAATCCCGCCCAAGTACCTCTCGTATATTTTGAAAGTTTTTGAACTACTGACTCTGCACCTTTCATACCGGTAAGCACAAGCTCAAAATCAGAGAGCAAAGGTGGCTCAATATTTGAAAAATCAGAATCCGGTGTGATATCTTTCAATGCATATGTTTCTGCGATTGCTCTGTCCACAATAGCATCTTCTTCTTGTGTAAGTCCGCCGAGCATTAGTCGGAAAAGTCCGACGAGGTTTATAATATTTGATCTCAATACATTTGCCGATGATTCATCTTCTCTAGGCACCGGCAAATCGAATGGGTTTAAGTGTGAATCAGAGTTTAAAGAAATAGAAAAGGACTTTCCGCCTGCTGCCTCTGCAAGGAATTCGTATTCTTTTTCAGGATCAATAACCATCACATCAATATCAAACATCAAACTGCGGAGAATTTCTAGCTTCGTGGCATACGACTTTCCTGCACCTGCTTTTGCAAAAGTCACAGAGTTGTAGTTTTCCAAAGAAAATCTGTCAAAAATAACTAAACTAGAATTGTGTCTGTTTATTCCATAAAGAATTCCTTTGTCTGATGTGAGGTCAAAAGAAACGAAAGGAAAAATACTTGAAAGTGGAGAAGAGTTGAGTTTGGAATGAATTTCAAGAAGGTCTGTGGCGATAGGAAGGACACTTTTGTATGCTTGCTCTTGCTGAAAAAGTGCTGGCTTGACATAGATGAGTCGTGACTCCAAAATGGACTTGATTTCCGATTCAAATTTGTTTAATTCCTCCTCGTTGTTTGCATAAATTGTAATGTAAAGGCCCACATCAAAAAGTTTTTCTTGAGCTTGCTGAAGATTGTCCCTCAAGCCCTCTAAGTCCTGATATGCGGTGTCAAGAACGGGGTCACGAACAAGTCCCCTTCTCTCTCTGTCATTTATTTGGCTTTGAACTTCTGCAACTTTTTTCTGAAATGTCTTTAAAATTTTTGCAGTGTCTATCGGGTGGACAAAAATGGAAACATTAAAAACTTTATCCAAGTTTATGACAGGTGCAAACCAACTTTCTGTCAAAAATCTCGGATATGAAATGACAAAAAATGTGCGGACTATTTTTTCTCCAAGATTTAATTCTTTTGGAGTAATTTTAAGTGCCGATGGTGCAATAATGTCTTGCAACTCCAAAACGCCCGCCTCATATATTTCTTGAGGCAAAAAAGATGTTAATTCATCTTGCTTTTTCTCCTTTTTACCAAATAAATTATTTAAAAATCCCATATTGTTATTTATGCATTTACGATTGGTTTTTCTAAGTCCCCCGGATTGAAAATCTTGTAGAACAATTCTACTATCTCATCTGTGCCGAGCTCTACACTTTTGAGTCCGCATCTGATAAGTCCGCTTTGCACCACACCAATTCTCTGTTCTATTTGAGTTCTGTTTTCTATAAATGTATCATTTTGTCCGCCTGCCTGTGCGCTTGGCGCTTGTTTCTTGCCCAAAAGATTACTCACAATATTATTTGAAGAAGGTGTGATGAGTGTTTGTGCAAAAGGAATTACAATGAAAAATGTTTTGGTCATAATGCTGGATTGTTCCACGAAGGCCTTGATGAAAGCAATGTATTCTTTGATTTGTATTTTCATAAGGTCGCTAAGCTCGCCTTTGTATCTTTCTTCAAGTAGGGCTAGGTAGGGCCTGATGTCAAGCTCCCTTGACTGAATGGAAATTTGAATAGAAAAGTCCAAAGAGTTTAAAAAATTTTGAAATTGATATATCACGGCCTCCTGCTCCTCCACGGACTTCAAAGCAAAGTTGATAGATGAAACCATTATCACAGCTCGCATTGAATTATCTTTCAAAATAATAACCCCATCACGAATTTCTTTGATAGGAACAAAGTCCTGTGTTGCCCGTGCTGTTGTTTTTGTTTCCGGCATTTTTATATTATATCATAAAAATTATTTGAATATCCTGTTTGCAAGCACCCACTTCATAAAGTTCTTTAAAACGTCCCAAGTCCGGCCAGGGACGTTTGTAAAAAACTTTACTTCGTGGCTGTTTGCAAATGTCCCCGTCTGTCATCCCGACGCAGGTCGGGATCCATCCCCTCTGTTTTCTATATTCTCTCCCCACCCAGCACCCTACCATCCGGCTTTTTGTCTCTTGTGACAGGATTCAGCGACTCTTTAATATCCAAACTCCATGTCAGGTCTTTTAATTTACTGTCAGAAAGTTTGGGAATATATAAAGGGGTTGTCTTTCTTGCGCCTTCTTCCAAACCAGTATGCACTGGAATATTTTCTTTCTTTTTCCAGATGTAAAGACGGCTATTTGTGAAATAATAAAATGCGGATTGGAGCATAAAGACAAAAGAGCGGTTATTTGGCCTGTAAAAAGCAAGCATTAATCCGAAAATAGCAAATGCAAGAGCGATAGGAATAGAAATTATTTTAAAAGGAATAAAATAAAAGGCAGTAAAAGCCATTCCCCCACCACCGCCAATGTAAATAGCTTGCTTGAAAGTTAATCGGGCAAAAATTTTGTCCTCAACTTCTATAAACTGTGGTGTTTGAAATTGCATTTATTTTTTCTATTCTATCGGCTCTCTATAAGCGTCAAATTTTTTGAACTCTGGTTTTGGCTCGGGCTTAAGTTCTGTCTTTTGTGGAATTTTGCTCACTTCTTCCATACGAATACTTTCTTTTGGCAAACTGGTAGCTCCACTCATCTTCTCCGCTATCACATCATCTATTTGCCTTTTAGGATTTGCGGAAAGTGTGTTTGTAAGAAGAAGCGGGGGTTTGGGAGCCGGTGGAATTTGCCTCATCGCAGAAACATTATTGTCTATTGGTGTGTTAATTTCAACTCCTTTAGAAAAAATTTCTGTTTCTGTCGTTGGCCTTCCACTATTTGAAGCAAGAGAACTAATGGAAACCGTCCCTTCTCTCAAAGGTATTTTACTTGGGTCCTCAATTCCCTGAAGGACATTTTCTTTTTGAATTTCCTGCTCTTCCAGCGTTTCGTCCATCTCCATTTCCTCATTTATTTTTTGAAGTGATGCGCGAATTTTTTTAAATATAAGTTCATTTACATCTGCCACTATTGCACTCGCTTCTTTTTCATCCACCACCAGATTTTTCATCAAATTTTTCTTGTAATCCACAAGTGGCTCAAGCCCTACCATTACAAGAGTGGTTTCCACTTCTAGCTTCCCTGCTTGATCTATGAGTAATCGATTTTTCCTCGTAATCTGGTCCAATATTGCACTATAATCCACCGAAAAAACCGCATCCTTCACATCGGTAGGAAGTTTTTTCATTTGCTCGGCTATGATGTCCTGTATTTCTTTATCGTCCATAATTATTTAATTTAATGAGTTGGTGGAACGGAATGGGTCGTCGGTGTTGGTCTTGGTGATGGAGGGGGTGTCACTGGTCTTACAGGAGTCGGAGGAACTGGGGTTGGTGCAGGAGAAGAGCCCAAAGCGGCCTGCTTTTTCTTTTCATCTTCAATTGCCTTTTCACCTATCAATTCTGTTAAACTTTTTTCACCAATAGCTTTTCTTATTCCTTCTGCTGTTGCGCTCATTTGACTTCTACTGACAAAACCAGTTTTTAGTGATATGCGCGAAGCATTTTGCCCATTTTCTACATTGTCAGCATAGTTTCTCATCTTTTCTTTGGAAATAGTTTTCTCTTCTTTTTCCTGGGCTTCTCGATGACCATCAACACTATTTATTTTTGTATATTCGTCTTCTTTTTTCTTTTTTTCTGCAGTTTTAGTTTTTATATCTGAAATCTTTTCATCAATCTCGGCACTTTTTTGTTTTATCTCTGCTTCTTTTAGTTTCATTTCATCCTCTTTTTGTTTAATTGCCGCAGTGTTATCAATCTTTTTCCCAGTTTTAAAATCGATATCTCCATCGTGTGCTTTTAGCCCGGCGATTAATGTTTCGATGTTCGTTTTGTCTGTTTCTTTACTTGCCTTTTCTGCCTCCAGTCTTGTCTTGTCTGTCGCCAATCCCGTTAGTTTTTGCGTTAATGTTTGTATATCTCCACCGAGATTTATTCTGGTTTCTTCTACTTTTGCTGTCGCTTTGTCTTTGTCCGCGTCTGTAAGCTGAGATGCTCTCTTTGCATATTCAACTTGTTGTTCGTTGTATTTCTTTTGTGCATCAGTGAACCCTCCTTTTTGTGCTTGACCAATTCCCGTCCCTAGAATATTTGTATTTGCATTTATACCTGTTGTTTTATTAAACCAAGCTCCACCCGCAGTATTTCTAACATCAAAACCCGCTCCCGCAGTTTTCTTTGCTCCACCTATTGTCCATTGTGCTAAAGTATTTCCATTATTAGCAGCTTTATTTAGCATACCCCCGATTCTTCCTTTTCCACTTGCAATAGTTGATGCAGCTCTTCCTATTGTGCTTTTAGCCAAGAACGCACCTCCTCCAGTAGCGACTGTAAGACCAGCCCCCACCACCATTCCTCCAAGTTTTCCTACCATCCCGTTTCCAAATTCGGCGACTGCCCCGCTTGTTTTTTTGGCGATACTTACAGCTTTGGTTAGTAAGAAAATTAATATGAAAAAGATGAGATATGCAGAAAAATCAAGAGTACCTGATTTAAGTGCTGACAGTATAACATCCGAAGAGAGAGCGATCTTACCTGCAACTGAACATAGGCTCATAATTATAATCAGAAAAACCAAAAATATTGGTATAACAAACATTTGATTTAAAAGTTGCTTTCTCCACCAAATAGAAGCATCCTCAAGTTCTTTTGAAAGATGACCTATAGCTAACCCTATAAATCCTATTGGTGATATGGCCATTAAAATTATAACCATCACTACTCTACCAATAAAAAGAAAAGCAACCGATAAAAAAGCCCAGAGAATTATAGAAAAAAGTATAATTTGAGGGACAAAAGATATTATTACACTTATGTTTGTAATAGCTGAAACGAGATTTAAGTTACCTAAATCACTAGTTGATATAGTGTTATTTGATAAAACAGCACTGATGCCTAGTCCATCTATTAATGACGCAGAGAAATTCGTTGAACCACTTATAGTTACGATTTGATTATAAAGAGCGGTTGAAACAATATTGCTTGCATCTATAGCGACTCTTGTAAAAAATAAACTAAAATTTAAAAATAATCCGACAATAACAACATTAATAATTATTTGTTTTGTATTTGCTTTTGCAAAGCCAATTATTTGCATTATTCCTGCATAAAGTAATATAAAGACAAGAGAAATGTTACAAAGGTCTCTAATGAGCGTCCATACTTTTGTTATTCCAGATACCGCGGTAGTATAATCAAAACCAATTGCTACTACTATTGAATAATCTAAAAGCCGTGCCGAAATTGTAGCTAGCCATCCTACAATGGCTCTTATAAGCCAAAAGATAAATGCCATTACTAGTGTAGGTATTCCCAAAGCACCACTTATTGTAGCAGTTGCTACAGCCTTCACGGTTTTACTGCAAGTGGCCGCATTAAATACATTCCATTGAGGTATGCGACTTAATATAGGATGGTTTATCATAGCTCTTACTATGCATTTTTGATAGGGAGTCAAAGAAGTAGAATTTTCCAAAATTACCAGCTGCTGGTCGATACTTAAAGTAGTTTGCGCCAAAGTTTTCTGCACAGAAACACCGACCCCAGAATTATTCACAGCTATTTTCACCGGCAACAAAAAAACTCCGAGCATCATTGCGGATGCAATGAAAAGCTTGAATGTGGTGGATGTGAAGAAGTTTTTTTGCGTTATTTTTTTCATTATTTGTTTTTTTGTTTTGTGATGGATGAATTTTTTTGAGCGGCTCAAAAAAATTCATCTGGAATTATTGGATGGATCCCCACAGTGCTTTTCTGCTGAAAAGCCTGCAGGGCCCATCTCGCGCCGTCGCGCTCCGATCTTGCGCTTGGGTCCCAACCCAAGCTCACGACCTTCAACGGGATGACAAACGGGGGAAAAGAACGGTGGGAATGACGGAACTGAATGACTGGATTGCTTCCCCCGTATCAAGTACGGGGTCGCAATGACGGAAAAAACTTAAACAACTAACCTACTCACTACCCGTGTATGCAGGAATCGTGGCTGAACAAACATTCTGGTTATTGTAATTACCAATTACCCCTGTCGTTGCCCAAGCATAAATGGAATCAGCATTACTTGTGCTTACAGCTTCTGTAGATGAATGGAAAGGAGCATTACCCAGACCGCTTAATTGGCTGCTGATTTGTGTTGCAGTAGTAGCATTTTGAACTGCTGTTAGCCGAGCACTTAGGTTGGAGCCATTTGCTGTGGAGCTTGCGATATGATTATTTATCACATTAACATTTAATGCAAAAAGATAACTTCCTGTTGAAGGATTAATCTGTCCGTCTATCGCATTTAGGACAGCCGATTGTATTGCACTAGCTCTCAGACCATTTTGTCCGTCACCAGCACCGCTATTTGTGTTATAACATCCCTGCAATTGAACAAAAAGGGTCCTTATATTATTTAGATAATTAAGAATATGATTTTGAGTTGTTTGATACACTGTTTCATAACCTATCTGATTATTTATTGCTTCTATTGCGCTATTTCTTTGTGTATATAATGAGTCAGTATAAATAGAACCACCACTAATTGTGCCACCTCCTAAACTTCCCCCACTATTATATGTCGCATTGTAGGCCGCCTGTTGTGCTTGTTGAGCTTGCAGGTCTGCAGTTATTTGATCTATGCTAGCGTAATTTTGAGTACTACCAGAAAAGGCCTCTCTTATTTTTGCTAGAGCAGTCGACACTACAAGTGTAGATACGCCACCTATTATTATGTCCATTGCATCACCTACAACCGCTTGAAATTCGCCCATCCTTTGACCGGATTGACTTGAAGAAAATAAGTTGGAGGCAATCAAGGCACCTGGGGTTGTGGTTTTGCAGTCCGTGACTTTGTCTGTTCCTTCGTATGTGTACGATGTATCCCATAGACTATTCCAATTATTTACTTGATTATCACCTGCACTTGTGTAAGATGTTGTCGTAGTGGATTGATCATAGAAAGGGTTACCTGTATATTCTCTTTGACTGCCGGCGACTTCTTGTCTTTCTGTTATACCGTCGGGTGTTTTGGTTACCGCGTAGCTTGTCTCTGTACATTTTTTAAATGATAAAGATCCCATACCTTGCGATAGTTCCTTGGTAAGAGCTCCTTGTTTATTTTGTATTCTCGCGTCAAGTTCACTGCTCATTGTGAGGAATGCCCCTTCGGGTGTAGCATTCGGGTCTGTAGTCATTACGAGAAATGAGTCCCACCCTCCTCCTCCTATAAAGTCGCCGTTTTTAAATGCATTATAAGGGTCCATGATGGCATTAGTTACATTATTTACTACTCCAGTCAAAGTACAATTAACTGTCTGATAAAATTTTCTGTGTTGTATTGCTAGAGAAAGTTTTATTTGAAGTTGAAATGGTTTACATAGGAAACTAAGTGATGGGTCATTGTAAATAAATTCGCCAATAGTTTGGTTTGTAATATTCACTGCAAATCTGGCCGGATCATTTAAAAAAGAAGGGTTACCTTGAAATCCACCCGCAATCCAATCTGCAATTTGTTGAGCAAGAGTGAGTATAAAAACCTTTGCTATAGTTCTTGCAAATCTGTCTGCCACTTGTACCATGAATGCCTCTGCGTGATTTTGAAAATTTTGTGCCTGTACAGTAAAATCTGAAACAGGAAGACCAGTTACCCCAGTTGGAGGTATTAATACAGGTTGTACCACGGTTTCCCCATTCGCTTTTGCTTTTTGTGGAATAGTTATAAATGAAAAATTTATCGCTACAATCGCTGTTATTAGAATTCCTGAGATAACTTTTTTATTAAATCTATTTTTCAACATTTTACTTATATATTATATCAAATAAATAATTAATTTTCTTGCGTTACATATTTCTGGATACATACGAACCAATACTCTGAAGAGCTTGATTTAAATTGTTTATAACATCGCTATATTTACTAAATGCAGTTATCACTATTAATGAATTATTTTCGGCTTCTTTTAATTTTGTAGCAAGAGAAGAAAGGTCATACAAGGAATTTGCATATAATAATTGGCTATCAGCAATCTCTGCCGGAGTCTTAATATTAATCATATCCTGTGCGGATTTTTGGTAGGATGCAATAATTTTATCCAAACCCTTCAGTACTTTTGGATCATTATTGGTAGCATATGTGTCCAAAATAGAAAATTCTGATAATAAATTATTTTTTACTTCATTATTAAAAATCTTATAAAATTCTGTAGAATAATTTGAAATATCTTTTGCTGTTGGATTATCAATTATTGAAATATTTTCAATGAGATATTTTTGCTGAAGTTGTATCTCAGGTGTATTTGCAGCTGCATTTTGCACGAGTTGATTTGTTTGGTCTGTGGTGAGTGCAGAGCCATCAGCTGGTTGCACGGCAATATAATCCGACAAAAGCATTCTTCCAAATTTTTGCGTTTCGTTCAGAGAGTTCCACTCTGCATCATCTGCAGTGTTACTAGCAATAATTTTTGGATCAATTTTATCATTCGGCTCCTTGCCTGGGCCTGCAGTGTTTGCAACTAGAGGATCTCTGCCAGCGTCTATTTCTGCACCGTCAGGGGTGCCATCTCCGTCTGTGTCGGGATTTTTGGGGTCTGTTTTCCAAAGTGCCTCTTCCCAGTCGGGGAGGCCATCATTATCGGTATCAATCGTTTTAATATTTGCAATATCTTGAGTAGTTATTTCTTGATTACCCAAAACAAGTGTTTCTTTTTTCCCAGTCCAAGCATATCTCACAGCAACAATAATAATTACCAAAGCAATAACCGTAGAAAGAGAAATAATAAATTTTCTTGATGGCAAATATTTCTTGTCAAGATTCATAGGGCAATTATATCAACAGGGCTAGTATCTTGCAAATGATTTTGTGATATAATTGTGAACAGTTATATTTCGTATTTTTTATTAAAAATTAATCACATATTTATATGTTATATTTTAGAAAAACTCTCGTTTCTATTTTTATCGCAATTTTTTTGTAACTTCTTTTCCGGCTTTTTATCTTTCTGCAAGTGCTACAACTTTGACCTCAACTTCAACTGTAGCTATAGCAGATAATTCTCAAGAACTTATTGATTTTGTTGAGACGCTTATTACAATTGGTGTTATTTCGCCTGAAAAAGCTGATCTTGCGAGGTCTGTCATCAGGGCAGCACTTTCCAATTCTGCTACACGCATAAGCAAGGAGTTAAAACAAGGAATGACTGACCCAGAAGTGCTTCTTTTGCAAAAAGTGCTTAATTCTGACCCGAATACTGTGGTTGCCACCTCGGGAAATGGCTCATCGGGCCATGAAACTACCTATTTTGGTCCTGCAACGAAGACGGCACTCATTAAATTTCAAAATCTCTATAATTTTGAGCCAACAGGAATTACGGACGAAGTAACTAGGGCTAAGATTAACGCTATTTTGAGTATTGTCACAAATGTAAATATTCCAGAAGCGCAGAGACCAAGTGTGGATTTGAAGGTAAATGGACAAGATGACAATGTGCAAATTGGACATGGAGGTACGGCAACTATTATTTGGACATCTCACAATGTGACTTCCTGTGTTTCTGGAGGAAATCAAGTTAAACCAGTTTTTGGAACAGATTCTATCACAAATGTTGTCACTTCTGGTGAGTTTGTAATGACTTGTGTTGGCCCGAACGGTCTAGTCTCTGATAGTGTTACAATGACGGTGATAAGTGCCCCTTCAAATAACACAAATAATACAAATAATGGTGCAAACACGGTTGTTTTGGGGAGCAGTGACCCAGCCGATAACTCTGCCAAAAGTGTGGTCATTCAAGTAAACGGTGCAAGTAATTATTCTACGACCTCTTCTGCTGTTGCTTCTAGCATTATTGTTAGCTGGGGTTCTGTCGGCTTCTCTGATTGTAAGGCCACCACGAATCCTATTTTGACTGGTTTTTCTGGTGTAACTGTTCCTACAAGCGGTTATATGCCAATTACATTTCCTGCTAATGCGGTAGGTACGGAAACATTTACTATCGCCTGCGCCACTGGAACAACGGCGGTTGCAACCTTAAATCAAAATCTTGTGAGTTCACTTAGCCCATCTGCCAATCTTATGATTTCTTCTGCTACTTTAAATATCTCAAATTATTCTAATGCCACTACTACAAAGAGCTTGGGTGTAACAATAAATGGCAAGAAAAATTATGCTACATCGACTCTTTCAAGTGCATATTCTCCCATTAATCCTACAGTTAGCTGGGTTTCTACAGGATTTACTGCCTGTAGGGGAAGCTCGAGTTCTACTGTCGCTAGCTTTTATGAAAAAGACCTTGCCGAGACCAGTGGGAGTTCAACTATGAGTATCTACCCTTCAATGTATCAAGGAACGACGACCATAACTGTCGCTTGTGCGACGGGGACGGCGGCCATTGCAACATTAAATCAAAATATGATAAGTTCTCTGACACCTTCAGCGAATCTTATGATAGCTACTTCTACATTATTTCTTGCTTCATCTGCGGAAGAAATCCCTCCTCTTACTGAAGCAGGAGGATCACCGATAGCATTTGGTGGGCAGGTTATGAGTATTTCAGAGTGTACAAATAAGGGCGGCGATGGCGAAAAACTTTATGCCGTAGTTATTCAATCTTGTAGTCCTGGGAGTATGATAGGGACTAGCAAAGCGGGATCTCCTGTTTTTGGCACTGGCTATATAACCTTTAGAGAAAATAACCCACCGTTACCAAGTGTTGGGGACTCAATTCTTGGTGGAGAGGTACCAGATGAAAGTGGAATATGTCAGGGAGCTAACCCTGCGTTGAGTGCTCCTTGGATAGGTGATGCATCAGGACCACTTGGAACAGGGCCAGCATGTATGAATGCGGATGGCACACCAGTGAATCCTGCAAATCCAAATAGTAATAATAATCCGTCAGGTGGTGGTTTTAGTCCTGGTTTGAGTACTGGGCTTGCAATAGCCGCAGGTGTTGTTGGTGGTGTGGTTTGTGTGGCTACTGGCGGAGTCGGTTGCTTAGTTATTGGAGCCCTTTATCTTATTGGAGGGGCCGCTTTGGGTCAGGGTATAAAAGAACTTTTTGATTGGTAATTCTAATCGAACAAAGACTGTCCTTGTCTTGGCAAATAAAAACCCGCCTAACAGCGGGTTTTTACTTTGCTAAATTTATCCAATCTTGAATTTTTAGATCTTCTGCTCTTGCATTGGGAGAGAGATTTAGCTCGGCGAAAATTTGTGGCAAATTTTCGCCGAGTATTTCTTTTAGATTTGCTGAAAGTATTTTTCTTTTGTGAGCAAAACCGGCTTTTACTATCTCAAAAAACTTTTTCTCGTCTATTTTTTTTCCATTTTGTGTGAAAAAGTTTTCTGAAATATCTGAAATTTCTAAAATTGCAGAATCAACATTTGGCATTGGGTCAAAACTTCCCCTGCTTACTTTCATTATCACTTTTGGTTCGCCATAGGCCTTTACACTTATGGAAAGAATGCTTTCTTTTCCATCTTTTGCTACAATTCTGTCGGCAATTTCTTTTTGAACCATTACGACAATTTTTGACGGTTGAATTTCTGTCTCCAAAAACTTTCTCAAAAAAAGTCCAGTAATGTAATAAGGAATATTTGCAATTATTTTGTATTTTCCGGATGTTAAGCCGTTCTTTTCCGGCGAAAATTCTAAAATATCTCCTTCAATCAAATTAAATTTCTCACTTTTTATTTCTTTCTCAAATTTCTCTTTCAATAAATCAATTAATCTATGATCTTTTTCCACAGCAACTACCTTACAACCCTTTTGTAAAAGTTTTTCTGTAAGAGCCCCTTCCCCAGGCCCGGCTTCAAGTACGATATCTGCATCAGAAAGTTCCCCTGTTTCCACAATTCTCTCCAAAACCCCTTTGTTTTTAAGGAAATTCTGCCCTAATGATTTTTTTGCTTGTATTACCATTCTAAATAAATTATTTTTTCTCTATATTCAAAATTCTCCTCTTCTAAGTGCTCATTGTCAATATCTGCAAAAAATCTGGAAGGCATATTGTATTGTTGCGAGCCATAAATAGTTCTCGTTTCAGAATATGTCAAAAACAATTTTATTTTTGCTCTGGTGAGTGCAACATAAAAAAGTCGTCTTTCTTCCTCCTCTTCCTCTGGAGTTCTTTCCGCTTTTCCGATTGGCTGATGTGGAAACAAGTCTTCTTCAAGCCCTGCGATAAAAACATATTCAAATTCCAAACCTTTTGATGCGTGAATGGTCATAAGTTTTACAGCATTGTCATTTTTCTCCAAAGAATCTTGATCTGTAGTGAGTGCCGATTCTTCCAAAAGTTTTTCAATACCATCGCTGAGCATAAAATGGTCGTATTTTGTGGCAAGGGTTGCGAGCTCTTTAATATTTTCCAATCTTTCTTTTTCTTCATCTGTTCCGTTCATCAAATCTTTTTCAATTCCGCTTTCTGTGATGATAAATTTAATTACATCAGAGGGTTTGAGATCCTCGGACGCCTTTTTTATTTTGCCGAGCAAAATAAAAAAGGCGTCCACTTTTTCTTTCACACCTGCCGGTAATTTTTCTTTTTCTCCGCCAAAAATTTTTAAAATAGTCACCTTCCCTATTCCTCTTGTCGGCACATTTATTATTCTTTTTATATCACTCAAACTTTCCGGATTTAGCGATGCTTTGAGATACGACAAAATATCTTTAATCTCTTTTCTATCAAAAAATTTTGTCCCCAAAACTTGGTATGGAGTGCTTTCTGTCAGAAACGCCTCTTCAATGACTCGCGACTGAAAATTGGCTCTGTATAGCACTGCAATCTCCTTTGGGTCAGTACCCTTTTCTATTAGTTCTTTTGACTTTCTGGCAATAAATCTTGCTTCTTCTGTCTCATTTTTTGCTTTGAAAAAAGATACTTTTTCACCTTCAATATTTTTTGTAAAAAGATTTTTTTCTTTACGATTTTTATTTTTTGCTATGACTTTGTTCGCTACTGCGAGGATCGTTTGTGTGGAACGATAATTTTGTTCAAGTAAAATAACCACAGCATCAGGATAATCTTTTTCAAAATCCAAAATATTCTGAATGTCAGCTCCGCGCCAACTGTAAATATTTTGATCTACATCTCCCACCACACAAATATTTTTGTATTTCTCCGCTAGAAGTCTTGCCGTCTTGTATTGAACTTTATTTGTATCCTGATACTCGTCAATGTGGATGTATTTCCAAAGTTCCTGATATTTTTCCAAAATATCTTTGTGATTTTTCAAAAGTAAGTATGCCTTCAAAAGTAAGTCATCAAAATCAAGTGCTTTTTCTTCGCGAAGTTTTGTTTCATAGATTGGCCAGACTTTTGCCACAACTCCTGAAAGCGTAAAACCTTTTCCTGCGGTCTGCGAATAGTTTTCTGGAGAATTAATCTCGCCTTTTTCTCTGGAAATAATATTTAAAATTTTCCCCGGCTCAAACTGTTTAGGGTCAATATCCAGACTTTTCAAAACATCTTTAACAATTTTTGTGGAATCCTGCCTGTCCATAATTGAAAAATTTCTAGTCAGCCCGAGAACTCGCGCGTTTTCTTTTAAAATGTGAACACCGAGTGAATGAAACGTGCTAACAAAAGGCTTTTCAAAAGTATTTACAGGAAAATTTAAACTTTTGTCCTCTTTCATTATTTTTTCTACCCTCTCTTTCATTTCTCTCGCTGCTTTGTTTGTAAAAGTGATAGCCAAAATGTTTCTTGGAGCTACTCCTTCTTTGATTAAATGCAGTATTCTGTGGGTAATTGTCTTGGTTTTACCTGCCCCAGCGCCAGCGATTATCAAAACCGGCCCATCTTTGGCCAAAACCGCCTCTTTTTGCTGTTCATTTAGGCCATTTAAGTAATCCACCAGAGAAATATAACATATTATTGCAAATATCTGAAAAAAATTCTAGGAAACTCAAGTTTCTTTCGAACGCTCTGGCGGAACAATCAGAAAATCAAGGAAACTTTCTGAAAAATTCATCTGGCTGCCGGAGCGAATGCGACTCATGAATTTTTCGATAGAAAGTTGACTATGATTTTCTAGATTGCGGAGCCATTAGTGAGAAAGGAATTTGAGTTTCCTAGAATTTTTAACCCAAATAGTTATCCACAGGTCATCCACTTGCCGGTTGACTGAAACTTTGTAGGTGGTACCATTATTAGTACGCCTGAAACGACAGAAATCCTGAAAAAATGGCTAATTAGAGCCATTTAGTAAAACAGACCAGCAGAAAAGCCCTAATAATAAGCATATTTTGTCTACAAACCCCCAAAAAGACCATTATTCCCCTGCTCGTAGGGCTAATGGTTCCAAAAAGTCCTTATTTTTAGCCACTTATCTCAAGTGGTCTATTGTCTATTTGCTACCAATTATGTTTACCATGATGAGCCCATATCCTGTCCAAGCAGGATTTTTCTCTTTTATAACAAAGATTTTTTCCAATACCAACTCAAAAGCAATCGCCTATGATACCAATTCCCCTTCAAGTTCATCTACTGGCTTCTCTTTTGCCACGACAGACACCCCTCTTTTAGATAGCTCAAATTTTATTGGTCAAAATGCTCAAAAGACGGCTGATATCAATATTGTGAGCGGTGAAGCCCTACTTTCAGAAAATGGCCCCTCCGGAACTGTGCTTGAAGCAGACAAAAGTCAAAACCTCGGTCAGATTAGTGTCTATATTGTGAGACAAAACGACACACTTACTTCTGTCGGCAAAATGTTCGGTGTTTCTGCAAATACTATCGTGTGGGCAAACAATTTGACTAGCAAGACATTGAAGGTTGGTCAACAACTCGTTATTTTGCCTGTTTCAGGTATCACTCACGCCGTTACAAAGGGTGAAACATTACAAAGTATTGCCAAAAAATACAAAGGCGACCTAGACGAAATCGTTCAGTTTAACGATCTAGATAGAAACGCGCCCCTTGCCCTCGGTCAGCAGATTATTATTCCTGATGGTGAAAGTTCCGTTGCATCAACTCCGTCAAGTTCAGGTTCAACAGCAGGAAATAGCCGACTTATTCCTGGTTATAGTGGTCCAGATGATGTCGGTTATTACTTGAGACCTATTGTCGGCGGAAGAAAAACACAAGGTTTGCATGGATACAATGCTATCGATATTGCTACACCAGTCGGCACACCTATAATGGCGGCAGCTTCTGGCCAAGTAATTCTTGCGAGATCCAGCGGATGGAATGGTGGTTATGGAAGTTATATTATTATTTCACACTACAATGGCACACAGACGGTCTATGGACACATGAGCGATGTGGAAGTCACAACTGGCGAAAATGTCGCCCAAGGCCAAGTCATAGGTCTTTCCGGAAACACCGGAAAATCCACCGGCCCCCACGTCCACTTTGAAATTCGCGGAGCAAAGAATCCGTTTTAATAAGCAAAATTATTTTTTGGACGATATTGGAGGGCCTCCAAGATGTGAGTATTTTTGACTTCATCGCTTTTTTCTAGGTCTGCGATGGTGCGGGCGAGCTTGATGACGCGATGATAGGCACGAGCGGAAAGGCCGAGCTTTTGTGCAGAGGATTTGAGGATTTCCATTGCTTCGTCGGTGACATTTGCAACTTTTATAATTTCTTTTGAGGACATTCCGCTATTTGTTTTTCTTTTTGTTTTTTCAAATCTTTTTTCTTGGATTTTTCGGGCCTCTTTCACACGCGATTTTATTTTTTCGGTTTCTTTTGACACGGTTTTTTCTCCGAGCTTTTCATAATCCACTTGCGAGACTTCCACCCACATATCTATACGGTCAATTATCGGTCCAGACAATTTTTTCTGATATCTTGCAATGTCTTGAGCTCTGCAAATGCATTCTTTTCCTTTTGAGCCGTAGTTTCCGCATGGGCATGGGTTCATTGATGCTATTAAAATAAAATTTGCGGGAAAAGTTGTGGAACCTTTTGCTCGAGAAATACTTATCTCTCCTTCTTCAAGTGGTTCGCGAAGTGATTCTAAAACTTTTCTATCAAATTCTGGAAATTCGTCCAAAAATAAAACGCCTCCGTGTGCGAGTGTGACTTCTCCAGGTTTTGGAGTGGAACCTCCGCCGACAATTGAGACATATGAAGCTGTGTGATGTGGTGAACGGATTGGAGGATTTGACATTAAATCTTCTTTGAGTGTGCCTGCGATGGAATGAATGGAAGTGATTTCCAAAACTTCGTCAAAAGTAAGCGGAGGCAGAATGTGGCGGAAAGCTTTTGCAAGCATTGTTTTCCCCGTGCCTGGTGGCCCAAACATTGCGATGTTGTGTCTGCCTGCTGCAGCGATTTCCAATCCCCTTTTTGCTGTTTCTTGACCTTTGATATCTGCAAAATCTATCAAAGTCTCATCTTCCGCTTCTTCAACTTTTGTTTTTATTTGTTTTGCAATTTTTTGCGGTAAAATTTTTACTTCCTCGCCGTCTTTTGTTTCTTTTGTATTAATATGAGCAATTATTTCAGTAATTGAGTTTGCTCCAAAGATTTTGATACCATCTACAAGTGCTCCTTCCACCGCATTTTCTTTTGGCAAGAAAATTTCTTCAAAACCTTTTCTTTTTGCTTCGGCGACTATCGGCAAGACGCCACTAATCCTTCGCAATTTTCCATCAAGAGAAAGTTCACCAATAAAAAGTATTTTTTCTGGGTCAAATCTTATCTCGTCACTTGCAAGCAGGTATGCTATGGCCATTGCTGTATCAAAACATGGGCCTTCTTTTTTGATATCTGCCGGAGCAAGTGAAATAACTATTTTTTGATTTTTATTTTTTGGTGCTTTGAATCCGCTATTTTTTATTGAAGCAGAAATTCTGTCTTTTGATTCGTCAATTGCTTTGTCCGGAAGGCCGACGATAGAAAAAGAATGCAGACCTTTTGATAAGTCCACCTCTACATCAATTATTTTTGCGCCCAAACCTACGGTTTGGGCGCTGTAAACTTTTGCAAAACTCATTTAATTTTTTACTTTGCGTGCTCTATACAAGTATTCGCTGCAGGATTTGCCTCAAGTCGATTTTCAGGAATTTCTTCTCCACAGACACCGCACATTCCATATGTACCGTCTTTAATTCTTGCAAGTGCGTCCTTGATTTCATTTAATCTAATTTCAAGTTGGTCCGCAATTCCCGCGTTGTTTCCAAATTCTTCAATTACATCTGCTGCCTCATTTACATCTGGACTATCTTTTTCTGTATCATCAGGAATTGCCTGCCAGTCATTTTTATTTTCTGGATTTTTTCTTGCAACAGTTTTTAATTCTGTCTCAACAAGATTCAATTCATCCTTCAACTTTTTCTCAAATTTATTTGTATCTATTTTCATAATTAAATTATACATTATATGGACATATATACAATATTTTAGGAATAAAAGAATACTTGACAATTTCTGTGGTTCTGCTACACTGTTTTATAGGAGTTTGTTCGTTCTGTACGTTCCGCTAAGAGAGATGGTTTATTTCGAAAGGCCAACACCCACCTCTCCCCCCGCCGCCGTTGGACTATATGCCTAAGTGACCCCCACTTAATTAGGTATGAATTCCGAGTGGGCCCCTGCATCCTGCGTGATGTAGGGGTTTTATTTTATTTAACAAAATGTCTTTTTCTTATCTCCCCCAATTCTTTCTCCTCCTCTTTTTCTTTTTTTTCTTTGCCTTCTTTGCCGATTTTTTCAAGTTCTTTTATTTCTAATTTTGCAAAATCTCTCGCTCTGTCTTCCAAATATTCCTCAGTGTTTAGTTTTGGATTATCAAGCACTTCTTCGAGCAAAGCGTGTAAAATATAGCCGATTTTTGGGCCAGCCACTTCCTCCGTGACTTCCATTATTTTTTTACCATCAATTTTAAGCATCCCTACAGATACTGGGTCTCTCATCGCTTCTTCTATCATTGCCATATATTTTCTGAGTCTGTAAGGGTCTTCTTTTGGTCTACCCATGCCTATTCTGTCGCAAGTTCGCAGTTCAACAAGGTCCCAAATATTTTCTTTACCAACTTTTGCAATAATTCTTCGCACTGCGGAAAGTGTAATCTGTTCTGTGTCTGCAAAAAACATATGCCATCGGATAAGTTTGACTGTTTTTTCAATAACTTTTTTTGAAAATTTTAAATCAGTAAGAATTTTTTCAGACATTCTGGTGCTGACAACTTCATGGCCATAGAAAGTCCATTTTTCTCCATTTTCTCCTGCTCTTCTAGACTTTGGTTTGCCAATATCGTGCAGTAGAGCAGCCAATCTGATTTCCAAAGCAAGGTTTTTGTCTGCAGAATATTGCAAACTTCTGAGCAAATGTTCCCAAACATCATAAATATGAGCGCCTTTTTGTTCGATGCTTATGGTTTTTTCGAGTTCGGGGATAATAAATCTCAAAATATTAACCTCCAAGCATTTCAAAATTCCTTTCATTGGTGTAGGTGATGTAATTATTTTTACAAATTCATCACGGATTCTTTCTTTTGCAATTTTTGAAAGTAGATCGGAATTTTTCTTGACGGCTTCTTCCGTTTTTTTATCCATTTTGAAACCAATATAATTTGCAATTCTTACAGCACGCAAAATTCTAAGTCCATCTTCTGCAAATCTTTCGTCCGGATCCCCTACTGTCCTCACAATCTTATCTGCCAGGTCTTCTTGTCCTTTATAAAGATCAACTAAATGTCCTTTATAAATTTCTTTTTTACCATCAAAACTTTCAAGAGACAAAGCTATGGCATTTATTGTAAAATCCCTTCTTTTTAGATCATCTTCCAGATTTTGGCTAAAAATAACGGCATCTGGTCTGCGATTGTCTGAATATTCTGACTCTAAGCGGTATGGAGTCACTTCAATTACCCTCACCTTCTCATTTTTTGTTGTTTCATTTACCACGCCGACAGTGCCATAAGTATTTTCATAAAAAGTTTTTTCAAAAGTTGCAATAATTTGTTCTGGATTTGCATTTGTCGTAATGTCCCAATCATTTGCTTCAATATCAAGTAAAATATCTCTCACACAACCTCCAATCAAATAGGCCTCAAAGCCAGCATCTTTGAGTTTCTCTGAAACTTCCCAAACCTCTGTTGGTATTCCTTTAAATTCTTGAAGTTTTTCTTTTACTGTTTTCACTAATTTCATTGCACCTATTTTATTACATTTTTTGATTTTTAGCTAATATAGGGTATGATTGTGCATAATGCTCCCATGGTGAAATGGATATCACAACAGTCTTCGGAACTGTTGTTGTGGGTTCGAATCCTACTGGGAGCACAGATGAAAAAAGAAGCTAGGAAGCTTCTTTTTTCATCTGTGCTAGCCGGAGGCAGACGTGCCGAGGCGGGGTCGCGAGTTTTGCCAGCAGGCAAAAACTTGTGACCACCGTTGTTACCCATAATATATAATTTGAAATTTTTAATAACTCGTGTATAATGTTTCCTGTGAGCATGCGGGCGTAGTTTAACGGTAGAACTAGTCCTTGCCAAGGATTGGGTTCGGGTTCGATTCCCGGCGCCCGCACAAAATAAAAGGCCGAAAGGCCATTTTATTTTGTGCGGCGAAAATAACTAGTCCAAACTAGTTATTTTAGGGAATCGAAAGACGGAAATTATTTTTCTAGCAAGAAAAATGATTGAGTCGGGGTCGCGGATGTTTGCGAGTGGCGACGAGCAAACAATCTGTGACAGATTCCCGGCGCCATGTTAAAAATTCTAAAAGACAAAAAATAAACACGCTTCTAAATAGTTGCCAATCCCCTACGCTGAGAAACACTGATTAAATAAACTCGCTTTTGTGAAACTGTGGATAACTCTGTGTATATGTGGATTAAAGACAGTTTTTGCTTTGTCTAAGAAAATAGGCCATTTTTGCGGGTCTTTGACGGAATATGGCTATAAATATGGCTGAAATTATAGGACTTGTCTTAAAAATGTCCTTATTTCTGGGTGTTTTCACGCGAAACATACAAAATATGTTTCTAAGTAACATTTTGCCAAAATGTTACACATGAAAACAAAAAGGTGCTATAATTACTTAAAATAGTTCAAAAATAAGTAAAAACTATGGCAAAACACAACGAATTGGGGGTAATCGGTGAGGAAATTGCTTGTAAGTTTCTCATGAAACACGGATTTAGTGTTATTTTAAGGAATTATCGTAAAAAATGGGGAGAAATTGATATAATTGCCGAAAAACAAGGGAGAATACACTTTGTTGAGGTCAAAAGTGTTTCGCGGGAAAACTTTGGTAGTGTTTCAAATACCGGTCAGAATAGGGAAAACGATGGTTTCAGACCAGAAGATAACATGCACCCTTGGAAAATCAAGCGTTTAAGCCGTACTATTCAGACTTATCTCCTAGAGGCAGATGTTTCAGATGAAACGGAGTGGCAGTTTGATGTGGTTTGTGTGTTTGTTTCTATGCAAAAAAGGGTTGGTAGAGTACAGATACTTGAAGATATCGTGCTTTAGGACCTATTTACAAAAAAGCAACAAAAAACCGCCCAGAACACGATTGTGAAACCGGACGGCGAAAGCGAACGCCGAGTAAGATTTTGTTTCTGCGATGATGCCCCGAGTGACGATAACGTCACAAAATAATAAGGCAAACGCAACCGCGCCCCGCGCGATAAACAAGACCTAACTTTGCAAACCTTTCTTGAGGTGGCCAAACCTCTTGGAAAGAACACGGTCATCCTGAGATAGGAGATTGGATTTGAGTTGCACAAATTTAATCTCTGGTTGACCTCTGCTAGTATTATACCTTTTTTATAAAAGACATGTAAAGGACATACCTGTGGATAACTTTTTAATAATGTCCTTTATGATTTAAGCCAACAAATAAAGGACATTTTGTAAACAAATATTCTTTTTACATTGTCTTTTTGTAAAATGTTTTTTATAATTAAACTATTATGAAAGAAAAATTTACACCAGGAAATGTTGAAGGGGGAAGTGATATGCATGACTTGCGAAAATTTATTGAAGAAGTCACATCAACTTTGGAATATCAAAGAATTGACCCAACAAATTTTATTGGTCTTACTCAAACATTTAAGGGCAAGCAAGAAGTTTTATTTTCTGAAGCAGAAGTGAGAGACGATGTTTCAAAGGTTGACGCAAAGATGGCGGGTATAAAAAGAAAGAGGCAAGACGTTGAGGGTCATCAGAGAGAAGCAGATATGGACGCAGACTTTGTGGAAATTATGATTCCACAAGCGATAAGGGAGCTTGGTTGGATGGGGGATAATGTAAGAGTAATTAATCCTACTCTTTATGATGATTTATTTCGTGGTATAGATATGGCTATTCAGATGACACCAAATGAAGTGGTGGAGGATGAAAGATCCGTCAGATGTTTGGGTTTTTCTGTGGACTTTACTATTTCTCATACTGAGGCAAAGAAAAAAATGTTTGATGAAATAGTCCAAATAACTCAGGGGAGAATTCCATCAATGAAATATTTTGAAGCAGAAATAATAACAAAAGACGGACCGAAAAAAATCAGACTGAAAAATTTTAAAATGCCGAAAGTGATTGTATCTTGTACTGGAGAGGCACTCAAAGAAGCAGAAGAAGATTTTCTTGCATACGAAAGTGATAAAGGAAATGCCGTAGTGAAAGAAAAGGCCTCCCAGAACCCATTGAGATTTCATTTTATAAAAGAAGCCTTGGCCCAGATGCGTTTTTTGATAAAACTTGCGGAAAGAGTTGGAAACGCTAGAGCAAAAGAGGTTTATGGTGCTAGTCTCGCAGCCTTTGAAGAAGTAATCCGGGAACAGGGAATTGATGAAGCAAAGCTCGAAGCGATGTCAAAAGGAATTCCAGGACTTGTTAGTAAAGAATTTGATTTGGATGCGAATGGCGGACAATTTTTGGCGATTCTGAAAACTTTTGCAAGTCAATAAAAATAAGTTCCAGATTTAGCATTAAAAAAAGGAGGTCTGAACGAATTCAGCCTCCTCATCCCTTTCGCATCTCTTTTCTTGCGGTCCTCATGGCTTCGAAAAAAGCGGTCGCTTGTTTCGAGTCAATCCTTCCGTGTCTCTCGAGTGTTTTTACCTTTGCACTGATCCTCGCCCGTGCGATAGAAGAGGCTTTCGGCCATTCTTCTTTGGCCCAAGCCAAGAAGTCCTCAGGTTTTTTCATTTCTTTCTCCATGTTGGATTGATGCGTTTTCTTCTTATATACTTATAGCATACATTAGCTTTTTTGTAAAGCAATTTTAAAATAGGTGCCAAATTTTGTGATTTTTGTAACATTGTGCTAGGATTTCGATACATAGATAAAACATGCATTTAGATAAATTTACAAAATTTCTGAAAACGGTTGATCTTAGTTCTTATAGAGAAAGATTTCGTCCGATAAAAATAGTAGAAATGGATTTGCCGAAAGAAATTCAGGCAATATCTTTTCTATATAAAGTTTATTGGAATGATAAAAAGTTTTTGAATTTTGATGATTTTTATAATGAATACAAATCTACTTTAAGTAACAATTTAGAAACTTTTAGAAAAAAGATACAGATGTGCCAGAAATGTTTTTATCTTGGCTTACCAGCCAGAATATATAGAACATGGGCAAGTATAATCACTCAAATACATGCGGGGTATGTCGCCGAATCGGTATTTGGAGAAAAAAGTGTTGAAATGAGTGAGGAATTAGATCATAAAGGGGCTGATTTTAGGATAAATTATAAAGGTTATAAACTAAACTACCAAGTTAAAAAAGAAACTCATAGTAGGGAGGTTAGAAGGGATAAAGACGCTTCAAAAACTAAACTTGAGGGGGAATTTATTGATATTTTGTATATTGTACCGCCTTCTGATATTTTTAGTAACCCCAAAACAAAAAAAGGGGAGTGGAGGAAACCCTACACCGATTTTACAAATAATAAAAATTTAGAGAGATTTAAAAATGGGTTTGTCGTCTTTACCCCATTAACTTTTGAAGGGGAGAAAAGGAAAATAGATCAGAAAATTAAATAGGCACCTATTTAATTTTAGTTGAGGAAATCACTTTCTCAGCAAGTTCTATATAATCTGGGTTGATCTCAAATCCGATATAATTTTGTCCTAATTCTTTTGCCGCTGCACATTCGGCTCCAGAACCGACAAAAGGAACCAATACCACCCCGTTTTGGTTAGGCATCGCTGACTTAATTAATTTTCTACAAAGTTCTAACGGTTTTTGCGTCGGGTGTTTTTCAGTAATGTGCGTAAGATGTTCCTTTAATTTTCTAGGCTCGCAGATTTTATTACATGTCTTACAAATGAACCAACGTTCATTCATTCCTGCTCCTCCGGCTAATGCAGGGATCTTGATAACATCACGGGGTAGGGCACCGCCTTCATGTGCCTTGTAAACCGTTTCTTGCCCACTACTGCTGAACCTACCCACTGTTCCTTTTCTGATTTTTCCAGCAGCGCCGTTTAAAAATCCTTCCGTGTATGGCTCTCTGACCGAATCTTTATTAAATACAGGCTTATCTTTCCATGCACAAATTATTGATTCATGGCTTCTTTGCCAAAAATTTAATGAGGCGACATTTTTATTTGTATAATGCCAAATTAGCCATCTTTTGTTTATGGATATTTCAACTGATAAATGGGCAAGAATTTCACTAAACCCATAGATAAACATCGTTCCAGTAGGTTTTAACACTCTTATAGATTGGTCAATCCAACTTTTTGACCATCTTATATATTCACTGAGTTCTCTTTTGTCTATGTTATTTCCAAAATCTTTCCCTATATTATATGGGGGGTCAATTATTATTACATCACAGCTGTCGTCTGGTAACCTTTTTAATTCTTCCACCGCATCATTTAGGATTATCTTGTTTAGGGGAAGTTCGTCTGATCTTTTGATTATTTTTTCAGCCGGGACTTTATTGCCTTCATTTTTTATAACATCAATGACAACCCCCTGTATTTCGAGTTGTTTTGTTTTTGGAATAATTATTGGCTCAAATTCTTTATTTGCTGGCTTGAGGACTACCTGATTTCTTTCTCTGTAAAAAGTTTTTAATGTTGTTTCATAATTATCAACCAAGGCGATAACTTTCTGCCCGTTATCGGCCACGTTTTGTTCTTTAACTAGTACAACATCTCCATCATTGATATTTTCTTCAATCATGCTATTGCCGGACACCTCAAGTGCGAATATATTTCCTGTTCTTGGAATTTTACTTTGTGGTATAGCAATAAACTCTCTTTCTGACATTCTCTCTATTGGTCTTCCCGCTGATATCTTACCTAAAAATGGTATGCGAATTAGTTTTTCATAATCAAAGGTTTCTATTGATCTGGGTTTACCTTTTTCTCTAACTAAAAATCCGCTATCCTGAAGGTTCTTGATGTGAAAGGACGCCGTCGAGACAGAGGAGTAGTTAAATTTATTACAGATTTCTTTTAATGAAGGGGAAAACTTCTTTTTCTTTTCAAAATTTTTAATAAAGTTAAACACCTTTATTTGCATGTCTTTTGCCATTCATATATTATAGAAAGTAAATAGAAACTCTGCAATACAAAGTTATCCACAGCTATGTATCTTAAGGATGTAAAAGAAAAGCCCCGAAGGGCCTCTCTCCGATAAGTTGCTCTATGCTGGTTGTCCCAGCCACGCCACCATCCGGTGACAGTTCGAAACATCAAATCTTTGTAAGACTATTATATGGTATCCATTATATAATTGCAAATTTAAATTGTGGATAGATAATTATAGGGCTTTAAATAAGGTTTTATTTCAATTCCAGCAAAACTGGACAATGGTCGGAGCCAAAAACATTATTTAAGATTTCTGCACGAGAGACCTTTGGCGCGAGGTCGGGCGAGACGAAAAAGTAATCCAGACGCCAGCCGATGTTGCGGTCACGAGCAAATGTTTTCATATCCCACCAAGAATATTTAATTTCTTTTGGATGCAAGGCGCGGAAAGTATCTGTCCAACCGAGCGAAACAAGTTTGTCCATCCAATCTCTTTCAATTCTCATAAATCCGCTGTGATTTTCATTTTCTTTTGGGTGGGCGATGTCGATTTCATTGTGTGCGGTGTTTACATCTCCGCAAAAAATCACGCTTTTGCCGGATTTGCGCAGCTTTTCTATAAATTTCAAAAACTCATCATAATATTCCATTTTGAAATCTAATCTGTCTTGTCCGCCTCCGCCGTTTGGAAAATAAATATTTATTAAAACAAAATTTTTGAAATATGCTACGAGTGTGCGACCCTCTTCGTCAAATTTTGAAATTCCAAGGCCGTATTCAATTTTAGGGAACTGGATTCCCGCCTGCGCGGGAATGACAGAGGAGAAAAGTTTATCTTTAATGTAAATTGCCACGCCACTGTAACCTTTTTTCACTTTTGAATGATCAAAAAATGCGTGGTAGCCGGCGGGGGAACGGACGCCTTCGGAAAGTTGTTCGGGATGTGCCTTTGTCTCTTGCAAACAAATAATATCCGGATCAAACTCAAAAACCTGATTCCATTTATCTTTTTTTTCTAAGGCGCGCAGGCCGTTTACGTTCCAAGAAATGAGTTTCATGTTGCTATTTCAAAAAATTGAAAAGTTTTCCAATGACTGGCAACGGTTTCATCTCTCTTTTCAAAACATTCATAATTCCGATGACGAGAAGTGCGACAGACAAACCGTTCCAAACAAATTTCAATAAAGTAAACATCGCAAGCCACCAAGGTAAAATTCCAAGACCGAGATTTCCTGCACACACGACGATAAATAAAATAATTCCCTGATTGATGTGATAGTTCAAAAAAGATGAGCGATTTTTCACCGCAAGTAGGGGAATAAGAAAGAAAACATATGCGAGAATGCCCCAAAGTTTGTCGTGATCTATCTCGATATTTTGATTTACTGTTTGTGGGGCTTGTTGATTTGGATTTTGTTGGTCCATATTTGTATTTGTTAGCTATTAATATAGGTATTATAGCATAAACACTATCTTTTACTGTGGAATTTCTTGTGAATGTCGCGGAGGTGTTTGTCGGTGACATGAGTGTAGATCTGCGTGGTGGCGATGTTGGCGTGGCCGAGCATTGCTTGAACGGAACGGATGTCGGCACCGTTACTAAGCAAATCGGTGGCAAAACAGTTATGAGAGACAAAGCCATCAGTAATCAGGTTTTCATTCTTTGCAACTGAAAAATCATAAACTTCGGCATTGTATCGTTTTTTCTCTATTTTTCTGACTCTTAACCACTTAATCGTTTTATTACTAACTAATTTTTTTAATAATTGGATTCGGGCATCTATTACCTTAACCTTTCCCATATATTTTATTATTGTTGAGAGAGTTTCCTTGTTTGGAACGATTTTTGTCGTGTTTCCTATATATCTATATATATCTATCCCTTCTTTTTTTTTCAATAATCTAGAAAAATTGTGCCATTTATCAGGCATATTATGATAAATATCCTTCAAAATTTCTCTTACTGGAATTTTTTCTCCATTAAACTCATTTTCTACGAATAACCTTTTTTTTGTTGGGATTTTCTCTCTAAAAGATAGTTGATCTGGCCTATGGATTACTTGAAGCGTGTATATGGTGTGATTAATAATTTTGTTTGTGTTTGGTAATCTGACTTTTCTTTTTCTTTCGTAAAGATGAGCATCAATTCCAATTATCAATAGTAACATTTGAATATCCTTGAGAAACATCTTGCTTGCAGAAAAGAATTTTAATCCACCAGTACCTTCATTTCCTTCGGCATCATATATTCCGGCGATTAAAGATTTTATTTCTTCTTTGCTGGCACTGAATACAGATTGTGGGACCCTTCTTTCTTTTGCTTTTCCATTTATGCCTATTTTTCTGAGTTTAGCGACAAATAATTTTGAGTAATAAGATAAAGTAAATGAATTTGAATGTTTAAGGGGATAAATTTGAGAAGTAAACCCCAGTTCATCTTTTATGAGTTTCTGATAGAATTCAAGAAATTTAATATTTTTATCGGTAATAATTACACCACGTCTAGCTTCACTAACAACGCCATCTCCCAGGATATATCCGATATATCTCCACAATGCTATGTCTGCTTTGCTTCCTTTTATAAGTTTATTAAATCCAGTTTTTTTAATACCCATGAGATAGTCGCCGTTTTTGACATCTTTTGTATAAATTTCCTCGATACCCTTTTGAGTTAATGTAAAAAACCTGTGTTCTGGGGAGACAGATATTTCATAACCTCCAGCCCAAATGTTTGTTAAATCTTCTGAAAAATGAGTACTTCTGGATGTTATCTGTGAAAACTCATCTTTTATTTTCATAAAATCAATAGAAATTATTTTTTTGGTTTTGCTTTTCATCAGATCTTTTGCAGAAAGGACAGAATGAGGAACAAAAATTAAAGTGTCGGGGTGAAGGCAATGTCTTAAAGTGTGGGGCGTAACCTTGTGAGTGATGCCAGCGATAGTCGCGTAGCGTTTGACTATTCTTGCGATGGTTCTTTTGTCTAAAAAGTTGTGCGGATTATTTTTCTCTCTGTCATCCCGGCGGAGGCCGGGATCCATCTTTAATTTTCTGGATTGCTTCGTCGCTTTGCTTCTCGCAATGACGGAACCTTTATTTTCGGACGGGTCCTCGGAAATTTGAGTAAAGAGCGCGTCAGACATATCTTTTCGTAAAACCAAATAATCTTTTATCGCTCTTTTTGCTTCATCTGAAAGGAAAACCACTCGCACTTTTCCGCCCTTTCCGCGAATGGAAAATTCATCCATCTTTAAATCCAAATCGTTTGTGAGAGAGCAAAGTTCGGAGACACGAAGGCCGGTAGAAAAAAGAAGTTCCAAAATTGCTTTGTCTCGGGCACGGCGTTCGGGATTTTCTTCTTTATTTGGCGCGTCCAAAAGGCGTTTTAATTCTGTCGGAGAAATAGTGTCCACAGTGCGTTCAGCAACTTTTGCAAGTTCAATGTTATCTGCCGAAAGGGAAGTGATACCGCGACGAGTGAGAAATTTCAAAAAAACTCGCAAGGCGATAAGATAAAAATTTTGTGTCTTTCGACTCATTGTTCCACCAGGGGTCGCAGACTCACCGAGGAGATGATAGCTTTTTGCGCCAGGACTGCGATTGAGCCAGACACGGAATTCTCGAACTTTTTCGTTTGTAATATCTTTTGGGTCGGTAATTTTTGTCTGTTCAAAAAATAGCGTGAGATAGCGGTCGTAATTTTCAATAGTTTTAAGTGCACGACCACGCTCTATTTCAATGTATTCTAGAAATTGTCTTTTGAGTTCTTGAATGTTCATAATATTTTTGATTTGACTTTAATTTGATGGGTGATATACTTTAGGTACATTTTGCTTCCGCAAGGGAGTTCCGAGGAGGCCACCCGCAAGGGTGGCCTCCGTTTTGAATGCGGATTTTTAATTTTGTCCATTTTGCAAATATTTCAATAATCTCTTTTGTTAGTTCCATGGAGTAATTTTAACACAAAAAACGTGTCGCACAATATTTATGAAGATTATATTAAATAAAGTTATCCACAGCCCCCTTTTTTTTGTATTTGCTATATATATATATATAGCTATAATAGAAGAGCTATCTTTTATTTATTAAAAATTAACATATAAATATGTCAAACAAATTAAAAACATTTTCTCTTTATCTTC
>CAILDB010000013.1 GCA_903832855.1 uncultured bacterium | reverse complement strand
TTCTCTCTCAGCTGTGTTTTTCATGTTTGTTAGATGATTACTTTTGATATCATCTAGCCAAGCATTATTGGTAGTAATTTTCAACATATTTATTGTTTTCAAAGGTCAATCTACTGTCAACTGTACACTAACCCAGTGCAACTCGTTGCGTTCGTTAGCTTTTATTGTTATTCTTTATAATATAATATGATAAATCACAAAAAAATTAGTAAAGTTTATTATGGTATTGTTTTTGCTACAACTTTTCTTGGTTTGGTCTTGGCTGTCGTGCCTTTTATTCAAGGATTGAATTTCAAAAATACAATAAATAATTTTGGCACAGTCGTCGAGTCCACAACAAATAAAAATGCACCGGATTGGACTGATTATGGTGGAGGAAAAGTAATAGATTTTGCTACTGGAAGTACGACGGAGAGATATTCTTTAAATGAAGATGGTACTGTATTTGATATTCTCACCGGAAGTTCAACCCCACGATATATTACAAATAGTAATGGAACATTTCTGGATACTTTTACTTGGAAAACGGTTAGTTGTGGAAAGACGGGCATAATAGGTGAATCAAGCCAGAGCTCAAGCACAAAAGTTTGGAGCTGTGCACAAGTAAATACTGGCTGGGATTCTGCGGTAACTTTTTGTAATAATCTTTCAGAAAATGGTACTGGCTGGAAAATCCCGTCAGCAAGCGAGCTCACTTTGGCCTACAAAAATGATGTTTCAAATTTTGCAAATGATTCTTATTGGACAGATGCGAGCGATGGTTCTCTAAAGGCAAAATATGTGGATATGACGACAGGGAATAATGGGAGTAACTTGAGGACGATGGTTTATCATGTGAGGTGTATAAAATAATAACTAATTAAAAGGGCGCGCTCGCAACGAGCGCGCCCTTTTTACTTATCCACAGTTTCCCCCCCCATTTGCATTTGCACTCTTTTCCCTCAACATATATAATATACTCAATGAAACTAAAATTTTTTAAATCTCTCTCTCTCTCTCTACTCTCTGTTAGCACTTGTTGCTATCGTTAGTATAGTCGTATTTGCCGGTTCTCTCACCCCATCATCCCCTCCAGCTTCCACCTTCTACACTCTAAACGATATCTACAACCTAGTAGCAAATAATGCTACAACTACAGGAGGAAGTGCAAGTCACACTCTCTCCACCACCACCGACCCTTCTGTCTCATCTTTTCATTCAACTTCAGAAATATATGTCCTTCTTGCTAACCTAATAAAGAAAGATAGACTAAAAACTGGCACGCAATATCTCGCAGTTATAGGAGCATACAGTAGTACACCAGATCCAAGAGCAGACATCACAACTGCCTCTATCCATTCTCTCACACCCATAGGAACTCCCGGAGTAACAACTGGCTACACTCTAGAAGATATTTATAATCTCATAGGTAATGCCACCACAACAGAAAAAGTCCACACTTCTCCAATTTCATCACCTGGAGGTACAATGTATACACTCACTCAAATTTACACTGGTCTCTCTGGACTTATCATTGCAAACACTGTAGCAACAGGCACAAGATATCTTGGAGTAATGGGAACACTTACTGTTCCAGGTGCACCAACTGGTGTATCTGCAGTAGCAGGAAATGCTCTCGCCACTGTCTCTTTCACAGCCCCAGTAAACAATGGAGGAGAAACAATTGACTACTACACTGCATCCTCAAGCCCTGGTGGTATAACCTCAGCAACCACAAGTCCAACATCAGTCGTTGTCACAGGTCTATCAAACGGTACACCTTACACCTTCACTGTGTATGCTCATAGTGTGATTGGAACTTCAACGGCATCTGTGGCAACAAGTCCAGCGGTGACACCAACAAATCCTTGCCCTGCAACTGGAGGTACACCTACTAGTGATGCAACTTATTGTTACAATACTTATACTACTGTCGGCACAGATAGCTTTGTTGTTCCTTCTGGTTCAATTTCTGCAGATGTGCTGGTGGTGGCGGGAGGGGGTGGCGGAGGGGGAAATACTGGCGGTGGCGGCGGAGGAGGTGGCGTTTTATCCCTTAATCTTAGTATTTCTGGTAGCAATGATATAGGTGTAGGCGATGGTGGGGCGGTCAATCCTCCTTGGTACAATGGTTCCAATGGAGGGGACTCTTCTTTTGGAACAAATATTGCCTATGGTGGAGGAGGTGGCGGAACAGATCAAGGCTACGGGGGCAATGGAGGTAGCGGAGGTGGGGGTGGGTACTGGAGTGTTAAGGGACCAGGGACAGGGATATCCGGACAGGGTTATGACGGAGGAATAGGCGACCCCACGTTCAATGCGGCAGGCGGTGGCGGCGGTGCTGGGGGCCTTGGCCAAGTTGGGCAAGTTATATCTGGGCTAGCCTGTGGAGGAAATGGTGGTGAGGGTTTTGTCTCATCAATAAGCGGATCGTCGCATGTTTACGGAAGCGGGGGAGGTGGAGGTGGAGGTGCTGGAAACGGAACTATATTTGGCAATCCTGCTTACGGTCTAGGCGGAACTGGAGGTGGTAACGGTGGTGCAGGTCAGGGTGAGGGGACTGGAAGGAATCCTTCGGCGGCTACTTACTACGGTGGTGGTGGTGGCGGAGCAGCTTGGGCTGGCTCGGGTTTAGACCCGTGGAGTGGCCAAGTGGGTTATCAAGGTATCGTGATCGTGAGATATTTAAAACAATAAATTAATTACAACAGCCCCGCGAATTCCTATTCGCGGGGCTGTTCTTGTATTTTATTTAGATTATGCTACTATTGTTTTTGAAGGGCCACAGACAGTCGGTGATCGAAAGATCATAATAGTCCCTAATCCGTCAAAGGCGGACGGGTAAGCCGACCGAGGTCAAACTCAATTGTTTTGAGGCCTTTTTACAAAAGGTCGTCCCCCACCAATTAATTGGTGGGGGATTAAAGAAAAATATTGAAATGATTACTAAATCACAGAAAAAAGTAATTCTAGATAGCTTATCTAAAGTTATCAAGGATGCAAAATCAGTTGTCTTTGTGAATTTTCACAATCTGTCTGTCGCTGACGATACGGTTATGAGAAAAGCTCTCAGAGCATCTGGTGTAGGATATGTTGTTGCCAAAAAAACATTGGCAAAAATTGCTATGGGTAATGCTTCAGTCGGTGGCGAAATGCCAACGCTTGAAAAAGAACTCGCTCTAGCTTACGGAGAAGATTTGGTGGCTCCTGCAAGAGAAGTCTTTAATTTTCAAAAGAAATACAAAGACAATGTCTCTATTATGGGAGGAATTTTTGAAGGAAAATATATGAGTAGGGAAGAAATGTCTTCCATTGCTCTTATCCCTTCAAAGGAAGGTTTGTACGGTATGTTTGCAAACATTATCAATTCTCCAATTCAGAGATTTGCTATTGCACTTAGTGAAGTGGCAAAGACAAAGACAGCTTAATTATTATTAATTTTAAAAAAATACTATGGATGAACAAAAAGTAGAAATTCCAGCCAAGTTCAAAGACTTGATTGAAACAATAGAAAAAATGTCAGTTCTTGACCTCAACGAGCTTGTAAAAGTTTTTGAGAAGAGATTTGGCGTTTCAGCTACAGCGGTTGCTGGACCTGCAGCAGGACCAGTCGCAGCAGTAGAAGAGAAGTCAGCTTTCAAAGTTGAACTTACCGATGCCGGTGCAAACAAAATCGCTATTATTAAAGTAGTCAAAGAAGTACTCGGTCTTGGTCTCAAGGAGGCAAAAGACTTGGTAGATGGCGTTCCTTCAGTTCTAAAGGAGGAAATGAAGAAAGAAGAGGCGGAAGCTCTCAAAAAGAGAGTGGAGGAAGCAGGAGGAAAGGTTACATTAAAATAAGATTAAACAAAAGGGCCCCGACATCGGATGTCGGGGCCCTTTTGTTTTCCTTACATTTTGCTACCCTGTAGTGAAATTTGCCATCAAAAAGTTCAAAAAACTTTTTCAAAAAATAATGGCAAATTCTACTACGGGGTGCTATAATCACCCCATGGAAACATTTGGAGTATTATTTGATAGCCCCGCACGAGTGAAAATTATGCGTCTTTTTCTTTTTAATCAAGAACAAACTTTTGATTTTTCGGACATTTGTGATAAATCAAAGACATCCTCTTCCGAAGCAAGAAAAGAACTGTCCCTTTTGCAAAAAGCACATCTGATTAAGTCAAAGATATTTTATAAAAAAATAATAAAAGAAAAGGGTGGAAAGGAACTAGAATTAAAGAAAAAAGAAAAAGGTTGGGGTCTAGATTACAATTTCCCTTATCTGTCAGCATTACAGAGCTTTCTTTTAAGTACAAAATCTCTTGAACGAACAAATATTGTCAAGAAACTTTCTACTACTGGTAAATTAAAGTTTGTTTTAGTTGCCGGAATTTTTATTCAGGATCCTGATAGTAGAATGGATATGCTCGTGGTGGGTGACAATATGCGAAAGTCCAGTGTGGAAAGAGCCATTAAGACAATAGAATCCGAAATTGGTAAGGAGTTGACCTATTCTTTCTTTGAGACCGAGGATTTCAAATATCGCCTTGGAATGTATGATAAACTCATCAGAGATGCTCTAGATTATCCCCACAAAGTACTCCTAGACAAGCTGATACTTCAAAAGTAGCTCTCTTTTAATAGGTTTCTGTTATCCACAATCTGTCTTGACGGCTTGGCATTCTTTTCTTTTCCTTGCTATAATATAAGGGTAAAAAAGGTCGCTATATAACAAAACATATAGCAAATTTATTAGAAGTTAATTTTTTTATTAATTATGATAGTCACATGGGGAACAGTTTTCTCCGCATCGCTTAAAGGCATCTGGCTTGGAGTAGCAAGTTTTCTTCCAAGTTTTCTAGCTGCTCTTGTTATTTTCATTTTAGGTTGGATAGTTGCCGTTATCTTGGGCAAACTCGTCGCTCAGCTTATTAATCTTACAAAAGTAGACAATGCTCTACGAGCTGCAAATTTTGAATCTGCTCTTGCAAAGGGAGGTTTTAAACTCCATGCAGGTAACTTTGTAGGTGCTCTCGTAAAATGGTTCTTTATTATCGTCTTTTTGATGACTTCACTTGAAATTCTCGGATTGACGACAGTTACAGAATTTTTGAGAAGAGTAGTCCTCGGTTACTTACCAAGCGTAATAATCGCCGTTTTGATGATACTTGTTGCCGCTGTTGTGGCCGATGCTATGCAGAAACTTGTTTCTGGATCAGCTAGAGCTGCCGGTATAAAGTCAGCAAATTTTGCTGGTAATCTCACAAAGTGGGCAATTTGGATTTTTGCGATTCTCGCAGTCCTTGTTCAGCTTGGAATTGCCGTCAGCTTTATTAATACCTTCTTTACAGGTCTTATTATCGCTATTTCTCTTGCTTTGGGCTTGTCTTTTGGCCTTGGAGGTCAGGATGCAGCCGGAAAATTCATTGAGAAAATGAAGGGGGAGATTTCAGACAGATAATATCGAATAGAAAATCAATAAATAAAAAGCCCCGCGAATGAGAATTCGCGGGGCTTTTTATTTTGCTTGACTTAATAATAGAAGGAGTATAATTAAAGTAGGGTTATTTGGTTGGCATTATCCATTAAATTATTTTAAGGGAGCCTCAGCTAATAATGCACCTTGGTGTATCATTGCGGGCACCCACTTAGCGCAAGCTAGGTAGTGCCAGTCGGTAATCCTAATAGAACATCTGCCGAAAGGCGGATTTTCTTTTTCACCCTTTAAAGTTTTTACTAACGCTGAGCACCATCGGATGGTGCTCAGCAAGAAAAGTTGGCTCATTTGTGTTCAAGCCACTGAACATAATTGACAGTTAATTAATTGATTTTTAGCTTTAATAATTCCGACCGTTTTATTTAATTTTTCTTCAATAAATTGCATTAGTTTTTCAATCTGATCTTGTCTTT
>CAILDB010000012.1 GCA_903832855.1 uncultured bacterium | reverse complement strand
TTCTCTCTCAGCTGTGTTTTTCATGTTTGTTAGATGATTACTTTTGATATCATCTAGCCAAGCATTATTGGTAGTAATTTTCAACATATTTATTGTTTTCAAAGGTCAATCTACTGTCAACTGTACACTAACCCAGTGCAGTGAATTGAAAAAAAACAAAAAAAGTGCTATTTTAAATAGATGCAAAAAGAAATCAAAATACTTCAAAGCGGTGACCCTGGACTTAGGAAAATTTCAAAGGAAATCAAGGATTCAGAAATTTTGAGTAAAAAAATAAAAGAGATTATTTCTTCACTCAAAATTGCTATGAATTCGCAGTCAGATGCCGTTGCAATTTCCGCACCACAAATAGGAGAACTTGTGAGGGTCTTTGTCATATCAAAAAAACTCTTTGATATTTTAGAGGAAGATAAAAAACCATTAAAAGAAGAGAAGAGGGATCTTATTTTTATAAATCCAGAAATCACAAAACTCTCAAAATCAAAAATGATTTGCGAAGAAGGATGCCTTAGCGTCAGATTTTTGTATGGAAAGGTAAAAAGATCATCACATGCCACCATAGAAGCATTTGATGAGAATGGAAAAAAAATAAAGAGAGATGCTTCTGGACTTCTTTCTCAAATAGTTCAGCACGAAAACGATCATTTGAATGGAATTTTATTTATTGATAAGGCAACCGACATAAAAGAAATTTTACCTGAAAATTTACAAACATTACAAAATGCAAAATGAACAAATAAAAATCGCCTTCTTTGGAAACTCCGTCTTTTCTTTGATAGTTTTGAAGGAATTGAAAAATCTCGGCATTTTTCCTGATGTTTTAGTGACATCACCCGACAAACCCCAAGGCAGAAAAATGATTTTGACACCCTCTACTACTAAGGTTTGGGCTGAGGAAAATAGTATTGAATATCTTACTCCGACTAAATTAGGTGAGCCTGAATTTATTAAAAAAATTTCTAATTACAATCTTTTTATCGTTGCCTCATATGGAAAAATAATTCCAAAAGAAATACTAGAAATTCCTAAATTTAAAACAATAAACATTCATCCATCACTTCTTCCAAAATATCGTGGTCCTTCCCCTCTCCAACAGCAGATACTGGATGGGGAGAAAGAAGTAGGTGTTACAATAATGCAAATAGATGAGCAGGTTGACCATGGACCAATAATTATACAAAAAGAAATCCAACTGGAAGATTTTCTTGGTTTTAACGACTTGCAGGAAAAACTAGCAAAAGAAGGCTCAATTCTTTTGGCTGACGTTTTACCACTTTGGATAAAAGGAAAAATAAAACCAACGGAACAAAACCATACTGAAGCCACATTCACAAAAAAGGAAACAAAAGAAGATGGGTTAATAAATATGATAAACGATGACCAATTAAAAAACTATTTAAAAATACTTGCTTTTGAACATTGGCCGGTTGCTTATTTTGAAATGGAAAAAGATGGTAAGAAAATTAAAGTTATAGTCAAAAAAGCCACTTTTAAGGAAAACGAACTAGAAATTCTAAGAGTATTACCAGAAGGTAAAAAGGAAATGTCTTATGCTGACTTTTTGAGAGGATTGAAGTAGTTATTTTCCATAAAAACCCCTGATTAACTCTTTTATTTTTGCTCCACCTCTTCTAATTAAACTCACTTTTTTTGTTTTATATGAGCGGAGTTCATTTTCCATTTCATCTGTCACAAGGTCTATCGCTGAATATAAATCAAACTCTTCTTTTTTAGCTCTTAAACCTTTTCCGCCCACAAAAATATTATATTCAGCCACAAAGATATCTCCATTTTTATGGTGCTTGCTGGACTTTCCTATTTCTGCATAACACATTGTCGCTTCCATATCTTCCGGGCTAATAAATTTATC
Source organism: uncultured bacterium (assembly GCA_903832855.1). Taxonomy (GTDB): domain Bacteria; phylum Patescibacteriota; class Minisyncoccia; order Phycocordibacterales; family GWA1-40-21; genus CAILDB01. The sequence goes on along the minus strand of CAILDB010000012.1, from coordinate 68,686 downwards.
TAAACGTGCTAATTTCTTTTCTAAATATTCTGTCAAAGCTGGAGTCAAAAACGTATTCGTAGCTTTTATATTGTGTTTCATAATTTTATTTCTTAAAGGAAACGCTAATAATTTTGTGAGGAGAATGATGACCGCTCACCAACCTCACTTCTTTTACATTATACTCTTTTAAATGTTCTCTTACTAGCTCCAAAACCCTTTCATTTGCGAGACCTTTTTCTGCTGGCTCTTTTACGGATATCTCAAGTTTATCATCCGAAATCTTTTTTACAGATTCTTTTTTTGCTCCTGTTTTTACATTTATTTTAATAAACATATTATTCATATCTTAACGCGTCTATTGGATTTAAGTTGGAGGCTCTGGCCGCAGGATAATATCCAAAAATTATTCCTATCAAAGCAGAAACCCCGAAGGACAAAGTAACGGACGATATTGATATTTTTGCGGTCAATAATCCAGTCAGAGTTATCGCCCAAGCAATACTTATTCCGAGAAGTATACCAATAACTCCACCAATAGCGGTAAGCACTACTGATTCTACTAAAAATTGTAATCGAATATCTCTTTTTTTTGCTCCAACCGCTTTTCTCAAACCAATTTCCCGTGTCCTTTCCGTGACTGTCGTAAGCATCATATTCATAATTCCTATTCCACCGACAAGCAAAGATATACCCGCTATAGCGGCAAGCAAATATGTCATTGTCGTCGTTATGGAGGACGCTGTCGCTAACATATCCGACTGATTCATTGTACTAAAATCCGCTTTGGTAGGATCTGTAATATTGTGTCTTGCGAGTAAAATATCAGTGGCTTGATTTTGCACATCAGTAACCAAGTCTGCAGTTTGAGCAGAAATATTTATTGAAGAAACATATTTATTTCCAGTAAAAAATTGTTGAGCAACTGTAATAGGAATATAAACAACGTCGTCAGCGCTACTCTGACCTGTTCCACCCTTTGCTACTGTCACGCCAATTACTGTAAATTCATTTCCGCTTATTCTTATTGTCTTACCGATAGCATCTACTCCTTCCCCAAACAAATCGTCTCTTGTTGTAGGACCAATAACCACGACTCTTGCCATTTGAGTCACCTGCTCATCTGAAAAAAATACTCCTAAATTAATAGTAATATTTTTGATATCAAAGTATGATGGAGTTGTTCCTATGACAGAGGTATTGGTGTTTGTTCCAGCTGCTATTATTTGTTTCTGTGAAGAAACTACAGGAGCTACATATTTAGCACTCGTTACTCCTTCTTTTATTGCTTCAACATCTGACATAGTTAGTGTGTTTGCAGATCCTCTACTTGCGTTTACTGCACTTCCTGGAGTTCTGGGAGCTCCTGGAGAAATCACAACTAAATTTGACCCTATAGATTCTATGCTGGATTGAATAGTGCTTGTCGCTCCATTACCTACAGCAAGCATCGCAATAACAGACGCAATACCGATGACTATACCAAGCATCGTAAGTCCTGTTCGAACTTTATTCGATAATAATCCTGTCGCCGTTTCTTGTAATAAATCTTTGATTGTCATCCTTTTATTTTTTAACTTCCTCACAAATACACGGTTCAACAATTCTTTTATTTTTGTTTGCCTCATCACTCAATATCAAACCATCCCTTATGTGAATAATTCTATCCGCATGTTCTGCAACATCAAGTTCGTGAGTAATAAGGATAATCGTATGACCTTCTTTTTTATTTAAATCCTGAAAAGTTTTCAGTACAATTTCTCCGGTTCTAGTATCCAAATTCCCGGTCGGTTCGTCTGCCATGATAAGTGAAGGATCATTTACAAGTGCACGAGCAATAGCTACACGTTGTATTTGTCCACCTGAAAGTTGATTTGAAAGATGATGCCATCTGTTTTCTTCAAGTCCAGCGGATTTTAATGCTAATTCTGCTTTAATTTTCCTTTCTTCCGGAGAAACTTTTAAATATACCAAAGGTAAAATGACGTTTCGTATTACTTCTGTCCTCGGAAGAAGATTGAAAGATTGAAAAACAAAACCAATTTTATTACCACGGATATTGGCAAGCTCGTCATCTGTAAGTTTGGAAACATCTTCGCCATCAAGAAAATATTCTCCAGAAGTAGGAGTGTCTAACGCACCTAAAATATGCATCAATGTAGACTTTCCAGAACCCGAAGGACCCATAATCGCAACAAATTCTCCATCTTTTATAGTAAAGGATACTCCACCGAGAGCTTTCGTTTCGGCCTCTCCGTTTACATAAATTTTTTTAATATTTTTACACTCAATCATACTGACTATAAAATTTTAATTTCCTCCGAGTGCCCTAAATCCCGAAGCTGTTCCAACAGCTCCACCTCCAAAACCTCCTCTCGTGTTTGTAGTTGCTGAAGAAGCTGTACTTTTGACCGTTGTTCCACTAACAGTAGATTTCTTTGTAACTACAAGTTGACCCTCTGTAAGTCCGGAAAGAACTTCGGTAGTTGTATTATTTGAAATACCTACAGTAATTCCAACCTGAGTTACGGGATATTGCATTGTTATACCTTGAGACATGCTACTGTTTGCTCCGGTTGATGTAACGAGAGTAGATGAAGCAAAATTTCTTCTGGTTGATGAGGAAAAATTTCTTGTTGTAGAACCAATAGAATTTATGTTGGCACCCGAGAATGTAGATGATGACATATCGGCAACCAAAACATATTTCTTTCCTCCACTTGTGGTGATAGATGATGTTGGGATTATAAGAGTATTAAGATGCTCTGTCGTGACAATAGCAACCGAGGCTGTCATTCCTGTCTTTACTTGGTCATTTTGTTTATTTATTTTAATTTGCACAGCATAGCTAACGACGCCTTGTGTCACGGTTCCAAGTGGATCAATGTAGTTTATACTTCCAGTAAGGGAAACGCCCGGCAAGGAATCAAAGGTAATTGTCACAGAATTTCCCGCTAAAACTTTGGCAGCATCAACCTCGTTCAAAGTCACATTTATAACTTTTTCTGCAGTAATAAGCGTTCCCAAAGAATCTGAGGAAGAGACTTGCTGTCCGACATCTGCCGAAAGTCCACCTATCTGTCCGTCAAAAGGAGCAGTGATAATCCTTGCAGAATAAGCCGTCTCAGCATTGGCCAAAGTTGCCTTTGCATTATCTAAAGAAGATTGAGCTGTAGCCAAAGTTGCCGCTTCTGGAGGTTTTTGTTGTAATCTTAAATCTTCTTTGGCTTGTTCGAGAGATGTTATTAAATTGTTGTAGGATTGTAATGAAGATGTCAGTGAACTTATAAGTGTATCCACACTTCCTCTTGCACTTGAAGCAGCACTTTTGGCAGTGGCAAGAGACGTAGCCCCTGTAGAATCTGAAGCCACACTATACAATGCAAAAAGTGTTGCCATATCATCAAAATAAGTTCTCACTGTGTTCAAATCTGACAACACACTATTTATTGATCCCTTTATATAATCATCTCCTGTGTCAGTAGCAACCAATACACTTTGCGTTTTTACTGTATCTCTCCATGTGCTGAGTAATGGATTAATATTGTATCTTCCCTGATTAACATTATTTTGTAATTGTTGACTAATAAAATTGACCCCGCTTATAGTAAGTGTGGGAATTATCGTCGGATCAGTAAAATATAAATCTGTATTCAAATAAAATAAATTTGATACGGTAGTATAAGCACTTTTCAAACTCAATAATATGTTTTGTTTTGAGTTATCAAGAGATGTTTGTGCAGAATTTATACTGTCATTTAAGGAAATTAATTCTGATTCTGTAAGACCAGAAACAACCTTATCGTAATTTGCTTGAGAACTTAACAAGCTAGCTTTTGCTTGATTGAGCGTTTGTAATGCGTTTTTTCCATCAAGAATAGCTACCACCTGTCCAGCCTTTACAGTATCACCATTTTTCACTTTTACGGAAATTATCTGACCCAAAGTCTGCGTCTGACCTATGGTATTTGGCTTGATAGAGACCTTACTTAAAGTAGCAACCTGTCCTGAACCAGAGACACTTACGACTAAATCACCCTTTTTCACCATCCCAAATGTATACTGAACTGTCGTGCCACTGGCAAAAATCTTGGGATAAACAAAGTAACCAATAGCAATAATTGCAACTATAATTATGATAGACCAAATCTTGTGAACTTTTACAAAATTAAATATTTTTGTAAAAAAAACGTTTTTATATATTTTTTTAATTTCCATGGTAAAATTATTTTTTCCTAAAAAGAGAACTCGTTCCCATGATAAGAGATGAATCAGGCATTGTCCTAATCAAGTCAGCTTCTATCTCGCCGATATTATTTGGTTTGCCTAAAACCACGATAAAATCTCCGACTTCCAAATCACTTGATTTTATTTCATCTCTAAATTCTCGTATTAACGTTTTTCCCCCGACAATAATAACTTTCTCTACATTTCCCCTATCCTCTACCACAACTTTTGGTAAATCTATTTTAATTATCTTACCGACAGAACCGTGACCTCCGGGTAAATCCAAACCTATTGGCGGTAAGCCCATCATTTCACCTCCTTGTCCATCAAAAATGCGACTGTAATTATCCCCCATCCTACCAGAAAATTCCGCCTTCTTAAGCCCAACAAACTTCCCTGCTTGAAAAATTACACCAACAATAATCAAAACTCCTATTCCAATTATTATTCCGGAAAATATTTTTGACCTAAAAAAATCTTTGTACATTTTAATATCCATATAAAAATTATGCTAACTTTTTTAATAAAGCTACCTGCCTTAAATTTTCCGAAACATATTTGATACTTCCGAGAAAAATAAAGAGTACCACAAGGAAAATCGTTATTTCATAGAAAGGTGTCGACTCAACTAGGGATGTTAGAAAAGTTTGAAAATGAGTTATGACTACGGCACTGTCGGTAAATATAAGTGAAAAATACTGCCAGAAACCGGACTGGCTAAATCCATTCAAAACATTGATAAAAATAGGAAAAGCAAAGACAAAAGACGCAAGGGTGATACATCCTTGAAAAACAGACCTAATTGAAGCAGATTTTACCTCCTCTCTCTGAACCCTAAAAACAATTTTCTCATACAAATCAGCCGGTGGTGTCGGGTTATTAAAATAATTTAAATCTTTATTCATACTTGTTTTATACGGATTAGGCATCATTTTTAGTGCATTAATTAAAATCTGATAAATTAACTCTTTTTTTCATTAGTAATACGGCTCTCCTATGCTGACTTCTAACTGTTTCAATTGGCCTTTTTAAAACCTTGCTTATTTCTTCAAAATCTAATTCTTCCTCATATCTGAGCAAGAGAATTTCTTTATAAATCAGCGGTAAATCTTCAATTATTTCTTTTATTTTTTTGCTATCCTCTTTTCCGGCGAAAATATCATCCTGTAAAGCCGACTCGTCCTCCAAAGTATCCGCAAAAGGATTTCCTCCTTCCTCATTATCAAAATCCGAAAAAACCAAACTCTTTTTCTTTCGAAAGAAGTCTATCGCAGTATTTCGGGCTATCGTAAAAACCCATGTTTTAAAATTATATTTTTTGTCATATCTTTTTATCTTCTTCCAGACTTTTACAAAAACTTCTTGAGTAAGATCGGATGATTCTTCTGACCCGTGAGTAAGGTTAAATAAAAATCTATACACCATTTTGTAGTGACGTTCAATAATCTCTTTCAGAGCATCTTCATTTCCAGAAAGATATTCTTGTATTAATTCATAATCACTTTTAATTTCCATAGCTTGTCTCCTATTATACACTATACTTTTTTGTTCTCTTTTTCAAACAAAAAGAAAATCCGCCTAGGCGGATTTTCTTTTTAAATTTCAGAACACGAAGCAAATAGACTACTGCTGTGTTGTTGTTGAAACTGTTGATGTGGCTGTAGTTGTAGCAGTTGTTCCATTGTTGACAGCTGGTTTGCTTGAAGCATACCACCAACCGATCAAAATGATCACTATTATAACGACGACCCAAGTAACTGTTTTTGAAGACATATTTTTAATATTATCTACTATTAATAATTTGAAAAACACCTTGCTCATGAAGTGCTTCTCTATACTTTCCATTATAGACCTAATTTTCCAAAATGCAATATACCTGTGGATAATCCACTCCCTTAATAATCATATCTAAGATTTGAAATCTTTTTTCCTTTCTGAGATATCTATAGGATACTCACCAGAAAAACAGGAGGTACAAAATTTGTCTTTTGGAATATGTGTTGCCTCTATCATTCCATTGAAAGAAAGAAAACTTAATGATGTGCACCCAAGATAGTCCCGCATTTCTTTTATGGTTTTTCCATTTGCAAGTAGATGTTTTTGAATAGGTAAATCAATACCATAAAAATCTGGAAACTTTACTGGTGGAGAACTAACGAGAAAATGCACTTCCCTAGCGCCTGTTTCAAAAAGCATTTTGACCATTTGTTTGGATGTCGTCCCCCTGACGATAGAGTCGTCTACGATAATAATGCTTTTGTTTTCTATTTCTTCTTTGAGCGGAGCGAGCTTTAGTTTAACTCCTTGTTCGCGGATATGTTGTTCAGGCTCAATAAAAGTCCTGTGAATATATCTACTCTTTATCAACCCCATCTCAAAAGGTATTCCAGAGGCATTTGAATACCCTATCGCAACAGGTATTGCGGTCTCTGGAACAGGAATTATCACATCTGCTTTTATCTTATATTCTTTTGCAAGCCTGATACCAAATCTTTTTCTGACTTCATAAACCGATTGCCCCAGTAGTTCACTGTCCGGTCGCGAAAAATAAACAAATTCAAAAATATCCAATTTCTGAGTACCCTTCATTATTTGTTTTATTCTCAAACCACTTTCATCTACTATCACCATTTCCCCTGGTTCTACATCTCTAAAGTATACAGCACCAATAGGGTGAAAAGCACAAGTTTCTGAAGCAAAAACATAACCTCCATTTAATTTTGCTATTGAGAGGGGGCGTATTCCAAAACTATCTCTAATCGCAATAATTTTTTCTTTGTTCATTATTAAAATAGAAAACGAACCAATGAGAAGCGGAAAAATTTCTTCAACGGCCTTTTCAAAATTCTTCCCCTCTTTAATTAAACAATGCAATAACTCAGTAATTATCTTTGAATCGGAAACATCTGTGATATTGATACCTTTCTTTTTTAGAATTTTTTGGAGTTTTACTACACTTGGAATATTACCATTGTGAACCAAAGTAATACTTCCATCCTTCACTTCAACGGGTTGAGCGTGCTCAGCACCGGAACCAGATGAGGTGGAATATCTGTTGTGCCCTATCGCTATGTGACCTTTTAAACTTTTTATTATTTCTTCATTAAAAACCTGAGAGACCAAACCATTATTTTTGTGACAAAATATTTCATTGCCATCAGTAGAAGATATCCCTGAACTTTCTTGACCTCTATGTTGGAGTGCATATAGTCCAAAAAACGTGAGACGGCTGACATCCAAGCCTTTGCCATAAATTCCAAAAACTCCACATTTTTCTCCTATTTTTTCCATGCTGGCACTATTATAGCAGGTAAAAAAGAAAAAGATATTTTTTAATCAAAAATATTTACTAAATAAGTATCAATAATCCTTTGTTCTAAATCAGAAAAAGTAATTCTGTCATTGTGGAGCCTTGTAGCAAGGCTAACTCCTACGAATCTCCAATGCCACGGTTCATACTGAAAGTAAACATTATTTTTTGAATATGAAAGTATAAATCCATAACTATAAGCATTGTTTGTAAGCCATGTAAATGCAGAGGTGTCTTCAAAACTAATCTCTAGGGCCGGCTTACTCAAACCGTTTGCGATATCGAGCGCTGTGCCAAGCTGGTGCTCGGAATATCCTTGATCCGCAGAAAACTTATTTGCACCGCTACCGTAAGTTACTAAATAATCATTTTTTAAAGTTGATTGTGTACCAAAAGAGCGATATGCCGATACGATTTTTAAAGAGACACCTTCATTATTTGCCTGATCAAGCATCCTTACCAAAAATGGCAAGGCAGATGTATGAAATTGGAGAGTCTTTGCATCATCATATAAATATTTTTTATCTATATTTGTAAGACTCATTGGTACATAGTTGTCACTTAGAAAATATACTTTGGAATATTTTTGTAATAACTCTTTGTCAGTCTTGGAAAGTTTTTCCAAAGTACCGACGGTTCCAGATATATTGTTGACCGTCCCAGTTATGTTATTTAGACTTGCTTCAAAGGATGAACTTTTTGCTTGCTCCTCAAGTAGACGCTGGGATAATTCCTGACTCGTAAGAGTCGTTGAAGCCAAATCCGCTACTAGGTTTGCAATTCTTTGATTTAATATTTGCGTAGAAGAAGACATATTGTTTTTCAAGACAACGATATCTTTTGACACAGAAAAATAAACAAAATAACCGATAGCAAAAATAGCAACCAAAGAAATACCGCCTAAAATAAGGGCCAATTTACCAAGATCAATATGTTCCAATGATGTGTTTTTCATTTACCCTAAAAAATTTTTACTAATGAAAAGTTGGACAAAACCTTCATCTAATAATTGTAACACAAAAAAAACACTTCCTAACATATTTACCAACTTTTCTTGCATTATGCAATCCGATTGCATAATGCGTTAGTAAAAGCTTTAAAGGGTGAAATATTCAAAAAGTGCTTTAATACCTGCCAAATTTTTCTCCCATTCTACAGTCTCATGAGTTTTAAGTTCCACAGTTATCGCCGGTATGTTTATTGACGCAAGCCAATCTTCTGCAGCACCAGTAGTCACATATGCATCAAATGTTTTTACAGCAGGATACCCAGATGCTTTTGAGTATGCATTCATAATATCAAGAGTTTCCGGAAGAATACCTTTACTACATTGTGATGCATACACCGCGTCTGATTTGCTGTGCCAAAAAACTACGGCTACGGGATGATTTTCCGAAATAAAACTTTGAATAGCTTTGGCCTCTGGTTCAGAAAAAGGAGATGTTCCGGCACTCTCTATTTTATTTTGCCAAGTACTCGTCGCCTGCCATTTACAATCAAAGTTTCTGTTGAGGTCTACATTGTTTGCATTAAATCTCCCTGGAGCTTCCGATACACCCGTCGATATGTCAGCAATCGTAAACCTTCCCTCTTTACCAATTACTTTGAACACTCCATCGGGATTGGCAGATGGAATTATTGATACAGAAATATTTTTTGGAATCACATCCGGATTCGCATTCAAATAATCTACGAATTGGTATGCGAGAAGAACGCTGTTCCATTCGTATCCACCGTGAATACCACCAACAAAAGCAATGTGGGTTTCTCCATTTCCATATGTGTAACTTTCTATTTTTCGTCCTTGGACTGATGTCCCAATTACTTTTATTTTTGGACTAGTATTCTGTATCTCTGTTACAATATTATTTATTTTAGGAGGTGCAGCTTTTTTATACCAAGAAACAAAAGCAAAAATACCAACGATTATTACAACAAGGAGAACAACCCCAGCAATGACTTTCTTAGAAAAAATATCTCTCATTATTTACCGTAATATTTAAGTAGAGCTTGAACACCAGCTAAGTTTTTTGACCATTCCACATCATTGTGATTTGTAAGAAGAACACTAATTGCAGGAATATTTATTTTAGCAAGCCAATTTACCATATCTCCAGTTGTGGCATAAAAATCAAATGTCTCATATGCAGGGTAACCAGAAGCTTTGGCATAAGTTTTTGTAAGAGTGTTTGTTTCTGGCAAAATACCGTTGTGGCAACTTGAAGAATAAACTCCACCAGCAGCGCTATAATAAACAACTACTGCTTTGGGATTGTTTGCTCCAATATAATTTTTCATAGCCAAACTTTCCGGTTCGGAAAATACTGCGCTCCCCCCATTTACATCCATGTTTTGCCATTTACCAACTGTCTGCCAATCACAATCAAAGTTTCGATTCAAGTCCACTCCATTATCGTTAAAACGACCAAAACCCGGGGTCTTTACTCCACTGATTACATCCTGACTTGAAAAATTGCCAGTTGTTGTACCCACCACTTTATTCAAACCATCAGGATTAAGTACTGGAATGACAGTTACTTTTATGTTCGCCGGAATCGCACCTAGATTTGCCTTCAAATAGTCAACTAAATTGTAAGCGACAAGTACTGTGTTCCATTCATATCCACCGTGAATACCACCGACAAATAAAAGTTCGGTAGCACCTGTTCCGAAGTGATACGCAACAATATCTCTTCCCTCTACAGACTTCCCTATTACAGTCATTGTTTTATCAACAGGCTTCGTACTAGTAGCGGTTGTCGTTGCAGTAGTGTTGGTAGTCGTTGCAACAGTTTGATTTGTATCCTCCACGACTTCCTTAGGTGAGCTATTAATAAAATAATAAATACCGCCAGCGACAAGAATAATAACAACTGCAAACGTGATTATTGTTTTTTTCATAATACTACAATTGTAACACATATATTATATTAATACGCAACACGATAAAAAAACACCCACTTTATTAGCGGGTGATTTTCTTTTATCTACTGCTTTTATTACGGCTTAATACCCTTTATTTTTTTTCGCCGTCCTTTGGTTTATTTACATAACCCCAAACTAGACCGACTAAACCCAAGATTACGAGAGTCCACATCAAAAATGTAGAGAAGCTAGTCACAAGACCAATCACTCCAAGCACTAATAAAACAACACTGACTGCTAAAATTGTACTTTTTTGCATATATTTAAATTAAATTAAATTCTAATAATAACGACCTTATTTATTTTTTACTATTGATCTCTTTAATATCTTTCTTAATTGTTTCAAAAATATCACCACCTATTTTAATACCATCTTCAAGTGCATTACCAACGGCTTTTTTTAATTCTTCTCTATATTCTTCACGATGAGGCTTTTCTTTTTTCCATTCTTTTTGAATTGACTTTGCCACCTTCTTGGCTTTCTTGTTTGCTTTACCCATAAGCAATTTCGTTTTCTTTGCAACAGTCTTTGCAACAGATTTTATTTTCTTACTCATTCTCTTATTTGTTTTTTTCTTTTTCATAATACATTAATTATAGCACACATAAGAAAAAATATCTTTTTATCTATTCTTTATCAGTAAATACCACAATCCGTCTTGCACTACGGTATTCTCCACTTTCAAAACGACACCGGTTCGTAAACGAACTACTGCTGGATATTCTGTGCCAGGACCGGAACGCATATTTACACACAAGGAATTATTATAATATGGACCACACCCATTAATTATTTCTATATAATGAAAAAGTGTTGATTGATCAACATTGGGTGTGGATGTTGCAATATTAATATAATTATCAATAGACAAAACAGCTGCAAAAGGTAAAGTATTTTTTGCATTTCCTCCAAAAATAAAAAAAACAAGAAAACCGAGTACCACTAGGAAAATACCCACAATAAATTCTTTCGTCACCAAAGTCATATACATCAAATTATTCTAACACAGTTTCAATAAAAAAACAATGAAAATCCGATGCCTCATAAAAGTTCAACAATTAAAATCATTCTTCCTTTCAGATAAGTCTATGGGATATATACCGGAAAAACATGAGGTACAAAATTTATCTTTAGGAATATTTGTTGCTTCTATCATTCCATCAAATGAAAGAAAATTTAGAGATGTACAACCCAAATAATCTCGCATCTCCTCAACACTTTTTCCGTTTGCCAAAAGATGTTTTTGAATAGGCAAATCTATGCCATAAAAATCCGGAAATTTTACCGGTGGAGAACTCACAAGAAAATGCACTTCCCTAGCACCTGTTTCAAAAAGCATTTTAACCATTTGCTTTGATGTCGTTCCTCTCACAATAGAATCATCAACAATAATAATTCTTTTATTTTCTATTTCTTCCTTGAGCGGAGCAAGCTTGAGCTTCACTCCTTGCTCACGAATATGCTGTTCTGGCTCAATAAAAGTTCTGTGAATATATCTGCTTTTTATCAACCCCATTTCAAAAGGTATACCAGATGCATTTGCATAACCTATCGCCACAGGTATAGCTGTCTCAGGAACAGGAATTACCACATCAGCATCTATTTTATATTCCTTTGCAAGGCGAATGCCAAAATTTTTCCTAACTTCATAGACGGACTGACCAAGTAGGACACTATCGGGTCTAGAAAAATATACGAATTCGAAAATATCCAACTTTTGATTCCCTTTCATTATTTGTTTTATTCTCAGACCATTTTCATCCACCACTACCATTTCTCCAGGCTCAACATCTCTAAAATATACAGCACCGATAGGATGAAAGGCGCAGGTTTCCGAGGCAAACACATATCCACCATTTAATTTTGCGATAGAAAGGGGGCGAATTCCAAAACTATCCCTGATGGCAATAATTTTTTCCTTATTCATTATTAAAATAGAAAACGAACCAATGAGAAGTGGAAAAATTTCTTCAACTGCTTTTTCAAAAGACTTTCCTTCTTTTATTAGACAATGAAGAATCTCGGTAATTATCTTTGAATCAGAAGCATCTGTGAGTGTAACATTTTTCTTTTTTAAAATTTCGAGAAGCTTAACTACGCTTGGAATATTTCCGTTATGAACCAAAGTAATGCTTCCATCAGACACTTCGACAGGCTGTGCGTGCTCTGCTCCAGAGCCTGATGAAGTAGAATATCTATTGTGTCCTATCGCGATATGTCCTCTCAAACTTTTAATTATTTCTTCATTGAAAACTTGAGAGACCAGACCGTTGTTTTTGTGGCAAAAAATTTCATTTCCATCGGTAGAAGATATTCCTGAACTTTCTTGACCTCGATGCTGAAGTGCATATAGCCCGAAAAATGTGAGACGACTGACATCTAGGCCTTTTCCATAAATACCAAAGACCCCACATTTTTCTCCAATTTTTTCCATGCCAACATTATAGCAAAATAAAAATAAAAAGAGAAATTTAAACGCAAAAAAATAGATTAAATTTCCTTTGTCAATAAAAATAGAAACAGGATTCTGCCTCTAATTTCCATAATATTTTTTTATTTGTAACACATGCTCTGTATAATCGTCCGAACAATGGAAAGCTCCTGTCTTATCATTAAAGTAAAATAGGCACGAAGTATTTATGGGATTCAGTGCTGCTAAAATGGCTGCAACAGATGGGTTTGCTATGGGTGTTGGTGGTAAACCTTTATATTTATATGTATTAAACGGTGATGATATATATTTGTCGTTCGGTACTACTTTTGGCCACCAGCTCGTCACCGTGCTTTTATTTGCCTTTGCATATTGGAGCGTGGAATCTATTTGTAAATTCATCCCTAAAAATAATCTGTTCCACATAATACCAGATAACAAACGCATACCATCTGTACTTACTGTCTCTCTTTGTATTAGTGAAGCTATGATTAAAGCTTCATTTAATGGAACAATTTTTTGCGTCGCTGTCCCATAGTGAGCCAACACTTCGTCAGAAAATCTTTCATTTATAATTGCCTGTGCTTCACCTGGAGTCATACCCATCATGACAGAATAAAGTCCGGGAGTAAAAGATCCTTCGGCAAGTGGCAATGTTGAGCTACCTATGGGAGTGATAAATTCTTTTTTCTGTTTACTATTCCACTTTAAAGTATCTCCAAAAGTATTAGCAACTTGTTCTTTTCTCATACCCGGCTGAATAGTTACGAATCGACTACCGACACTAGCGGTATTCTCATACCACGGAGTATTGGCTATCGACAGTGCGACATTTTCAAACAGATTCCATAAGAAATTTCCACTTTCAATAACAGTTGCCCCCAGTAGAGAATGTTTATTTGCTAGAAATTCGTTTACTTTTTCATCTTCAGTTATGGTTTTGTCTTTTGGATTTACTGTGACAGGAAATTCACTAAATGCTGTCGATAATGAAGACCTGTGTTCAATATAAAATTTCAAAAAGATTGGTAACAATAGTACTAGTACAAATATTAAGGAGACAAACGAGGCAACATAAATAATCCTTTTTCCATGCTTTCCCATGCTATTTATTTTAGCATAAAAAAAGAAAGTTAGAAAATGTTTTATTCCTTTACTCGCCAATTTATTTCAAAGGAAATAGAATATTTATTTGGAATTTTCCATTTGGAAAATCTTAAACACAAAAATTGAAATTTATTTTCACTAATTCTTCCGAAACCCCATCTATTTAATGTTAATTCTATATCTATAACCATATACACTATAATACAACACTTCATCAAAGAAGTTAAGTTTTGTATAAAAAAACCGCCCACGATCACCTTTCGGCAATCGTGGACTAGTAGAACCTCATGACCAAACAACTAAGTTCAATACCTTATACAATCTCTTGGTTAGACATCTTTTCAATCAAGGCACGGTATTCTTCTGGGCCTTGAATCTTGACCATAAACATTCGATCAAGTACTGGAACTAAGATTATCTCAAATTCCTTCCTTCTGTCACGTCCGGCCACCCTAGAAATATCATGGGTCAAGCTGACAATATCATCCAAGTTCCAAATCAGTCGAGAGTCAACCTTACAAATGCTCATGTTTTTCTCCTCATGTTTGAGACCTACTTCCACACATAAAATACTCTTTTTTACAATAAATGCAATGAGGGTTCAAATTTTACTTATGCAGACACCACGCCCTTTATTTTTTTAGAATTTTCTGATAGTATGAGTTTGCTCAAAAAGGGCACCGTTCTTTAAACAACTTAATAGGTAAAAATGATTTTTAGGCTCCGGAGTAGCTCAGCGGTAGAGCGATCGCCTGTAAGCGTACTTGCAGCTTCCTAAAGTAATTTAGGATGAAAAATGAGGTTAATTGCTGGAAACCCAAATTCGCTTGAGGCGAACGGGCAATCAGCAGCCAAGCAAGTCACTCATGACTTGAAGGTTCAGAGACTATCTCGAAAGAGAGTACTTGGATTTTTTAAATCCCGGGAAACGCCCCACATCCAATTCACAATTTTGTGAAGGATGATGATATAGTCCATGCCAAAAGAAATTTTGGAACAAATGTAAGCGATTGGTCGTAGGTTCGATCCCTACCTCCGGAGCCTAGTAATTATTTTAGAAAAAGAGATGAGAGAATTTTTATAGGAAAGATTAAGATGGATCCCGGCCTCCGCCGGGATGACAGAAGGGATTATAGAAACTTTGCAGTATCTTTTGCCATCTGTGCCATTTCATCAGTCTTGACCACTTCTACTTTTACTTTTGATTCTGGAGAGCTCAAGACGACATCTATACTATCTGATGTGTTATTTAATATTGAATTTATTTCAACACCGAGAAATCCAAGCCCCTTGCAAATTCTTTCTCTCATCAAAAAAGATCTCTCCCCCACTGTTCCAGAAAAAACAATTGTATCAAGACCACCGAGAGCTACTGCATAGGCACCAATGTATTTTTGAATTTTGTAGGCATACATATCAAGAGCAAGTTTTGAAAGATTGTCGCCCTCGTTTTCGGCTTTAATCAAATCGCGAACATCATCACTTTTCCCGCTTATTCCCAGAAGTCCGCATTTTTTATTTAAGTATTGCAAAAGATTTTTGCCTTTCAACTTTTTTACTTTGGACAAATAAACAACCGCTCCAGAATCAATATCACCCACCCTTGTCGCCATTACGACTCCTTCAAGTGGAGTAAGTCCCATAGTAGTATCTATGCTTTTACCATTTTTGAGCGCGGTTACGCTGACACCCCCACCAATGTGGCAGATAATTACATTTTCTGGAATTGGCCCTGATTTTTCCATTTTTGAAACAATAGACCTCAAAGAAATTCCGTGATAGCCATATCTGAAAATTTCAAATTTTTCTGCATCCTCAGATGGTATTGCGTATCTCTTGGACTTTTCCATCATACTGGAATGAAACGCACTGTCCGAAATACCAACTAAAGGAATTCTTCCAATTGCATATCGTATTTTTTTAATTTCTTCCAAAATTGGCGCAATATGAAGAGGCGCTTTTTCAAAAGCTTTTTTCAACAATTTTTTATATTCAGAATTTATTATTTTATCTTGCAAGAAAAAATTTCCAGGAGCGACGACTCTAATTCCGCAGACCGCAATATCCTCTTTGCTCGCAATAAGCCCAGCTTTTATGAGTTCATTTAATGTATATTCAAACGACTTATCAAAATCTTCAGCACTAATATTTTTCTTTTCTTTTTTACCTTGTGCAGTAACAGTGCTAATTTCATTCCCCCCCTCTTCACTCTCAATATGCATATAAGCGAGTTCTTTTTCGCCTTCATATAGCGCGTATTTTCTGGATGCACTTCCTGGATTTATTATTAAATATTTTTTCATATTAGTTTTTACTCCACTGCCACTTTTCTATTTCATCTGGATCGGCGCCGAATTTAATTATGTATTCTTTGTGGTCAATTATTTTTTGTTGATAAATTTCTACTATTTTTGAAGCTTTGTCTTCGGTAATCACGCCATTTTTTGCCATTTTTAAAACCGTTTCAATCAAAAGATTATATCTGTCTGTCTTATTTCTAATGTGCAAATCAAACGCCGTTGTAGTAGATCCATTTTCCAAATATCCGTGGACAGAAAATCTGCCGAGCGCATTTTCATAATCAAAAATAGATTGCTTGAGGGTTTCTGGATATCCGTGGAAATTAAATATCACTGGCTTATCTTTTGTAAAATATTTTTCAAATTTATCTTCCGGCATTTGAGAAAGTGCACTACCGATAGTATTTGGTGAAAGTTCCAAAATATTTACAAATCGCACTTTTATTTCCGGTACTTCTTTTTTAATCAAATCAATTGTGGCGAGTGCCTCTTTGACGAGATATTGTCCGCAACCAGCAATTACGATGTCAGGATTTTCATCACTTGCAAAATCCCAAACAGAAAGTCCGTCCGCAAGTTCTTTTTCAACTTCTTCTTTTTTAAGCCAAATCGGCTCAATTGTTTTTTCCGCGACAATAATATTTATTTCATTTTTTGAAGACAAACATCTTTTCATCACAGCCATAGCCTCGTTTGCATCTGCTGGGAAAAATACGCTGATAAAGTCGTTGTGCTTTTGCAAAAGTCCATCTATAAATCCTGGGTTCTGATGAGAAAAACCGTTGTGTTCCTGACGCCAGCCAGACGAAGTCAAAATATAATTAAACGAAGGAACATCTCCTCGCCACTCTGTTTTTCTGGCAATTTTCAAAAATTTAGAATATTGATCCGCCATACTTGAAACAATTGGAATAAATGCCTCATACGAGGCAAAAATCGCAAATCTTCCAGTAAGAGTGTAACCCTGCGCAAGCCCTTGCATTGAATGTTCAGAAAGCATTTCCATTACTCGGCCATCTGCGGAAATATTATTGTCCCATTCCATCACGGGACCAGTGAAGGCACGAGAGGTTTGTGTAAAAACATCCTGCAAACGATTGGAATATGTCTCATCTGGTGACATCAAACGAAAATTTTTCTTTTCTTTATTTAATTTAAAAACCTCAGTGAGATATGTGCCGATTTTCTTCATTGAACCAACATTTTCTTTACCTCTGTTCAAAAAATCTTCGTAAAATTCGTTAATTTCCGGCAAAATTAAATCTCTAGAATTGTCTCCTTTTTTAATTCCATATGCATGTGGATTGTCCCCCATTCGCAGTTCCTCTCTTGGAATATTTTTAGAAAGTTCCTCCACAAAACCTTTTTCTTCGCTGAAAAGTTCTTCAAATTTATACGAGTGCATCCATTTTTCTATCGCTTTTAATTCTACTTTGTCGGTCTTTGCTTCTTTTCCAACGACTTGGTGTGACAGACAATTCCCTTCTATTTTGTCGCCTTTAAGGGTTTTAATCCCAGTCCATCCTTTTGGTGTTTTGAGAATTATCATAGGAAATCTGGCAAAATATTTTTCATCATTTGCGATTTTATTTTCAGTTTTATTTTCTCTGGCTTCTTTTTGAATTGCTTTTATCTTCGCATACGATTCATCCAAAGCTTTTATCATTTTTTCATAAACTTTGTCGTTTTTACCTTCTACAATTATCGGCTCATATCCGTAGCCTTTGAAAAGGGATTTCAAATCAGAATTATTCATTCTGCCAAAGATAGTTGGACCGGAAATTTTGTAACCATTTAAATGCAATATCGGAAGTACAGCACCATTTGTCGCAGGATCAATAAATTTATTCAAATGCCACGCAGTCGCAAGTGGTCCTGTTTCCGCTTCACCATCTCCGACTAGACATGCCACGATAAGTTCAGGGTTATCTAGCACCGCACCATAAGAGACAGAAAGAGAATACCCGAGTTCTCCACCCTCGAGAATTACTCCGGGGGTGACAGGACTAGAATGACTTGGAAATCCGTATGGCCAGCTAAACTCCTTGGCAACATATGATAGACCAGCAAAATCTTTTGTAGCTTCTGGATAATATTTTCCCAAAGTTCCTTCCAAAAAAAGATTGGCTTGGAGTGCAGGAAATCCGTGACCGGGACCTAGGACAAAAGCCATTTTTGCACAAGTTTTTGTAATTAAATTATTTAGGTTTGCATAGACAAAATTAATCCCTGGACAAGTTCCCCAATGGCCAAGGAGTCTAGACTTGATATCGTTAAAAGTAAGTTTATTTTTTAGTAAATAATTGTCCTGCAAATATATTTGAGCAACTGTAAGATAATTTGTCGCACGAACATATTTTTTTATTTTTTCAACTTCATCTTGCATAGAGAAATTATAACAGAAAAATGAAATTTGTTATCTATTGACTTTTTTGATTAAAAAGCATATTATATAAAAGGATTGGCAACAGAAACAAAATAGAAAAGGAGCTCAATATGAGTGACGAGAAAACGCATGTGGTAATCGTCGGTAACTCAGATCTGTGTGGTTATTGGACCGACAGATTTGATGATTTAGAAGCATCCGGTAAACTTCGTACTATCAAGCTATATTGTACTCAAAGTCCAGCCGCGGCCATAGGACACATCTCCGCCAACAAGAAGGATGTGATACTCGTGGTGTTTGATTACGGAATGAAAGATCATCTGGTCAGTCTCCGCATACTCATGGGAGAATGTCACGAAGCTACCTACTTCGTCTTCGTATCGTTGTGCGCAAATCACGACGAGCACGAATTCGTCAGGAAACTTCTGGCGAACAAGGTGCCTCGTAGATACCGAGTAACAGCAGATGCGACAGAAGCATTGGTTGTACCACTCGGGATTCGTTAGGATTCTTGGAGGCTTCGTCTCCAGGTGCGGGCCGTTCGCTTCGCGAACGGCCCTTTTTTATACAAAAAATAACCCATTGACTTTTTAAATTAAAAACCATATTATAATAAAAGAAATTTTGTACAAACCACTGAATGAAGGGACTATGATATGAGAAAAGTACTCTTTATCGGAGTCGACAATCTATATTTGAAGGCGCTTCTTGATATGCTATCTCCAAATAAACAAAGTCTAATCGAATCCTTTTCTGCCATGTGTCTGGATGACGTCATCCAGATTGCAACCGAAAATCCAGATATCTCCATCGTATTCTTTATGGGATATATACTTACACTTGAAGACGGTGGATCATTCGAGGCCAACATCTGTGTAGCGACCAGTCTCAAAAAAATTTTAAAATTTGAGACAATATTTTTCGCCGCCACTGGAGAAGATGACACAGACAAAAAGCTAAAGGAGATCGGATGTAATGTAATAAGACCATTTGAAAGGGTGAATGAAAAAATTCGTGACATTCTGCAAGATGGCTTATACTAAGCAGATTCGTTTGACTTTAGAGCTGACCCTCACGAGGCCAGCTTTTTTATTATATTTTCAGTATATTTATAAAAGCTTCCTTTTTTATTAAAAATATGCTTTAATAGACAGATAGATATGCGCTTCGGCGCTTTTCTTATCGGCGCAATTTTTTGCGGCAAAAAATTGCGCCCGTCAAATCAAATTATGGAAATACGAAATATCGCAATCATCGCCCATGTGGACCACGGCAAGACCACCCTTACCGACGCTTTGATGAAACAAAGCGGAGTAAATATGGAAGGCCTGACAATGGACTCAAACAAACTCGAGCAAGAGCGCGGTATTACTATTTATGCAAAAAATACTTCTGTCTTTTACAAAGGCACGAAAATAAATATCGTTGACACTCCCGGACACGCCGACTTCGGATCTGAAGTTGAACGAGTTATCAAATCCATTGATTCAGTTCTTTTAGTCGTTGACGCCCAAGAAGGTCCAATGCCTCAAACAAAATTTGTTCTAAAAAAATCTCTAGAAATTGGTCTTAAACCAATTGTTATTATAAATAAAATAGACAAGTCCGCCGCAAAGCCAGAGGAAGCCCACGAAAAAGTTTTGGAACTTTTTATGGAACTCGGTGCAAACAACGAGCAGTTGGATTTCCCTGTTATTTACGCAATTGGAAGAAATGGCGTTGCTATGAAAAATTTGGCAGATGAACAAAAAGATTTATCGCCAATTTTAGATTGTATTTTAGAAAATGTTAAACCTGCAGAAAATAAAATTGACTCACTTTTAAAAGCTCAAATTTTTAATTTGGGATATGATAATTTCCTTGGACGACTTGCCGTGGCTAGAATCTATGAAGGAAAAATAAAAGACGGACAAACTATCTTTACAAAAACTCCCGATGGAGAAATCAAAAAATACAGGATTACAAAACTTTACACTTTTAATGGAATGGCAAAAGAAGCCGTAGAAGAAGCACTGTGTGGAGATATTGTGATGGTTGCAGGAATTCCTGATGCATTTATAGGAGAGACAATTATTGAAAATAGTGAGCAGACTCCCCTTTCTTCAATTCCAATTGATGAGCCCACTATTTCCCTAAACTTTTTGGTCAACGACTCCCCTTTTGCAGGGCAAGAAGGAAAATTTGTGACTGGAAGACAGATACGAGAAAGACTTGAAAAAGAGCTGGAAGTAAATGTTGGTCTAAAAATTGATTTTAATTCAGAGCCACTTTTGGTTTACGGACGAGGCGAGCTTCACATTGCGATCCTTTTGGAAAATATGAGACGCGAGGGTTACGAACTTCAGGTTTCTCAACCCCAAGCAATTTTTAAAGAAATAAATGGAGAAAAAGTTGAGCCGTTTGAAGAAGTTACAATAGATGTTCCCGAAGAATATTCTGGAAATGTAATTGATAAAATTGGCAGAAGAAAAGGAATAATGACAGAAATGAAAACAAACGAAAATCATTGTCGAATTATTTTTGATGTGCCAACAAGAGGACTTCTCGGATACAAAGGACAATTTGTGGTGGATACTCGTGGTGAAGGAATTCTTTGTTCTAGATTTATCGGTTTTAAACCCTATGCTGGAGAAATAAGAAAGCAAGAATATGGTTCAATGACTTCAATGGAGACGGGGAAAGCTCTCGCATTTTCTCTTTGGAATTTGCAAGAAAGAGGTTCTATTTATATTGATCCTGCGACTGAAGTTTATGAAGGAATGGTCATCGGAAATGTTACCAAAGGTGATGAAATGGATGTAAACCCAACAAAAGGAAAAGCGCTGACAAATATGAGAAAGACAAGTTCAGATGAATCTATTTATCTTACTCCACCGCTTCGTCTTGATATTGAAAGAGGTCTTGAAATTATGCGACATGATGAACTTCTAGAAATTACTCCTAAAAATGTTCGTTTACGAAAAAAGAATTTAACAAAAACAGACAGGTCTCGTAACGAAAGAAGCCAGACAAAAAAGTTGAATGATTTGTAGAAATCCTTTCTGTCATCCCAGCGAAGGCTGGGATCCATCCCCTCTGTCTTTGCGAGTGAAATGTGAGGAAGCAAAAGTATTTGCTTCTGCAAGACTCATTGAGGGCTTTTGTGAGCAATGCGAAACAAAAGATCCAATGAGTGGACAGTTTCTGTAAGAAAGCAATCCAGAAAATAAGAACTGGATTCCTGCCTCCGCAGGAATGACAGAGAGACATTAAAAAAGCGCGAAGGGACACTCGGTCCCGACGCGCATTCTGCGATTACTCAACCTCAACTTCGTCTGGCACTATCGCAGCGGTAAAACTGCTAACAGATTCAGCCGGAATAGCGAAAGGAATTCTCCACTCTGCCGGACAAAAAAGCGGTTCTCGAACAGCGTCCGGCCAAAACTTCATGAGACGACAGAAATGGAACCTGTGACAAGAAGCACCTTCCAAGAGCCGATGCCACAAGAGAGTAAAAGCTGGATGCTCATCTTCCGGTGAATAGTACTGTGTACCCAAACACGGAAAGGCAACACCAACTTTTGATACCTCCGAAAAATTGTGCGCGATCATCCTCTCAATGGCTTCAGCCCCAGCATGCGCCTCCTTCACGTTCAGAGGATACCCTCCCAAAGCGTGAATAATTTGCATAGCTCCAAAAACAGTTCGCTTTCCACATCCAGCCGGATAGACAGGATCCAAAATGGAAACCCACATGACGCCGTGCTCATCAACATTGTCTGTAATGTGCTGGGCATCCTTCGGATCCAATCCGAAGACATTTTTGTGGAACCTGTCGTCAGGTGGCATATTCGGTTTTTTACCGATATCCACCCTTACCGGAATAGTTTGCCGAAAGTTACTGTCATGTGGCCTCTTTGTCATAACTTCATCTCCCTTTTTCTTGTTTTTTCCTTCACAATCCCCACCACTCGGTAGAGATCACATTCCTAAAACCAATATTTAAAAATAACAATCCAAGAGAGATATTACTACTTCTTGGGGAAAAGTAAAGGGCCCCGAAATCAGATTTCGGGGCCCTTTACTTTTCTATCAAACTCTAGCGAGTCAATTATTATCTTCCTCTAAAACCTCTATCTCCTCTGTCTTGTCTTGGTTCGAGTGGCTTTGCTTCATTAACAATGAGCTTTCTTCCGTCCATTTCAACTCCGTTAAGAGTTGAGATAGCTTTATCAGCTTCATCATCATTAGTCATAGTCACAAATCCAAAACCTCTTGAACGACCAGTCATCTTATCCATGATGACATTGGCACCTTCAACAGTTCCAGCTTTTGAGAAATAATCAGCCAAACTTGCATCATTGATGCCATATGAAAGATTACCTATATACAATTTCTTTGCCATTTGCTTGAAATATTCTACTAATAAAATTCGCAGAACGACCACTTCTCAAACGGCTAAGAAAACTTAAACCTACGAGAGCTTGTTTACTGCTATTGTGTAGTATAGCACAAAGTATACAAACATTGCAAACCTCTGTCATCCCGACGCAGGTCGGGATCCATCTGTTCTTAATTCTTCATAGAGGTCATTCCACTCTGGATTATCTTTTTCAATCAGTCTGATTTTCCATCTTCTCTGCCATTCTTTTAATTGCTTTTCTCTAGTTAGTGCTGATTCTACATTTCCTGTCTGTTCGTAATAGACCAATTTATTTACATTGTATTTCTCTGTAAATCCTTTGATAATTTTGTTCTTATGTTGCCAGACCCTTTTTTCTAGATCTGAAGTTACACCAATATATAAGGTTCCTTCCTTTTTACTAGCAAGAATATAGACAGAGTAAGTTTCCATAAGATTAAGAAATTAAGATGGATCCCGGCCTTCGCCGGGATGACAGAGGAGATTATTTTAAATTAAAACTGTTCTTTCCACTTCCAGACAAAGAGAAACCACTTCTTCTATTCTTTTATACAAAGTGGATAAGCTTTTGGCTTGGGTATGACATCCACGCAAAGAAGGCACAGTGGCAATATAGATATTGTTTTCGTCTTTTTCTATTATAACCGGAAAATTATATTTCTTTTGCATATTGATATATTATCGTATTCAGGATTAAATGTAAAGCTGCCCCTTGTAGAAATACTCTCTTTTGTATAGAATATACATATATGACAAAAAAAGTAAGTACGGAGGCATACAAGGGCGTGAGGGATTTTTATCCTGCGGATATGGCTGTACAAAATTATATATTTAAGGTGATGAAAGAAACAGTTGAAAGTTTCGGTTATTCTGAATATGGAGCATCTGTTTTGGAACCATCAGACCTTTACAAAGCAAAGTCAGGTGAAGAAATTGTAAATGAGCAAACATACACATTCAAAGACAAAGGCGACCGAGAAGTTTCTTTGCGACCAGAAATGACGCCGACTGTTGCAAGAATGATTGCAGGAAAATTGAAAGAGTTTTCAATGCCTTTGCGATGGTATTCAATTCCAAATCTTTTCCGATATGAAAATCCGCAGAGAGGCAGAATGCGCGAACATTGGCAATTAAATGTAGATATTTTTGGTGTAAAATCCATTGAAGCAGAAGTGGAGGTTATTTCTATTGCTTCACAGGTTTTGAAAAACTTCGGTTTGAAAGATGAAAATTTTGAAATCAGAATAAATAGCCGAAAAATAATAAATTATATTTTAAATGATATTTTTGCTCTAGATGATGAGACGGCAGAAAAGGTTTCCAAACTTATAGATAAAAAAGACAAATTAAAGGATGGTGCTTTTGAGGAAGCAATCAGAGAAACGATTGCCGAAAGAAGTTCTGAATTTTTGACACTTATCAGTTCAAAGAATTTTGAGGAATTCGTCTCTCGCCTACCACAAACTGCAAGCGAAAACGAAGGTATCAAAGAAATTAAAAAACTTATTTCTAGACTTGAGGAAGTCGGAATTACAAATGCAGTGTTTAGCCAAAACTTAATGCGTGGTTTTGACTATTACACAGGAATTGTCTTTGAGGTTTATGATACGAATCCTGACAACAGACGCTCTGTTTTTGGAGGCGGAAGATATGATGATTTGCTTGATATTTTTGACAAAGAAAAAGTTCCAGCTTTTGGATTTGGTGCTGGAGATGTAATTATTAGAGATATTTTGGAGACATATGGTTTAATGCCGAAGTTCCCTGCTCCGGCAGATATTTATATTTGTGTAATGAACGAAAATTCAATCGGTTTTGCACAAGATTTAGCACAACTTCTGCGAGAGAAAAAAGTCAGAACTTCTGTCGATTTTTCCTTTCGAAAAGTAGGTGACCAAATCAAATATGCCGATAAAAACAAAATTCCATTTATCATTTGCATCGGCGATGAAGAAGTCACAAGTGGGAAATTTAAGGTAAAAAATCTAACGACAGGTGAACAAACAGAATTTTCTGATTCAGAAATAAATGAAATCTCAAAATTATTATAACACACAATACCTAATACCAAGGTCCGACCTTGGCAACGGATAATCTATGAAAAAAATTGTTTTTGACTTGGAAACAAGTAATATTTTTGATGAAGTTGCGAGTAATGATGCAAGGGACCTTGATATGTCGGTGTGTTGTATCTATGATTATGAGACAGACAAATATTCTAGTTTTAAAAAAGATCAACTAAAAGACCTTTGGCCAATTTTAGAAAAAGCTGATGTTCTCATTGGCTACAATAGCGACCATTTTGATATTCCACTTCTTGGAAAATATTATTCTGGAGATTTAACAAAAATAAAAAGTGTAGATATTATGAAAGATATTAAAATCTCTTTAGGCAGAAGAATTAAATTGGATAATGTCGCAGAGGCCACACTTGGCAAAAATAAAATTGGGCACGGTATAGAAGCCACTATTTGGTGGAAAAACGGCGAGTACGAAAAAGTGATTAAATATTGTATGGAAGATGTCAAAATTACAAAAGAAGTCTATGAATATGCTCTCAAAAACGGCATTTTGAAATACAAAGACCGAGACGGTGGAACAATAAGAGATTTGAAAATTGACACATCAAACTGGGAAAAGAAAAATGAGTCTGTCATCACCCATACTTTGTTTGGGTAAAAGAAAAACCGCCCTTTCACTGAAAGCGAGAGGACGGTTCCTCAGCTCGTGACGAGCGGTATTATTGCTCACTCGGTCTAGAGTAGCAATCCGATTGTGCAAACAACCACCAAAAACCCGAGTACAACAACGAGAAGCACCGGCTTACCACGTGATAGGATCGCCATATCTGACTTTGTCCGATACCCTGAAACTCCGTAAGGTACTTCGTGAACATAGATAAACATCTTACCCTCCTTATCTTGTTTAGAACCAGATGAAGTCTTTAAACTTCTACAATCTGATTCCTCTGCCTACAAGTATAGCACCTCTAAATAAAAAAGTCAATGATTTTCCATTTTGTCAAACTGATCACTAAAATAGTTGTATTTTTAAGTTTATTTTACAAAAAGGCCAAAATTATGAGCGCCAAAATCACGCGATAGTATGCAAAAATATTTAATTTGTGATTTTTGAGGAATTTGAGGAGATAATGAACGACAAGAAGCCCTGACAAAAAAGCAACGAGCGAACCGACAAGAAGCGGAAGGCCAAGACCTCCGAGTTCGTGGCTATGAATGAGCTCAAAAAGTTTTAAGAGACCTGAGCCAACGATAATTGGTATTGAAAGCAAAAAGGAAAATCGCGCTGCCTGTTCCCTATTGAAGCCCATGAAAAGTCCACCGGAAATGGTTGCGCCAGAGCGAGAAAATCCGGGGAGAAGTGCGAGACACTGAAAAAGTCCGACGATAAATCCTTTACCGACAGTGAGTTCTTTATTTTGTTTTGAAAACCATTCTGCAAGATACATTACGATACTTCCGGCAATGAGAACATAAGCGACAAGGTGTAAATTTCTAAAAACCGTATCCATTTGTTTCTGTAAAAGAAGTCCGCCGATGACAGCGGGAATTGTGCCGAGGATGATTGCCCAAATCAAAATCCAATTTCTTTTTCTGTCATCTTGTTCCCGATTGTCATTCCGTTGTAGAACGGAATCCATCGGGTCAGAGATGGATCCCGGCCTGCGCCGGGATGACAGAAGTGAAAAAAAAGTGACGATCAGATTCCAAATATCTTTCCAAAAATATACTACGAGAGCAAGCCCAGTAGCAAGTTGCAAAACCGCGTCAAAAGACAAATCAAAACCTGTCTTCATCCCAAAAATATCTCTAATCAATATCAAATGTCCAGAAGATGAAATAGGCAAAAACTCAGTGATTCCCTCCGTAAATCCTAAAATAATTAAATCTAACATTTTTACATTGTAGCATTTTTTTTGTGATATGTTAAAATGACTTCATTATTAATATTAAGCTAAAAAAATGAATAAATATTTAACACAAATCGCAATAGTCATAGCAGGAGTTCTTATCGCCGGAGTAATCTTTATTACAAAAGAAATTAAGACAAGCGAGCCAACAACAGTAAAAAATACTGCACCAAAAGTTTCCGTCGTAACGCCCGTAAATGAAAAAGATCATATTCAAGGCAACCCTCAAGCAAATATTGTCGTTGTAGAATATGGTGATACAGAATGCCCTCCTTGCAAAATGTTCCACACAGTAATGA
Organism: uncultured bacterium; assembly: GCA_903832855.1. GTDB lineage: Bacteria > Patescibacteriota > Minisyncoccia > Phycocordibacterales > GWA1-40-21 > CAILDB01. The sequence goes on along the minus strand of CAILDB010000012.1, from coordinate 41,388 downwards.
CACAAATAATGAGTAACTACGGAAAGTCAGGCCAAGTCGCTTGGGTTTTCAGACATTCTCCGATTGTTGGACTTCATTCAAAAGCACCAAAAGAGGCTGAAGCAACAGAATGTGCAAATCTTCAGGGCGGTAACGATATGTTCTGGAAATTCCTAGATCAAATCTACACAATCACTCCAGGAAACAATGGGCTCGACTTAGCAGAACTTCCAAAAATTGCTTCCTCTTTCAAGCTCGATGTCACAAAGTTCAACACCTGCCTTTCCACAAATGCAACGAAGTCAATTGTTGATCAGAACTTGGCAGATGCTTTGAAAGTTACTGGTGGACAATTGAGCACTCCACATTTAGAGTTGATTTTGAAAACTGCACTCACCGAAGAAAAAATTACAAACATTGTAACAAACTTTGGAACAAATATGACAATAAGTGCCGACAACAAACACATCAGTTTTGGCGGAGCATACCCATATGATGCATTCAAAATCCTCGTTGATATTATATTAAAATAATAACTAGACTTTTTCCTCTATCAAGTCCTCTTCAAATTGCTTAATGCCTTTTGTGTCTTTAGAATATTTGGTAACATCCGGGAAATCTAGATTAATAATTTTATTGTAAACCACTTCAATAAGCTTTTTCAAATTTTCTACTTTTTCATCATCAAGAATTAAATTGAGGTCAAGAATTTTGCTGTTTTTTGGTTCAATAAATTCTAGAACACCTGTTTTCACTTTTCCTTTTCCGGCAAACTCTCGTGAATTTTCTAAAAGAAGTTTGTAATAAGCTAGTTGTCTTTCGTATTTCATAGCCTTTGTCTTTTCATAATCCGTTCCGCTAGTCCAAGATAAAAGTGGTTTGCCAGTCTTGTAATCGCAGACTTTGTATTCTCCATCTTCATCAATAATTCTGTCTATTTTTCCAGTCAGATGTGCGTCGCCTATTTTCACACCTTGTTCTTTAAAATTAAATTCGACGATATCTTTTGGACTAAACCTATCATTTTTATTTTCCAAAAATCTACCTAGATCGTCCTGTCCTTTTTCCAAATATTTTTCAAAATCTTTTGGTGACATTCTTTCTTTTATGAGGAAATATTTAAACCAAGATAAAACTTCTGGTATTTTTGACATCTCACCTTCTTTTTTCAGAAACAAAGATACTTTTTCCAAAGTGTGATGAATAGCCGAGCCGTATGAACTACTAGTATTTTTGGCTTGAGGAAAACGCAAAAGATTTTGTTCAAGAAAATATTGCGGGCCGCCCTTTTCCACATCAAGAAAATTATTCAAGTGTGTCACGGGCATTTGATAATCGGTAAGCAGAGATTTCAAAAGTTTTTCTTCAGAGCCGACAAAAGGTGGTGTGTGATATTGAAGCCAAGACGCAGTAAGAACTTCGTGAGCATCTGGCACAACTTCATCATCTACACTTTCACTTTCGAAATAAATCTTTTTCAAGACTTCTTTTTTCATCACTTCTTCTTCCCCACTTTCGGCAATCAAAAATCTTAGCATTTCAGCTTCTTTTCCACCTTCTTCTGTGAGATATGAAGTGATATAAAGGTGCCTTTTTGCACGAGTTAGGGCAACATAAAATAGGCGTAATTGGTCATCTTGAGTGTCTCCAGCAGGTTCAATTGGCAGGTTTGCAGGCAATACAAGCCTGCTAGATGCGCCCCCACGAGCCCAAATATCATCCTGACATGATAGGACAAAGACAGACTCAAATTCGAGCCCTTTGGCCTTGTGGGCGGTCAGTAAATTGACGGCATTATCAAGCTTTGCAAATGGACTAGAATCGTTGAGAGAAATGTCATTTTGCTCGTGCAAATCTACAAATTCTACGAGGTCTTTGATAGAAAGAATTTCTCCACTTTTGTATTCTCGGAGCGCACCGACAAAGACACGCAAACTTGAAAGAAAAGACAAATATTCTGCGCGGGCGTGATTAAATTTTTCTTTGTTGAAATAAAATTCACGGAAAGGTGATTCAAATTTTGCGGGAGAGACGGACGAATTTTTTGCCGCAAAAAATTCGTCCTCATCATCATCTTCATTCTCCTCCACAAGTAGCAAATGTGCACCAATAATCTCATCAAGAATAAGCTCAAGTGGCTCAGACTGCGCTCTCACCCCCAAATCAATCAAAAACTCTGCAATCTTTTTTATTTTTTCATTCTTGTGTGCGAGCATTACCTCAAGCCAAGTTTTTTCCGGATAATTTTTTCTAGCCTCAAGTGAAATCTTCCAGACGTCTTCCCTATTCAAGTTCCAGAAAGGAAAACTCAAAATCTGTGGCATAAACTCATCCGCTTCGTCTTTATTTTTATCTGCAAGAGAAGAAATAAATCTGGCAATAATAATAAGTTGTGCAATATGAGGTTCCTTAAAAACATTCTGTTCCCTCTCGTATCTTATTGGCACGCCAACCCCACGCAAATACGGCACAAGAGCTTCAAGCTGTCTGTGTTTCCTAGCAATCACGGCAATCTCCTCCGGCTTTTCACCCGCGTCTATCTTCTTTTTTATTTCACGAGAGATGAAATGATATTCGTGGGCAACGGTTTTAAATTCTTTGCGAACAATATTCCCCTGTTTAATATCTTTATTTGATGCAATTAAATTTTTCTCAATTTCAGGCAAAAGTTTTTCAAGTCTTTCCTCCCCTTTTCGAATAATATGTGATGCAATGTCCAAAATATCTTGTGTAGAACGATAATTTTTTGTCATCGCCACAACCTGCACATCTTTAAAAATCTTCTTAAAATTTAGAATGTTCGAAAGCTCTGCGCCCTGAAATTTGTAAACAGCTTGGTCATCATCTCCCACAGCCATTATGTTTGGTCTGCCTTCATTTACTGGAGCATCAGAAATAAGTCGAAGAAGTCGCATTTGAGCTTCATTTGTATCTTGAAATTCATCCACCAAAACGTATTGATATTGCTCTTGAATTTCATATCGTAAACTTGGATTTTCTTCAAATGCTTTCAGAACATCTAGGATCATATCGTCAAAATCATAGTAACCTTTTTCATGCATCGTCTTCCTATATTTTGCGTAAATATCAGCCACACAAAGCATTTTTTCTATGTTTACGGTGTCCTTAAAAATACTTCTATCTTCGTCATCTTTTTTCATCCATTTTTGTTTCCAAGCAGAAAGTGGCGTCGCTTTACCGGAATCTTCGGCTTCATCAAGTGCCTTTTTCAAAGATTCTGCGACAGAAAAATAAAGTGAATTAAAATATGTTGTCGGAAAATCAGTCTGCGACTTTTCTGCTAGAACTTTTATTTTTTCACAAGCTCCAGCTATTTTTAAAACACTTTCCTTCCCCATTCTTTCAGAAAAAATAGGCATCAAAATTTTATTTATCTCATCCAAAGATTTTTTATTGTGCCCCAAAATCGCTTTAAACTCATCCGGCGTAAGACCAGCCTTTTTCAAATACCCAATGATATCCAAAGTGCTTTTTAAATACACAAAGCCCTGCTCTGGGTGATACGAACTAAGAAGATGATTGTGCGACAAATTTTCAAAAATCTCTTCCATAATTTGCACCTGCGTGAGTGGGTCAGCAGACGAGAAAAAAGCCCCGCTATAAAAATATTGCGGATATTTTTGTATTACATCCACGCAAAAATTATGAAAAGTATGAATAGCTACTCGGTATGCTTCAGAACCAATAAGTGACGCGAGACGCTTTCGCATATTCAAAGTTGCCGATTCTGTAAAAGTTAAACACAAAATATTTGATGCACGAGTATCAGTATCCTTCAAAATTTTTCCAACTCTCAAACTCAAAATCTCTGTTTTTCCGGAACCTGGTCCAGCCACGACAAGAAGTGGTCCGTCTATTTTATCCACTGCCATCTTCTGCTCGCTGTTTAATGCTTTATACCTTTCCTCAAAATTCATAAGTAAATTATAACATATATCACAAATCAAATGCCCCGCGAATTCTCATTCGCGGGGCATTTGATTTCTTCTATTTTCTTCCTTTTTTTGCTCTTTTTAATGCCAACCTTGCGTATTTTATTGCTAATCTTTTTTTGGTCTTGTGAGTATGCGGAACTTTCTTATTTACACTCATTCTTTTTGCCATTTTATTTTTTGGTAGATTTCTTTTTAACTGCGACCTTTGCTTTCGGAGCTTTTACTGTTGCCTTTACGACTGGCTTAGATGAGTTCTCAATTGCTTTTATCAAACTATCTAATTTTACATTTATTGTCTCGAGTAATTTTTTGGTGCCATCATCACTTTTGCTTGCTACAAAGCTAGGTGCACTCTGTTGTCTTGGCGTAAAATCTCTTCTAGGAGAATCACCAAAACTTGGTCTTGAAGGACCGCCACCTCTTTTACTAAAACAATCTTTACAATAAACCGGTTTGTCATTACTTGGCTTGAAAGGAACCTGACAATTTTTGTGACATTCAGCGCAGACGGCGTCAGACATCACGACATCCCTTCTGTCTCTGTCGCCAAATCTCGATCCCCCTCCACGATTACCGCCATATCCTCCTCTATCACCATCTCTATTAAATTTTCCCATTTTATTTTTTAAGATGAATTAAATCTTCTATTAAACTAATACTCTTACTATACACTATCTTGACGAAAATAGCTAATAGCTTTGTAATCTATTTATTTTTTCATGAACTCGAATTTTTTCATGAGCTTTTGCCTCAATCTGACGAATTCTTTCTCGAGTAACACCAAACTCTGTTCCAACTTCTTCAAGTGTATGGGTAATACCATCCACAAGCCCATGTCTCATTTCCAAAATTTTTCTTTCTTTAAGCGAAAGGTCTCCAAGAATTTCTTTGACCTGATCACTCAAAATTCTCCTAGATGAATCCTGATCTGGCGAAAGGATTTTGTCATCTGCTACAAAGTCTCCGAGTGTAGATTTACCATCATCACTATCATCTCCCACAGGAGTTTCCAATGACACAGTATCCTGATCAATCTTTTCAATTATGTAAACTTTTTCAACCTCAATCCCCATTTCGGTTGCGATTTCATCCGGCATTGGCTCTCTGCCAAGGTCTTGTGAAAGTCTTCTGTAAACCTGCTTGTATTTTGCAATCGTTTCCACCATATGCACTGGCACACGAATAGTTCTAGATTGATCAGCAAGGGCACGAGTAATTGCCTGACGGATCCACCAAGTTGCATATGTTGAAAATTTGTAACCCTTTGTCCAGTCAAATTTTTCCACGGCCTTAAATAAACCGAGGTTTCCTTCCTGAATTAAATCGAGGAGTGTGAGGTCGGCACTTCTTCCTACATATTTTTTTGCAATAGAAACGACAAGTCTCAAGTTTGCTTTTGCGAGGAGGTTTTTTGCTTCTTCATCTCCAACTTGGATTTTTCTCGCCAAATCTTTTTCCATTGAAGCACTGATGAGAGGATACTGTCCTATTTCTTTCAAATAAATTTGAATTGAATCGTATGATGGGTCGGCATTTTTACCTCCATAAACTTTTTTATTATTTGCAATTTCACTTTCAAATTCAAGCATTCCTCCTCCTTCAAGAATATCTATACCGGCTGAACTTAATTTTGCATATAATTCCTCAAGAAAAATTACATCCTCTTCTATTTTCGGAAATTCATGTAAAATTTCATCGTAGGTCACATATCCTCTATCTTTACCTTTTGAAAGTAATTTATCTGCCTTCACTTCCATTTCTTTTTTCTTTACAGAAAGTTTTGCAGTTTTTTTCTTTACAACTTTTTTTGCATTAATCTTCTTTTTGAAAGTTTTTTTAACTTTCTTTATCTTTTTTGCTTTGTTGACCTTTGTCTTCTTGTTTGCTTTTTTCTTTTTCATATTATTTATTTGTTTTTAAATTATTAAGCATTTTTGAGACATCATTGAATCTTTTTGCCAGTATCATTTGCTTGTCTCTATCGCCTGTCTTTTCTGTATTTTTTATTTCTAAAATTATTTCTGAGAGTTCTTTTTTATATTCTTCTTCTTTAATTCCTCTCACAAGCTCCATAAAATCTGCCTTGAGCCGTTCATTATCAAATCCTAAATAATAACTTTCTGCTTCAAAAATTAATTCACTTTTCAAATTTTCATCTATTGCTTTCGTTTTTTCTAAAAACTTTTCGTCAAGATACTTTTTGACTTCTCCTTTAAAAAACTCCAAAATATCCTTTTTTGAAGCCGTATTTTCTGTCCACAAAACCATACCGAGTACTCTCCTCTCCAGAGAGTTCGCTCTAATTATCTTATTATACTCTTTTATTGACTCTTGTCCTGTACTTTTTGTGCCATCTTCTGTCGAAATAATAACCTTTATTTTCTTCAAATCTTCCCAAAGTGCGTCTTCCTTAATTCCAGTTTTATCACTTATCTTTGCAATATGTTGAGATTTTTCTATACTGCTATCTATCAGAGATATGTAAGGAAGAACTTTTTCACGAACCAAAATCCCAAGTTTCCTGTCATCCGGTTTTTCAGCTAGAATTCTGTTTAAAAGAAAATCAACAATATGCAAAGCATTTTTCAAAACAACTTTCCAAGCTTCCTTGTCTTTCAAGATTAAATCGGCTGGATCAAATCCATCCGGAATTTGTGCAACCTTCACTTCCATCTGCGATGCGACAGCTATCATCCAAGCTCTCTCCGCTGCTTTTGCGCCAGCGCTATCAGAATCAAAAGCCATTATGACTCTGTTTGACATTCTTTTTATAATTTCCAAATGGTCTGGTGTGAGTGCCGTTCCTGAAGATGCAACTGTATTTGTAAAACCGACTTGCTGACACATTAGTAAATCCATTTGTCCCTCCACAAGCACTGCGTAGTCAAATTTTCTTATCGCTTGCTTTGCAATATGAAATCCATAAAGAGTTTTTGATTTGTTGAAAAGTGGCGTCTCCGGACTGTTCAAATATTTCGGAGTATTTTCATCCTTTGATAAAGTTCTACCAGAATAAGCAATAATTCTACCAGCAGTATCGAAAATCGGGAACATTATTCTACCTCGAAATCTATCATAAAAACCCTTGTCGCCTTTTTTGATGAGTCCGGCTCTTTCCATTTCTTCATCTGTAAATCCTTTCTTTTTCAAATATTCGGAAACAGTATGCCATTCATCATTTGCATAACCAATTTTCCAATCTATAATTGTTTTCTCTGTCAGTCCCCTCTTCTTAAGATATTCTTTCGGTATTGTTTCTTTTTTTAGGCATTCAACAAAATAATTGGTTGATTCTTCCAAAAGTTTATAAAGTCGGTCTTTTTTTTCTATTTTCCCCGGCTCATATTTTTCAAGTTCAATTCCAGCTTTTTCCGCAAGAAGTTTTAGCGCACCCATAAAATCAATTCCTTCAAACTCCTCCACAAAACTGAAAATATCGCCTTTAACTCCACATCCAAAACAATAATAAGTTCCCCTCTCCGGAGACACGAAAAAAGACGGTGTCTTTTCATTATGAAAAGGACACTTTGCTTTGAGGTTGCTACCGGCTCTATCTAGCTTTACATACGAGCCAACAACATCCACAATGCTCAATCTTTCTTTTATTTTTTCTACGGATGAGGACATTTTATTCACATTTTTCTTCCCAAACACGCAGACATTTGTTTTTCACCGCGCACCATGAATAGCCCGCTGGACCAAGACAGCCGTGAATGTCACGGTCACCACCAATTATTGTGGGAGTTGCAGTTGAGGTCGCGATAGTATTTATGACAGGAGCTACAGCCTTTTTCTGATAGATAAAAACACCACCAGCAATTGCCAAAATGACAATGATAGCGATTATGAGTGGGAGAACAAAACCTTTTTGAGAATTCATCCCATTAGAAATTTTACTCTCCACAATTCTTTCTTTTCCAATATTGTGCATTGTATATATTGTCCTGTTTTATATCTGACTACTCAGAATTTCTAACGGGACAAGTTTTTTGTTTGGCCGAATTTTTTGGTTGCCAAAAAATTCGGCTTAATTAGATTAATAAATTAATAAACAAATTTTGAAGAACTGGATTGCTTCGGGAAAACCCTCGCAAAGACAGAAGGGATGGATCCCGGCCTTCGCCGGGATGACAGACAAGCACTATCTATCGCGGTCTCTCTCGTCTTCGTTTCTATATTTATCGTGAATTTCTTTTATGATATTGAATTTTTTGCTACCTTCAAAACCAGTACCTGCAGGAATAACTCTACCAATAATAACATTTTCTTTGAGACCCGTGAGTCTGTCTATAGTTCCTTTTACGGAAGCGTTGATAAGAACTCTGACTGTGTGTTGGAATGAAGCGGCAGACAAGAAACTTCTTCTTGAAAGTGCTGATTCTGTAATTCCCATTACCACTGGCTCTACTTTTACCTTTTCTCCTTTTTTAATATCTATTGCATCATTTTCTTCAATCAAATCGAGCTCATCAATAACCTCGCCTTTTGTAAGTTCAGAAGAACCTGAATCCGTAACAATCATTTTTGAAAACATTTGTTTGACGATAATTTCAATATGCTTTCTGGATACCGCTTCACCTTGAAGTTCATATGGCTTGCTGACCTCTGAAATAATGTAATTCATTGCGGCCTCTTTTCCCGACAACTCAAATATCTCATCAATATCAGCAGAACCATCTGTCAAAAATTGACCTTTTGTAATCTTGTCACCCATTTTCACAAGCGAAACCCTTTTTGGATTAAATACAAATTCTAATTCACCTGACTTTTTGGATTTACCTTTATCTTCAATTTCTGGAATAACCGTAATTATTTTTTCTTTTCCGAAATCTTTTACTGAAGATACGAGTCCATTTACAGTAGAAATTACGGCAGGATTTTTTGGTCTTCTCTTTTCAAAAATTTCTTCAACTCTAGGCAAACCCGAAGTAATATCTCCACCGACAGAAGCCGTACCTCCAGCATGGAATGTTCTCATCGTAAGCTGTGTTCCCGGCTCACCGATAGCTTGCGCGGCGACTGTTCCTACCGCTTCACCAATATCTATAACTTCGCTTTTTCCGAGATCCATACCATAGCATTTCACACAAATTCCGTGAAGCGTTTTACAAGTAAGAGGAGATCTTACAAAGACCTTTTCAACTTCTTCGCTATCTATTTTTTGAGAATTCTCTTTTGTAACAAGATGCCCTTTTTCAAACAAAACCTTTCCATCTTTCCCGAGAACTTCTTGTGCAAGAAATCTTCCTCTTACATTTTTTGCAATTGATGAGCTACCTTCTGGTCCGCTATTTCTGCTAATACAAATACTAGCTTTTGTTCCACAATCAACTTCTTTAATAAGAATATCTTGAGCAACATCAAATAACCTTCTTGTAAGATATCCTGCTTTTGCAGTATTGAGAGCTGTGTCCGAAAGTCCTTTTCTAGAACCGTGAGTAGTAATGAAATATTCAATCGGAGTAAGTCCTTCTTTTGCGGAGCTTATGACAGGAAATTCAATTGTATCTCCGGCGGTATTTTGAATCAAACCCTTCATACCCACCATCTGTGTAAGTGATCCGAGTGAACCTCTCGCACCTGATTTCCACATATCATAGACAGAACCATTTTTATCAAGCGACTCAGGAATAATTTTTTCAAGTTCACTTTTTGCTCCATGCCAGATTTCAATATTTTTTCTAATTCTTTCCTCTTCGGCAAGCAAACCATCATTAAATTGTGCGTAAACCTCTTCACTTCTTTCTTTTGCAATTTTAATAATTCCCTCTTTTTCCTTTGGCACAGCAATATCATCAAGTCCCCAAGTAATACCAGAATAAGTTGCATATTTAAATCCAAATGTTTTTACTTTATCAAGTATCTCACCCACTTTATTTGGACCGTGTTTATTGATGAGTTCATCAATAATTTTTGATAATTGTTTTTTGTCAATTTCCTTATTAACAAACGGATGATCTTTCGGCAAAGCACTATTAAAAAGCAATCTGCCGACGGATGTCTCAAAAGGCTTTCCTTCAAACTCTGCATACTTTTCTTTTTCTGTAGGCAAAACTTTTATTTTTGCTCTGAAACTTACTGCACCGAAGTCATATGCTGTGATTGCAGAATTTGGTGATGAGAAATATTTACCTTCTCCTTTTTCGCCAGAGACAACTTTGGTCATCCAATAACATCCAAGAACAATGTCTAGAAGTTTTGCAGAGATAGTCGGATCACCATTCCCTGGTTTCAAAATATTTTTATCTGCTGCCATCATTTCTCTCGCCTCTGTTTGGGCCTCTTCGCCAAGTGGCAAGTGAACGGACATTGTATCTCCATCAAAGTCAGCGTTGAAAGCAGTACAAACAAGTGGGTGCACCTGAATAGCATTTCCTTCAATAAGTATAGGTCTAAATGCCTGAATACCAAGTCGGTGAAGAGTAGGTGCTCTGTTTAATAGAACATATTTACCCTTAATCACTTCTTCGAGGATTGTCCAAACTTCTGGAATACCATCATCAATGAGCTTTCCTGCTCCACGAATATTGAAAGCAAATTCTTTTTTCAAAAGTTCTGAAATAACAAATGGTCTGAAAAGCTCGAGTGCCATATGTTTTGGAAGACCGCATTGATCAAGGTGAAGTTCTGGACCAACGACAATGACTGACCTTGCAGAATAGTCAACTCTTTTACCGAGAAGATTTAATCTAAATATTCCTCTTTTTCCTTTTAAGTTATCTGCGAGAGATTTCAAAGGTCTCTTTTGTGCAGAAGTCATCGCAGACAATGCAGAGTTACCGTGTCTGATAGAATTATCTATGAGAGCATCCACTGCCTCCTGTAAAATTCTTTTTTCATTTCTCAAAATAACATCCGGAGCGTGAATTTCTTTGAGTTTAAGAAGTCGATTATTTCTGTTTATAATTCTTCTGTACAAATCATTTACATCTGAAGTCGCAAATCTTCCTCCATCAAGAGGAACCATCGGACGAAGTGCTGGTGGGATGACAGGAATAGTAGTCAAAAACATCCATTCTGGTCTTACGCCAGAAATTATCATTGACTTAATCAGAGCCAATCTTTTATTTAATTTTTCAGAATCAATTGTGTTGGAAGTTTCCAAAGCCACCACTGTTTGTTTTTCAAGAGCCTTCAAGTCAACTTTTCTCAATATTTCATAAATTGCTTCTCCCCCAATTCCCGCTTCAAACATCGTTCCGTATTTCATAGAGAATTTATGGAACATCACCTCGTCTAAAACAAAACCCTCTTGAATACTTTCCACTTCTTTTTTGGCATTTACTGCAAGTTCCTTGATAGCCTCTTTTGTCTTCTCATCACTGACAGCTTTCACTTTTGATTTAAATTCCGATTCAATTTCTCTCAAAATTCTCTCTTTTTCGGCTTGAATTGTTTTCGTGACGATATATCCAGCAAAATAAATGACTTTTTCCAAATCATTCATTCCCATACCCAAAATCATACCGAGACGAGATGGTGTTCCTCTCAAAAACCAGATGTGTGATACCGGTGTAGCAAGCTCAATATGTCCCATTCTTTCTCTTCTCACTATTGACCTTGTGATTTCCACTCCGCATTTTTCACAGACAATTCCTTTATATCTGATGCCTCTGTATTTTCCGCAATAACATTCATAATCCTTGTCTGGACCGAATATTTTTTCATCAAAAAGACCGCCTCTTTCACTTCTTTGAGTTCTGTAGTTGATTGTCTCTGGTTTTGTAACTTCTCCGAAAGACCAGCCTTTTATTTTTTCTGGTGATGCGACTTTGATAGAAACCGCATTGAAATCATTTACACTTTGTTTGTTATTTTTATAATTCATGTTTTTTATTTAATGATTTTAATTAGTTTTTATACAAAATCCCCATCTTCTTTTTTAAGCTCAATGTCAAGAGCAAGACCTTTAAGACTATTTAGAAGGACATTAAACGAAGCTGGAATCCCTGGCTGTTTCAAACGCTCACCTTTTACAATTGAATCAAATGCAGCAGACCTTCCGACAATATCGTCTGATTTAATTGTAAGCATTTCACGAAGTGTGTATGCAGCTCCATATCCAAGCAGTGCCCAGACCTCCATTTCTCCAAATCTCTGACCTCCTCCTTGTGATCTTCCTCCGAGTGGCTGTTGCGTAATCATTGAGTATGGACCAATAGATCTCATGTGAATCTTGTCTTCAACTTCATGGTGAAGCTTCAAAATATACATATAACCGACAGCAATTTCCTGTTCAAATGACTCCCCTGTTCTTCCATCAAAAAGTTTCATCTTGCCGTTGTGTTTGAATCCAGCTTTTATGAGTTCCTCTTTAATTTCCGCATCTGTGGCTCCCGCAAAAGGCGGAACGATGGCCTGATAGTTCAAAGTATTTGCTGCAAGTCCAAGATGCACCTCGAGAATTTGTCCGAGGTTCATACGAGAAGGAACACCAAGTGGTGTAAGAATAATATCAATTGGAGTTCCATCTTCCATATATGGCATATCTTCTTCCGGAAGAATTTTTGAAATAACACCTTTATTTCCGTGTCTTCCGGCAAGCTTGTCACCGATAGAAACATTTCTGACTTGTGCGACTTCAATGTGAATTCTTTTTATAATTCCTGATTCAAGTTTGTCTCCGCTTTCTCTTGAAAAGATTTTTACAGAAATAATTCTTCCCCTCTTTCCTCCTTCAAGTCTCTTTGAAGTGTCTTTTACATCTCTAGCTTTTTCTCCGAAAATTGATCTGAGTAGTCTCTCTTCTGGAGTTAGCTGTGTCTCACCTTTTGGAGTAATTTTACCGACGAGGATATCTCCCGGCATCACTTCAGCACCTACACGGATGATTCCGTCTTCGTCAAGATTTTTTAATTTGGTCTCGCCAACATTTGGAATATCGTGAGTGGTAATTTCTGGACCGAGCTTAGTATCACGAACACTTACAATAAATTCTTCAATGTGCACGGATGTGAATTTACTGTTTTTTACAATCCTCTCCGAAAGGATGATAGCGTCCTCATAGTTTGCACCAGACCAAGTCATAAAGGCAACGAGACCGTTTTGACCGACAGCTATTTCTCCATTTACAGAAGAAGAAGTATCGGCAAGAAGCGCTCCTTTTTTAACCTTTTCTCCGAGAGATACCATCGGTCTCTGATGAAAAGCAGTCAAACTGTTTGTCTTTGAAAAAGTTACAAGCTTGTATTCTTTCTCTTTTCCTTTACTATTTTTTAATACAATTCTATTTGCATCGACATGAGTTACATTACCTTCTTCTTCTGCATAAATAATTCTTCCTGTGTATCTTGCAGCATCACCCTCAATACCCGTAGCCACAAGTGGTGCCTCAGGAATAATACAAGGTACTGCTTGCTTTTGCATGTTACAACCCATAAGAGCTCTGTTTGCATCATCGTGATTTAAGAAAGGAATCATAGAAGGTGCAATAGAAAATGCTTGGTTTGTAGCAACATCTATATAGTCCACTTCTTCTCTTTTACAAATCTGTGGTTTTCCGTTCAAACGAACTTCCACTTCATGATTTGTGATCTTTCCTTTTTCATCATACTCCTGCGCAGCGTGAGCAATTTTAAAATTTTCTTCCTCAAGCGCATTAAAATATTTTATCTCTTCTGTAATAACTCCATTTTTGACTTTGGCATAAGGGGTTTCAATCATTCCAAATTCATTGACTCTGGCATAAATAGATAAACGCAAAATAAGACCAATGTTCTGACCTTCTGGTGTATGAACGGGACAAACTCTACCATAGTGAGATGAATGAACATCACGCACTTCAAATCCTGCGCGTTCGCGAGTCAGTCCTCCTGGGCCAAGAGCCGAAAGAGTTCTCAACTGCTCAATCTCCTGCAAAATATTTTCTTGTTGCATAAATTGAGAGAGCTGGTTTGTGGCAAAAAATTCTTTTATTCTCGCCTGAAGAGGTCGAGGAGAAATAAATTGAACAGGCATAGAAATATCCGGATCAATAGTAGACATTCTGTCCTGAATATTTCTCTTCATCTGAGTCATACCGACTCTCACTTTTGCCTGAAGAAGCTCACCTACAAATCTGACTCTGCGAGAACCTAAATGGTCAATATCGTCCTCGATAGCCTCGGGGTCATTATTTTGCGCTGTGATGTATTTGATGGAAGTAACCAAGTCATCTATTGTAAGAGCTTTCTGCTCAAGAGACTTTTCGTCCATCGGTTTACTGAATCTCTTATTGAATTTGAATCTTCCTACTTTTGAAATATCATATCTCTCAACATTAAAAATAGAATTAATAAAACCTTTTGCGTTGTCTACTGCAGCGAGGTCGCCATCTCGAAGTCTTTTATAAATTTCCACATATGATTCGTCTTGAGTTTTGGCGTGATCTTTCGTCAAAGATGTCTCTATTACTTTCTTTGTCTCTTCATCACCCGCAAAAAGGTCGAGCATTTCCTTGTCTGTCTTAACGCCAAGAACACGAAGGAGAGAAGGAATTGGGAATTTTCTTTTTTTATCTATTTTTACATAAATTGCGCCATCTGCATCCGACTCAATTTCTATCCAAGCACCTCTTGCTGGAATGACTTTTGCACCAAAATAACTTTTGCCTTTACTTTCATTTGTTGTAAAGAAAATACCGTATGAACGAGCAAGCTGTGGGACGATGACTCTTTCAATTCCATTTACAATAAAAGTACCATGGCCTGTCATCATAGGAATTTCTGTCAAAAATATTTCTTGTTCTTTTACAGTGCCTAGAGTTTTATTTTTTAAACTAACTTTTACTTTTAGTGATCCTTCGTAAGAAATCTTTTTGTCTTTTGCATGATATTCATCATACTTCGGTTGCTCAATTTCAAAACCGGTGAAAGATAGCTCAAACTTTTTGTCAGCATAGTCCTTGATAGGAGAAAATTCTTTGAGCACATCAGGAAGACCTGTCTCAAGAAAGTTTGCGTATGAAATGAGCTGGTGCTCCACAAGATTGGGAGTATCAACCAAAGGTTTTCTGAATTTTCCGAAATATTTTTTCTGTGTCTTACCGCCGGTTACAAAAGAAGCTTGTTTCATATTAATAAAAATAATTAACGCTTAATAAATGACCCTTAGAATCATCAAATAACAAAAAGAAGACAAAAAAGCACCCCTCCCATTCAAAGGTGTATATTTTTTTATCTTTTTTATTATTGGATTATTCTAAGCAAGATATTTAATCCACTTACAACAAGCTCCCATCCGCAACTCATTCTCCTTTAAGCTAGAGACATCCTACACGAAAGCACAAAATATGTCAACATCCGCTATGTGGTCAAGTGTGGATAACTACCTTTGACAAGGTCAGACCTTGCCATAGATATGATTTCATAAATTAAATACTGGATCCCAGCATCCGCTGGGATGACAGAAGGGATGGATTCCTGCCTACGCAGGAATGACAAAGGGGAAAAGAAAAAATTAAAATAATTTAAAATAATAAAAGTTAAAAGCTAACTTATTGGAAACAGCGGGAGAGCCGGCAACCAAACCTAGAAACGGAATAGACAGGCGAATGGGAACCACATCCACCCCGGCAAAAACAGGATACCAGCAGGCACGAACGACATGGGAACCGACTCCCGAACCCATCCGTGACCCTCCACACCAAGTAGGTTTGACATAGCCATCGGACCCCTTCTTGCCATCAAGATGAACACCAGTCTTTTCCCAAATTTCTCTCTGAAAGATAAACCACTCAGACAAAGTGAGTTCTTCACCCGCCTTAATGAAATCCTCGGCTTTATTGTCTACACCATCAGTTTTCTCCCCTCCATATTTTTTATCCAAAGTTTTCAAAAGTTCTGGTTGAGCCGTCAAGTCTGGAGCAGAATGAATAAGAATTATGCGACTACCCGTCCTGGAATTGACCACCTTTTTAATATCAATACCTAAATAAGTATCATTCTCAGGTAACCCAGCCTTTTTGGCTTCTTCCTTGTAACTCTTAGTCATTTCTTCTTCAATCTTTTTTAAATCTACACCGTCAACTATTTCTGGAATAAATATAGCTCGGTCAAATCCCTTTTCTGTTATTGCTTCTGTCATCACATCTGCATTTCTATTCCATATGTCTTGCATCTGTTCAGCAAAATCTGCAGGTAACTCAATACCGTGTTTAGTATAAAAATCAGTCCATGTAGTGAGTTCTGCTTCAAAGCTTAATAAAATAGCTTCAATTTTTTCTTTACCTCCAGCATCTATGGAAGAATAAACACCGGAAATTTCTGAACTGGTCGTCCTACCCTCAATCTTTCTTTGAATTCCTTCTGCTTTAGATATTTCACTTTTGACGGTTTCTTGCAATTTATTAAATTTGGAAAAATTGCCAGATTTCCTGGCTTTTTCTAATTCTGCTTCCAAATTTTCTCTCTCAGTACTGACTCTTTGTATATGATCTTCTAATTGACTCAATAATTCGGTTTTTTCTTCAACTAAAAGTCCCTCGGTCTTAGTTTCCGCGGTCTCTGCTTTTTCCGCCTTAGCTTTTCTAAATTTTGGTATAAGTGCCTCAAAGCTTTCCATGTATAAATAATAACAAATAATCGCAAATCAAACAACTCAAAGTTGTGACACCCTATTATTTACCCAAAAGATGAGCTTTTGACGCAGATTAAACGAATTACAATGCTTCAGTAATCCAAGGTAAGAATCTATGTTTTTCTCGTTTGCACGAGAAAACATTTTTGCTTTTGTTTTATTTCTAAGTAGGACAGCATTTGGTAAAATAGTGTAGCCAAGAAAGTCAATTCCCCACTGCAGCTTCCTGATACTTGCCTTATGTTCCGGTATTTTCAATAATCTTTCTTTTTCCAAATAATCCCTAATTTTTTCTAATAAAAGGCTCAGTCGTTCTGGGTTATTATCTAAAATCACGAAATCATCATTGTAGCGAACATAGTATCTAACCTTTAGGATATTTTTTACAAAAAAATCAAAATCATTCAAATAAATATTTGCAAAAATTTGACTGGTAACATTACCAAGCGGAATGCCTTCTTTAAAACTATTGACAACTTCTTCCATTATTTTCAAAATTTTTTCATCAGTGATTTTTTGCTTCAATAAGTGGACGATGATGTCACAATCAACACTCTGAAAAAATTTTTGAATATCACATTTCAAGACGAAACATCTCCCGTGGTTTTCTCCACTGACTAATTTTGCAAAATATCTAAATGTTTTTATCGCCTTATGTGACCCCCTACCAATTCTAGAAGAATATGAATCGGATATAAAAAGTGGTTCATACATCTCTACTAAATAATCGTAAATCAAACGATGAACAATTCTATCTCTAATTTCCGCAACATGAATATCCCTTTTCTTACTATCAAATGCTACAAAAAACTTGTATGCTCTATGTATATATTCACTATTTTTCAGTTCTTCATATAAATCAAACAAATTATCTTCCAAATGTCTTTCAAACACTTTTACATCCATTTTACTGGTCTTTCCCCGCCGAAATATCTGCCAAGCAGATAAAATATTATCAAGATTAAATAATTCATTAAAATTTTTATGGAAAATAATCATAGTTTTAAAAAATTAGAAATACCACTTCTCACCGAACTTTTTGTCATTTATGAAAGAGTGCATAAGATAATTTTCTCTCTACCAAAATTTGAGAGATACACACTTGGTGAAAAGATAGAAAATACTACTTTATCGGCAATGGAGCTGACGATTATGGCAAATTGCGCCAATAAATTGGATAAGGAGAAACTTCTCTCACAAACCAATACCAAGATAGAACTTCTCAAAATCCTCTTTCGTCTGGCTTTAAATTGTAAACTGATTGAAGGACCAAAATATCTGGAAATGGAGAATCATCTCCAAGAGGCAGGTAAACAAGCTATGAACTGGCTGAAATATGAAAGAGGTGTAAGGTATTAGTAATAAACGAAACGGCGGGAGAGCCGGCAACCAATATTAGAATTGGAATTGTCAGGCGAATTGGAATTCACATTCACCTGTGCATTATCAGGATTCCAGTAGGCACGAACGACATTGGAACCGACTCTCTTTTAGCCTGACCTTACCTAGGACAATCATGGAAACAATACTCCATTTATTAGGGCGACATATTCCCCAAGGTCAAACTGCTGTTTCTTTATCTATTACCCTCCTTACTTAAGACATTACAGCGACATCTCTTCGCCATCTTCTATCTTACTTGGGCACTTTGGTAGGCCTATTTCCTAACTCATAGACCGTACTCACCAAAGAATTTAATTTAAGCCGATTAATTCAACTGTTATTCTAGGAATTTCTTTTTCAAAAAAATCTTTCACTTCTTTCCAACTTGCTTTAAAATATATTTCCGGTTCTGGGTCGCTTTCCGCATCGGCAAAATAAACCAAACTTTTCAAAATATGATTGTAATCATGCGCCACTGAAGGATACTGAACTTTTAATTTTGTAATTAAATTGTCTAAAGATTTAATATTTTTGGCACACCAATATAAGTCAAAGAAGTCCCTCTTCCTTCCTCTTTGAGAAACGGCGATTATCTTCATCACCGCGATATCAATAGGCGACAAAACATTGATTGAGCCATATTGGATGAATTCTTGTTTGGGAACGAAAAAAGGATAGGCAATAAAACTAATTTTTGCGTTCAAAAGCACTCCATAGATGGTATTTTTTTCTTCTACAGATGTCTGCCAATTTGAATTTCCAATAAAATTGGTTAATAATTTTTTCTCATCAAAATCTTTTTGGGTTGTGAAGAAATCCAAATCAACAGACCTACGATTTCCTACTTGCAAAGCTAGAGCTGTCCCGCCAGCCAAATACCATCCTGATTTTTCTAACCATTTTTCCTTAGACAAAAAATCAAGAGCCTGTTTCGTCTCAACAGGCAAGATTTCATAATGCCAATTTATTAACTTTTTAGAAGAAGAGTCCATAATGTTTTTGAACTTGGTCTAAGCGACCTAGATTTTAATACCGTGTTCTTAAGAAGTAACTTGTCATATGTCTTCCACAACCAACTTACTTCCTTATCCTCACCCAAATCCAAAACTCGCTCAATTATATATTGAGCGTTTTTTTGGATATCTATTTTATCTGGATTGGTATCCCAAAACAATGCTGGTCTAAATTTCATATATATCTATTATAGCATATTTTACATTATTCCACCAGTAAATTTTCTAAAGCTAAAATTAAAAAATTAAAAAAAGAATTTAAAATAATAAAAGTTAAAAGCTAACTTATTTGAAACAGCGGGAGAGCCGGCACCCAATATCAGAAAAGGAATCGCCAGGCGCACCGGAATTCACACCCACCTGCGCACCATCAGGACCCCAGCAGGCACGAACGACACCGGAACCGACCCTAGCACCAGGAACCCAACTGGTTCTTTTGTCGTCTATATGTTTACCCGTTTTTTCAAATATTTCCCTTTGCAAAAGTAGGTATTCAGAAACTGTAAGTTCTTCTTTGGCGTCCAAAAAGGATTGGGCAGTTTTTCCTAGGGTTACGGCCAATTCAGGAATATCATCTGGTTCAATAGAATCGTGAAGTAAAATAATTCGACCACCGCTTCTTTTCTCCGTGATTTCTTCTTTTTTCATTTCCCAATATGTCTTGTTTCCTTTTGCTTTTTCATAACCTTCCGTCATCTTTTCGTCCAAAATAGACAATGAAGGAAGGCCATCTGGAATAAATAAAACATTATTGAACCCTTTTTCTTTGATAGCTTCTGTTATCACATCTGCATTTCTATTCCATATGTCTTGCATCTGTTCAGCAAAATCTGCAGGTAACTCAATACCGTGTTTAGTATAAAAATCAGTCCAATCAGTAAGCTCTTTTTCAAAGTTTAAAGAAATAGTTTCGGATTTTTCTTTGCCTTTAGTATCTTTTCTTTTATATTCTACTGAAATCTCTTCTGCTTCTGCCGTCTCGCCAGACAGCTCTTTTTTACCTTTTCGGAGTGCCATTTTTAATTTAGCCTCTTTTTTCTTGATTTCTTCAAGTGCCAATTCAGCCCTGCCCAACTCGGTTTTAGCTTTCAAAGCTTCTGCCTCTTCTTTCTTTTTTCTTTCCGCTTCTTCAGCCAACTTTTTGGCTTTTCTCCTGTCATCCAAACCTTTTCTGTTGGGATCTTCCACTGGCTTGAAATCCAATTTAGAAATCTGTTCCTCCATCATTTTTCTT
Organism: uncultured bacterium; assembly: GCA_903832855.1. Lineage (GTDB taxonomy): Bacteria > Patescibacteriota > Minisyncoccia > Phycocordibacterales > GWA1-40-21 > CAILDB01. The sequence goes on along the minus strand of CAILDB010000012.1, from coordinate 21,268 downwards.
TCAGTTGGATCAACAATCATACCGGTATAAACGATTTTTACAGCCTCTCTGAAAGCCGATGGCAAATCGGTAAAGATACCGTCTTCCCAAAATACTGCCACTTTTTTGATTACTCTCTTTAGATAATCTATATCTTCAAATTTAAAATCTTGAGCGACGCCTACGCCAATCTGATTATTTCTTTTTAAACCCTGTAAGGCCTTATGACATTCAGAGTATGCCTTTATCAATTCCCCCTCATCGGAAATACCCGGTAAATCCTTCAGAATTTCATTTGATTGAAATTTTTGTAAAGCAATGCTTAAAAATTCCACGTCTGGCAATTCATCTACTGTTCTCTTGTAAGTAAAACGCCGTAGTAGTGCCTCGGATAATTTCTGGGCGTGAGTATTTTTTGAATCGGCGGAGTTCATCGTAGCCACTATCTTTACTCTTTTAGGATCAAATTCTAAAACTTCTCCAGCATCTTCCACAAGTTTTACTCTTCCCTTTACTTTTTCTTTTTTTGCTTCATCTAAAATATCATGCAATCTGGCACCGACAGCTCCGTCCATAGCATTTATTTCGTCTAAATATATAACTTTTATTTTACCAGGTTCCTCCTTGAGCCCTTCGGCAATAACCCCAAGAGCAAAAATGACTTCTGGATCTAATTTTGACTTTCGTTCGGAATTGGAAACATAACGCCCCATCATTTCCCTTTCTGTGGTAGAGGAAGAACAAGGAAGCTTATATAATTCATAACCAAGTTGGGCACACATCCTCTCCACTGTCCTTGTTTTACCAATACCAGTTCCACCCTCAATCAAAATCGGTTCATTTTCTCGAAATGCCATAGCAATCTCACCCTCCATCCATTCAATGGTTGGAATCTTAAAATCATCCTCATATTCTCTCGTATCTCGAGCATTACCTCTATTCTCAGCTACTTCAAGGGCAACGCCAAGCTTACCAAATTTTATTTTTTCTGGTTTTCTTTTTGGTATCTCCTCTGGTATCTCTGGATTTTGTATTATTGGTAGTCCTTCCATTTTTTTATTTATTTAATTTTATAATAATTTATTTTCTATAAGCCGACTCGCAAACAGTGGAAAAATCATAACCTTTTGATTTGAGATTTTCAATATCCTTTAGCTGAATTATCAAAACAAAAGCCGAGGTCTCTCTATTTGGCGTAATCCAGATTTTTTCTTTTTTAACAAAATCAAAAAGATGGATATCTCCTCCAGCATAGTCCTTGGCCAAGGTATAATAAAAATCTGCGTTTTTTTCTGATACAACCCCATAAACTTTCCTACCCTCTCCAAAATATTTTTGTGCTTCACTAGAATCAACTACACAAAAATAACCTAAATTTTCCAATAATTTTGAATATTCGGACATATCCATCGTCATTTCGGCAACCAAAATAGAAGCTTCTTTGGATTTCTCAGCGGTTTTTATAAAATCTCTTAATGAAATGGACATATGTTTATTATATCACCCTTTTATTACTTCTAAAAGCAGATCACCAATCTTTTCAATCATTTGCTCGGCACTATTAGCTAATAGATGTTTTGGGTAAAATTGCTTAACAGCGTCCACTCCCGAACGGCCCAAGCCAAGTCCGACTATTTTTACTTCACCCTCTCTCATTATTTTTTCTACCACCGTTCCAAGCTCGTATTCTGGACCATCATGTCTGTTTGAATTTACTGGCTCACCATCAGAAATAACCAGCAAAAGTTTCTCTTTTTCTTTTCTTGCTTGTAATCTTTTTGCCGTTTCAGTAACAGCCCAACCATCATCATTATATCCACTCCCAGACAAATGAACTCGACTTTCCATCGTAATTATTTTTTTTCTTATATCCCCAGAAAGTCGGTCATTAAATTTTTGATATTCGTAGAGGCGATCGTTAAAACCCAAGATTTCTGTTTTTATACCCAGAGAATTCAAGACCTCAGTAAAAAGGACAGTCGCTTCAAATGCCTCTTTTATTCTTTCACCTTCCATTGAACCAGACAAATCTACAAGCAAGGAAATTGCATAATCCTTCTCTTTTGGTAATTCCGTTCGTCTCCAAGCACGGCTCTCAAAAATAGAAATACCCTTAGCTTTTTCTTGCAAGCGTCTTTCCACATCTATTTCTTCTCCTTCCTCAAAACCAGTTTTAATGCCTCTTTTCCTTCTCTCTTGAAATATTTCGGCTAATTTTTCTTTCAGAGAATTGATCTGTGGGGCTAGCCGTTTCATTTCTGTTTGATATTCATTTTCTTGCCCCTTTAGGCTTTTTCTCACTCTTTCAAGCATTTCTTCGGAATCTTTTATTATTTTATTTCTCTTCTCTTCTGCTTCTTTTTTTTCATCCAGTTCTTTTTTCTTATCCGTTTTTTCTTTTTTATCAGCATCCTCCGTGTCTTTATCTTTCTCTAATTCTTTTTCTCTTTCCGATTTTTCCGCACTTTCTCTTTTTTCTCTCTCCTCTGGATTTTCCACCAATTTCCCCTCTCTTTCCTTTTCAATTTCCTTCTCAAAATCTCTCAGATCTTTCTCAGCTTTTTCTGCTAATTCTTTTTTCTTTTCTTCCGGCAAGGAATCCAAGAAATCCTGAATTTTCTTTTTCAATTCTGGTGAAAGTGAATCTATATCTATAGCTTTGAATTTACCTGTATCTTGACCTTCTGATTTTTCTGCGTCTTTTTTCGAATCTTCTATTGCTTTGTCTATAGCTTTCTCAAGCTCTTTTTGTTCTTCTGGTGATAGCTTATCCTTTAATTCTTTTGGTAACCCGTCCCCACCTTTCCCCTCCCCATCTTTTTTTTCACCACTTTTACTTCCTTTTTCATCACCAGATTCACCTTGTTCTCTTTCCTGTTTTTCTTTTTGAAGATCCTTTAGTAGTTCAGACATTTTCTGATCCTCTAAATCTTTTTCTACTAATTTCTGATATTCCGGCCAGATTTCTTCCAAAATAATTTCATATGATTGCTTGGCATATTCGGTTATCATTTTCTCCCCATCTACTTTTTGACCACTAGACAAAACACCACCTTTATCGGCTAATTCTTTTGTGGGATAAGTTTTCCAAGCACCGCTGGCTGATTCCATAGTCTTTTTAACGACGGCTCGCACTTCAGCTGGTAATTCGGCGGAAATATCCGCACTTTGCTTCGTCCTTTCCCGATACCATTGTCTTATATACTCAAAACCAGCCTGCATAAATCTAGGTTGAAAACCAAACATATCACTGGCTTTTTTCTTTGTTTCTTTTTCTGAAATCTCCTCTTGTTCATAAATCAGCTTCATCTGCTCGGCAAAACGCGGATAGTTAGCCGCCACAAAATTATTGTCTCGTGGATCTTCTATGGCATTCAATAAAAAAGAAAAACCTCTTTCGTTATAAACTGTCATATCAACGAAATCAAAACGAGATATCCTGGCATGTCCACCTTCGTGAGAAGTGACAAAGCGTAGATAGTCCATTGGCTTAGTCAATAAATCATGAGCATTCATTTGAATAAATTGCGTTCCATCTTTCATATTTTTTACCCACTTCCAACCGCTTGGACATTCTTTTGTTGGCAAACCTAAAACGATAGGTATCTGAAAATCCTTGCTGATATAATAAGCCAGGGAGGAAAGAATTTTTTGTTTCTCTTTGATTTCTTTTTGTTGTTCTAGTGTAAATTGTTCCAAAATTTTTTCATCTGCGGTTTCCATTTTGGCCATCATAAAGAGCTCGCTTTCCTGAGCTGAAATTTCACCTTGCGAGTCCGTTTTTTGCCCTAATTGTTCAAACTTCATACTGTTATTCTATACTAAAATCTGTGTCTTGTTAATCTACTTTTTTAAGACAGTGCTTTTTTTACAAACAACCTCACCACCTTCAATTCTTCAAAAGTAAAACCATTTCCAAGTTTGTTTTTAACTGGGGACAACAGGAAGTCGCGGTTATCACCATACAAATCTTTGAAAGCGGAATATATTTTTATAAATTTGTTTGTCGGGACTTCTTTTTTTAAATATGAAATATCAATGCTTGGATCTTTTTCAATTATTTTTTCTAAGTGAGCAATGACGGTATCTATTGTTACATTTTTTATTTTTGCAATTTCTTTCAAACCTCTTTCTTCCAAAATCATTTCCTTAACTTTGTCGGAAGCGGAAACTTTTTTTTTGCCGTGAACGGAGCCGTCAGCAGGCGAAATTTTTTCCAAAAATTTCGCCTGTCTTTCCGACTTTTCGCTCTCATCCATCGCCTCCAAAAATTTCACATCAATTTCTGACCTCTTACGAAACATCTCGTCATACTCCAAAACCTCGTCATTTACAGAAAGGGCCACACCATTGAGTCCGAGCAAATTTAGGCCTTCTAGGGACCTCACACGCGAAAGGGCGACATATCCCATGCCTTTTTCAAATGATTTTGACAAATCCACCTCCACGGCATCCAAACTCATTCCTTGGCTTTTGTGCACGGTTATCGCCCATGCCAGGCGAAGTGGAAACTGCTGAATTTGTGCTTTCAACTTTCCTTCTTCCTCTATCATCCAAGTCGCTGGTTCCACGTCAATTATTTTATTTGAAGTCGTCAAAACCCTCGGATGTCCGTACCTGCAATCAACAATTTTTCCGAGCGTTCCGTTTGCAAATCCAAGTTCAGGATTATTTTTTACAAACATTACTTTTGCACCAATTTTCAATTTCAAAACTTCCGGAGCAAGACAACTTTTTTTCAAAATATCCACAAGTGGCTGTCTGCCCTTACTTTCCATATTAAAAATAAAAGTCTGTCCAGAAATTTTGTTAAGCTCCCCATCATTTATTGTATCTACATTTATATTATGAGTATGCAGGCGCGTCGGCTCAATATTTTGCAAAGTTTTTTGATTTTTTCTTCCTTCCAAAATCTCAATCGTAACTTCGCTCACACAATTTCCACGGATGTCATTTAGAACTCTAAGAAGATTCCCCTCTTTCTGCCTATGCTGTTCCTCCAGATAACAAAATTTTAAATTTAAATCCCTCCATGCCGAGGATTTGTAAGAAAAGTGTGATTCTCTCTCTCCCATTCTTGAAATCGGCGGAAGCTGAAAAAAGTCTCCGCACAATATCACCTGCATTCCACCAAAAGGTGCATCCACTCTGCGAAGATGTCTCGCCACCAAGTCCACAAGGTCAAGTCGAAAATGATGAAGCATTGAGATTTCATCAATCACAAGCACCTGCGTATTTTTCAATCTGTCATAAATATATTTTTTACTTTCCAAATCTTCCAAATCATAATTACTCATTTCATCTTTGATTCCAATCCCCGCCCAAGAATGTATTGTAGAACCACCGAGGTGAGTCGCCGCAATTCCCGTTGACGCAGTCACACCAACATCCACTCCCTTATTTTTCAAAAAATTTATATACTCATTCAAAAGATGCGTCTTACCGCTTCCAGCCGCTCCCGTAATGTAGCAATTAAAACCCATTTTCAAAATATCCAGCGCTTGCTTTTGTGTCATAGAAGTTATTCTAACATACAAAATTGAAAGTAATGAATAAAAAAATTCCATCCCATGGCAAGGTCAGACCTTGCCATGGTTTCTCCATTCCTCAATTTTGGCGTGATTTCCGGACAAAAGGATTTTTGGAACGGCATACTTTTTGTTTTTGAAAGTCAAAACTTCTGGGCGAGTGTAAACTTCACTACTTGCAACACGTTCTTCTTCGCGAGATGAAAAATTTCCGAGAACTCCATCGATTTGCCTTGCCATACAATCCAAAATAATCATTGCCGGTAATTCCCCACCAGTCAGGACAAAATTTCCTACGGAAATTTTGTCCGTCTTAAATATTTTATTTATTCTCTCGTCTATTCCTTCATATCTTCCGCAAATTATTATAATATCGGAATATTTCCGAGCCGTTAATTTCGCATAACTCGTATCAAACATCTTTCCATCGGGTACCAAAAAGATTATCTTAACATTCTTATTACGGCGAAGTCCCGTAGTAAATTCTGTCTTCAGAATTTTACTACCGGGATTTTTTATTTTTTTCAATATAACTTCAACAGCTTTTGCCACTGGCTCCGCTTGCATTATCATTCCAGGACCTCCACCATATGGAATATCATCAACTCTCAGATACGGCTTATTTTTTTTTGCCTGTACTTTCGTCGGCTTCACAAAATCTCGCGGATTGTAAAATTCCACTTTCAAAAATTTATTTTTTATCGCCCGTGCCAAGATTGACTCATTCAAATACGAGCTAAATGACTCTGGAAATAATGTAATAATATGAAAATTCATTTTACTTAAAATACCACAAAAATACAAAAATAGCAAATCAAAACCGCCCTTGCGAGCGGTTTTGAAATTTTCTAATTTAATTGAAACTAGAACTTGAGATCTGCCATTGCTTCGTCTACGGTCTTGGAAGATTTCATTTCTGGTCTAGCTGCACCAGCGACAAATTCTCCTCTTGTGCTTCCTTCTGGTTCGTTGATTTTCAAGTTCACTCTTGAATTGTTTTTCATACCGACAACTCTAAGAAGTGTTCTGATGGCTTTGGCTGTGTTACCGAGTCTTCCAATAACTTTGCCCATATCGGCATTGTCTACTGTAAGAGTAAGTAAAACACCCATTTCATCTACTGTCCTTGTAATGACCACTTTGTCTGGAACATCCACAAGAGCTTTCACAACATACTCAAGAAACTTTACATCGTTTTCTGACATATTTTTTTTGTAAATTAATTCATTATTATCATGCAGTAATTCGACCTGTAAATTTATTTATACTGCCTATTCAAAGTGTATCATAAAAATAAAATGCAAACAACACCCAGTAGTAGATTTTGGCATTGAAAAACCTCCTATAATATAAAAAACTTCAGACAAAAAATACTTTTGATATAAGATTAGATTTAGCTCATTTGGGTTTTTCCGAAAACCCGATGCCAAAATTCACTACTGGGTTACTTCTTCTTTAGGAGCTTCTTCTACTTTTGGTTCTTCAGCTTTTACTTCTGCCTTTTCTGCTAGTTTAGCTTCCTCTTTTACTTCTTCTTTTTTAGGAACAGTCTTTTTTGGTAAAACATTTATTTTTTTACCAGTGATTATTTTTTGTTCAATAAGAAAATTTTTGACAGTTCCGGAAAGTTGAACACCTTTGGAAATCCAGTGTTTTACTTTTTCAGCATCCACAGTACAAATGCCTTTTGCGCGAGCATCATAAGAACCAAGCACTTCTAGGTACCTTCCGCTCTTTGTGCTGTTCTTGGAATCCGTAAGCACAATTCTAAAAGTCGGCTCATGAACTCTTCCCACCCTTTGCAATCTAATAATTAACATACAAAGCATACTAACAAAAAGCTGACAAATGTCAAATTTTTTGCTACAGTTGATAAATAGTTATTCATGGACAATCACAAGCAAAAAGGAAATCAAATAAAATCATATGAAGGGCTCATAAGTATCACAGGCAAAGGTCTGGGGTATGTTTCTCTGCTTGATTTTAAGGAAGATATCGAAATCAAGAGTGAATTTTTGAAAAATGCATGGCACAAAGATACCGTGCTCATTTCCATATCCGCACCATCAAAGAGAGAACGCCAGCAAGGACGTGTGGAAAAAATTCTCAAAAGAAACAAAAAACTTTTTTCAGGAACTGTGGAAATGAGAGAGAATGATTTTGTTTTAATTCCCGACGACAAAAAAGCTAGAACGACAATCAAAATTACAGAAGGCGCAAGTAAAGAAAATCTCGGTCAAAAAGCTTCTGTTCTAATTACAAACTGGGGCGACATTGGTAAAGACGCCGAAGGAAAACTCCAAGAAATTTTCGGTAAAAAAGGCGATAATACTGCCGAAATGAAATCCATTCTTTCGGAAAAAGGTTTTGATTCTAAATTTGAGGCAGTAGTGGAAAACGAAGCCAAACAAGTGGATGCAAACTCAAGATCAATCTGGCAAGAAGAAATCAAAAAAAGAAAAGATCTCAGAAATACCTTAACTTTCACAATTGACCCAAAGACCGCAAAGGATTTTGACGACGCAATTTCATTCAAGAAAATTTCGGATGATAAATTTGAAATTGGCGTTCACATTGCTGATGTTTCTTTTTATGTTCGTGAGAAAACCGAGATGGATAAGGAGGCAAGAAAAAGAGGATTTTCCGTGTATTTGCCGGACAGAACAATTCCAATGCTTCCTTCAATTCTTTCCGACAATCTTTGCAGTTTGAATGAGGGCGAAGAAAAAATGGCTTACTCGGCGATTTTTGAAGTTGATAAAAATGCAAAAGTGCTTTCAAGATGGTTTGGAAAGACAGTTATAAAATCCGCAAAAAGATTTTCCTATGAAAGCGCACAGGAGGTTTTGGATAATCAAGCAAAAACATATTATAACACACATACCTCAATACCAAGGTCGGACCTTGGCAAAGACGGAAAAGAATTTTTCTACGAACTAGACACCCTAAACAAAATCGCCAAGAAACTTCAAGCCGAAAAAATCCAAAAAGGTGCGATTGATTTTGAGCATGAAGAAATTGAGTTTGAAATGGATACAAATGGTAAAGTTCTCGCAATTCACAAAAAAGTTCGCCTAGATACTCACAAACTCGTGGAGGAATACATGCTTCTTGCAAACAGAGAAGTCGCACAATTCCTTTACAAAATGATAAAAAATCGTGGATTCAAATTCTCTCCTATTTTCAGAATTCACGATATTCCAGACAAAGAAAAAATCGCCGAACTTTCACTTTTTGTGCACGCGCTCGGACACACTCTACCTAGAAACAAAAATGGTGAGATTACCGGAAAGGACCTGCAAATGCTTTTCAAAAAAATTGAAGGAAAAGATGAAGAAGCACTTATCAAAACCACTGCAATAAGGTCAATGTCAAAAGCCGTTTACTCCACAAAAAACATTGGGCACTTTGGTCTGGCTTTTGAATTTTACACGCACTTCACTTCACCTATCAGAAGATATCCTGACCTTTGCATTCACAGAATTTTGGACAAAATAATCAACAAAGAAAATCTCACCGAAGCCGACTGGGCAAATTACGAGAAAATCGCCACCGAAAGTAGCCAAAATGAAATCCGCGCAACCGAAGCCGAGAGAGAAGCAAAAAAACTCAAACAAATCGAATTTATTTCAAGCAAAGTTGGACAAATTTTTGACGGCTCTATCACGGGCGTTACGGAATGGGGCATTTATGTAGAAGAAAAAGATACAAAAACCGAAGGAATGGTAAAGCTCTCAAGCATCGGCGACGATTTCTATGTTTTGGACAAAAAGAAATACGCCATCATCGGTCAAAAAACTAAAAAGAAATTCGCCCTCGGCGACAAAGTAAAAATTAAACTCATAAATGCGGACGCGGATAGAAAGACCGTGGATTATAAAATAATTTAAATAAATTTTGCAAAAGAAAAAGCCCACTCTCGGAAGCGGAAACTTTTTCCGCCCACTAAATGGACTTGTTGATACTTCAGACGTCGCATCCCTGGAGCCGGAGTCCAATGAGATACTCCCTGCTCGGACGCACTGCTTCACCGACCTGAGCCATCTGGCGCTTGCCTGCTAGTGCAGTCTGAATCGCAGCCAGAATCTTCGGCAGAATCTCATCCCATGAGAACAGGTCGTTGGCCTTGGCGACCTGAAGGCAGTAACCACTACCTGTCGCCGATGCCGACTCGATTCCACTGATTTTGCTCAACGCCACATAGAGAGGGTGACGCTTGCGATCCTTACCTCCGAGTCGCAGATTCAGTATATCCATACTGCCCTGTTTCGGGAACCGTGAGCGAGCTTGGATCTGAATAACATTGGGATTCGGACAATACTCCAACTTGTATGGGAACTTCTTCATTTTTCCTCTTTTTTCTTCGCTTGTGGTACTTTTGTACCGATTGAGGTTAAGCGATAAACCTAACTTCGAGCCTACTTCAAGTATAGCACCTTTCATATTTTTTGTCAAGCATTTTACAGAAAATGGCTAAAAATAAGGGCTTTTTATTAGAGAATAATGGATCCCGGCCTCCGCCGGGATGACATTAGGAAATGTCACTTTGCCACCGCCACCGCCTCATCAAATTGAATGGAAAGGAGTTTTGAGATACCATCATTGCCCATTGTGACTCCGTAAATCACGCCGGCGCGGGACATTGTTTCTCTGTTGTGGGTGATGAGAATAAGCTGAGAATATTTTGCCAAGCTTTCTATCATATCGCCGTATCTTTTTGAATTGGCTTCATCAAGAGCGGCATCTGTCTCATCCAAAATAATAAATGGTGGAGGATTGACTTGTGACACGGCAAAAATAAGTGCGATGGAAGTAAGAGCTCGCTCGCCACCGGAAAGCATTATGAGTCCTTTTATTTTTTTCTTTGGTAAACTAACTTCAATATCAAGTCCTTCACTTTCTTCTTCTTTTTCTTCGGTAACTTCTTCCCCACTATCTTCCACACCAAGATTCATATCTGATTTTTTGCGTTTTTGTTCTTTTACAATCGTGAGAGATGCATTTCCACCACCAAACATTTGGCTGAAGAATTCTTGGAATTGGGTGTTTATCTTTTGCACGCCAGTTCGAAATTCTATTGTAATTTTTTCATCAAGTTCTTTTATTAAATTTCTGAGTGATTCAGATGATTTCACGAGGTCTTCAAGTTCACGCCCAAGGAACCCATCTCTTTCGGTGGTTTCTTTGTATTCTTTGACCACATCATCCCCACCGGCAACCCCAGCATCCTCAAGGCGGATTTTAATTCTCTCCATTACATGCTTTCTCTCGGTCTGAACTTCCCTATTTTCTTTTACAATTTCATCGGAAGTCAACGGCTCGCCATTTTCTTTTGTAGGCCAAAAATCTTTAAAGTGGAGTGCGGAAACACCTACGAGAATTGAAGCTTCCTGAAGTTCTTTTTTTAAATCATCTTCATCGCGTCGCAAATTTTCTTCTCTGCTTCTGATCGCGGACAGAATGGAACGAATTTCATTTTGTTCGGCAATAATTCGAAACACTGATTTTTCTGCATCTCTATTTGAATCTTTTTCTTTTTCAATTTCACTTTTAACAAAAGAATACTGCTCGGAAAGTTCAATCTCACTCTGTTTAATGAGAGATAGCTTGGCTTCCTGCTCTTTTTTCTGTACTTCAAGATTTTTGACTTCGTCTTTCAAATCGTCCCCAGAACCGTCATCTTCATTTGCGTATTTTTTTATAAATTCAGCAAAAACATTCCTGATAGAAACGAAGACTTTTTTAATTTCTGAAATATCGGAAAGTTTTTCCGCTGAGGTAATTTCTAAATCAACGGACTTGGAAAGATTTTCTACAGATGAGAGTTCCACCTTTTTATCTGACTGAGATTTCATTTCATCCTCGTGCTTCCTTATCAATCGCAAAATTGAGGAAATTTCTCCTTCCACTCGCCCAATATCTCGCATCAAATTGTCTTTATTTTGTCTCGTCTCTTTCAGCTTTTCTTCTATTTCAATGACTTTGTCGCTTTTTGCGTCTTTTGCGTTTGATTTTGCAAGGGTTTCTTTTGCGACCGTGAGGTCGTGATCAAGCTCCCGCATTTTGCTTTCCGGAGAAACTTTATTCTCTGCAATCGTCTTTTTTTCAAAATTTATATACTCTTCTTCTCTTCGGAAAAAGTCGTGATACATTCCGCAAAGTTTGTCTTTCATCAAAACTAAACCTTCTATTTTCTCCACCTGTTTTTTCAAAAATTTAATATGCGGAGCAATTTCTCTTCGCAATGACTCAACCTGTTTTATATTTTCTTCGGTCTTCACGAGCTTCCTCGCACTTTCTTCTTTTTTGTATTGAAAAATTTTGAGCCCCAGTGCATCTTCTATCATCTCCCTTCTCTCCTTTATATTTGCATTAAGAATTTTGTCTGCCTCACCCTGAGAAATTATCTGATATCCGGAAGCACCGATATTTGCATTCGCAAGGAGCTCAATAATATCTTTCAACCTCACCTGACTGCCGTTTATGGAATATTCACTGGAAGAATCTCTATTTACAACACGTTCAATAGAAACCTCGTCGTGGTCAATATTTAATATTCTCTGAACGTTATTGAAAATAAGTTTGACACTCGCACGATTTGCTCTAGGCGCGTCCTTACCGCCGTTGAAGATAAGGTCTTCCGCCCTTTTACCGCGAAGCGATTTGATGGATTGTTCACCAAGTGCAAAACGGAAAGATTCAGCAACGTTTGACTTACCCGAGCCGTTTGGACCAACAATAGCAGAGATAGGAGTATTGAAATTCAAAGAGCTCTTTTTGCTAAAAGATTTAAACCCTGCTATTTCTATGCTTTTTAAATACATGTTTAATCAACGCGCTTTTACGCACTATAATTGTAGCAAATCTAAGTAGTTAAAACAAAGAATATTAAACAGTAATTTCCCTTATCAGTCTTTCAATATCGCCTTCTGGTGTATCGAATTCCATATCTGATTCACTTATTCCTGGTGGCAAAGTACTTCCAATCATAATATGCCAAAACAAATAATTTGTAGGTTCTAACCCTTTTGATTCTAAGACCTTGCCCAATTCAATTTGTTTCCTCAAATTCTCGTCAACTTTTTGTTCAGTTACTTCATCCTTTTCAAGCTTATCGTAATATAACCCCAACAATCTGTTAATCTCAACAATTTTTTGTTGTCTTACAATTTCTAAATCCACTTCTCTAGAAGCCCCTTTTAAATCTTCCGGCTTTATCATTTTATTTATCCCAGCCCATTTTTTCGAGGGCAAGCTTCGCGGCGATTTGTTCGGCTTCTTGTTTGGATTTTCCTACTCCGGAAGCAATCAATTCATCATCCAAATAAACTCCAACAGTAAAATCTTTGTCATGGTCTGGGCCATCTTCGCTAATTGTCTTGTAAAGAGGTGTTATGCTCTCATTTTCTTGAGAAGCTTCCTGAAAATTACTCTTTGCATCCATCCAAGTATTTGCCGAGACAATGTCGTCTATCAAATAAAAAATATTTTTAGAAATAAAATACTTTGCAATTTCATAACCCTGATCAAGGAAAAGTGCACCGATAAGTGCTTCTATTGTATTTGCTAAAATGATTTGCCTTGCTCTACCGGTATCTTTTGACTCGCCTTTTGAAAGTAAAAGAAAGTCATTCATATTTATTCTAGATGCAGCTTTTGACATTGTCTCTGCATTTACGAGAGCTGCACGATATGAGGTAAGACTACCTTCGGTTTCATCCGGATATTTTGTATACAAATATTCTGTAACGATGAGTTCAAGCACTGCATCTCCGAGAAATTCCAATCTTTCATTATGCACGATTTCCGACTCTTTGTGTTCATTCAAATAAGACCTGTGTGTAAAGGCCTGTTTCAATAAATTCTTGTCTCTAAAATTTATTCCTATAATTTCCTCAAATTTTGTAAAATCTTTCATCCCGTAGTGAAATTTCAAATTGTTTTTATTGCTAAATACAATTTGTGATTCTAATTAAGTTTAATAAATATCGACATTATTTGACATTCCCGTTTTAAAAAACAAAAGCAATGATTTGAAATTCTACTACGGGATTTCATCTTTTTCGTGTTATCCTCTGCTTCCTAGAATAGTAATCGCTTTTGTGATAATTGGCAAGATGTCTTCATAGAAATTTAGTGTTTGAATTTCACTGACTTTAAACCACTTTGCATCATCAAGTCCTCCACTTTCACCAAGTTTCAAATCTTTGAAGTCTGCTTTTGCAAGAAAATATTTTACTTGCTTTCGCATCTTTCCTTCTTGAGGATGATTTGCGACGTATTCGTTTGATTGAAGTTCATCTTCTGCTTTTATATCAAGTCCGAGCTCTTCTTTTATTTCTCTTTTGAGTCCATCATAGAGCTCCTCGCCTTCAGTGAGCTTTCCTTTTGACAAAGTCCATTTACCAAAAACATCGTGAACAAAAGCAAGATAAAAATCACCATCTTTTTGTGCATAGACTACTGCACCGACAAGTTTTTTAATTGGCATTTCTTCAAACGGAAGATTTTTATTATTTTTCTGAGAAACTTCATTCTTGCCCGGCTCACCAAGCTCTTTGTAAACCGTTCCTAGAACTCCATTTACAAATCCACCACTTTTTTCTCCACTAAATGCTTTTGCAATTTCAATGGCCTCGTTGATGGCAACTTTTGCGGGAACTTCTTTCCTATCCGAAAAAAGAAGCTCGTAAAGTCCGATTCGTAAGACATTTCTGTCCACAATTGAAATCTTTTCCAAAGGCCAATCGGGTGCAGCCTTGGTAATAATATTATCCAGCTCGGTTTTCTTGCCCCACACTCCTGAAAAAAGAGCCGTAGCAAAAGAGAGGTCATCCGGACCCCCGCCAAATTCGGCAATATTTCTCTTTAGAGAAGAGATTGAAGCATCATTTGTAAGACTCCTGAAATCACTTTCAAAAGCAGTTTGTAAAACTATTGATCTTGCAAGGTGCCTGTTTGCCATATATTTTGCCCTTTTTAGGGTGAATGTTAAAAAACTAAACCCCAACCCAAACTACACGAAATTTATTTTGCTTTTGTTACTTTTTCTGCCTTTTTTCCTTTTGTAACTTTCTTTGAAACTTTTACTTCTTTACTGACTACTTGTTTGCCATTGTATTTACCGCAATTTGCACAAAGCCTGTGATTTAAAATAGGCAATCCGCAGTCTGGGCATTTTGAAAGTCTCACACCTTTTAAAGCGTGATGTGATCTTGTACTTCCCCTCTGGGATCTGTTATGTCGCATTCGATTTACCATATAGATAAGAGTATAACATTTTTAATAAAAAAATACAAATGGAATTTAAAAAATTCAAAATCTGCCCCGCGTCAGAACGCGGGGCATTAAAAATTAAAAAATAAAAGAAAATAGAAAATTCAAGCTACAATCTACTTTATCAAAAGAAACAGCGGGAGGGGCGAAGGCCTAGGTTGTCGTAGTGATACTCGTCAACAAACGCATCCACGCCGAGCCCAGCATCGGTAGGATCCCCGTACGCGCAGACGAGGCGAGCGCCCGATTTGGTGTTCAACCATTGAGCACTTTTTTTATTCCAGTCAGAGATATGGACACCCGATTCTTCAAAAACTTTTCTTTCCATTATTATAAAATCATTTAAGGTCATATGTTCATCCGGATTTTTATTAAACAACTTCAAAGCCTCGCCTGCCGTGATATTTAGGTGCACATCAAGACCTGTTTCTGCTTGGACTTCTGGTAAGGTTTTTTTATGAAAAAGAATGATTCTAGGTTTATCGGTATTTTGGCTGACTGCTCCGGCAAAACCACCACCGTCATCAAAGTTTGAGCCGGTGAAATTGCCATTTTCCATTTTCAACTTTTCTGCAATATCAGCAAGTGGAATATTGCCAGGTATAAGAAGAATATCATCAAAACCATTCTTCTGAATTACTTGTTCAATCTCGGATTGATTTCTCTCCCAGATGTCGCGGATGGTGTCTTCAAAGTCTGGTGGTAAGTCAATGTTGGTTTTTTTGTAGAAAGAAAGAAAATCTGTAAGTTTGGATTCAATGTCTAGAGAGATGGTTTCCGATTTACCATCAGGACGAGTGTAAGTAGTGGAGATTTCGGGAGTTGATTGAGGTAAAGGTTTATCACTGTCTAGTGTGTTTTTTATCTTTTCTGCTCTGTCTGCCATATCAGTAAGTTTTCTTTGCATATCTTCCTTTCTCTTTTCGCCTGTACCTTCTGGTTCACCTGGGGCATCATCAAAAACATCGTTTTCCAAGGCTTGTTCATATTCCTTTATTCCATCCTGTAAGGTGGGTTTAAGAGATTTTAATCTTTGTTCCAAAGTAGCTCGGAGTTCCGATTGGGGTTTCTCCAGTTTTGGAGATTTTTCTGGTGATTTGGTGGCTTTGGCCATTTGGGTGATGGATTCGAAATTCATAGTATTATTATAACAAAATTTAAAATAATTTAACAGGGTGAATTACAAATCTTTCAAATGTTCCCTCAAAAGTTCGCCTAAAATAATTGGGAGTTTTGACACATCTTCCACAACCAAAGCATTTGGTGCATAAGTAGACAAAACAGGTGCACCTTCACTCGTAATTCCTACTCCAATAGCTATCACCCCGTTATCTCTTAGATTTTTTAATTGCACTTGCACTGCCCCAGGATTATTACTCTCACCATCTGTAAAGACAATAACAATCTTTTTTAATTCCCCTATTTTTATTCTAATTTTTATCTTATCGTCCAAAACATTACCTATTGCTTCTAGACAGTCATAATCTGTCGTCCTTGGACCAGTTGTATCGCAAAGTGTTTTGAAGACCTTTATTCTCTCACCCTCGCCTAATTCAGATGACATTACTTTTATTGGTTTTTTATCTTCACTACTACCGGCAAAACTATAAATTTCTGATTTTACTTCTAACGGTTTATCTATATTTCTCTTTTCCGCCTCACAAAGTTCAGCAAATTCTTTCAAAACTTCCATTACGAGAACTGCGGACTTTCTTTGCTCCTCGGCTTTTTGACCTGCCATTGAACCAGACCTGTCACAAACAAGAGTAATTTCCACTTCGCCAAATCTTTCACCTTTCTTTTCTTTTATTTCAGTATCTTCCCAAACCTTCGGTTGAAGATTGCCTGATTTTACATCTGCGACAAGCTGTGCCGGATCTACAAGCTCGTCCCCTTCATCTACAGGATATTTTGGTGCTTGAGCTAGTTTTAATCTTTTGGAAATAATTCTGGAAAAAAGATTTTTTAATTCTTCTATAATACCCACATCTGTCTCAGGATTTACTATTTTCTCTAAATCCTCCACAATTTTCCTATAATCCTGCAAGTCCTTCTTTTCCACACCAATTTTCTTGGCATAATCCTCGTCAGCTTTATCTTTACTATCTTTACCTTTTTGCGCTTCTTTATATTCCTTAAAAGCTTTCTCTATTTCTTCCAAAGGTACTGCTTCAGGAAATTTCTTTTCTACTTTTGCATATTCATCGGCAAAAATTTTATTTGGATCAGTTTCGTCTTTTGTTTCTCCGCCTCCACTACCTTCTATTTTTTCTCCGTCTTTTTTCTCACCCTCGCCACCACTCTTTTTACCTTTTTGCGATTTTTTATCTCCACCTTTTTCTCCTTCCTTGCCTTCCTGCCCTTCACCCTCACCTTCCTGACCTTCTTCTTTATCGCCTTGTTCACTGGGTTCTCCCTTTCCATCCCCTTTTTCTTTTTTATCTTGTTCTTTTTGTTTTTTCTTATCTTCAATATCTTTTTCCAAAAGTGCTTCAACTTTTGGCCAAATGTATTTATCTTGCAAACGCAGGCGCATAGACATC
This sequence comes from uncultured bacterium, assembly GCA_903832855.1. Taxonomy (GTDB): domain Bacteria; phylum Patescibacteriota; class Minisyncoccia; order Phycocordibacterales; family GWA1-40-21; genus CAILDB01. The sequence goes on along the minus strand of CAILDB010000012.1, from coordinate 3,942 downwards.
GGTGTCTCCGGATTTGTCATTATTTCCATCAATCCTTTGACTTTTGCAACTTCATCAAGTGCTAACCGAACTTCAGGCGACACTGTGCACAATTCACCAGAGACTCGTGCTTCTCGTAAAAGTGCTTGACTAAACTGAATATGTCTAGATTGTGAAGTAAAATCAATTTCGGGAAATAAATCCTCTTTATAAGTTTTTGTTTCAAGCTCCCCCATCCCAACATTGGTCTTGGAAATTACTGCCCGATTTTCTCGAATATCTGCCACGCAATTATCCATCAAAGAAAAAGCTTTTGATTTTTTTATTCTCTGTAACCATTTATCAAATTTTTTCTCACCACCTTCTTCAGATAAAATTTGTATTTTTTCTGCAAGATGCTCTATCTCATGCAATGTCGCAAAAACGGTCTTTTCCTCCGAAAAACCCAAATTTTTATAAAACATTGAATTTATATAAATAGTATTTTTCTCCAAATTAAAAGCAAATGTCGGTATCTCTTTTGGTGCTGGCTCAATCTTTATTTTGCCTTTTGCATAATGTTCAAAAAAATCTCGGTGTTTTTCAACAAGTGCCACAGCTTCGGCGTGTTCATTCTGTTTTGCCACTTCATCTGGCTTTTCCTCTTTTTTTACTTCTATAATATCTAGTTGTTCCATATGAGTATTCTATCAAACTTCATTCAATTTTTCCATTGAAAGAATTTTTCTTCTAAGATTATGGGAATTACAATGTTTTAATATACTAAGATATGAATCACGGTTTTTTCGACTAATATTTGAATATATTTTATTTTTTGTTTTATTTCTAAGTAATATTGCATAAGGTAAAATAGTAAAACCTAAAAATTCAATTCCCCATTCTATTTTTCTTATACTAGTTTTTTCCAAGGGTATTTCTAAAAGTAACTTTTCTTTTACGAAAGTCATAATCTTTTCTCTAATTTTTTCCAATATGTCTTTATTGTCTGATATTATGACAAAATCATCATTATATCTAACATAAAATCTACATTTTAATTCTCTTTTTACATATTCGTCTAAAACATTTAGATAGATATTTGCAAAAATTTGACTTGTAACATTACCAAGTGGAATTCCTTTATTTAGTCCAAGAGAAGAATGATAACTAAAAACTATATTTTTTATTATATCAAAAACTTCCCCACTACCGATCTTCTTTTTTATTAAATCAAGTAAAATTTTGTGGTTTATATTATCAAAATATTTTCTGACATCACATTTCAAAACAAAACATTTTCCCGCACCGCCACATGCAAGTTTTACAAAATAGCGAAAAGTATTTATTGCCTTATATTGTCCTTTATTTATTCTTGAAGCATAGGAATCAGAAATAAATTTAGGTTCAAAAAAAGATAGCAAATAATCATAAACAATTTGATGGATTATTCTATCTCTGACTTCTGCTTTATAAATATCTCTTTTTTTATTATCAAAAATCGTAAAATATTTATAAGATGAATGACTATACACGCCTTCGCTTAAATCTCTATACAAATCAAAAAGGTTATCTTCCAAATGATTTTCAAAAAACATGACATCCGCTTTACTGGACTTTCCCCGCCTAAATTCTTTCCACGCATCAAAAACATTATTAAGATTAAATAATTTATTATAATTTTTATGGACAATAATCATAGTAATTTCTCAAAATTAGAGATACCACTTGCAATAAAACTTTTTGTGCTTTACGAAATGGTACACAAAATAATATCCAAATTCCCAAAACACGAAAAATATTCTCTGGGGGAAAAAATAGAAAATGCAATATTAGATTCTATAGAGCTTTCCATTCTTGCCTGTTATGCTGACAAATACGAAAAAGAAAAAGTTCTCATCAAAACAAATTGCAAGACAGAACTTCTTAAAATACTTTTTAGAATTTCCCTAAATTGCCTGATGATAGACGCTAGACAGTACCTTGAAGTAGAAAATAAACTCCAAGAAATAGGAAAAATGACACAGGGCTGGATAAAATACACAAGAAATCAAAAATGAAACGGCGGGAGGGGCGAAGGCCTAGGTTGTCGTTGTGATTCTCGTCATCATTCGCATTCACGTTGAGCTTAGCATCGGTAGGATTCCAGTTCGCGTTGACGAGGCGAGCGCCCGCCCCTCTTTTAGCTTTGTATTATCTATACAAGATTGGAAACAATACTCCATTTATCAGGGCGTCTTTAGGTCTATACCTTTTCCCTAATACAAAACTGCAGTTTCTTTACCCTGTTAAATTTCACTTTCAGTGAACCCGCTTTGCGGGATTTAACAGGGTGAATTTATTCCACTCAAAACAAATTATCCGCTTTTGAGGCGTCTTTCACTTGTCTTTTGCGCTTCGGCAAACCAATCAATCGCTTGAGGTTATACTAGCCGAAGATTTACCCTGTTAAATAAGATTTGAGCCGATTCCTAATAAACATTTTACCGTGATATGATTTTAGATACCTTTCTCTGTGGGTGGCATCTTGTTGGTTCAAACACGCTTCGTAATAAATAAGTTTAAATGGTAATCGTAGTTCAGTTGACTTAACTAAACCTTTTTCGTGTTGCTCAAATCTTAATTTTAAATTTTTCGTATATCCAGTATAGAACTTTTTATCCTTGATAGATTTTAATATATAAGTATAGAACATATTATAATAAAATTTAAAATTATTTAACAGGGTGAAAATTAAAAAATAAAAGAAAATAAAAAATTCAAGCTACAATCTACTTTATCAAAAGAAACTGCGGGAGGGGCGAAGGCCTAGGTAGCCGTAGTGACGCTCGTCATCAAGCGCAAACACGCAGAGCCCAGCATCGGTAGGACGCCAGTACGCGTAGACGAGGCGAGCGCCCGCCTTTGAACCAGGTAACCACTGAGCGCTTTTTTTTGTGTAATCAGACAGATGTTTTCCCGTATCTTCAAAATACTTTCTTTCTAGGACAATGGCGTCTTCAAGTGTGTTTAAGTAATTATTTGGATTGGTTTTGTATAATTTTTGTGCATCTGCGCTGGTAATATCCAGATGAATATCAAGACCGGTTTTTTGAGTAATTTCTGGTAAGCTATCGGTGTGATGAAATAGAACAATACGAGGTTTATCCACATTTTGACTTTTAACATTGGAAAAATCTTCTTTAACTTGGTAGAAATAGTAACCCTTTTCCATTTTCATCTTTTCTGCTAAGTCAGCTAGTGGAATATCGGCTGGTATAATCAACATATCATCAAACCCATTTTGTTCCACAGCTTCTTGTATTTCTGTTTGATTCCTGTCCCAGAGTTCACGGATGGTGTCTTCGAAGTCGGATGGTAGGTCAATATTGGTTTTTTGATAGAAAGAGAGGAAACTTGCGAGTTTGGCTTCTAGGTCTAGGGTGATGGTTTCTGATTTGCCGTCGGGGTGGGAGTATTCTGCAGAAATTTCATAATTTTGATTTTTCTTTTCTTTTCCAAAAACTTTGCCTATTTTTTTCTTGAGTTTTTTACTGAAGTTATCACCTTTTTCTGCATTTTCATCTCCCAAAAGCGCTTCCGCTTGACCTTTTAACATTTCTGCCCTTTTGTAAAATGGGTCAAGCTCCGCTACTTCTTTCAAAGTCAAATGTTTGACTGCCCCGGATTCTTTTTGGAGTTCTTCTATGGCATCTTCGCCTCGCATTGCTTTAATGGTATTTAGCTTAAAAATATCTTCCGGTAAGTCCAAATCTTTTGCGGTCAAAGTAAGCAAAAAACCTTTTGACGCCAAAATTTTTGCAACTAAAACTCGGTCTTCTTTTGGATAACCTTCAAGAGTCAACATTGCACTGGGTTAGTGTACAGTTGACAGTAGATTGACCTTTGAAAACAATAAATATGTTGAAAATTACTACCAATAATGCTTGGCTAGATGATATCAAAAGTAATCATCTAACAAACATGAAAAACACAGCTGAGAGAGAA
>CAILDB010000011.1 GCA_903832855.1 uncultured bacterium | reverse complement strand
TTTATTAAAATTCTTTTTGACCTTTAGGGTACCCTAGCTTAGATTGGTGACCTTGCGAAGCTCGAGTTACCAACAGGGCTGATTCTATAGGGAAAATAGGGCTATTTGTTATATAACTGATCCTTCCTCTTTTTTTCTCCTTCGTTCATCAAGAGTTTCATCTTCATACTTCCAATATAATGTTCCAGCAACTTTACTTTTATAACCAAGTAGTTCTTGAGCAGAGGCAGAAAGACTGGTAACTTTTCCGTCGATTTCAATTTTATTATTTTCTAACACCCTTGCCTGTTTAGAGTCGTCTCTTGAAAATACGAGGGTTGAACCAATTGGTATTTCATATTTAGAAAAATCAAATTTCGCCCTAACTTTTGTTTTTTCCTCAATTTCTCCTTGCTCTTCTTTTGAGATATTAACAAGATCTTTCGAGGTGATATCTTTTGGAGTGATGTCTTTTATTTGAATCCTACGAACAGCAGCGACAACACGTTCTGGATCTATCTTAAAAAACTCGCGTTCCTCTCGAGCTCTGCGATCTGAAAAAACCGAATGCAACCACTTCTCCTCTTCTCGAGCATTTTTTACTTCACAGGCATAATGAAGTATAAAAGGTAATGGAACCCCCGTTCTATCTAACTGTTTTAATCTTTCTAAAATTGAACCGTTTGTCATACCAATCTTTACATAATCGGGCATAGCATCGTTTCTTAAAATGTAAATTATTTCACTCATTTTCTTATTGTATATTTCTTAAGACATCAAGTTTTTTCTTTATTTCGTATGGATTTTCAAGATGCTCTAGACCAACTCCGTCAACAACGTTACCGGTATGAATAATTAGCTCACCGGTTCCACTGATAACACGTGCAAAGAATGGTTCGACAACAGACACCTCAGTGATTTTGTCGTAATTTATACTAGTAGCTATAGTAGATAGCCAACCTTTATGAATTAATATTCTCTTGTTAGTAAATGCATAAGCGTTGGAGTTTTTAGTATAATAAAATCCGATAATGGCGAAGATAATGATAAAAATAGATACTGGTAATAATTTCCACCAGATCGACAACAATATTATTGAAAATACAATCCAAGAAGTTAGTCGGATTGCCAGATATCTCTCTCCAACCGAGAACTCATATTTAACGTCTTCATTTGAGTTTAGAATCTTATCCCAGATTTTTTGATATTGCATGTTTAATATAACAGTTAACAAAACTCTTATTAAAACCAAGTAATGGAAAACAAAAAGCCCACCACATGGATAGTGACCGAAGCCACTCATACCGGTTTCCCGATATGGCGAGTTAAGCGATCCCATATGATGGGTTTTTTATGCTTAACTCGACTTTCCTTCACCGTGCCAGTATTGCTACTAGTTTAGGCTACTTCCGCTATTTAGTTGTATTATAAGAATATCAAAAAAACATTGAAATGACAATGGGTATTAATAAAATTAATACTAGTTGATATTCCTGATATATCTAAACCATTTCGTAATATAAGGATTCTTTCAGATTACGATTTCTTTTTCTTAAGTAGTCTGTAAATTTCTCTGAAAAAATACTGTCATGGAGTTGAGTTTGTTTTGTTATATTTTTCAAAAATGACATATTCAATCCTTTGATTTCCGATCTACACTGAACTCGTCCATTTTCCGATATCCTAAAAATATTGACATCCAATAATTTGTGGTGATTTTGACAAAGCCAAATACCGTTCTCACCATCCAGAGCACAAGCTAATTTTTCGTCTTGAGATAAAGTCTCATCTTTTTTTATTTCAGATACAGGCCAGACGTGTGCACCCTGAATAATTTGAGGTATCTCACATCCGCAAAAAGCGCATTTCTTGTCGCCAAGTTTTTCCAACAAATTATATGTGTATGTCGGAGACCGAAGACTGTCGTCAACCTCAAATTCCTTTCTTTCTAATATCAGGTCGGAAGTAATAACATTGATGCCGAGCGATAAAATTACATTTCTTGCATCTTTCGGAAGTTGCTTAAGTTCTCCTTCTTGAATTTCATATAATTCCATCGGATATAGAGTAATTTCATAAATAGCAAGACACAATAAGGTTGTCTCGTATTTATTTGCTCCATATGTCTTACCAAAAATTTGCAATGTATCATTTTCGTCAACCGTGACATAGGACGAGGCATTCCCTCTATTTCTCTCTCTATTTAAATCTCTTTGGACTATAATGTCTGATACTGTGTTAAAAGGGGTTAAGACAGTAGTTAAATAATCTGTTTCATTTAAAAAGATAGTGCCTGTTGTTTTCATTAATCTATACATAAAGAGGAAATAATCTGTTTCTATATTGCTGTCAGGTCTTAAAAAATAAAAGTATATTTTTTTGTTGGGATTAGTCTCTTGATGGTATTTAACTAAGGCGCTTGGAAAGCTTTGAAAAAATGAATTTCTGCTCTCTATCTTAAATTCAGAAAAGGAAACATAATTAATAACGTCATTGTATTCTAATATAGCTAAACGCCCAATATTATAACCAGTATTGTCAAAGGTCACAGTAAAGTCTCGTCTACCTGTTAATCTATGACAGACATCGCCTAAAATATCCTTTGTAAGAATATCTTCATATAGTTCAGGTCGCTTCTGGAATTTATTTTTAATTGTAAAATGTGGTGTTGTCATTTAATTATAATTCATTATAAGTACCTCATCTCTTTGATTACCATTTATTTTATCTATATTTATCAAGCGGTAGTTATTTAGTTTAATCCAATTTTTTAATTCCATATTTGTTCTTCCTTTGTGTTCCATAATATATGAAATCATAAAACGTATAGATTTTTTATTTAGTGAATCGGCAAATTCAAACAGATTCTTTTCATCAACAAGTTTCCACCCATTAAACCCCCTTTTACCGTCATTATATGATCCGTTAGTAAGGCGATAGGGAGGATCCATGTAGACAAATGAATCTTTTTCTATTTTATCAAAAAAATCAGTAAACTCAATACTTTCAAATGTGATATTTTTTTCTTTTATCACCCTTGAAAAACTTATCATTTTTTCAAGGACTTTATCATTAAACCATCTCATACCAACCGGATTGTTAAAGTCATGATCACTATTAAATCTAATTTGTTGATTAAAACCATATAGGATGATCGCATAAAGAAGTTTTGGGTTTCTTTTATCAAACGGTAAAGAATTGTAATAATTCCTTACTTTTAAATAGCTTGTCGCGTCTTCTTTTTTGAGATTATATTTTCTAATAATCTTTTTTAAATAAACAAGGTATTGATAAGTATCATTTGTTCTAAATGATTCTACTAAATCCTTAACAAAATGGTTAATATCATTATAAATAATATGATGTGCATTAGAATTTATTCCAACATTAAAACCACCACCAAAAATATCAAAAAAAGTACTAATATTTTCAGGTAAATATTTTTTGATTTCTGGTATCATCTTTGACTTACTTCCAATATAGTTTAGTGGTGATTCGTAATAAGTGTGAGTGTGTTCCTTTTTCTCAATAAAGAATAGATACTCAAAGTGTTCTTTTTTCCCTCGTGATTTAAAATTTGTATATTTATTATAAGAAATTTTTCTACACTTATAAGTTTCTGACTTACCATACCGTTTTAAACTGGCTTCTATAAAGCTTTTCGATATGAATCCATCAGGGCTGTAGCTAAAAACAATGTATTTTGCTTTTGTCTTTGATATAAGTTCATCAAATAATATATGCGAATTATACATCTTTGACCAGTCAGATCTCATTGGAGAAGTTGGTCTTGACCCGGTAATTCGACTAACACTTGGATTATCGCTTAATACTAAGGTCTCAAGTAAGTGATACTGTGTTCCATACTGATTTTGAGTATATGGTGGATCAAGATAAAGGATGTCGCAATCTATCTTCTCTATAATATTTTCTATCTTATCGTTATAGCACTTAAGATTAAAATATTCGGATTTTTTTGATTCAACTCTTTGTAAAATTATTGGTTTTTTTGAACGAGGATCCCAATGTTTTAAAAATGCTCCGTAAACGCCGGCGGTATTAGACACAAATGAAATAGATTCAATAAGACTCGCCAGTAAATATGAGTATTCCTTATCATCTATTAAACTATCCCGTTTCCACTTTTCAATTAACTCTCTAAAATAATCTATCTTACCTGCATTGTTGGGGGAAAAGTACATTCTCTTTGAATCACCGGGCGAGTAATTTTTATAGAAAAAACCTTCTTTAATCTGATTACTTGAATTTAAAAATTCGAAAGGGTCAAATCCTAATTTTTTAAACTTGCAATCAATTGCTGTTATCCTTCCTTTTGTATATATAACACACCAGCTCATCATGTCATTCGCTATCAAATCAAATGAATCTTTAAGAGAATCGGAAACTGCTCCAGTGCCACAAAAAGCATCAAATAATTTTAATCTTTTCCTACTTAAAAGACCCGCCTTATCTAGGAGGTCCTTTATTTCATTGACTATGAGTTCTTTATTTCCTATAAATCTCATATCTATTTCAGATTTTTAAGACGGAGAAAGGGTATCTTTTTATCATGGTTTACAATTTGGTTAAGTGATAACATTTTGCTATATTAGCATTTTTTGACTCAAAAATAAAGGGTTTTTTGAAAATTAGTTGCCAACTTCTTGTCTACTTATGCACTCTGGACTACTAAGAGGGTCTGCGTCATTCCTTAGGTATGAGTAATACGATACAAATGCCAGTCGGGGCTATGGCAAAAGAAATACAGGTCCCAGTAAAGATAAAGTACTGTCTTTATGCCAGGAAAAGTACAGAATCTGAAGAAAGACAGATACTTTCAATAGATTCACAAGTCAAAGAAATGCTTCAAATAGCAGAGCGTGAGGGGCTTGAAATTATCGATATTAGACGAGAGTCTCACTCAGCAAAAGATTCAGGGCAAAGACCGGTATTTCAAGAAATAATAAGAGATATAAAAAGTGGCAGATATACCGGGATAATGACTTGGGCCCCCGATCGACTTTCAAGAAACGCGGGGGATCTTGGAAGTCTAGTAGATTTGATAGACCAGAAGCTATTACTTGAAATAAAAACTTTTGGACAAGCATTTAGAAATTCACCGAGTGATAAATTCCTTTTAATGATTCTTTGTAGTCAGGCGAAACTTGAAAATGATAATAAAAGTGTAAATGTAAAACGAGGTCTACGAACGAGATGCGAGATGGGATTATGGCCAGCCCCTGCACCCACTGGATATCTTAACGAAAAAAGAATTGATAGAAAAGGATATGTGATGGTTGATCCTGAACGCGGACCAGTGATGAGACAGATGTTCGAAAAAGTAGCATATGAAAAATGGAGCGGAAGGAAAATATACAACTGGCTCAAGTTTGATATGAATTTCAGAAGTAAGACGAGCAATAAGCCTCTAACTCTCAGCAATATTTTCCGCCTCCTACAAACACCATTCTTTTATGGATCATTTGAATACCCTATGGGAAGTGGTAACTGGTATATCGGAAAGCACGAACCTTTGATAAGTAAAGAATTATTTGAAAAAGCTCGAGAACAGCTTACTAGATCAGAAATCACACACGAAAGAAAAGAGTATGCATTCTCTAGATTGATGACTTGTGGATTATGTGGATCTGGAATAACTGCTGAGGAAAAGTGGAAAAAATTAGCTAATGGTGGTACCGCTCATTACATCTATTATGGATGCAATAGATCCAAAGAAATAAAGTGCAAATGCGGATATATGCGAGAAGAGGAAATAATAAAACAACTATTAGAAATAATTGATAAATTGGAAGTAGACCAAAATTTTATTAAAAGAAAATTTAATCAGGAAAGAGATCGAATGATCACTTTCCAAAAACAATTTTATGGTACGAAGCAGACAAAAATAGAAGTTGAATATGATTCCAAACAATATACGGAGCACATACTAACTGAAGGTACTGTCGAAGAAAAAAGAGAGCTTTTATCTAATTTAAAAGATAAGATGATAATGAAAAATAAAATAATTTATTTAAATATTTAGATTAAACTTTTTGAATGTTCCCAATCAACACCATCCAAGGCAGATTTAGAATCCTCAGCTGGTGGAGTTATTGTAACAGTAGGTCCTCGTCCAAAACCCATAGTATAAGTAAAATTACCGTCTTTGTAGTTCATGCAATCAGGTAATAAAGCATCCTTCATTGGCGTGTCATCTACCATTTTTTCACCTGCATCGAGTTTAGGTTTCAGATCAATATATAACAATCTTCTCATTTTTTCAGCCTGTTCTCCAGCCCACCCCTTTCTTTGCCCGTCATCTCCAACCAAACAAAATCCAATATAATTTAGATATGATTTCAAGACCATTGGATAATATTTTCCTAATACATTTTTACCAATTTGCTCCCATATTCTTTTTGTAAATGGTAAAATATAACCTTCTTGAAGATTTGATTCAAATGTCATACCGTGAAGTAAATCGAATACTATATGATATGTGTCATTTTCTTTCTCAATTTGAGAAAGTTGTTCAAACGCTTTATATAATGCAGCGGCTATGGCTTCATTGATTGATAATTCAGAAAGAAAACTTGCCTCCTTTGATTCTTTTTCTAATGCAATAATATCTTTATTAAAAATTGTGTCTTGCTCATTAAATCTTTCTCTGTGTCCAATAAAAAGATAATCGTGACCAAAAAAATAAGTTATTCTATGTAAAAGCCACCAATTACTATTCCTACCATACCTTTTATCTTTACCCGCAACTTGCTCATCTTTTATGTTGGAACATATTTCCCCAAACATATTACTCAGATATTCTATGCCATTATTAACATGCCTTACTGGGATTTCCCCTGTTTTTAGATAAGTTTTAATCGATTTTGAAATGGCATGAATAAATACGCTTACTGTTGATTCAGTAATATCTTGTGGTGATGAGAATCCCAAGGTCGGGTATCCAAATAGATCAAAATTGTTTAATATCTGAGAAGATTCAAAAATATTTTCATATAGGTTTGCAGACAGTGCTAATCCATTACGGTCTAGTTGCTTATACAAAAAAGAATAAGGATCTAAAAAAAGACCTTGGAATATCAAAGGAATGCCTTGGGGTGAATGCATTCTGTTAATATTATATTTTTTAATAACTGAAAGAATATACATTAACCCATCAAACCTTTTTGTTGTGAGTAATTTAACAATAGAACTATCACTTAAAATAACATCAAGAATATTCCTTGCTGATTGATTTATCTCTGATTTAGGATCTTCTTTAGAGGCCGCCTTACAAATATTTTCAAAGTTATCTAATAAAACATTTAATGCCAAATTGAGACGTTCTTCATCTGGTCTTGAAATTTCCCAAGATAAAACCTCATAAAATTTTCTAGAATTTTTCCTGTTAAATAAATTTGTATTCATTGCTTTCATAAGAAGAAAGACAACAGAAAAAGCAATAAAGAGACTAGATGCTATCTGCCAAAAAATTGACAACTCAAAGATATTTCTGGGGTCTACAAAAGAAACCAATGATGAAATAATAGAGAAAATAATTCCCAAAGAAATACTAGCAATAACTACTTTTCTAATATAACCTCTAATTTTTAAAGCTAAACTCCATTTTTCACTTTTAAACTGATAAACAGCAAACAGAATTGCTAGAGCTGAAATAGCTTCTCCTATTGAAAAGAAGATTGGAGGGTATTGAGGATTATATAAATCAGAATGAAAACTAATTAAATGACTAAATTGTGTGTAAAAATTAGTAAAATTAATTCTAGGCAAAACGAGCATTAAAAGAACAACCATAAGGCAAAAAAGGAGAGTCCTCAGATCCTTTATTGTTGTTTCAGGGGATTCTTTAATCATATTGGTATATTAACACTTTAACTATTTTTTACTATATGAAAATAAAATCAAAAAGCACCCGATGGGTGCTTTTTGTTTTGAATACTGCTCTCAGCAGGTATGCCATGACGGAATAGGTCGGTCAGCTTTCGCGAGGCATTGAGAGTTTTAGGCTCTCCGGTCATCCTCGATACTGTGCTGACTGATGCTGCGGGACTTGGAATCGAACCAAAATTTTGGCTTTCAGAGAGCCACGTCCGACCATTAGACGATCCCGCAATATTTGCGACACAAGGCCAAGTATACTAAAAAAGTGCTTTTATTCAAGTTTTTTGGTAAGATTAGCAGGATGAAAAAAAATGATGCATGGGGATTGGCTGTACTTGGATTGCTTCTGGCTTTTTTACTTGCGGCGGCTTTGGGGGTTTTCCATTTTGACGTACCGAGTATCAAGGATTATCACGGTTTTATTCCTTCCATTGTGGCTCTTGCAGCGATTGTGGATAGTATCAATCCTTGTGCTTTTTCTGTCTTATTTTTAACTACCGCGTTTTTGTTTAGTATCAACAGGAGAAGGAGAGACATTTTTATTGCAGGACTTATTTTTGTGTTTGGGATCTTTCTGATTTACACTCTCATTGGGCTTGGAATTTTGAATGTTCTAAACATCTTCAACATTCCACATTTTGTTTCAAAAATCGGAGCGGTTCTCATTATTCTCGCTGGGTTGATTACAATTATAAATGAATTTTTCCCAAAGTTTCCGATAAAGCTGAAAATTCCTTCTTACACTCACGAGAGAATTGCCGGACTTATCGGAAAGGCGAGCTACTTTGCTGCATTTATCCTTGGAATTGTGGTTGGAATGAGCGAGTTTCCATGTACCGGAGGCCCATATCTTTTTATATTGAGTTTGCTTCATGATCAAGTTGCATTTTGGAGCGGATTTTGGTATTTAATTTTCTACAACATTATTTTTGTTGCTCCGCTTGTTGTACTTCTTTTTATTGCAGTAAACAAAAGAGTTTTGGAAACGATGAACACTATCAGAAAAGAGGGGACAAAGAGAACCCGAATTTGGATTGCTATCGTTATGATAGTTTTGGGAACCGTCATCTTTATGATATAATCGAAATATATGGGAAACGAAGAACAAATTAAATTTCAAGCTTTAATCAAGAGGATTGAGGAGGTAAAGAAAAATGGGGGAGTGGATCTTACCACGGATGAAGATTTGAGTATTGCCATTATGAACCTCATCAGTATTGAGGAACATATGTTCTTTACTGCTCAAAAGACCGGTAAGGCAGAGTATCTTGATATTCTTGCCGAAGTGCGTGCAAACAGAAGTAAACTTCTCGCCAAAATGATTCCAAAGACCGAGGGCGAGACATGGTGCATTTCCAAACATTTACTTTCTGCATCAATGCGACTCATAGAAGTGGGCAACAAGCTTCATACTTCTGGAGACAAAGTGAATGCAAAAGAAATGTATGATAAAGCATATGAAATGTACTCTCTTTTCTTTGGACTTAGATTGAAGGTTATGGAAATTTGCGATATAAAAGATATGGCAGAAAAAGAGCAGGCGCCATGGACCTTAAAGGATATTGTCGGTAAATTAGTAAATTGTTGCGATGAATAAAGAAAAAATAATTACAATTGCATCATGGATAATTTTTCTTGCGATAGCTGTAACTATCGTATATTTTTCTTCTGCCAAAAATCAAAACGGTAATGTAAATGCGACTTCCACAGCTACTTCGACTGCTGTTTCAAAATATGATGACTTTGCCAAATGTTTGGCGACTAAAGATGCGACAATGTATGGAGCCGTCTGGTGTTCTCATTGCCAAGCTCAGAAAGCTCTTTTTGGCGCATCTTTTCAGTATATAAAATATGTAGAATGCCCGGACAATATCAATGTTTGTCTTGAAAAAGGAATCAAGGGTTATCCAACATGGATATTTACAGACGGGAAAAAAGTAGAAGGAGAGACATCTCTTGCCGACCTAGCCAAAGCCAGCGGATGTGAATTACCTAAATAAAATGAAATACATAATTTCCGGAATTGTTTTGGTTATTGTCATCCTGATTTCTTTAGGATTTATTTTTGATTGGGTAAGGAGAGATAATACTTCCATCCCTGATCAAGGTGTGGAAATTGTAATAGATAGTCCAAAAGCAAATTCTGTTGTGACGGGGAACATAAATATCTCCGGCAGGGCCCTGGGTACTTGGTTTTTTGAGGCGAGTTTTCCGATAAGGTTGGAAGATCAAGATGGAAATGTTTTGACGACAAGTATAGCGACAGCGACCAGCGATTGGATGACCACTGATTTTGTGCCATTTACTTCCAAATTAACTTTTTCACTTTCTACAACCACGAGCTATGGAAAAATAATTTTCAAAAATGATAATCCATCCGGCGACCCAACCAGAGACAAATTTTTTGAAGTACCTGTATCATTTGGCAAATAAACAATATGCAAAAGAAAGAAACATCTTGGGGAAAAGTTGCGGATTGGTATGATGATATGGTTTTGTCGGATGATAGCTATCAAAAAACTCTTATCTTGCCAAATCTTTTGAAAGCGATGGAAATAAAAAAGGGTCAAAAAATCCTTGATATTGGCTGTGGCCAAGGATTTTTTGCAAATGAATTTAGCAAAGCAGGAGCAGTCGTTACCGGTATAGATGTCTCGCACGAGCTCATAGAAAAAGCCAAGAAAAACTCTTCAAAGTTTATAAATTATTTTGTTTCCAATGCCGACAATCTTTTGAATATTGAAAATGGTACTTTTGATAAAATTGTTTCTGTTCTTGCGATACAGAATATTGAAAATCTAGGTAGAACTTTTTCAGAAATGAGCAGAGTCTTAAATCCAAAAGGAGAAGTTTTTCTTGTAATAAATCACCCAAGCTTCAGAGTGCCACAAAAAAGTGATTGGGGTTTTGACGAAAAGAAAAAAGTTCAATACAGGAGAGTAGAGCAATACATGTCGGATTCTGTTGTTTCCATAAATATGCATCCAGGAATTAAAGACAGTGAAAAGACTTTTTCTTTCCATCGCTCACTTCAAACTTTTTCAGAGGCACTTTCAAAATCAGGTTTTTGTATTGCCGGTCTTGAAGAATGGGTTTCAAACAAAAAAAGCCAAGAAGGCCCAAGACAAAGGGCTGAAGATACAGCGAGAAAGGAAATCCCCCTTTTTATGATGATTACTGCCAGAAAAAGCTAACTACTTTGTATCTTTAATTCTCAAACTATATCTAAGGCCGACAAACATTATTAGACCAAGGATTACAAAGAGATATTTAATGTCAAAAGAATAATAAAGGAAAAGTGTGGCAAGAAGCGGGCCGATGATGTAGGCGAGAGGACTCATCATTCTGTATGTGCCGATGATGTTTGCATTACAACTATCTATTTTTTTGAAAAAATAAGTTTCGGACATTATTTCCACCATACTTGCACCGACACGAGTCATAAATAAGATAAAGGCCCAGACGACAAAACTTTTTGTATCTATAAAACTAATTATTCCTGTTGAGATGGCCATAATTACAAAACCAATACTCAGCATTTCTTTTTCTCCCCATTTTTGGTCGGCGAGTTTCCCGAGAGGAATTTCGACGAGAACAAAAGGTATGAGCATTATAGAAAACATCAAACCTATTTCCTTCCAATCAAAACCTATGTATTTGTTTAGATAAATTGGAATGTAAATAATCATCCAAGAATAGAAAAAACTCAACAGAAATCCGACAGAAATTATTGAAGATAGGTTTTTGTTATTTCTCAAGTGATCCAATGTTGTAGCTAGAGAAAAAGGTTTGTATTCATCATCTTCAAACTTTCTTAGATTTCCTATCATCATAAATAAGACAGGAAGCATAATGGCGGAAGCTATCAGGTACACTTTCTGATAACTTGCTGACTCTACAAAAAGTCCTGCGATTGCCGGTGCAAAGAGCCATGCCAAGTTTAAACTAGTAAGAAAGAAACTTCTTGTTCTGCCGGTAGTCCTGTCGTCTGTGTTTCTCTCTACAAAAATATCAAGACAAAATCCTATGAATGTGGAGGAAACTAAACTAATTATAAAAAAGATTAAAAGTAAGAATGGATCTGAAAATAAGGATAGACCGAGGAGGGCCAATATGTTTATCATCACAAGACAGATGGCAAGTTTGTAATTGCCTATTTTTCTGAGAATTCTAGGGAGTAGTAAAAATAAAATAATGGCGAGAACAGAATCAATGGCAAAAATAAAACCAACATTTCTCTCCGAAATTAAACTAGAAAGAAAGCTGGAGTTAATGTATGTAGGTAGGGCACTGCGGAGTGCAAAAAGAAAACCAATAATATAGAGCGAAAATAAAGCTGTTTTTTTGTTCATGATTAGATAATTATAGCAAAAAAGAGTAGAAAAAGAAAAATTGAAAATTTCACGGGGTCCTGTCGACCTATTCCTTTTGAAATACACGTATAGTTTTCTGCTGAAAACTTACTATGCTCGGCCCAGTCGGCCTGCGCAATGTATTTCAAAAGGAACAGGATCGCCACCCCTAACAAAATTTTCAATTTATCTTTTCTAGACTCCGATAATAACCGGTATCACCATCGGACGTTTAGCTGTTTGTTGAAAGAGATAACGGCTAACATTGTCTGTTACTACTTCTTTTAGATAATCAAAATCTACGGGATTCATACCGACGATATTTTCTTCAATTGTTTTTTTGATGATATGACGGGTCTGCTTTAGAAGTTCTTGTGATTCTCGCAAGTACACAAAGCCTCTAGAAATAATATCAGGAGATTTTTTCAGAACCCCGCTTCCAATATCAATATTTGCAATAATTACAAACATACCGTCTTGAGCGAGCATTTGTCTGTCACGAATGACGACTTCTTGGACATCTCCGATAGAAAATCCGTCCACCATGACAAGACTTGAAGGTGCCTTTTCTCGTAGAGCGACGATTTTTTCTCCTTTGTCTTGAATTTCAATTATCATTCCATTATCCGGAACGATGACATTTTGCGCAGGCATACCCATCGCTATAGCAATTTGCTCGTGCTCGCGAAGCATGTAGTGACTGCCGTGAATTGGCACAAAAAACTTAGGATGCATTTTTTTGTGAATCCATTCGAGTTCGCCCCTCTTACCGTGACCTGATGCGTGGACGAATGTTTCCGAAGTTCTGTATGTCATTATTTTTGCACCTTGTCTTGCGAGGTTGTCTTTCAATCTTTGAACAGCTCTTTCATTTCCTGGAACGACAGATGAAGACAAAAGCACAGTGTCGTTTTTTGTAATTTTAATATATTTATGTGACTTATTTCCCATTCTCATAAGAGCGGCAAATTCGTCGCCTTGAGCACCAGTTGCGAGAATAAGGGCTTTGCTTGGTGAAATTTTATCCATTTCTTCTACTGTAATAATAGTATTTGGACTAGCTTTGAGTCTGCCAGCCATTCTGACAATATCAATATTATTTTTCATACTTCTGCCTTCCACCACGACTTTCTTGCCGCATCTTTCTGCGGATTCTATCATACTGATAATTCTTTCTATTTGTGAGGCAAAAGTTCCGATGATAAGTCGTCCCTTTGTATTTTTAATTATTTCATCAATGTTTTTACAAACTTCGGTTTCCGAGACATTAAATCCGGGGTTTTCGGCGCTGGTAGAGTCGGCCATTAGCAAGAGAACATTTTCTTTGGAAAACTTTTCTGTGTAATATTTTTCTTCGGCTTCAGTTGGCACGCCGTCAATATTGTCTATACGAAGGTCTCCAGGGTTTATGACCACGCCATAAGGTGTGCGAATCATAATTCCTATGGAGTCTGGAATAGTATGATTGACGCCAAAGAAACTTACAGAAAGTTCGCCGATTTTTATTGTGCTATCTTTTTCTATAACTTTGATATCAATAGGGGAGACATGAGGAAACTCTTCTTGTCTCTTTTTAATCATCAAAGATGTGAGCTCTCTCGTGTAAATAGGTGGGTTGCCGATTCTGTCCATGACATAAGGAATACCACCGATGTGATCCAAGTGTCCGTGCGTAATGATGACAGCTTTCACTCTATCTTTTCTATCTTCAAGGTATTTTGTGTTTGGTAAAATGTAGTCAATTCCCGGAGTATCTTCACTTTTAAATTGGAAACCGATATCCATCACGATGATGTCGTTTTTGTATTCCAAAATTGTGATGTTTTTTCCTATTTCTTCAACTCCACCAAGAGGAATTATCCTGATATTTTCACCTGATGTAGGAATGAAATACTCGGCAAACTTTTTGTTGACTTGCTCGGAGACCCTTTTAGTCGTCAATCTTTTCTGTGGTGGACGGGATTTGCTATGTACATCTCTTGTACCATAGGAGTGCCCTGGATGTGCTGAATGACCCGACGGTGATGATGAAGAAGGGCTCTTACTATAAGAATTGGAATGATAACCCGCACTTGGTGTGTGTGGCGCGGAGGAATGGTATGGTGTGTGGTGGGGAGTGGCACTTGTGCTATCTTTTCTGACAAAGACCAATCTTTTTTTTATTACTGTTTTTGTATTTGGTTCCATTTAAAATTATATTATCTAGTAAATATTTTCCACACTGAATCTGTTTCTATATACCATGATGTTGCTGACAGAAATCTATCTGGTGAGGTTGTGATTGGACCGAAAGAAGCCCCTTTTATTTTGTTTGGAATTATATATAAATAGTCCGGAGAATAAACGAATATGGCGGGAATGTCATTTGTTATTTCGTTTTCTAAAAGTTGATATTTTTTTGTTCTGTTTACTTTATCAAGAGTGGCCCTTGCGTCATCTATTATCTTATCAGCTTTACTGTTTGTATACAAGGCGACATTATATCCATCTACTCTCTGTGATGAATGCCAAAATGGGAACATATCCATATCTCTGCCGGTAGCTTCTCCAAAATACAATGCATCATATTTTCTTGTAGCAATAACATTTTGTTGTAAATCACCGGATTCAAATGCCTTGACTGTCACATCTGCACCAATCTTTTCCCATTGATTTTTTATCAAATTTGTTGCCTCTAAAAATCTAGGTGTGTTGGCAGTAGAGATAGAAAAAGACAAAACCTGCTTTACTTTTTTGACTGTTCTTTCATAAATTCCCGTAGTCGCATTTATTTTCCAACCATTTTTTTCAAGTAATGCTTTAGCACTTGCAATTGTACTACTACTGACATCAGAATCAGAATCTTTTTGAATTTGACCAGTTATTCCAAATGGTATCGGGCTATCTATCGCATATCCATAATTATCCAACACATTTGAAATGATTTCTTTCTTGTCGGTTACCATTTCAAGAGCAGTTCGGACTTCTTTGTTCGAAAGCACAGGTGCTTGATTTTGATTAAAAAATACTGCGAAAATTCTGGATGTTGATAATATTTCTGTTGTATCACTTTTTTTAATATTTAAATTTTTGATTCCTTCTGATGAAATAGATAAAGACTCAACAGCACCACTATTGTAGGCACTCACGAGTGCATCTTCTGTTTGATAAAATTTGAAAATAAAATCTGCAACCTTTGGCTCTGTTGATAGATTTCTTCCAAACGGGACGAGGTCATAAGATATGGAAGAAAAAGTCAGGCCTTTTTTGACAGATCCAACTGACTTTATTTTAAATGGTCCCGAACCGACAGGCTGAAGGTTGTAGGGACTCAAAGTGAATTGATTATTATCCATATTTTCCCAAATATGTTTCGGTAAAATTCCGAGAGTTAGGTTTTCTAGAAATGTTCCATATGGCTTTGTTAGTGTAAATTTAATTTCCTTGTCACTTATCTTTTCAACTTTCACATCAAAAAATGACGCTCTTCTGGGGCTCTTTAAATTTGGGTCCTGTGCTTTTTTGATTGTAAATTCAATATCGTTCGTCGTAAGTTTTGTTCCATCCTGAAAATACAAATTATCTTTCAAAATAAAATCATAAACCGTTTCATCTTTAGAAATTGAATAACTCTTTGCAAGATCGGCCGTGACATTTCCATTCGATCCTATTTTCATAAGACCAGAATAAATGAGAGAAGTTAGATCCTTGTCTGTGTCAGCTGTGGCGAGGAGGGGATTGATAAATCTCGGCGCACCGACAAGTCCTTCTGTAAGTGAACCACCTTTTATTGGCACTTGAACCATAAAGCTCTTGCTCACATCATTTAGTAGGACAATTGCAGAAAGTATAAGAACAGAAAAAAGTATTACAAGGATTATTTTTCCTGTATGATTATAGGAGTGATATATTTTTTTAAATATATTTTCTTTGTCAAAATCCCATTTTTTAGAGAACATCTGTTTAATTGTTTCCATTAGGTTTGTAAGACGATAAATTATTAAATATCAATTTGAAATAGGGAAGGCGCCTTTTTGATGCAAGATTTATTTTAGAAACAAACTCGCAAAAGAAGACACAGCAAAAAGAATGGCCAAAACTATTGTAAAATTAAATAAAAACTTTTCAGAACCTCTTCTGGTGTGAAATCCTGCATTCCAGTTGTCTGCACCGCCAAAAGACCCACCGACTCCGGCTTCTGATGTCTGCAAAAGGATTGCAATAATCATAAGTATTGAAATCACTATTTGAATGTATGGTAAAGCTGTAATTAACATTGTCTGACCATTCTAGCATAGGTAATAAAAAAGGCAATTCCTTTACTTTTTATTTTATGCTATAATGCTCCTACGGCAATATTTAACTTGTCCGTTTAACTTATTAAGATAATAAATTATGACACTATATATAATATTAGGAATTTTAGTAGTTTTGATCGTTTGGGCTGTATTTGCCTACAACAAATTTGTCACCCTTATTAATAGAGCAAAAGAAGCGTGGTCAGACATTGATGTTCAGCTCAAAAGGAGATATGACCTCATTCCAAATCTTGTAAACACAGTAAAGGGCTACGCCGCACACGAAAGTGGAACTTTTGACAAAGTCACGCAGGCCAGAGCCGCCGCCATGGGAGCTCAAAATATTGCCGACAAAGGCAAGGCAGAAAATATGCTTGCTAGTGCTTTAAAATCCGTTTTTGCAATTGCAGAAGCCTATCCAGAGCTCAAAGCAAATGCAAACTTCCTTGCACTACAAAGTGAACTTTCAGACACAGAAAACAAAATTCAAGCTTCAAGAAGATTTTACAATGGTAATGTTCGAGACCTAAATATCGCAGTTGATTCTTTCCCAAATAACATCGTAAGCAAACTTTTCCACTTCGTAAAAATGGAACTCTTTACTTTGGACGAAGAAGCCGCCAAGCAACCAGTGGAAGTGAAGTTCTAATAGTCTACTATGGATAGTATTGAAAGACAGAAATTTGTGTCCTTTGGTGATGTAACAAGAAAAATGGGACAGGCCCAATATCTTTCTCGTTTCGTAGATTCAAATCCAAGATTACATGAAGACGGGACTCC
The DNA here is from genome assembly GCA_903832855.1 of uncultured bacterium. Taxonomy (GTDB): domain Bacteria; phylum Patescibacteriota; class Minisyncoccia; order Phycocordibacterales; family GWA1-40-21; genus CAILDB01. The sequence goes on along the minus strand of CAILDB010000011.1, from coordinate 3,811 downwards.
TTTTTTCTCAGAAATTAGAGTAGAGGGTGATCCAGATGATTATCATAATCTAAGGATTCATGCCGATGATGTGAGACCGTTTGTTGAAAAATGGATTGAATACAAAAAACAAAGTAGCCCCTTTTTTGCTGATAAAAAACTAGAAGATTTCTTATAAATATGGAAATTAAAGACAGAGAATTGCACAGAATAGCTGTTACGGCCATCATATACAAAGATGGTAAATATTTAATTACCAAAAGAGCTCCTCACAAAAAATTTTTTCCGAACAAATGGACGGTGCCTGGCGGAGGGATGGAAGTAGACGATTACATAAATACTCCAGTAAGTACCAAATCAGGTCAATGGTACAATGCTATTGAAAAAACTCTTCGCAGAGAAGTAAAGGAGGAAGTTAATTTGGAAATTGAAAAACCGATTTATCTTTTGGATCTTGTTTTTATATCTCCGCAGGGTGTTCCATGTATTGTAATCAGCTATTATGCAGAATATAAATCTGGAGAAGTAAAACTTGATAAAGACGCTACGGAATACAAATGGGTGACGCTTGAGGAAGCAAAAGAGTACGACATTATTGAAGGGATTTGGGATGAGATTGAGATGGTAGATAAAATTTTGAAAAATAAATAATGGCAACGCTCTACACACAACAAGATAAAAATATTCATAAAACATGGTTTTTGATGGCTGTGTTTTTGGTGGTGATTGTTGGACTCGGGTGGTTTATTGGTTATTATTATAACAATAACGGGATTTTGTATGTCGCAATTATTTTTAGTGTTTTGATGAATTTCGCAAGCTATTTTTGGTCAGATAAAATTGTGCTTTCAATGTCTGGTGCGAAACCCGCAGACCACGATACCTACACCGACCTTTATCATATTGTAGAAAATCTTTCTATCACTGCGGGGCTTCCAATGCCGAAGGTTTATATCGTGGACGATCCATCGCCAAATGCTTTTGCAACAGGAAGAAACAAAGAGCATGCAGTGGTGGCTGTGACGACGGGGCTTTTGCAGATATTAAATAAATCCGAACTTGAAGGCGTGATTGCGCACGAACTTTCGCATATCGGGAACAGAGATATTTTGCTCTCTACTGTCGTTGTGGTGCTTGTAGGTTTTATTTCTATTCTTGCAAATATTTTTATAAGAGGCGGAATGGGAGGCAAGAGAGATAATGAAAAAGGTGGGGGATTGATTATGATTATCGGAGTTATTTTTATTATTCTTTCACCGATAGTTGCTAAGCTCATTCAACTTGCGATTTCCAGAAAAAGAGAATTTCTCGCGGATGCTGATGGCGCGCTCTTGACCCGATATCCTGAAGGTTTAGCTTCTGCACTTGAGAAAATTTCTGGTGCAAATATTCCAATGAAAAATGCAAACAACGCAACTGCACATCTTTTCATTTCAAATCCATTTGGTGGTGCAGGAATTGCAAAAGGAATCGGAAATCTTTTTAGTACACATCCGCCGGTGCAGGCGAGGGTGGAGGCACTTTTGGGGAATAAATAAAAAGAAAGCCGAATTTTTGGCCGCCAAAAATTCGGCTTTCTTTGTTGGCGGTGCTTATTGTACAAAATTCGAACCTATTTTGAAAGTAATCCAGACGAGGAATAAAGCCCCCGCCTCGGGACTACCCTCGGCGGACACCGAAAAAAATGTTCCTGACAATTTCGGATTTGGCGCGCGTCAGAAAAATTTTCTTAAAAGGACAGGACATTTTTTCGGTGTTCTGCCCTCAAGGTCTCGGGCAGGGCTTAAAACTCAGAAAAGCAAAAGGATTGAAAACCTTTTTAAATTAAAAAACTAAAGAAGTTTTTTAATGGCGAGTGAAACTCGCGGGCTGGCATTTACACCGATAATTAATTTAGCCAAAATATCAGATGATATTTTGGGATAATTCATCGACCCATTTTCTTCAATCTTGCGAATCAAGTCCTGTATATTTACTTCAAAAACAGTATTGCAATTAAAAGCGCTTTCTTGTTTGAATACGCAGTATTCAGAAGGCAAAACGGTTACTATCGTTTGTTCGCTTATTCTAGCGCGTTTAATAAAATCTTTCTTTTTTGAAACCTGCGAAGTTGAGGTAATCATTATCAAAGCCGTATCAGTTTTTGGATTTTTATTTAATACAACAAAATAACGATTTTTTGATTCTCGTCCCGTTCCGTCAAAATCAATCTGAAAATTAAAAACCGAACCTTGTTCTATACATAATGGAATTCGTATTTTGGGAGGAATATCCATAATCGGTCATTTTATTTTATCTAGCGAAAAATGCCGATACTTCTTGAAGTTCGTCAAAAGATTCTTTGGCAAAGGAAAGGTCTGATTTTTTTTGTCCAAAAAGAATATCCTCTTTTTGGGCTTCGGCAAAAAAATCATCATAATTCATTGATACTCTTTTTTTGCCAGCCTTTAATTCTTTCTCATGCTTTTTCCATTCAGGATAGTCATGTGAAAGTTCAGCCAGTTCAAATTGGTCTTTGTCTCCTAAAGAGGAATATACCGATTCCAAACATTCAATGTCAGTTTTGGAAAAAATATCGGTGTCCGTCGGTTTTAAAGAAACAAAAGATTGTTTCTTTTCATCTGCTGGTTTGATGTATTTTTTAGCGTAATCTAAAACACTTGCTGGAACATCAAGTTCCGCCACTCGTTTTGTATACGAACCGACTGGACCAAGTTTCATTGCCCAATACATATCTCCGACAATTGGACGGCCATATTTTCTCAAATGTAATCTATCAGCAAAATAAACCAACTTGATAGCTTTCATTTTGTTGATTTTTCCGTCCTTTTTTCCGCGAGATAATTGAGGGTTTGAACGGCTTTTTTATAGCTTGTTTCAAGTAAGTTGCTCATGCTTATATACTAACAAAATTAGCCTATAATATCAATCAATAAAAAAGCTTGTATTTAAAACCGAATATGTTATATAATACAGACACAACTCAATAGAAAATACCTATATTAGGTTATTTGTTTAGTCAACAAAAACCTAATATAGAAAATTATTAATTAAATATATAAAAACATGGAAGGACAAGAAAAACCTAAAACTGGAGTAGAAAATTCAGCAGAATCAACTCAAGGAGATGCAGGGGTGGTTGGGAATGCTGGTTCCCTCATTAAGAAGATTGTAGACCTTACACAAAGGATGATTTGGCAGCAAGAAAAAGTTGAAGATGCAATTGTAAGTGGAGATGTAAAAAGAATGGAGCAATTGAAAACTAAAATACTTGACGACATTAAACCTCTTGAAGAAGAACATAAAAAGGCGGTTAACGGATTTCAAGATGATTTTGATAGAAAGATTGAGGCCATGAGAAGTGATTCATGGGGTGGTATAAAAGAAGGTTTAGAGAACATGGCCATGACGATAAAAGTTTCAGGTTTTGATGATTATTTAATAGAAGATTGTCCTCTTGAAGAATCAAAACGAAATTTTTTCAATAGTTCAGCTTTAATTATAAGAATGGTTGGGGTAGCAACGAAAGAAGGTGTAGTTTTGAAAAGCACATCCATGCTATGGTCAGTATATTATAATGATATTAGATATCTTGGAGGTAAATTAATTGAAAGAATTAAGAATGATGGAGGAAGTGAAGAAGATATTAAAAAAATTCAAGAAGTAATTGATAGTGTTAAAGAGTAGATATTAGCCCTGCCCGAGACCTTGAGGGCAGAACACCGAAAAAATGTCCTGTCCTTTTAAGAAAATTTTTCTGACGCGCGCCAAATCCGAAATTGTCAGGAACATTTTTTTCGGTGTCCGCCGAGGTACTCCGAGGCGGGGGCTT
>CAILDB010000010.1 GCA_903832855.1 uncultured bacterium | reverse complement strand
TGATGGAGCAAAACTAATCAAGATGGCCGACTTTACATCACACCTCCGAAATTTTGCTAAAATATACGAGAGAGGAGAACAACATCTTCATCCTAAATTTGTAAATAATGATAAATATATTGCAAGTATCCGAGACTTTTTAGCTAGTTGTGAGGAATCAACCGGAAAAAATCTAGTTTATGATTTAACGAGCAGGTTAGAAACTTTATTATAATTTTATTTCTTTTAACAATTTCAACGCTCTTTCCATTATCCTATCTCCCACCTCTCCCCAATCAAAATATTTTTTATAATCCTTCGGGTCAATAAGCTTAACTTCTGTGATATCGCCGTCTGGATCAGAAACAAAATCACCGTACGGTTCGACAACGCCGACAAAGCGTAATTGGTAGATTACTTGCCCATTAAATTTCACTTCTTGATATCCAATAGGTGCAAAAGAAACGACTTTCATATTGGATTCTTCTTTAACTTCTCTTTTTAGACAATCTTCGTAAATTTCACCGACTTCAAGACCTCCTCCGACTAAACCCCAAGCATTTTTATTATGGACAACTAACATTTTGTTACCGACAAAGCACACGCCATATACTTGAGTAACTTTCTTTGATAAGAGACAGTCAAAGGAATCTACGTCTTCATACATCACATGTGCAACTACGCCATCGTCATTTGTGAATTGTGATTTTATTTTCATACTATATTTTTCTTACTTCAATCCCGTAAATTCCGAATTTAGGAATATTTTCTTTGTATTCTTCAAAAGCGGTGTTGTATCTCTCAATAGCTCCATTAATATCTAAACCAGAAGATAGAGCATTTCTAGTTCCTTCTGCTTCAAGCATAGATCTGACATCCAGATAATGTCTTACACCCAGGATTTCTACTTTCATTACTTCGTTTGTTACATTGTTTGTAAAAGTAAAAGTATCTCCTGCTTTTAATTCAGCATATGGAGTTTTGTCATAGCTAGTCGGTACTCTGGTTTCTATCTTTTTTGTACCAGCTTTTATGGCTTTGAATGGTCTGTCCATTAATCCTAAGTCGTAATTCATTTTATTTTATTTAAAATTATTTCTGCTGTTTCTTCCGGCGACTGATCAGTATTATCGATTATTTCTCCGAAGCTTGGTTTGTGAATACCTGTATCATAATGGTGTTGTATTCTTTTCTTTTCCCAGTCAGTCAATTCTCTGGTACCTCTATTCGTCAAAGTTTTTTCAAGTTTAGGTGCCAGAGTAAAAACATGGATTTCAAGATCCAGATCTTTTAAACCAGCTGTTAGATAATCGTAATTTTTCTGAGATAGTGGATATGGGACCACCACATTTAATCCTCTGTTTATGAAGTTCCTAATTACCGAAATGGCATTTTCAAGATTGACGGGAATTGCCTCATCTATCGGCATCCATTCAATCATTTCATGAAAAGCATCGATCTCAATTAGTGCAGTATTAGAAAGTTTCTTTGCTAAAATCTTAGCCACAGTGCTTTTTCCAGCGTTGATGGATCCGTTAATAAATATGATCATAGGGTTTGATAATAACACAAAACATAATCGCTGGAAATTATCCTTTTTATTTTGGACAAAATATGGCTTGAAATAAGAAAAAGTTACAATGGTGTGTAACTTTTATACCCTACTCCGTGTCACTTTTGTCACTTTTTCATAGACGCACGAGAAGGGTCGTTGCGGTCTTACAAAAACACTCATAATAACCTTATGGTGCAATGAACTGGAAAGTTCTATCACGAGTGGGGGCACAAATAAAAAAGACGCTTCGGCGTCTTTTTTAATTGTGCCTCCAGAGAAATATTCTAAAGATGCAAATCAAATGCAAACGCGCCTGCTCCAGAAAAAAGTAGAGAAACCGAAATTGCAAAGAGTAGGAAATAAAAAGGTAAATTTCTTTTTACGAGTGCTGGCTCATACCACTCCAAAATAAGTTCAGAAAGTGTGATGAGGATAAATACAAGAGCGACTATCTGCGTGTAAGCACCGGCAAGAAGCAAAAGTCCACCGACAATTTCAACAAGAGCAAAAATTTTAACAAACCATTTGACGGGGTGTAGTCCAATAAGTCCAAAAAGCCCTTCCCATCTTTCTTTTTCACTGCGAGCTTTGAGTGAACCGAGATTTATCATTATTAAACCAAGAGCAACTCGCAAAATAAGTGGAGCGAGTAGGCCGTAGGTCAAAAGGTCTGGAAATGTGTTTAACATAACACTATTGTATTACATTTGATTTTTTATTTCAATGTCGTAGTATCTAGTTATGATTAAGAAAGAGAAATTTGTAGTTTTGGATAATATCAGAAGCGTCTTTAATGTCGGTTCAATTTTTAGAACGGCGGATGCACTGGGTGTGACTAAAATTTTTCTTTGCGGATGCACACCAACGCCGAAAGACAGATTTGGCAGAAAAAGAAAAGATTTGGCAAAAGTGGCGCTTGGAGCAGAAGAAAGCGTGGCTTGGGAATATTTTGAAAGTGTGGAAAAACTCCTTCTGTCATTCCGGCGCAGGCCGGAATCCATCTCCTCTGTCATTGCGAGTGAAGCGAAGCAACCCAGAAAATTAAAGATGGATCCCGACCTGCGTCGGGATGACAAGCGGGGGATTCAAATTATTGCTCTTGAACAAAATCAAAAATCAATTGATTACAAAAAAGTGAAAGCAAAATATCCCACAGCAATAATTCTCGGTGAAGAAGTCCACGGCCTTTCACAAAAAATTCTCAACCTCGCCGACATCATCGCTGAAATCCCAATGCAAGGCAAAAAAGAGTCATTGAATGTTTCTGTGTCTTTTGGTGTCGCGGGATTTAGGATTTTTTGTTAGAATACAAATATGGAACAGATTCTCACATTTGCGAAAAGAATAATCCCGAAAAAACTGATAGAAAAAGGCAGGCCGATTTATCATTACCTGTTGGCTTTTGTGGGGGCAGTCTACTATGGTTTTCCTTCAAAAAAGATCAAGGTTGTAGCTATAACAGGCACAAAAGGCAAGACTACGACGGCGGAGCTGGTGAATGCTATCTTGGAGGAAGCGGGCTTTAAAACGGCTCTAGCTAGCACTTTGAGGTTCAAAATTGATGATAAAAGCGAGGATAATAAGTTCAAAATGACTATGCCGGGGAGATTTTTCATGCAAAACTTCCTAAAAAGGGCAGTTGAGGCTAATTGTGACTGGGCGGTGGTGGAAATGTCTTCCGAGGGTGCAAAACAATTCAGGCACAAGTTCATTGATCTTGACGCCCTCATTTTTACAAATATTGCACCGGAACACATTGAGTCCCACGGTTCATTTGAAAAATATTTGGAAGCGAAGTTGTCAATTGCGAGGGCTTTGGAAAATTCTTCAAAGAGTAATAAAGTAATTGTCGCAAATATTGATGACGAACACGGTGAAAAGTTTTTGAATGCAAATATTTTAAATAAATTTCCATATTCCATAAAAAATGCGGAGCCGTTTTCTTTGCAGAAGGAAGGACTGGTGTTGATTTTTGATAATGAAAAAATTGTTTCTCGTCTGACGGGGAAATTTAATATTTACAATATGCTCGCCGCGGGAACTTTTGCGGAAGCGGAGGAAATTGATGCGCAGACGATAAAAAAAGCTTTGGAGAAGGTTTCCGTAATTCGCGGAAGAGTGGAAAGAATAAAAGAAGGACAAAGTTTTGATGTGGTTGTGGACTATGCACACACCCCGGACTCACTTCGTGAACTTTATGAAGCATTTTTGAACCAGCCAAAGGTTTGTGTGCTAGGAAATTGTGGCGGTGGTAGAGATAAATGGAAGAGAAAAGAGATGGCGCTCATTGCAGAAAAATATTGCGACAAAATTATTCTCACGGACGAGGATCCATATGATGATGAACCCCGAGAAATCGTGGAAGATATGGCAAAAGAGATGCTAAAAACCAAGCCAGAGATAATAATGGACAGGAGAAAAGCAATCAAAAAAGCTATAGAAATTGCCGATAAAAATGGAGCAGTACTAATTACAGGCAAGGGAACTGATCCTTACATAATGAGAAAAGATGGTGTGAAAGAAGATTGGAGTGATTCTGCAGTGGCGAGAGAAGAATTGAAGAAATTTTTAAGTAAATAATATGCCAGAGCTTCCGGAAGTGGAGACAACCCGCCGAATTTTGGACGAAAAAATCAAAAATCTTTTTATTAAAGATGTTTGGACGGACTATTTGGGAAAGTCGGCGAAATATTCGATGGGGATTAAAGACCCGAAATATTTTTCTAATTTCAAAAAGAAGATTTTGGGTAAGAAAATCGTTGGCGTGGAGAGACGTGCAAAAAATGTTTTGATAAAACTTGTGGGAGACGCGACAATTTTGATTCATATGAAAATGACAGGGCATCTTTTGTATGGAAATTATATTTTTGAAAAAGGAAAATGGATTCCGAAAAAAGAGGGAGCATTAAAAGATCCTTACAACAGATTTGTGCATTTGGTTTTTTCTTTATCGAACGGAAATAAGCTCGTACTTTCAGATGCGAGAAAATTTGCAAAAGTTTTGCTACTCATCGGAGACAAATGTGAAGAAGAATTTTGTGAGACCGGACCCGAGCCCCTTGAAATCGGTTTTTCGTAGGAGGTCTTTGTCAAGGTACTAGACAAGAAGCAGAAAGGGAAGATTAAAACTGTTTTGATGGACCAAAATGTGATTGCGGGAGTGGGGAATATTTATTCTGACGAAGTCCTCTGGGCATCATCCGTGCATCCTGAGCAAAGGGTCTCAAAACTTTCCGAAAAGCAGAAAAAAGAAATATTTAAGAATTTAAAGGTGATTTTACTAAAATCCATCAAACTCGGAGGTGATTCAATGTCGGATTATCGCAATCCATATGGTGAAAAGGGGAGATTTCAGGATTTTCATAAAGTTTACAGAAAGACTGGGCAAAAATGCGGAAAGAGAGGTTGTTCGGGGATTATCAAAAGAATCATCGTCGGCGGACGAAGTGCGCATTTTTGCCCACTACATCAGGTTTTATCTCCCCAAAATTTTTAATGCCTCCTTTATCTTTTTATTTGTCTCTTTGTGCTCACCACCAACTTCTTTGAGTGCTTCTCTTGCTTCGCTATGTGAATAGCCGAGCGTCTTTAGTGCTTCAAGCGCATCGGATTCTTCTTTCAGTCCGACATAATCTTCTGACTGACCAGAAATTTTTCCTTTGAGTTCCAAAACAATTTTATCTGCCATTTTTTTACCAAGCCCAAAAATTTTGACGAGCGGGCCGACTTCACCGGAGATAATTGCTTTTTTCAAACCTTGCACTGTCGCTGTGCTCATTACTCCGAGAGCTGTTTTCGGACCAATCCCAGAAATCGTGATAAGTAATTCAAAAAAATCCATTTCTTCTTTTTGCGGAAATCCATAAAGTGTCTGCGCATCTTCTCTCACAGCAAAATGTGTCCAGAGAGAGATTTTTTCTCCAATATTTCTATTTGCCAAAGTTACTTCAGTCGGCACAAAAATTTTGTAACCAATATCATTTGTTTCCACAATCAAAAACTTTTCTGAGGCGAAAATTATTTGTCCAGTAATCTTTGAAATCATAACCCCATTCTATCATATTCCAATTAATTCCTCCCGCACCATTTTCTTGCGTTTTCCAGAGTTCTGTGATAACTTATAGTTCATGCCAATTACATCATCAGCCAAAAAGGCCACACGAGCATCTCTGAAAAAGAGAGTTTTTAATGTTAGAACCAAAAGAGATTTTGAAAACGAAATAAAAGAAATCAGAGATTTGGTTAAAGCAGGTAAGATGAAGGAAGCCGAAAAAGCTCTTCCTGTCGCCTACAAAGCCATAGACAAGGCGATGAAGAGGGACTACATAAAGAAAAACACCGCCGCAAGATACAAATCCAGAATCACATTGTTAGTAAATAAAGGGAAGAAATAATTAAAATAAAACTAAACAATAACCGCCAGGAGGCGGTTTTTTGTTTTGAATTGTCGGCCACAACTTTTGCCTTTCGTGAACTCAAGGCAAAGTCGCAACCCCCGCCTCCTTCGCAAAGCTCAGTCCGGCCGGGACAATGCAAAAGAAAATCGCCTTTGGGTCATTGGCGATTTTCATATATTTGCATTGTCCCCCCGCCCGGAGTCGAACCGGGATTTCTTCCTTCGCAGGGAAGTGTCCTATCCATTGAACGACGAGAGGAATGGGAAAACTCTAGCACATTTTGGTTAGAATCCCAAAAATTCCATGATTCTTTTTGAGGAGGTTTCCTCGAGTTCTTTTTCTTTGATTTTTTTGAGGAGAAAGTCTCGGAGCATATTTAGGTCAACGCCGTCAATAATAATGTGAAGGATAGGGGAGAGAAAGCGGTTTGTTTTTAAAAGTAAAATGTCGTCGTCTTTGCCGTCTTTGATCCAAAAACTTTCTATTGATTCGTATGCGATAAAATCTTTTCCGGCCTTTAATCCTTTTTCGTTAAATTCATATTCAAAAACAGTAGAATCTTTTGTGGTGACTGTCATTAGGGCAAATGCTGCGACGAGAACGAGCAATGCAAAAATGTAGCTGTGAAGAAAAAGAGAAATTACAATTATTGATATCGCGATAATTCCCCAAGTCCAATACCAATCCATGCTTCTTTCTTTTTGACGGTATTCTGGAGCAGACCATTTGATTGAGTTTTGCATGACACAATTATATCAGAAACAAAAAGTATTTCCAGCAAGAAAGTTTTTGTAAAAAGATACCTCGTAACAAAATGCTTTTGAAATGCCTTGGGAGGAGCGGTCTGGCGACGGACAGAGAAAATTTTTAGCAAAAAATTTTCGTGCATTTCAAAAGTTTTTTGTGGAGAGGTTTTTACAAAAACTTTCTTGTTGGAAATTTGGTTTTTCAACTACGTAAATTATGCTATAATTGCCTAATGAAAAAAATACTTGTAGCTAACTGGAAGATGAATCCAAGCTCGCTTGAAGAGGCGACAAATTTGATAGGTGAAATTAAAGAAAAGCTTGCTGGTGTCAAGGGAGTTGACATGGTTGTCTGTCCGCCATTTATTTTTCTAAATGAAGTCGGTGCACTTTTGAAAGGACAGAAAAAAATTAAACTTGGTTCACAGGATGTTTTTGGTGGAGAGGGGACTTCTTTTACTGGAGAAGTAAGTGTAGATATGATAAAAAATGCTGGTGCAGAATATGCAATCATCGGTCACTCGGAAAGAAGAGAAATGTATGAGACATTACAAATTGTTTCAGAAAAAATAATATTTTCTCTGAAGGGTGGACTTAAAGTTATTCTTTGTGTGGGTGAAGAGGCGAGAGACGAGCACGGAGAATTTTATAATTATGTCAAAGATGAGCTTGAGATGGCACTTGCAAAATTAAATAAAAAAAATCTTTCAAAATTAATTATTGCATACGAGCCGACATGGGCGATAGGGAAGAAGGAGAATGAAATTCTTAGCCCAGAAAATTTACACGAAATGGTTATTTTTGTTAGAAAAGTTTTGACGGATAAATTTGGAGAAGATGGGCGACTAGTGCCGATTCTTTACGGAGGTTCGGTCAGTAAAAATAACGCTCAAGAAATTATTTCAAAAGGAAACATTGATGGACTTCTTGTCGGCAGAGAAAGTTTGAAACCAGCAAATTTTGCGGAGGTTGCGGAGATGCTTTCAAAAAATTAATTTAATATGGAGAGAGGTTTTGTAAAAAAACTTTCGGAAATGATTTTGGAGGGATTTGTTCTAGCCCTTGTGATTTTTCTTGGTACACAGATTGGGCCAGCGGTACTCACTATCTGGGGTAATATAAATCAAATAAATGCGAGTATAGCGAAGACGAAAAATTTGGAAAAAATGATTGCAACAGTGGTAATGTCAAGGGACTTGACAGAGCTCAAAAACAGCGAAGAAACCACACTTGCTTTTGTTGGCGACATAATGCTTGATCGTGGTGTGTATTCAAAATTTGTGAAAAATGCAAACGGAGATTACAATTTTCCTTTTGCAAATATAAAAAATGATTTGGCAAAATACGATTTAGTTTTTGGAAATCTTGAGGGGCCGATGTCGGACAAAGGTACGGATTTTCACAATCTTTATTCTTTTAGAATGGATCCAAGTTTTGCACCGGTTTTGAGAGACATTGGATTTAAAGTTTTGTCTGTTGCAAACAATCATATTTATAATTGGGGTAGACTCGCGATGGAAGATACTTTTACAAGATTAAAAGAAAATAAAATTGTTGTTTCGGGCGGGGGAATGAATGAGGAGGAGGCTTACAATGCAGATGTGGTGGATGTAAATGGAACTAAAGTTGCATTTCTTTCTTTCAGTCAATTTGGTCTTGGAGAATATTCTGCGACGGCGAGCTCATCAGGAGTGGCTGTGACTGATCAAGGGAAAGTTGAAAAATATGTAAGAGAAGCAAGGGTTTTTGCGGATGTTGTCGTTGTTTCATATCATTTTGGTGAGGAGTATCAAAAGGCACCAAACACCTTTCAGAAAAAGTGGGCAAAGATTGCTGTGGATGCTGGAGCGGACCTCGTGGTGGGAGGACACCCGCATGTTGTGGAGAGTGTGGAACAATATAAAAATGTTTACATCGCGTACAGTTTAGGGAACTTTATTTTTGACCAATACTTTTCTAGTGATACAATGGCTGGCGGGCTCCTTGAAGTGAAAATAAAAGACAAAAAAATTACTTCTGTGAATTTGCGAAAGGTGCAAATGAATGCGGAATATCAGCCGGAACTATTATAAAAAAGAGGAGTGGGGATTTTGTTTTTTGGAGACTTGGGAGCGCGACTGGCGCGAGCACGAGGAATTTTTTAGCAAAAAAATATCCGTGCTCCAAAAAATAAAGTCCCCGCGGATCTTTTTTATAATAGCGATAAGTAATTATGACCAAATATTTAGTCAGACAAAAACTTGGAATAGAAGAAAAAAAGAAGTTCGGAGATTATCCCGAGCTTCTTTCACTTTTGTTACTTTCTAGGGGGATGAAAAGTAGGGAAGAGGCGGAAGATTTTCTTAATCCTGATTTTGAAAAGAATCATAACCCATTTTTAATGAAAGATATGGACAAGGCGGTAGTGAGAATAAAAAAAGCGATTGATGAAAAAGAAAAAGTGATTATTTTTAGCGACTATGATGCGGATGGAATTCCTGGTGCTGTGGTACTTCATGATTTTTTTAAAAAAGTTGGTTTTGATAATTTTGAAAATTATATTCCGCACAGAGTGATGGAAGGTTTTGGTTTGAATAATGAAGCTGTAGAAGAATTTGCGAAACAAAAAGTCGGACTCATAATCACGGTTGATTGTGGAATTGCGGATGTGGAAGAAGCAAAACTTATCGCAGAAAAAGGAATTGATTTAATTATTACAGATCATCATCTTGTTCCGGAAAAAGTTCCCGAGGCGTTTGCGATTTTGGACCCAAAAAGAACGGACTGCGAGTATCCAGAAAAAATGCTTTGCGGTTCTGGTGTTGCTTTCAAACTTGTTCAGGCCTTGATTTCAAAATATGGTGAAGAATGGAAAATACAAAAAGGCTGGGAGAAATGGCTTCTTGATATGGTTGGCATCGCGACAATTTCCGACATGGTTCCGCTTGTCGGAGAAAATAGAATTTTTGCACACTATGGTTTGAAAGTTTTGAGAAAATCTCCGCGGCTTGGAATTTCAAAACTTTTACGAATTTTAAAAATTGATCAAAGCCGACTTACGGAAGATGATATTGGTTTTATGATTTCTCCGCGTATCAATGCGGCGTCTAGAATGGGGAAGCCGGAAGACGCATTTGAACTTTTGATTGCGACGGATGAAGACGAAGCTGACAGGCTCGCTAGACATTTGGATAAAATAAATAGTGAAAGAAAAGGCGTGGTTGCAGGAATTGTAAAAGAAATTAAGAAAAGAATTGCTGAAAAAAATTCAGGTGGAAAAAAGATGAAAGTTTTAGTTGCTGGAAATCCGGATTGGAAGCCGTCGCTCCTCGGACTCGTGGCGAATTCACTTCTTGATGATCACAATGGACCGGTGTTTCTCTGGGGCAGAGAAGATGGTAAAGATTTGAAGGGATCGTGTCGTTCTGATGGCTGTGTTGACCTCGTGGAAATGATGAAGGAAGCCGGAGATGTGTTTGTGGAATTTGGTGGACACAAAATGTCCGGGGGTTTCACTGTTTCTTTTGAAAAGATTTCTTTTTTGGAAGAGCGATTGGAAGCATCATATGAAAAAGTTTCTATAAAAATAGATGAGAGTGAGCTTGATGTAGACGCCGAAATTGGCGCAAAAGATGTAAATGTAAAAAATTGCAAAATTTTGGAAAAACTTTCTCCTTTTGGAAATGCAAACGAAAAACCGATTTTTCTTTGGCGAAATTTAAAAATTGCTGGTATGAAAAAATTTGGGAAAGAATTTAATCATCTGGAACTTATCTGTGATGGTGAAGACGGCGGAAAATTTTCCGCAATTTCCTTTTTCTCATCTCCAGAATCGTGGGGCGAAACAATCAAACTTGGCGATACTATTGACCTCGTCGGCAATCTTGAACTCTCAAATTTTAGAAACAGAGAAGAAGCAAGGGTGAGGATTGTGGAAGTGGGTAAGAAATAATAAGCTCTATTGAAAATTTTGCAGAAATATGCGAGTATTTAAGTAGGATTGTAGATATCAATCTGTATTTTGTAGGGGAAATTGCAGGGTATTGACAAAGTGATGGAGGAGTGTCGGAGTGGTCTAACGAAACAGTCTTGAAAACTGTCACCTGGGAAACCGGGTCGTGAGTTCGAATCTCACCTCCTCCGCCAATTTTCACTTTTTGTGAAATCGTAAGAAACAGCCTCGGCGCAAAGCGCCTCGGCATGGTATTTTTCCGCAATTTTAAAGGCATTTTTGAAATCCAACACCAAAGTGCGATCGGCAATGCGGAAGTTCGAACCAATCTTTTTGAGAAAATCCCGAATCCTTTCGGGATTTTCTTGTTGAGCGTATTTTTCGGCTTGGTTGGCGTCTTTTAGAAAGGTAATGGCAAGTTCGAACCGATTATTGCTCTTTCGCCCAAAAGCGGATATTTTTTCTTCCAAATCTTTTTTAGCGAGAATGAGCTTGTACTTTTTAGCGGTATATTCCGCTTGCGACAAATTGCCGTCCAGTTGTAAATCAAGCAAGCGATCAAGTTTTGTTTCTATCTCTACAAGCTCATTTCTCGCTTTTTGGGCGAAAGAGCTTTCCGCTTGGGCAATCTTCATTTTTTCATTTTCAAAATAATTGATTGAAGCATTTGCCCAAGCGGAAGACAAAGAAACTTTTTTGATATTTTCCTTGATTTCAGAAGTGATGATTTCTTCACGAACATATTTTTGCAAACAAGGATTTTTCCTTTTGGTGCAACGGAGATAATTGTGACCTTTTTGGGTTTCGGTAGTTATAAAACAACC
>CAILDB010000009.1 GCA_903832855.1 uncultured bacterium | reverse complement strand
TGATGGAGCAAAACTAATCAAGATGGCCGACTTTACATCACACCTCCGAAATTTTGCTAAAATATACGAGAGAGGAGAACAACATCTTCATCCTAAATTTGTAAATAATGATAAATATATTGCAAGTATCCGAGACTTTTTGGCTAGTTGTAAAGAATCAACTGGAAAAAATATGGTTTATGATTTAGCAAATAAGTTAGAGGCCTTATTATAATTTAGAAAAGAAAAGATATTTTCGGTACATGTAGGACCTGATGACCTTCTTTGCAGGGGTAGGATCATCCGCTAAATCGCAGAAATATGTGGCAGCGTCAGATAAAGTGGTGAATTTAATCCACTCATAGAGCTTTTTATCTTTAGGCCATTTGTGAATCGCTACAGAATTATACCCGTCCAAGAATGAATCAAAAATCGTAAAATCCGGTTCGGTTCTTCCATCAGGGAAAGACCATTCCACAACCGCAAGAGCCAAATCTTTGATGAGTGGACCGTTACAACTCCAATCAAAATCTATTATTCCCGCAAACTCATCCCTGTCGTTAAAAAAGACATTGCTCGGACGATAATCATTGTGAATGAAACCCTCAATTTCTTTCTGGCCTTTAGCAAAAGTGATAGCTTCTTTTACTTGAGAGATAAATTCTTTTCCACCTTCAAATTTTTCCGTAAAAATATTCTCTGATGCGATAACTCTCTCAAATTCGGTAAAGATATTACGCCTTCTTGGTGAGGATGATCTGAATCCAGCAGAAATATTACTCATAAGTCCAAGACCTTTTCCGGCATTGTATGCTTGAGCTATAGATGGAAAATGATCTTTATCCACTTCAATATGATGACCATTTAAAAAATCAAACAGAACCGCAACTGTGCCATTAATCAGGGTGTAAAAATCACCCTTTTTTGTTGTCAGCAATTTAGGTACTATCATTCCACCGTCAGAAAGATGTTTAACGGCTTCATATTCAAATTTAATATCTTCAATAGGTAATCTTTTACTGATTCTCAATACCTTTTTATCTTTTTCTCCAATTAAATAAACTAAATTATCACCGGATTCTCGCAAGAAAACGATCGGGTCAAATTCCTTTATATCGTAATTTTGTAAAGCTTTTTTTATTTCTTCCATAACAAAAAGTATATCATAAAATATTATTTAAGACCTCGCCCCAGCTTTCCACCATGATAACTTTCGGTAAAAACTGTTTAAATTCTTCAACTTCCTTTTCATTGGGTTTAAATAAAAACAAATTAGGCACTTTATCTATCATATAGCTTAAAACTTCAAGGCGATCGTCTACAAAGTGAGTAATATTATTTTCTTTACAAATTTTTTCTTTTTCGGAGCGTTCCTGACAGAAAAAAACATTTTCTGGTTTTACTCCAGTTTTATTATAGAAATCGTTGTCTTTAAACCAAGCCGAAACTTTTTCTTTGGCCCACGGAGTACATTTAGAAATTAGAAAAATATTTCCATGAAATCTTTCATCATTTAATTTTTTAAGGCAATCAAACACACCATCTGTCGCAGGAATAGTTGAATATCTTTCTTCTAGTAATTTTGCCTCCTCTTTACTTATCAGACGATGATCTATAATTACATTTCCTATGTCTACACCCAATGCTTCCTTGTTCATTTGTCAAAACGATACCACATTTTTATAAATTATGCTATATTTTTAATATGAAAAAACAAATTGTAATTGTCCATGGGGGTAATATCTTTGATATCAAGGATGACTTTTTGGTCCAGCTTAAGAAGAGAAAAGTTACCATAGATGATTTTAAACCAAGAAAAAATTGGAAAGATACTCTTGTGAAGGAATTAGGTGATAAATTTGAAATATTTACTCCAAAAATGCCAAATAAAGAAGACGCCAAATATGTGGCGTGGAAAGTTTGGTTCGAGAAACTTCTACCCTTCTTAAACGATGATGTCACTTTAATTGGGAATTCATTAGGTGGTTTGTTTTTGGTCAAATATTTGTCAGAATCAATATTTCCTAGAAAAATCAAATCTCTCATTCTCATAGCCACGCCCTATAATGGGAAAGAAAATAAACATAATCTAAATACAGATTTTTCATTTAACGATGATTTCAAAAAAATAACAGATCAAGTAGACAAAATATTTCTTTTCCACAGCACAGATGATAAAGTCGTGCCATTTGCTGATTTTGAGACCTATAAAGAAAATATACCTAAAGCAACAGCAACGGTTTTTGATGATAAGGGACATTTTAATATTGAAGACTTTCCTGAATTAATTAAAATAATTGAGACTTTATATTCCTAACTATACTTATACCTAAGATATGAAAAAGAGAATAGAGAAAGATCTGATTGTTGATTTTAATCCACCTGCTAAAAAAGGGCTGTCTTTTGTTGAACTAAAAAAGATGTTGGGGCTTTGGCAGAAGAAACTTGATATGAATGATTGGAAATTTAAGTTAATAATCGTTGATTTTAAAAAAGATAATGGTTATCGTCAAAGTGGACATTTTATTGCAGATATAAAGAAAAAAACCGCTACAATACTGATGACATGGGATCCTTGGAGAGGAGATGAAGAATATGTCTTACTACATGAAATGCTACATGTTTTTTTATACGATCTTGATAAATTTAGTGAAAATAAAATTAAAATATTGTCTAAAAATAATAATAAAAATAATTGATTCATATTTTGAAAAGCTAGAAGAAACGATTCATCATCTAACAAGAGCTATTTTAGGAAGAAGTGACAGATAAAAAAATTAGAAAAGGTCTTTTATCTCTTTTATATAGTTTGGAGTAGAGATATCGTGTCCTGAATTTAAGACAATTATATATTTTTTGTCCCCTTTCCATAAATCAAAATATTTTCTATTACTATTTGGAAATAATACCTTTTCTTCCGAACCAGACAAAAATATTGCCGAAATTATTGTATTCTTGGGAAAATCTTGTTTTTGAAATGCTTTCATTCTCTTTTTTCCTAAATATTTTTCAGCCAATGTAGGTAAATACTTAATATCTTCTTTGAAATACGGAGAAATGGAACACAGAATTAATTTTGAAAAATTATGAGTTTTTGTAGATAAGACGGCAATATCAGCACCAAACGAAAAACCTAAAATCACTGAATCTTGAGTATCATCTTTCTCTAACAAATTTTGAAAATCATCTAACCATTTTTTAATGGTATTCCATTTCCATTTTGGTTGATAAAAAACAACCCTTAAACCTTTTGATTCAAAATATTTTATCAATTCCAAATATGGCTTATCTTTTAGACTCTCACCAAATCCGGGAATGATATAAATTATTTGTTTCATTAATTTTTAATAACTACCCTCCTTATTACTTTTAAGCTCTCTCTAATAAAACTAGAAAAATCTTTTTGTTTGATGACAAAATTTATGTAAAGATTTTCTATAACTTTTGTTAGTAACTCATTACCAATTCTTAGATTTCTATGTTCTATATAAAAACCGTCTTTTCCACCAAGAATTTCTTGCATTCTTGAATCATTTAATATTATGGGCGTCGTTATCTCACTAAGTAACCACTCTTTATTCGGAAATTCGTATTTATCTTTCTCAATTTTAGGAAAAACATCTTTGAACTTTTTGAAATAAAGAAAATGAGATATTTCGTGAGCTATGATAATATTTGAATTTTTGTTATCTTGGGACACAAAAAAGCTCCATGTATCAAGGAATCTCGGACAGATTGGATTAATTGATATGTAGGCGGTTATTTCTTTTTCCGGCCAGTCCGTCTGTATTATTTCTGACAATCTTTCTAAACAATCTTTTTCCATCCTTTGCCAATCGGATTTTATAACTTTTAATCCCCAACTCATTTTTTCTTTGAGTTTTTCCCTTATCTGGACGATTAAATTCTTGATAGCTTTTTTCTTTTCTCTCTTGTCAGAAATTTTACTAATTTTCAAAAACTCCGGAAATTTCTTTGTAATTTTACCGCTCCAATTCGTATCCAAAAATTCAAGAATCATTTCAGATTCAAGCTCTAACGGCATTTGTTTGAAAATTACTTTAGGTAAATTATTTTTCATCTTATATTTTTCAATAAATCTTCCAAAGCTACGAGATGCCCCTTACCATAGACAGCAAAAATACTCTTTCCTGATTTCCATGCATTATTTATCTCCCCAAAAATGTGCTCATTTCGTTTTTTTGTTCTCAAGGCGACAATCGTATTTATTACAGTATCATTTTTTCTCGGATCAGTAATCAAGTCAAGAAATTTTTTGTCATCCAGTTTCTGCTCACCAAATAGCTTTTTATGTTGCTCTAAAAACCAAATCTTGTCACAGACAAAGCCATAAATATCTGCAAATTTTGCCTCTCTTTCTATAACTTTGTTCAAAGCTTCATCAAAACTTGATTGATTTGTATGCCTATACCAAGAAGTAAGATTTTGAGCAATCATCGTATAAGCTACAAGTTTTGGATCAAATGAAGTACAAAGAACTCTTCGCTGTTCATTACTATCCGGCTCAGGACAAACACATGCGACACTACTTTCATTTGCCAACCACTGCATTGCACCAGCTTCTCCATGTTGAATGATTGAATCTTCATAACTTGGTGATGTTGCACGAATAGTTCCCTCAGTAAATACAACGCGTTCAGTTTTAGAAATATTAAAAAACTCATCCCAAGATTGCTTCAACTGATTAAATTCTACATCAGCAGGATTATTTGTATGTCTCATACCTAAAAAATATAAGACCTGCCCTGTGGAAGCTGGTACCTTTTTAAATATGAAAATATCTTTGTTTTCTTCAAGCATATTAAGGCTATTCTAACTTGATTGGTTCCATAAATTTAGCTTTTAGTTCAAGGTCAAAAAAAATCTTTCTTCCATTTTCGGAAAAAAGTTTATCGCGTTTTATAATTTCTGGTTCCATTTTCTCAAATAAACGAATGAGCCAAAGTAAAAAAGGCATATATCCTTCAGGTGTTGGATTTTTAAGGTACTCTTTATTTACATAATCAAATATTCTCATAACTTCCCCATTTACTTCAACTTTGTAATCAATTGACTCTGTGTTTCCCCATACATAGCTATCTTTTCTATGTTTAATCATATCCGGTTGCTGTAAAAGTACTGGGGTCAAAACTTCCTTTAGATGATGAACCCCAATGTCAGATAGTTTATTAGGAATAGATTTAATTTGGCGGAAAAAAATAAAATGAGAAATTTCGTGTGGAGCAGTGGACGATAATCCATCAAACTTAGTTTTTCCAACCTTGACCTCTGTAATAGAAAAATAAAATAAATTTCTTTTAACATCAAATGGACAGCTTGGGTAGACCGAAGGCATAACAAGATATTTGAAATGTTCTATTTCTCCCATTAAATTTTCTAGAGATTTTATGCCTTCATCTATTGCAGGTAATTCAGAAATGATATTAGCTTCAGCTTGTTTAATATTATCGGCATATTTCTCTCTAAAATCTAAAATTGCTTTCTTTATTTTAGAATGAATTTCTTGCTCAGATAACTGTTCTGGATTTTTATGAATTTCTGCAAGCTCTGGGAAACTTTTATATATACTGTCTCTATGATTTTTTTTATTTCGTTTAAATAGCCATGTAAAAAACAAATTGACCTCAGTTTCTAGATCATAATAATACTCTAGCGATGATTCTTTAATTACTTCTTTGTTAGGTTGTTGTTCCATATCTGTTATTTTAAATCTTTTAACAATTCCAACGCCCTTTCCATTATTCTATCACCCACTTCACCCCAATCAAAATACTTTTTATAATCTTTTGGGTCAATGAGTTTTATCTCAGTAATATCGCCGTCAGGATCACATATGAAAGGTCCGTAGGGTTCCACAATGCAAAAAGAACGAGTTTGTCTGATGGTCCTATCCTTTGATTCTTCAACATCGATAAATCCGATAAGCTCTTGATGCAGGACTTTCATATTTGCCTCTTCTTTTACTTCTCGAATTACAGCTTCTTCAATAGTTTCTCCTTTTTCTATATGTCCGCCTGCTGGAGTCCATGATTTCTTTTGTCCATCATAGACAATCACAAGTTTACCATTGTAAAAACAATAAGCATGCACACCTTGCAGAATTTTATTATCCAGATCTTGTATTGGATCAGTATCTTCATAGTAAGTGTAAGGAATAGTCCCCATCTGTCGAGTTTCCATCATTGATTTGATCACTTTTTTCATAGGTTTGATAATAACACAAAATAGAGTTGGTGAGAATAAACCCGTCCTTATTTTGACTAGTTTAATTCTTTTAAAAGAAAGGCTAAATTAGAATATAGAGCTTTCTCTGCTTTTTCTAACGAGAACCACTTAGATTGAATATCTTTTTCTCCTTCGTTTATCTTTTTTACAGGTTTTGATTTAAACATAGCTACTCGTATAAGTTCACCGGTTTGTCCGTGTGTGTATGTTAAGTCAGATAATCTTTTCAAAATTTCAACTTCACAACCTGTTTCTTCTTTTACTTCACGCAAAGCAACTTCCTCAAGGGTTTCTTTGTTTTCAGCGTGTCCTTTTGGAAATGTCCATATTTTCCCGCCATCACTACTTACAAGTAATACTTCCATATTCTCATTCAAAACCACACAACCTGCTTTTATAGTCTCATTATTTTTATTTTTTATTTTAGTATGTTCAGACATAATTATTCTATTAACTTATAATTGCTTTTTTGTTATTTGTATTATAGCAATATATTAATATTTAAAAAGCAACACTCTTTAATAGATGATATAATTCTAATTATGAAAACAGTCAATCAATTAGAATTAGAAACTCAGCTTGTTTCGGCTCGAGAAAATATCTTTAAGAAATTGGAGACTATATTTACAGATAAGGCAATTGAAGCTCATGTATTTGGATCAATTGCACGGCAACAAACAGACGCACACAGCGATATCGATATTTGGTTTACATTTAAAGATGAAGATTTTGATGAAGTATCCAAAAACCGTTTTAAATATTACGGGCTTTTGGGTGAAATAATACACTTATGTGAACCACCTCAAAATGCTCCAATTAACGGCGTACATACTGCATTATTAATACAATCTAACAAAGCAATAACGGTAGTAGATATTTATTTATGCCCTCTATCAACATCCTATATATCAAGTGAAGGAAAAAAGTTGTTTGGTGTTGATTTACCTATAATAAATACAACGAGTTATAATCCGAAAAAAGTACAAGTAGATACAGATTATCGTATAGACTTCTTTGTAGGTTTTATTTTTAATACAATAAAAAAAATTGCGAGATGTGAACAAAATCCTCTTGAAGCTGTGTTGCGTGAATATAAAAATTTACATACTAATTATAAGATCAAAGTTGAGTTACTCGATAATGAAAAACAGGACATCAATACATTAAGGAAAATAATCGAGAACACTAAAAAAGTTGCTAATGAAAAACAAAAAAAGGCGCTTATTATAATTAATGATTTTGTAAATAAATACTTTCTTGGTTTGAACTGCTAAAACAATCGAGCTGTTAGTACGATAAAACCCTGTAGTTAGGAATTCTGGATAATCCCCGCACAAATCACTAAAAATAAACCTACAATATAAACTGGTAAAAATATTTCATGAAAAAAAAGAACGATTAAAATAGCCGCTAAAACTGGTGCTAAAAAAACAAACGGTGCGATAAATGATGCCTTAGCATAACTCAAACTTTTAAGCCATAGAACATAAGAAAGGCCATTGATAAATATACCATTTCCTAAAATCGGAATTAGTTCACTTTTTACTGGTGTGGCAAAACTAGAAAAAATTAACATTGAGAAAAACGAAAATATAGTCGCGGAAAGAAAAAATAATGTTGTTACAGAAAAAGGTTCAAATTCTACCTTTTTACTTAAGACCAAAAATATACCAAAGATTATAGCTGAAAATAAAACGACAAAATCGGTTGAAAAACTTGTTAAATTAATAGATGCAAAATTGCCTTTTGTTAAAACTATTAATACTCCAAAGAAGCCCAAAATAATGGCTAGAATAGTTTTCCATGTTATTTTTTCCCTTAAAAATAAAACGGAGAAAATAACGATAAAAATCGGCCAGGTATATTGAATTACTAAAACTTCTAGTCCTTTCGCATGGGCATAGCCAAAGTAGAGAAGGAGATAGTATAAAAAAGTTCCCAGAAATCCAAGACCAATAGCTATAAAAAATTGTTTTAAGGTATAACTTTTAAAATATTTAAATTTTCCAACTATAATTGTACTTATGAGTAAAACTACAAAGGAAAGTAGACTAGACCAAAATAAAAATTGATAGTTATCTAAATGTTGCTGCCCTAATTTTGAAGCAACTCCAGCAAATGACCAGAAGACGATACATACAAGAACAAAAATTAATGCCCTTGGTTTGTTTTCTATGGTAGTTATCATAAGCGTTTATTATACCAGTTCCAACGTTCGAAAAGCTAGTCAAAAAATCGCCGTTAGGTAAATCGTAGAAAAAAATATAATTAAAGGACTATATTATCGGCTCCTCCTCTGGCTAGAGGAAGTTAGAACCTGTTTTCTCGTAAATTAGCCATAATTTGCTATACTTCGAGTATGGATGGTAATAAACTACAATCAGAAGAAATCACACCAAAAACATTGGGTAAACAGCTTTTTAGAAAAGGTGTTTCAGCTTTAATAATAAATAATAAAAATGAATTTCTACTCGTTAACCTAGAGTCTTTTAAAACACATTTCTTTGTAATACCTGGTGGAGGATTAGAACAGAAAGAAACATTGGAAGAGGCTGGGTATAGAGAGATCAAAGAAGAGCTTGGAATAGGGAAACAATCTCTTGAGCTTCTTGGTTTCTGCAAAGAATCGCTTAAAATCAAGTTTAGGACAAAAAAATTGATTCGCAACGGTGTTGAATATGATGGGTCAGAGCGATATTTTTTTGGATTTAAATTTATTGGTGAAGATAGTGAAATTAAATTGCAAGAAGCCGAAATTAGGTCGTATAAATGGGTTTCTTTCGATGATTTGAAGGATTATCTTTTATTTGATAATCAATTAGCAGAAACAACAGAAAAAATACTGGAGCTATTTCCTTTTGTTTTATAAATATTTTTTTAATTAATTTTTATACTACGGTAAAAACAGGTCCTTTCACCTGTGTGACAAGCTCCTTTACCTTGTTGAATAACTTTATACAACAAAGCGTCTTCATCACAATCAATAAGTATCTCTTTAATGATTTGCGTATCACCACTTGTTTTTCCTTTCACCCAGATTTCATTACGTGAAGTTGAGTAGTATGTGGCAATACCAGTTTTCAATGTTAATTCATAAGCTTCTTGATTTGCATATGCAAGCATCAGCACTTCCCTACTTTTCTCATCTTGGGTAATGACAGGCAACAGCCCACCGCGTTTATCAAAGTTTGGTTTTATTTCCATATAATTTAGTATATTATTTTATTAATAGGATATTCGACGATACCCTCTGCTCCCAATTTGATTAATTTAGAAATAATATTTTTTACCTCTACCTCTGGTAAGACTGATTCGACTGAACACCAATTATTTTCTGTAAGCTTCGAGACTGTTGGTTTGCGAAGTGCCGGTAGACACTCAATTATTTGTTTTATTTTTTCTTTAGGAACATTCATTTTTAGTCCTACTATACCTTCGGCATCTAGTGCACTTTTAAGAAGTAGCGCAAACATATCAGTTTTTTGACGTTTCCAGTCATCTTTATAACTTGATTCATTTGCAATAATTCTTGTTGTTGATTGAAAGATTGTTTCTATTATTCTTAGATTGTTTGCTCGAAGTGAGGCTCCACTTTCAGAAAGTTCAGCTATAGCGTCTACCAGATAAGGTGGTTTTGATTCTGTTGCACCCCATGAAAATTCTACTTTTGCATTAATGTTATTTTTTTTCAAAAACTTTTTTGTAATATTTACAAGCTCTGTGGCAATCGTTTTTCCTTCAAGGTCTTTAATAGTTTTAATTTTTGAAGATTCTGGAACAGCCAAAACAAGACTCATAGGAACTGTGCTTTTTTTAGAATATTTCAATTCAGTAATTTCTTTTACTTTGCTGTCATTTTCCTCAATCCAATCTTTGCCTGTAATACCAACGTCAAATTTTCCTTGTTCTACATAGCGAGAAATTTCTTGGGCACGAATAAGCATACATTCTATCTCGTCATCATCTATTGTTGGAATATATGAGCGATCTTTAATACTTATTTTAAAACCAGCTTTTTTTAATAATTCAATAGTTGGTTCTTTTAAACTACCTGCTGGTAATGCTATTTTCAATTTATTTGATTTCATTTTTTTTAATTTAATAATTCATACAACAAAAAGCCCCTTGCAGAAGGGGTCCAAGATTCTAAAGACTAAATAGAAATCAAAAGTTACCCCTTCTACAAGAGGCTTGTATGTGAGTTATTAAACTTTAATGACTTTGTTGACATATATCTATATTAGCACATAAAATAAAAAAGTCTACTTTCCTTGTTATTCTAATTGGAATATCTGAGTATCGTAACCCCTTGTCTCCTCATCGCTTTTACCCAAGCCAAGCATTTTTATTTTATCAAATAATTCCTCTCTTACTTCATTTGGATCAGTGTTATCATAATACTACTTCTGAATAAATCCCCCCGCTTGAAGTTCCCAAAGATCTTTGTAAAGACCACTGTTTTTGTTTGAAAGTTCTTCGTGTGTTCCCTCCTCAATTATTTTACCATCTTCCATGACGATAATCCTGTCCATTTTTCGGATAGTGGAAAGTCGGTGAGCAATTACAATTGTAGTGCAATTTTTCATAAGATTATCCAATGCTTTTTGGATTAAGGATTCTGAATATGAGTCCAAACTTGAAGTCGCCTCGTCAAGAATAAGTATAGGCGCCTTTTTTAGAATCGCTCGAGCGATAGCCACCCTTTGTCTTTCTCCTCCAGAAAGTTTTATTCCTCTTTCGCCGACATATGTATTGTATTTATCCGGCAAAACATCAATAAATTCTGCACAATGTGCCAGACGAGCCGCCTCAATAACCTCCTCATCGGTAGCATCTCTTCTGCCATATCTAATATTTTCCATCAAAGTCCTATGAAATAAAACAGGATCTTGTGGAACCAAACTAATATTCTCTCTCAAACTATCCTGAGTAACGCCACTGATATCTTGACCATCTATTTCTATTTTACCTTTGACTATTTCATACAAACGCATAATCAAACGAACAAAAGTAGTCTTACCAGCTCCTGACGGCCCAATGACAGCGACTTTTTCCGCTTGCTTTATGGTTAAATTTAAATTATTTAAGACCTCACGGTTCTCATCAAATTTAAAACTAACATCCTTAAAAACAATTTCTCCTTTCTTCACCAATAATTTCTTTGCGTCAGGTGAATCTTTTATTTCATATTGCTTTACCAGTATCTCTACCATTTCTTTGGCGTCCGCAATGCCTTGATAAATTGTCCTGATAGTTTTATTTAATCCCCAAAGCTGTTGTGCTAAACCTATGATATATGTCTGAGCCAAAACAAAAGTTCCTATGGTTGTAAAACCTTTTTCCCAATATTTTATCGTATAATAAAAAATAAAAAACTCTATCAAAACAATCAAAAAAGATTGAACAGCATCAATAGTATCACTCAAATACCAAGAAAATCTTGTTTTTCTAGCCTGATTATTACTTACATCTTTAAAAGCATCCGATTCATAACCATGACCTGTAAACAATGAAATTGCATTATTGTTTGTAATACTGTCAGACAAATATCCAGTCGTCTGTGAATCTGCCTCTGCTGAAATAATATCGTATTTTAATTTCCACTGTGAGATGATAAGAGAAAAAATAACAAATACAATTATCCAGATAATAATTAAAATGGATACGACAGGAGCAATAAAATATGTAACAATCACAGAACCTAAAATGGTAATCGTAAGCGGTATGATTTGGTAAACGATACTGTTACTGAGAGACTCAAAAGCACGAGTAAATCTGTTCACTCTCTGAACTAAACCGCCAGTAAAATTGTTGGTAAAAAAACCGTAAGAATGCTTCAGCATGTAATTAAAAGCATTTTGTTTGAGTCGAGCCATTACGTTTGACATCATC
Source organism: uncultured bacterium (assembly GCA_903832855.1). GTDB lineage: Bacteria > Patescibacteriota > Minisyncoccia > Phycocordibacterales > GWA1-40-21 > CAILDB01. Next base: position 24,690 of record CAILDB010000009.1, on the reverse strand, counting down.
AATGTGCCGTTAAAATCAGAGATTCTCCAAAAAATCCACATGACAAAATGCAATCCGGCAATAATAAAAATAATCTGAATCAAGTTATTCGCTATCAGTGATTTGTCTCCAGACTGACCGAGCAAATCAAAAAACTTTTTGTAAAATAGAGGGACAAAAACAGCAACTATGTTTGTAACCAAGCAAAAGAAATACGATATAAAAAAAGGCACTCGGTTAGGTTTAACACCGGCCCAAAATTGTTCCATTATCTGTATAATTCTTATATTCTCGCCTTTATTCATAAGGTGATATGATAACACAAAAAGAAGCGGGTGAGAATAATGCTGAAAAGCGCAATTTAAAAATCGGTTTGTTAGGCGATTTTTAAATTGCGCGGACGATGGGGAACGGTGCTGGCTCCGCATAAAATTTTGTCGTCACAAAATTTTTGCTAGCCGCGCCTCACCTGTTTTTCTTGCTAGAAAAACATGGTTCCGGCGGTCAGCACCCAACGCAAGCAAAATCATTTGCTTGCTTCGTCCGCGCAACAAAAAAGCCCCAACCGGGGCTTTATTTTGCGCGGACGATGGGTGCTGACCCCACGACCTCTCCCGTGCACTTCTTCCAATATTTTCATACTGGCATGGACTATATCTTTACCCTTCACACACAGTGAGTTAGGGTACTCCGGTATCTAGTCTCTACGGCGCCCCCTCAAAATTTGAGGGGTTCCCACGGTGTTCGCATATTTCTAAACGAAACTTAGCCTTCACCGTTATCCCAGAGAGTTTCAATCTGCCTCTCGACAAAAAGCTGCACGTCTACAGGGGAGCGTTCTACCGTTGAACTACGCCCGCATAGTCACAAAAATAGCACAAAAAAAAACTTAAATCAAATATTATTTTGTGCCGATGATTGGACTCGGACCAATGACCTGGCGCTTATGAAACGCCCGCTCTAACCATCTGAGCTACATCGGCATACTCACCAATATAATATACTTTAGGGGAAAAAGAAAGACGGCCCCGACATCCGATGTCGGGGCCGTCTTTCTTTAAACATGTTGCGGGGACACGACTCGAACGTGTGCCTCAAGGTTATGAGCCTTGCGAGATACCGCTTCTCCACCCCGCGATAATGGGTTTAAATATAACAGAAAGGACCTGATTAGGCAAGTGAGAAAATTTTAGATAATTTTGAACTCCTGAAAGACCGTTTCGTAAAGCCCTATTACCCTAGTTACTTCTCTTTGGTTTATTTGAAAATCAAGACCAGAGTGTGCAATGGCATTTCTTATCTTGTGTGCTTCCCACGCGTCGTCAAGCGTCTGAAAATCCCCTTTTTCAACAGCTTTTAGTTTATCTCCTATCGTATCCCCCGGCAAATTCATCCTATCCAAAATATCTCCCAAAATAACATCTGCGGAAATTATTGCACGCACCCAATCGTTTTCATTTTGAGAATTTGCATATTTTACAACCTCTTCCCATTTGAAATGAAATTCGCCAAACTCTTCCGCCTCTTCCTCTTCAGAAATATGAATTTTTAAAACCTCTTTTGTTTTTTTCAATTCTTCAAAATATTTCATCCCCCATATCACCGAAAGAATAGCAAAAGCAATACCGACAAAAATTCCCAGAACCATAAATTTTGCAAAAAATGGAATCAAATAGTCTGGTAAAACAGAAAAATAATATCCTACTTTGCCGATAGCGCCCGAACCTGCAGATGAAGCAGAAATAATATATTGATAAAGTCCATAAAGTAAAGCTAGGATGACTAAAGATGTAATCAAAAAATTCCAGCTTTCATTGCCTCCTGAAGATGTAGGTGCTGGTTTTTTAAAAGGTTTATCAGCCATTTTACCCTAAAAAATTTTTACTAATGAAAAGTTGGACAAAACTTTTATTAATATAATAACATAAAAAATACTTTGTTAGTAGTTAAATCAACTTTTCTTGCCGAGCACCATCTGATGGTGCTCGGCGTTAGTAAAAACTTTAGAGGGTGAACTCACAAAGAAAATCCTTACTTATTTTAAAAAGTGTTTCTTCATCGCAGTGATTTGCAATAAACTGCAAGCCAATCGGTAACTTTTTACCATCTATCATTTTAAATCCACATGGGACGGATATCGCAGGCACACCAGCAAGGTTCACTGGCACCGTAAAGATGTCTTCCAAATACATCTGTAAAGGATCGTTTGCTTTTTCTCCTATTTTAAATGCTACACTCGGAGTAGTCGGTGTCACTATCACGTCCACTTTTTCAAAAGCTTTTTTGTAATCATCTCTGATGAGCTCACGAACAAGGTTCGCTTTATTATAATATGCATCATAATACCCTGAAGAAAGAACATAAGTTCCGATGATGATTCTTCTTTTTACTTCACCGCCAAGGCCTTCTGCCCTAGTAACAAAATAATCATCAATACCATTTTCTCCAGAAAGTCTGAGCCCATATTTGACTCCATCAAAACGCGCCATATTTGATGAAACTTCTGCGGGAATAAGGACATAATAAACAGCCAAAGAATATTTAAGATTTGGTAATTCTATTTTCACGATTTCATGTCCGAGCTTTTTTAATTTTTCGATTGATTCGTTAAAAGAATCTAAAACATCTTTGTCCAATCCGCCGACATTCAGAGAATCATAAGGCACACCAATCTTCATTTTATTTTTTACCGTGCTCTCTAATTTTAAATCAGAATTTTTTAAAGAAGTTCCATCTTTTGGATCATTTCCTTTTATTACATTAAAAATAATTTCCACATCTTCCACCGTTTTTCCAATAGGCCCGATTTGATCAAAAGATGAGCCCATTGCCATAAGACCATACCTCGAAACTAAGCCATAAGTTGGCTTCAAACCCACCATTCCACAAAAGCTTGCCGGCTGACGAATTGACCCTCCTGTGTCTGATCCTAAGGCGACCAATACCTCGCCTGAGGCCACAGAAGCCACCGCACCGCCCGAAGACCCCCCAGGCACCCTCAATACGTCTATCGGGTTTTTCGTTGGGCCATAGGCCGAATTTTCGGTGGACCCACCCATCGCAAATTCGTCCATATTTGTCCTGCCAATGAAAATCACGCCCTCTTTTTTGAGCTTTTCTATCACCGTCGCATCATAGGTCGCAGTGTAATTTTCCAAAATTTTTGAGCCGGCAGAGACCTTTCGTCCTTTTATTAAAATATTATCTTTTATTGAAATTGGAATTCCTGTGAGAAGTCCCGCTTTTCCGGACTTTATAATTTCATCAGCTTTATTTGCCTGCTCCAAGACATCTCCGTACACTTCCAAATAGGTGTGAAGCTCACCATCTTTCTTTTTTATTTCTTCAAGATAAGCAGATGCCAAATCTACAGCAGAATACTTTCCACTTACCATATCCTCGTGCGCTTTTTTGATTGTTAAATTTTTTAAATCAATTTCCATATTTTTTCTGTCATTACAAAATCTTCTTCACTTTCAAATAATTCCTTTCAGATTCTGGCATTTCAGCCACAAGAGCATCGGTATGAGTTCCGGATTCTTTTGCATTTTCATCAGGACGTGCAATGTTTCGGTGTTCGCCGACTTTTGGTGTGCCAGATATGCTCGAAGAAACTTCTTTGAGCTGTGCCACATAATCCAAAATCGGCTCAATTTCTTTTAGAAATTTAGTTTTTTCCGTATCCGTAAGTTTTATCCTTGCAAGAGTCGCAAGTTTTTCAATGTCATTGATTTCCAGCATTTAATCATCTTACCATTTTTTATAAATTTTTTCAAAAGAAAAACTCGCTAGCAAACAAGAGTTTTCTCTCGTCAGCTAGCGAGTCGATATCAAGAACCACAATCATGGCAACGGATCAAGTGGTCTTACTTTTTTCCACGCCAATGTTTTACAAACACGGCCGAGCATTAACCACTCCTCCCTACCGCAAACTTGGCATATTCGGACATGTGGCCTTTCATGCTCACTTTTCCACTTGTGACCAAATACGCACCTTAATATATTCATGATAATAACTCCTTTCTATTACCATTAAATACCCTTCTAATTTAATTGTCAATGAATTTGGCAAGTGATATAATATACATATTATGCCTAATTTAAAATTCTATGATGCCAAATATGGCAACACGACTCACACGATGAAACCGCAATATGAAGTTCGTGGAAATAATGTTTACAAGACAGCATATCATCCGGAAGGCGCAAGCCCTTTACCACAGTTTAAAATTCAGGGTGACAAAGTTTTTACCACTGCATATCATCCACAAGGTGCTTCTGCTGTTCCGTGGTTTGAAATCAAAGGAGGTGCTGTGCACAATACAATTCATAATCCAAATGGGCATAGCTCTTCGCCTACTTTTCATTTGAGATAAAAAGCTAAGAAATTAATTTTATAAATTTTTCTTCGTTTAGGATTTTCACACCAAGGTTTTGAGCTTTTTCGAGCTTTGAGCCGGGGTTTTCACCGGCAATAAGATAGGAGGTTTTTGAGGAGATGGATTCGGAAATATCGCCACCAAGAGCGCGGATTTTGGCTTTTGCGGAGTCACGAGACATTGAGGAGAGGGTGCCGGTGATGACGAAAGAGAGACCGGAAAGCTTACGGGCGCCCGCAGTGGCTGCGGGCGCCTTTTCGATTTTAACTTGCACAAGCAAATTATCTATCAGCTTTTTATTTTCTTTGTCGGCAAAAAAATCTACCAAAGATTCGGCGACTACATCTCCCACACCATTTATTTTCTGTAAATCCTCTACTTTCGCATTTCTTATTTTTTCTATTGAACGAAAATTCTCTGCAATATCTATCGCCGTCTCTTCTCCAACCTGAGGTATTGATAGTGAAACAACAAATCTAGCAAGCGATACTTTTCTCGCTTTTTCTATTGATGCAAAAATATTTTCTACAGATTTTTCTCCAAATCTAGGTAAGGAAAGCAAGTCACCTTTTTCCAGAGTAAAAATATCATCAAAATTATTAATTAAATTATTATCCATAAGGACGTCAATGATCTTTGGCCCAAGGCCATCCATATCAAAAGCTTTTTTAGAGACGAAGTGATAAAATTTCCTTCTTTTCTGAGCAAATGAATTTTTTGAAACACATCTCCAAGCACTTTGTCCTGGTATTCTCTCCACACTCCCGTCACCACCGCAAGCATCAACTTTTTTAGGAAAAACAAATTCTTTTTCTTTTCCGGTTCGTAGGTCTTTCATTACTGAAACTATGTCAGGAATCACATCACCAGCTTTTTGCAAAATTACGGTGTCACCAACACGCACATCAAGTCGTCTTATTTCGTCTTCATTATGAAGCGTAGCACGAGAGACGAGGGAGCCAGCCACTCGCACAGGAGTAAGCTTTGCCACAGGAGTCAAAACCCCAGTCCTTCCAACTTGCAAAATAATATCTTCTACTTTTGTTGTCACCTGTTCAGCAAGAAATTTGTAGGCGATCCCCCATCTTGGTGATTTGGCTGTGTAACCCAAAGCCTCCTGAATTTTTCTTGAATTTATTTTAATAACAATTCCATCAAGCCCGTAGTCCAATTTATCCTTATTTTTTGCCCATTTTTGATAATATTTCTCCACGCCATCCAGAGAGTCAAAGACCTCATGATTCGGGTTTGTCTTAAAACCAAGTTTTGAAATCAACTTTAGTTCTTCACCTTGAGTTTTCGGAAAATCGTCAATCTCTGGATTGCTTCGTTTCACTCGCAAAGACGGAGAAAGATTAATCCTATCAATATCATAAATAAAAGAATCCAAATTCCTTTCCGAAGCAACTCTTGGATCAAGTTGTCTTATGGAACCTGCAGCAATATTTCTGGTATTTGCAAAAACTTCCTCGCCTTTTTCTTTACGAATTTTATTTATTCTTTCCAATTCTTTTTTGGAAAGCCAGCATTCCCCCACAAAAATACCATCTACAGATTCAGAAAGCTCAAGCGGAACGCTTTTTATTGTTTTTAAATTTTTCGTTACATCTTCTCCAACACTTCCATCACCCCTAGTCGCACCCTGAAAATATTCACCATTTTTGTAAGTCAAAATTATTTTAAGTCCATCTATTTTCAGTTCACAACAATATTCTATTTTTTCTCCTTTCAAAGACGACTCTTTTTCTACCATTCTGCGAACCTTTTCATCCCACTTTTTGAGTTCATCAAAATCAAAACAATCATCATATGACCATTGCCTAACCTCATGTTTTACTTTTACAAATTCATCCAGCGGTTTATCACCCACTCTTTGCGTCGGACTTACCGAAGAAATAATTTCAGGGTATTTTTCTTCTATTTCTAGAAGCTCGCGCATGAGAGAATCGTAAGCCTCATCTGTAATTTCTATTTTATCCAAAACATGATAAAGATATCGGTGTTTATCTACCGTTTTTATAAGTTTTTTATATCTTTCTATTATATTTTTATCCGCTTTCATTTTAGTATGTCTGGTAAATTCCCCTTTCTACTCGTCTGCCTGATGAACCAGTATTATGACCTTGAATATTTAAAGTAGAGACGACATCACCCAACCCACCAATTAATCCACTCACTTGTGTAACAAACTTTTTAGTTAAAATTAAATCAGCCATTGGTAAAACCTGGTCGTCTGCATTACCATATTTGAAGAAAGGAGAAAAATTATAGGTATAAGTATTTCCACTTATAGTAGGAGAAGAAAGATTAATAGTATTTTCGTTGCATTTTATCTCAGCTAACCCAGTATTTTTTGTCCCACAGCCGTCGGAAAGACAAAATGTAAAAGCGGCTTTTTTAATATCCCAATACAATGCACATTCTCGAGCTGAATCGGCGGCATAAAAAGCAAGTTGAGAATCTTTTGCAGACTGTGAAATTGCAAGTTCTCTCAATGAAACATTGAAAATTGAAACACCGATAAGTAAAAGCATACTTGCAGTAAAAACCGCAAATAATAATGCAAAACCTTTTTTTTGTTTTAAGATTTTAATCATAAGTTACCCCAATAATTATAAATATATGAGCCAATTTCAAATATTTGATCTGTACCATTCCCCCATTTTACAATCACATCAACATAAGCCTCATTTGGATTGCTCGTTTGTGTGATTTTAATTTGTCTTGTAAAAGCAGTGTCCGAACAAACAGCACCGAGACATGAACCCCCAGAAATTCCATATCCTAAAAATTGGTTATTATTATTCGGATCTCTTTTTATCATCATTCTACTAGAAGCACCGTCAGATTTATAATTAGTAAGCGAATCAACATTACACCCATTAGGACTATCGGGAAGAACACACGACTCAAGCCCCACAAGCCATGCCTTTGGGTCAGTATTCGCAATACCGCTTGCTTCTGCTACCACACCAGTCGTATCTCTTACATTTTTCACATATTCTATTGCGTCTTGGGCGAGGAAGGCAGCAATCATCTGATTTTTAGCATAGATTGAAGAGAGCAAACCTTTTTGAGCAATAGTTAAGGGCGCTGCCACGGCAACCATTAAAATAGAGATGGCAACAAGCGCCTCAACTAATGTAAAACCTTTTTGTAATTTATCGTTTTTCATAATCATATTCCTTTTTGCCTTTGCGAGGCGGTTGTCTGCAAACTAAACTTTGACCTAGTATCATTTAGACCACCGGCTTCTCCTTCCATAATTATCACAACTTTGGGTTGAACTCCTGAACCTCTGACCACATAAAATTCCATACTCAAAACATTAACATCGGGGGAAGTTATCTGAGAATAATTTGCCGAATTACTACTACCACAAGTGGTATTACATTTGCTTAAATAGCCCTTGCTTCCTGTATCCAGATTTGGAGGTGTAAACTTATAATAAACCCTTGATCCTGCACCTATGCTATTACCTGCAGGCATATAATTTACAACATTATTTCCTGAAATAGCACAATTTACATCATAGCTTTGACTAAATCCACAATAATAATCCCCTCCCATTCTAATATCTCTTGAAATACTTTCAATTACGAAGTTTACATTACTCACAACGCTTTGAATTGCTCGGGCTTTTCTATTTGCATTTATTACAGACATTAATGCGGTCATTGCTACCGTCACAACAACCATAAAAATTGCCACTGCTACAAGCATTTCGACGAGAGTGAATCCTTTTTGTGATTTGTTATTCAACATAAATTTGTCCTAATGCTGTTACAATAATGCTTTTTGTTTGTCCGCCAGAGGAACTTATGACTATTTTGGCGAATTGACACGGCTTATTATTTGTACATGTTGCTCCACTGGAACCTACCATAATTGTAGCATTCGGATTTGGTCGTCTAAAAACGATGCTCACAGATTTGTCTGTATCTGCTCCAGTCGGAGGATAACAGTCACTCACACTTAAACCAACACACACACTACTTATAAAACTTCCTCTCGTTAAAGCGTATCTTTCTACACATTGTAAATCATTTTTAGGACAAGCTGGATCACTATTTGATATATTAAAATAATTATTATTATACACATCTGCAAATAGAATGTAATGTTTATTATCATTGTTTGGGTCAAAACGAATTCCATAACCGGAAAAAGCAGAAGAGGTTGTGGTCGTAGAAAATTCTCTTACATTTACACCATAGGTCTGAGCTTGTCTCACAGAAAGGGCGATGTCATATGCGAGATTATTGAGAAGTATTGTGCCGTCAAAACTTTTTTGACTATTCATTACGACTCCAGTAAGAGCCACAAAAATAACAAGAACTGCCATAAGTTCTATTAGAGTAAAGCCAGATTTTTTATTTCTTTTTTTTTGAATTTTTTTAAAAAACATTTGGAGTGATTAGAATAAACTTTTTAGCGAAAAGAAATCAAAATGCACAAAATATTCCACAAGGACGGAAAGGATTATGAATGGTGCAAATGGCACTTCGCTCTTAATTGTAAGCTTTTTTGGCAAAAAATTCAACTTACCGAGGGCGACAAGAATGAGAGAAATAATTGCTCCCAACCAAAAAGATAAAATAATTGCCGAAATACTGGCATAAAACCCCATAAACCACCCCACACCAAGGGCGAGCTTGGCATCTCCAAAACCAATCCACCTCCCTCTTGACACGGCCCATAGAATATAAAAAAACAAAAAAAGAATGGGGCCTGTCAAGAGATCTAAATAAAAAGGATAAGACAAAATATGACTAAAACCCGTAAAATATAAAACTTTCACGAGAGACACGCCAATAAAAGTGTAAACAAGCCCATCCGGAATTATCTTGTGCCTAAAATCATAGACAGCTATAGCTAGGAGCAAACAAAAAACAATTGCATCAAAAACAAAAGCTATCGGGTTAAATAAAAACACCCAGAAATACAATGAAAGAAAAACTAATCCAGAAATGATTTCAACCAAAGGATACTGGTAGGAAATCTTACTTCCACAATATCTGCATTTGCCACGCAGAAAAATAAAACTAAAAATAGGCACGAGATCATACCAAGCGAGCTTATGCGAGCAAGAAAAACATTTTGAGTGTCCCGAAACAAAAGAAAAACCTGTGCCATATCGCAAAATCACGACATTCAAAAAACTACCGATAATTGCGCCAAATATGAAAAAAAATATAGCAAATAAAGACATCAATTATTGGGACTTAACGTCGTAGATTAAAGGACTGGAAGATGCGGTTCTTCTTAAACTCGCATCACCACCATTACAGACTCGGACATTTGAAGAATCATATCCCGCTCTTGATTCAAGTACAGATGTTTTTGATTCTAATATCGTATATAAATGATAACCGTTGCATATTCCAGTATTAGTTCCTCTTGGTGTTAAAGGAACATAAAAATATCCGTGAGAATAGTCACTACTTGGAGGCACGAGATTTTCTGCATAAATTTTTCCAGGAGAAGTATTTGGTAGAGATTGTAAACTTGAAGTTCCAGAACCTTGATCAGACCATAATGCCTGCGGGTAAGATCCGTGTATATTATAGTATGCTTCCAAACCAAGCTGAATCAAATGAATAGTAGCAATTCTTTGCTGATCGCGACTTTTGCCTCTTGTCTGCGAAATAGAAACATAAATTAACCCAGTAAGAACGGCCATTATTGCAATGACGACAAGAAGTTCAATAAGAGTGAAACCTTTTAGATTTTTATTACTTTTCATATAACAATTATAACGCATAACCAAACAAAAACAAAACAGGATTTCTCCTGTTTTGTTTTTGACCTTTTATCAAGGAATTTTCTTATATACAAGTAGATGAAGACGTCGCAGGACCAGCTCCTACATAACCAGTACCGTCTATACACCAATAAGATGTATTACTACTTTTAAGTGGGGACATAGCCGCCCAATTGTTTGCATCTACGGCCTTGCACCATCCATTAGCTCCAGCTGTAGTTGTAGCAGCGTTCAAAAGTTTAAGGAACTGAGAATCTGTACACAAACCACTGTATGTATTAGTTACACCACCGTGATCTGTATCATAGAATATAGCTGCTTGTGCAGAAAGTTGTCCAATCTGCGCTTTAACAGCTGCATCCGAACCTTTTGATCTAGCTGTATTTAGAGAAGCTAGAACGACTGATGAAAGAATACCGATGATGGCGATAACCACCAAAAGTTCAATCAATGTAAAACCTTTTCTATTCATAATTAAATTTAAACGTTTAAATTAAATATCGTTAATAATTGCTTGTATGTTTTTTATAAAAAACTTGCTCAGGGCCTTTTACAAAAACCACGACCGATATTTCCCGTCGACAGGAAATTCAAGCTTATGCATACATTATATCATAAAAATAAATGCAAGTGATAGGACCTGTGGATAAGAATAACAGAGGGGAAAAAAGATGGATTCCCGTCTTCACTGGAATGACAGAAAAGAAGGGATGACAGAGGGGAAGAAAGCCGAATTTTTTAGAAAACAGACACGAAGCAAAGTGTCTAAAAAGTGTCTTTGTCCGGGCTTAAGACACTTTTAGGCATTTTGCGAAGGGGATGTTTTCTAAAAAATTCGTCTAATTCAAAGATGGATCCCGTTCTTCAACGGGATGACAGAAAGGAGACAGAAAGAGATTAAATACTGGCTGAAAGATTATAAATAGGAATAAGGACCGACGCAAGTAGGAAACCCACACCAAGTGCCAGAAGCACTATCATTGCCGGCTCTATAAGAGAAACGATGGAGTCAATCGCCGTAGTAACTTCCCTTCTGTAAAAGTTGGATAAGGTTTTCAAAATATTTCCAAGCTGTCCTGTCTCTTCACCTATTTTTATCATTTGCACAAACATTCCGGGAATTTCTTCATATTTTCCGAGAGCATCCGACACAGAGCTTCCACCTTTTACTTCTTCTACGGCTTTTAGCAAAATTGTTTTATAAACTTCATTGTCCACTACAGACGCGGTCAAATCCAAACCACGAACAACAGGAATTCCGGAGAGGAGCATCGTATTCATATTGTCTGCGATTCTGGAAAGATAAAGCTTTTTGTAAAGGTCCTTGACATACGGGGTGGTGACCTTGGCTTCATCCATTGAATATTTCCCTGCAGGAGTCCTCAAATATCTCCAAAAGAAAAAACCTAAAACAATAAGCGCAAGGAGTAGGAAAATACCGTAAGAAACAAGGAAATCACTAATACCGATAACAATACGAGTGTAAATAGGCATTACTTGTCCGGAGTCCTTTATGATTGCGCCGATTTTTGGAATAACGACAGTAAACATTAAGGCCATAACTCCCACAAAAGTACAAATAACAAAAGCAGGATAAACCAAAGCACCTTTCACTTTGGAAGTAATTTCGTAAGTTCTGTCCAAATAATCTGCAAGATATGCAAACGACTCATTGAGCTTTCCTGACTCTTCACCGGACTTGACCATATTTACATAAAATGGAGTGAAGACTTTCGGATGTTTGGCTAGGGCATCTGCAATAGGACTTCCCGCCTGAAGGTCATCTACTACCTGTCCAAGAATTTTTCTCAAAGCTGGATTATCTGATTGAGAAGCAAGAAGCTGAAAAACGCGAAGTGCTGAGACCTGTGCTTCAAAAAGTGTCGCCATCTGACGGGACAAAATAACGACATCTTTGTTTGAAACCCTGTCAAAAAAAGAAATGTTATTGAAAAGAGAAAATCCAGAATCCTCTGGTGAAATGGAAGCCACGATAAGTCCCCTTTTTTGCAAAGCGGAAATAGCAATTTCCATATTGATAGCATCTATAGTGCCGTCTTTTGATATTCCCGATGCATCTATTGATTTATATTTAAAAACCATATTTTATAATAATTTTTCCAAAACTTGTGCGTCAAGAGAATACATATAAGCATTCTCAACTGTAATTTCTCCTCTGTTTACAAGGTCGGCGAGAGACCTATTCATATCCACCATTCCTTCTTGCGAGCTCGTCTCTATGACAGAATCAATTTCGTGAATTCTATTTTCTCTGATTAAGTTTGAAACAGCATTATTGTTTATCAAAAGTTCGTATGCAGGCACAAGTCCACCAGAAATCCTCGGAATAAGTCGCTGTGAGAAAATTCCGGTCAAACTTCCTGCAAGCTGAACTCTGATCTGACTTTGCTGTTCTGCGGGAAATGAGTCAATAATTCTTGAAATAGTTTGCGCTGCACTATTTGTGTGCAAAGTAGAAAAGACGAGGTGACCTGTTTCAGCGGCGGTGACGGCCGTGGCGATAGTTTCCGTGCCTCTCATCTCACCAATAAGCAAAACATCCACATCTTGTCTGAAAACATTGCGGAGGGCTGTGGCAAAATCCTCGGTATCAACTCTGACTTCTCTCTGATCAATAATGGCTTTCTTTTGTTCATAAACATATTCAATAGGATCTTCAACCGTAATAATATGTTCTGGTCTTGAGATATTTATGTAATCAATCATGGCAGCGAGAGTAGTGGTCTTACCATGTCCGACAGGACCGACGACGAGGAAAAATCCTTGGGGCTTTTCGGCGAAAGTGGTGAGGACCTGTGGGAGATTCAATTCGTCAAAAGAACGGATTTTCTTTGGGATAAGTCGCAGTGCCATACTGATAGCACCTTGTTGAAAATATGCATTTCCTCTAAATCTTTCTCCCGAAACATAGTTGTATGAAAAATCAATTTCTTTTTTGCTCAAAAATGTTTCTGCATCTTCCTTGCGTAATAAAACAGAAATCATACCTTTTGTATCTTCTTTTGTTAAAACAAGTTTATTTACAAGAGGAATGAGAAAACCGTTGACTCTGATAGTCGGGTGCCTTCCTTCCGAAAGGTGCAAGTCAGAACCACCTTCTTTTATAACTGTCGTAAGTAAATCGTCTAATTCTTTTCTATAATCCATCCCATTAGAAATTTTACTAATATTATCTTGTTTTATTTTTTCATTAATTTCCATAATATTTTTTATCTTTTATTTTATTTAATAAGAATTTCTAACGGGACAAGTATTTATTTATTATTTTGTTTATAAATATTTACGACTTCCTCTACAACTTCTGAAGGTATGGTCGTTGCCTTTACAATATATCCGTGAACTCCGTATTCTTCTGCCCGAGTTATATCTGAAGCGAGCCCTTGATTGGTAAGCATTATGACAATACTTTTTTTCAACAAATTTTCTTTCTTAATCGTATCCAAAAAACCAAATCCATCCATCCCCGGCATAATAAGATCAAGCAAAATAATATCCGGATCAAAATTATTTCGCAGTTTTTCTACCGCTTCAAGCCCATCGAGTGCATAGTCCACAGTAAAACCGCTTTTCTCAAATTTCATCGCATACATATGCACCAGAAATTTATCATCATCTATTATCAAAATTTTCTTTTTTTCTTCCATATGTTTTAATTATATCACAAATCACTAACTTCTTTAAATGGAATTTCTTTGTTCATTGCTTTTATGATAGCGTCTTCTTTCATCGTTATCATACCTTTTCCTCTTGCAATTCTAAAGACTTCCGACTCGATAGGATTTGTCAAAATTGATTTTTCTATTTCTGGATCCATTTTAAACATTTCAAAGACAGCAACTCTACCCCTCGTGCCACTAGGACAGGAGCCGGACATTTCCATTTCATAGACATTTTCACTTTTTGGAATAGTTTCTTTAAATTCTGCTGGCAGATCTTTAAATTGTGCGTCTATCATTGCTTTAATACTACCTTCTATAGGAATTGGTTTGCCAGTATCTGGACAAAGTTTCCTGACAAGTCGCTGTGCCATTGTCAAAATAAGTGTCGGTGGAATAAGATATGGATCTACGCCCATATCAATAAGTCGAGGTACTACGCCGGTAGCGTTGTTTGTGTGGATTGTGGACAAAACAAGGTGACCCGTAAGTGCAGCTTGCACGGCGAGCTGAGCCGTTTCTTTATCTCGAATCTCTCCCACCATTATGACATCCGGATCTTGACGCAAAGTAGTGCGAAGTCCTGAAGCAAAAGTGTAACCGATTTCCGGAAAAACCTGCGACTGGCTCATCCCCTCAATATTGTATTCAATAGGATCTTCCAAACTCAAAACATTTTTCTCATCCTTGTTTATTTCATTAAGCATTGCATACAAGGTGGTCGTCTTACCAGAACCCGTCGGGCCAGAAATAAGAATCATTCCGTAAGGTCTTCCTATAGCATCACGAATCATAGATAATGATCTTTCCGACAAACCTAAACTATCAAGATTTTGAACCCCTTTTTCTTGATCCAAAATCCTCATCACGACTTTTTCACCATAATAAGCTGGGAAAGTAGAGACCCTAAAATCAATTTTTCTGCCATCTATCTTTGCCGAAAATCTACCGTCTTGTGGCTTTCTCTTTTCATCAAGTTTCATATTGCAAAGAATTTTAATTCTCGCAACAACTGCTTGGTGAACTTCCACTGGCAAAACCAAACTTGTATTTAAAATGCCATCAACTCGAAATCTTACGCGAATCTTGTCTCGCATATGTTCAATGTGGACATCGGATGCATTGCCTTCGGTGGCATATCGTAAAATTGTAGCGACAATTTTTGTAACTGGTGCGTCTTCTATTATTCTCGTCTCTTTTTTTGAATCATCTTTACTTTCAATAATTTCAATATCTTCAAGATCGGATGAAAGCTCTGTCTCAAGCTCAGAAAGTGCTTTGGTAACTTCACCAGAGAGTCCTTTGTAACTTTCTATTATTTTATCAAAGTCGATTTCGGAAATTAAAAAAAGCTTGTATGGGACAGCAAGTTTCCCTGCAATAAAATTGAGTGCATCTCTCGCTTCAATATTGTCTGGGTCAACAATTCCAACTTCAAGAGAACCGCCTTTGAGAGAAAGAGGCGCTATCCTATAATGTGTCGCTGCATCTTCAGAAATGTATTTTAAAACTGAAAAAGGAATGCTCTGAGTTCCAAGATTAAAAGTAGGAATATTATAATATTCCCCTTTTACACTCAAAACCGTATCTTGAGAGATACCCATTTCTTCAAGGACCTTTTCTACTGAGTCACCTGTCTTTTCTGATTTTTTTTGTGCTAATCCAGCTTGGTCCTTTTTAATTATTCCTTTTTCTACTAGAAGGTCCAGAATTGCCATATTTATCTATTTGTTGATGAAGCCACGATACTATTTATTTCCGACGCGCTAATGGGTGCAAATGGATTTAATCTGCCGACAGGCTGTGGAATGAGAGTAAAACTCGTATCTTTCAAATATTTAAAAACCTGTCCGTTAAAAATAGTATTATCAAGTTTTACCAAATTCATTTCGGAAAGAAGGACAAGAATGTTTTTTGTATCTGCATTTTGAGCGGATGAAGCCATGACAGAAAGAGACGAAGAAGTATTTGGACTTTGATTAAAAAGATAATTGAAGGCGAAACCCAAAATTATGATTGCGACTATTATTAATATTATGTTTCTTTTATTCATCATAAATTTATTTTAACCAATATGTATTTATTGTAAAATTAAAATCATAAAAACCGTTGTCTGTAGCCGTGAAGGAAACATTTTGGATATCTATCAGGCGAAGGTTGTCTTCAAGGTCTCGCATAAAAACAAGGAAATTGTCATAAGTGGAATTGACCGAAAACTTCAAAGAGACAGTGCCATAAGGGGTGCTATCTGGACCAATAACAGAAGAATTGGTCACAGTCGATCCTACAGAAAGATTTCTGATACTCAAATTCCTTTGCTGTGCGATATTACTTATTTCAAGAATCAACTTGAGGTTATCTATATTGTCCGGCAGAAGCTTGGTCAACCTTTCCATATCGGCTTCAGTAATGCTGTTTCTTTTTGCGACAAGTGCATCTCTACTTTTTAAAACCTTTTGGGAACTACTGAGTGTTTCTTCATATTTTGCATATTCATCTCGAAGCTGTGTCACACCATATGTAGAATAATTGCTCTCGACATAATTTGAACTACCTTTGTAATTTGGATCAACAAATCCAAAAAATATTCCGATTGAGATTATAAACAAAATGATTGGTAAAATAAGATTCATAATTTTTAATTAAATGTGCCGTTATTTATATATTTCAAAAAATCTGAGACAACAGAAACAGAGAAGTCAAAATTGACGCTTCCATCGGAAGCTAGATTTAGATTTAAAATTACCGGTTCTTTGATAATATTTCTGTAATCAACTTTACCAAACTCATCCGCCTGAAGTGCGAGTGTCTTGAAATCTTTTGCCTGCCCAGACATAGTTATTTTCATAACAGGATTTCCGGAATCATCTTTACTTTTCACAGAAAAATCAAAGTTTTTAAATCTAATACTTTTCAAAGTTCTTGCTTCTATAAAACTATAAATCGGGGAAACAGAAATGTGATTTGCGAGAAGTTCATTTGCAACTTTTATCCTAGAATCCAATCTAACGACACTTTCAATAGTATCTGTTTCAAAACTAGCTTTGTTTTTTTCTATGACAGCCTTGTCAGCGGCAATATTTTTTATAAGGACTTGTTTTTCAAAATAAACCCAAGCAAAAACAGCTAATGATATCAAAAGTATAATAATTGAGACGAGAAGGAATAGCCCGACAGAAGGTCGTTCACGAATTCCCTCGGAAATTGGTTTCTTTGGTATAAAAGATGTTTGAAATTTTGTTTCCATCTGACTTTATTATAATACTTTTTAAAAAACAAGCTACTACTAGGGCTGTGGACTATTTTGCGAGACCTAAATTCCTTGAAGCTTCCTTATTGCAAGACCAATAGCCACGGCAAATTCAGGTCCTGCGGATTTCAGAACATTTTCAAGAAAAGCCGGATATTCTACCTTTGCAAATGGGTCAGCAATCTGAACGGGCGTGTTAAACGATACTTCTGCCCTTTCTTTTAGCCCTTTTAGGAGCACTCCCCCACCAGTAAGGAAAATCTTGCTTATCTTTTTACCATACTTTTTTTCATAATTCAGAATGACTCGTCCTGTTTCCATAAAAATATAATCAACAGTGAGAGACGAAACCTCCACAAGATTTGCATTGTCTTTTGAAGACACGATTCCGTTTTGGCGTTTTATTTTTTCTGCTTCATCAAAAGTAAGACCCATTGATTTTGAAATTGCGAGAGTAATGTCTTGAGAGCCACGATTGATAATATGTGAAGATCTAAGAATTCCTCTTTCCACAATGTAAACTTTTGTGGAGCCAGAACCGATATCAAGAATCATTTGAGGACTTAGTGATGGATCCATCACTGCACGAATTGCACTAAAAATTTCAATTTCAGAAAAAGAATTTTCAAGTGGAACAAGGCTGGAAATCTGTCTGTTTTTTTCAAGTGCATCGTTGTGTATTACAACAAGAAGAACTTCGGTCATATGTGCTGGCTCAACGGACTGTGTCTTTGCACCATTTTCAAATTCAGAAACGATGTTGTCATTTTTTGGAATAATCCAATAATCAAGGGTGACTTCGGAAATCGGAACTGGAATGTATTTTCTGGCTTCAAGCGGAATCATTTCTGCAAGTTGTTTGTCACCCATTTGTGGAAGCTCAATAAATTTTATTAAACTGGAACCGATAGGAATAGACATACCACTTTTTGTCGTCGTGGCGTTTGATTCTCGAAGTAAATCTTTAATTGCTTCAACGATTTTATCAATACCTAAAACCGTGGACCTGCCAACTTCGGTGTTATTGTATGGGCCGAGAGCTATCTCTCCGTATGTCTCAAGTATTGCCCTACCCCCTTTCTTTTTTAATTGAACAAGCTTCGCGGAGGATGGGCCAATATCAATACCAATGACACTCGTATCTTTTGTGCCAAAAAAAGAACCAAAAAGTTTTTCAAAGGGATTATTCATTTTTGTTTTCAAAATTGTTAATAGTATTATATCATACTTATAATATGTTTGGTCAAGCAATTAAAATCATATTTGCAAACTTCGTAGATTTGATATTTCCAAAAGAGGAGACGATACGAAAGCTTGAACAGATGGAACTTGGAGAGATATGCAGTGAGCTGGTGCCTGCAGGTAATATTTCGCCGTATTTTAAGGCCGTTTTTTCATACAAACACCCAATTGCGAGAACTGCGATTTGGGAAATAAAATACAAAGCAAATAAAAAGATTTTGGATAAGTTTTCAATCTTGCTTTATGAAATGATGATTGAGGAGATATCTGATATTTTGCTTTTTAATGGTGGGCAGAAACTGACTTTGATTCCAATTCCTTCAACAAAAAATAGCCAAAAAGAAAAAGGTTTTAATCAAAGCCAGCTTATTGTAAAAAAGATTTATGAACTAGATGGTGGTAAAAATTTTGATATTGATTTAAATATTTTGGAAAAAATAAAAGAAACTCCACATCAGGTCAAAGTAAAAAATAGATTTGAACGACTCAAAAATCTGATTGGAAGTTTCGCTGTGATAAATCCAGAAAAAGTCAGAGGTAAAAATTTTATCGTAATTGACGACGTCATCACCACCGGTGCCACAATGACCGAAGCCTCTCGCGCCCTCAAGGTCTCGGGCGCAAAAAATGTCTACGGTTTTTCGATTGCACATTAAATCGTTTTACTCAAATCAAAAAATATGCTAGATTACAAATAAGGAAGGGTGTCTGAGTGGTCTAAAGAGACACCGTGCTAAGGTGTTGACTTCGTAAGAGGTCCGCGAGTTCGAATCTCGCCCCTTCCGCCAAGCTATTTTTTTGTCTTATTTACTTATTTTCTAAATATGATAGTTTTAGGTTAGAACCTAGACTGAAGCACACTAAAAAGGAGATGAGTACATGAGCCAGTTTAATGTCGTGGACGAAGAAAAATTTCGTGAAGTTTTAGATGGTAAGCTTGGAGAACACATTGACCGTGCAATTGCTGTGTTGGATAACTTTGGCCCCTTTCTTTCCTATGATGTCACGAATGTTCTTCTCCACGCAATTGATAAGGAAAAAGTACCTGAGGTGCTTGACCTACTGGAAAAACACTGGGGAGAACATCTCAAGTTCCAACACTCAGTTATCCGTGGCACCGTCGTAAACAGTCTTGGCATCAATGAAACAGAATTGATGTTTCTAAAGATTTGTCAGGACACACTCGCCCTGACTCCGACGACAAAAGTCGCTTAAGTCGGCACCGTTCCGAGGTTTGACCTCGGAACGGTATTTTTTTGTCTCTAATTTATCTATTCAAATAAGTCACCGTCAATTGCAAAACTGTTGCAAAAGAAACCCAGAGTAAATATGGAATTTGGATGTATGAAATCCAAGGAGCATAAGGATAAATAACTATTATCGCCCAGATGAGTGTACCGAGGACAAGTAGAATATCTATTCCGGCGAGAAAGTTATTTTTTAGACCAAACTGAATTGATGTGAAAGCGAAATTAAAAATAAGATTTAAAATAAATGGCAGTGCCACAGTAAAAGAAATTTGTTTTTGAAACAACATCCAGAAAACTTTTCCGAAAGAAATCGCGATTAAAATATAAAGAAAAGTCCAAACGGGACCAAAAAGCCAAGCAGGTGGTGACCAAGTAGGTTTAATAAGTTGCGAGTACCAATTGTATGCGTTTTTCATATGCTTGTATTATATCACTTTTTTAATTTATTAATAATAAAAAAACTGTATGAAGGGGTTGCCCCTCCATACAGTTTACTTCTCCGACATACTCAGACACACAATTCTTCAAAGTCAGCAAGCATCGCCGATGTCGTCGGCTCGTGTCCGGCACCCGGTCCAGACAGTGTATACTTACCGCCCGAACCAAGTTCGCCTTCAATAATGTGAACGGCATTTCCAACTCCTCCCGGAAGCCAAGATAGAAGTTGTGAAGCCTGCGTGATTTGGCGAAAAGATCCCGTAATGTGCCAACCATCAACCGAGTGCAAACCAAATTGCCTACCAAAACGAGGGTGGTCTTTCACCGATTTGTGATTTGAAAAAGAAACGACCAGACGATAGTCCCCTCCTTCCTCGCTCAAGTTTTCAAGGTCATCATCAGTCAACTTTAGCAAACCAAATTCATCGGGAGTGATGAGCCTTTCTGTCGCAAGAACAGTGTTGAAGAAATCACAGGTCTTCATCCGCACGTCCTTAAGTTCTCCATTGATTAAACTCAGCGAATCATTTGCTCCTGGTTCAGCATAACCTGACTTAAACACTTCGTTACATACCTCACCAATTGACCGTCCGCTATGTCTCAACTCATCAAAAATAAAGTTGAGTGTTCCATTGATGACAGCGTGAATTTCCACCTTCTTACCCACAAGATGTCTATCCACCACATACTTTAGCATTCTGGTTCCACCGCCGACTGTGGCGCTAAAACCAATTTTGCTGAGATGAGGTTTCAAAACTTCCGCATGATAAGCAAGGGCTCCTTTTTCGCAGGTGATTACCGGAATTCCATATTCCACACACTTGAGAATATAATCTCTGGCCGCCTGACCCCTATCCAGAGTTGAGATTGCAAGAAATACTGCTTGCGGACGTTCGTGAGCAATTAAGTCTCCGAACGGGATCCCTATGTGGCTCCTTGTATAAGAAAAACAAATATCAATATCCATCAATTCAAGCCGAGCTGATAGATGTTCCGCTATGGCACCACGACCAATTATCGCAACTTTTTTCATAGAACTATCTCCTAAAAAGTTTGAGTTTCTAGTTTACTTGTCCAAATATGATACTAACAAACTTTTCCTATATGTCCAGCGATTTATTTATCCAAATCCAAAGTATAGTCAATTCTGATTTTACTCACAAAGTCCGGAATGTGACTGACGAGAATCATCGCCCCTTCGTATTTATTAAGTGCCTCGGCGATAATAGGAATGTGGCGGAAATTTATATGATTTGTCGGCTCGTCTAAAATAAGCAAATCGGGTTTTTGCAAAACGAGTCTGGCAAAAGCCACGAGGCCTTTTTGACCCTCCGATAAATTCCCAATTTTATTATTTATCACATCACTCGTAATGAGAAAGCCCGCAGCAACACTTCTGATAGTTTCTTCTGATTCTTTTTCTGCTACGGCCTTGAGTGATTGATAAACAGTATCTTCAAAATTTAAAGTTGAAAAATCCTGACGATAATAACCAATTTTTACACCGTTGGTAATTTTTGTCCCTTCTGCAGAATTTTTTGCAATTGATTCTAATAGTGTACTTTTACCAATACCATTTGGCCCTGTAAGCAAAAGCCGTTGATTTCGCCTGAGTTTAATATTTGTTTTTCGCCCAGTAGTTTTGTGAGTTTTGATAGTTTTAAATGCCGTAATGTGAACGAGATCCCCCACTACATCGAGTTGTGCCGGAATAATAAAAGGTCGGATGGTTCTGTCTTCTTTTCTCGTATCCACTTTTTCTTCTTCCAAATCTTCCGCTTTTTCTCGCATTCTTTTTGCCACAAGTCGCATTTGTCCGCCCTTCATCGCAAAAAAGTTTGCCTTTTCTTTATTTTCTTGAATTTCTTTTGCAAGCTGAGCATTTTTCCTATTTTCTCTTTCCTGACGAAGGATTATTTGCTCACGCACATCAAAATAGTTTCCGACATATTGTTCTATCTTTTTTGTAAAAACATCCAAATACAAAACACCATCGGTAAAACTATTCAAAAAATCGGCATCGTGAGAAATAACAATCAAAGTTTTTTTGTAATTAATTAAAAATTTCGTAAGATGTTCAATCCCCGCTTTGTCCAAATTATTTGTCGGCTCATCAAGCAAAAGCAAATCAGGATTTTGAATAAGTGCAGAAGCAAGCAAAAGTCTGGCTTGTTGACCACCAGAAAAAGAACCGATAATTCTCTCGTGCACCTTCACATGACCTTTTAAATTTACAACTTCCAAAATGTCATCAATCTTCGGATCAATATCATAAACTTTATCGGGAAAACATTTTTGGAAAAATTCTCGCACAGTTAGCTCTGCTTCATTTCGTGGGATAACCTGACGAGAAAGAGAAATAGAAACTCCATTTACAATATTTATTGCACCGTCAGTAGGATGAATTTCACCGGTAATTAGCTTAAACAAAGTGCTTTTACCTGAGCCATTTTGCCCCATTATAGTCGTCTTTGTCCCACGGCGAATAGCAAAATCCACTTCTTTCAAAAGTGGGTAATTTTCACTGTATCCAAATGAGACCTTTTCAAACCTCATTATTGCTTCATCCTTGGCCATGCACTAGAGAATACTGTATTTTAAGGGAAATAGAAAGGGTCCGGCAAGGTCAGACCTTGCCATACTTGAAAAGATGAATTAATGATGTATTCTTATGATATGAAATTATTACTTACATCAAGAGGACTTTCTACGCCAAAACTTAGGAAATTTTTTGTTTCCAAGTTACCAAAAAAGCCAGAAGAATGCTCCCTACTCTTGATTTCAACAGTGGAAAGTAAAGACGAGGAAGTTTGGGGCAAATGGGCAAAGAATGAAATTGAAAAATTGGGAATTAAAAATATTACTGTTTTTAATTTATATAAAGAGCGGATGGATTCCGGCCTTCGCCGGAATGACAGAGGGGAAAATAAAAAATTTGATGTTATTTATATGCTTGGTGGTGGAACTTTTTCTATATTAAAGCAACTACGAAAAACTGGGGTGGATAAATTTATAACAAAATCTGTTAAAAACAATGCATTTTTTCTTGGAATTAGCGCAGGTAGCATTATTGCTGGGCCAAATATAGAAAGTGCTGGATGGGGTAGCGAAGCAGATGACAATGATGTAAATTTAAAAAATCTGGTAGGTTTAGAACTCACAAATATTGTCGTTTTCCCTCACTATGAAGACAAACTTAAAAAAGAAATCGCAGAATTTCAGAAAAAAGTTAATTACAAAATAATCCCAATAAAAGACAGCGAAGCTGTATGGATAGATGGTAAAAAGATAAAGAAAAT
The DNA here is from genome assembly GCA_903832855.1 of uncultured bacterium. GTDB lineage: Bacteria > Patescibacteriota > Minisyncoccia > Phycocordibacterales > GWA1-40-21 > CAILDB01. Next base: position 1,412 of record CAILDB010000009.1, on the reverse strand, counting down.
TAAATAATAATGAAGGAGACAAAAATTATTGTAGTTTAATTTACTCCCCCACTCTTGAAATCAAGGTCTTGATTGTTTTTAGAGCGATTTTAATGTCCAGAATAATGGATTTGTTTTTTATGTAATACAAATCGTAAGAAAGCTTGGTTTTTGTATCGTCAAAATTTACATCAAATTTCGGCGGGTTGTCTTGGCAAATCTGTGCCCAACCAGAAAGACCCGGCTTGATGAGATGTCTGACATTGTAATAAGGAATTTCTTTATCATATAGTTCTACAAAATCTGGCTTCTCTGGTCTTGGACCAACGAGCGACAAGTCTCCAACAAAAACATTCTTCATCTGTGGTAATTCATCAATCCTTGTCTTTCTCAAAAAACGGCCGACTTTTGTAATTTTTTCTTTTTCTGCGACATCCATACTTCTGAATTTAGCAACTTTAATAATTTTATTATTTTTACCAATTCTATTTTGATAAAATAAAATCGGACCATTATCCTCAATTTTGATTGCAATAGCGATAAAAGGAAAAAGTATCAAATAAATCAATCCAAAAATTACTGAAACAAAAATATCGGCGGATCTTTTTAGAAAACTATAAATAGTATTCTGGACGACAGAAATATTCTCCAGAAACCAACTATATCTCAAAAGGGAAAGTGGAACTCTATCAAAAACATCTTCATAAATACGATCCATATCTATAAATTTTACATTTGAAAATATAAAATTATATAAATGAGGTAAAATCGGTTCAACTCTGCTATCTTTCAGATCAACAACGATGACGGAAACATTATCGGAATAAACTCTTTTTGTAATTTCATCTGTAAAATCCACACCAGTGACTTTATCCAAATCGATAGAAGACACAAAATGAAGCCCGAGTTTTGAATTATCATTGACTTCTTTTTCTAGAGCAGAAAGTTCTTCCCCACTTCCTATTATTATAGAATTTTCTTTATATCTTAATCCAAAATAATGTTGAATATAAACTCTCCAAAGATAAATTAAAATCAAAGAAATAATTATTACGATAAAAAGAATTGTTTTGGGTGAAGCATTAAAATAAGGAAAAAGATAGAAAAATGCTACCGCGATAGCACTGTTTACAAGCTGAGCGTTTACAATCATCCCCGGAAGCTTGTCTTTCAGAATTGTCGTGTATTTGTCATATAATCCGGCAATAAAAAAAACTAAGACCCAAATCAAAAAGACAATACTAAAAGGCGTAAGAATATTTAAATAATCTGAAAATGAAGAAAATCGCCCATCTCGAAGTGCAAGAGAAAGCCATAAAGATATAGCAAATATGATTAGATCGCCTAAAAACACTAAAAATGGCTCTCTTTTGTTGTATATAAGCATATTTAAAGCGTCCAGAAAGTATAGCACTTTCTTTATAAAAAACCAG
>CAILDB010000008.1 GCA_903832855.1 uncultured bacterium | reverse complement strand
TCGAACCTGCTTCTTGGCGAAAAATTAGTGCGCGCAAGTGCGCCAAAAATTCTGAATTCGTTTGGGGAATTCGGCGGGAATCCTTGGGACGCGCTTCGCGCGTCCCGCATTTTGGCTTCTAAAAAACCGTCTAGTTCTATTCTGGTGCACGAGAGAGGACTTGAACCTCCATGCCCGTGAGGGCGCTACCACCTCAAGGTAGTGCGTGTACCAATTTCGCCACTCGTGCATAAAGGGCATTATGCACTAAAATCGAGAAAAACTCAAGAAAAAAGCCCGCCAATCTGATTGGCGGGCTTTTTTCTTTCTAATTTATTCTTTCCATTCTGCTTTTTCTTCTTTCTTTTCAGTCTTCTTATCCTTAATCACCGTATCGGTATTTGATTCCTTTCTCGCCTGCAAAAGTGTACTCTTCATATTTCTTCTTATTTCTTTCGCAGCTTTTGTTCTAATATAATAAAGTTTTGCTCTTCTGACATTTGCTCTTTTCAAAACCTCAAACTTTTCTACCGATGGAGAATACAAAGGAAAAATTCTTTCCACCCCCACTCCATCAATCACTTTTCTCACAGTAATCATTGAGCCGACTTCTTTTCCATGTTTAATAGCAAGCACAATTCCCTCAAATGCCTGAGTTCTCACCTTGTCCCCTTCTTTAATTTTCTGCCACACACAAACAGTATCTCCAGATCTTATATCTAGGGCTTTTCTCTCATCCATATTCACCGTTGAAACCTTAATACTTTTCAATTCCATAATAGAAGCCAATTTAACATAAGTCCTGCTATTTCGCAAGTTTTCCTAACCCCATCTTCGTAAGTGCATATTTAAAATCATCTGGATATGGAGCAGTCACTTCTTTCTTTTCACCATTCATAAGTTCAATTTCAATAGACCTTGCATGTAATGCCTGCCTTTTAAATCCAAGTTGTTTCCTTTCTTTCAATTTTGATTCCGGTGCATAAAGTTCATCCATCACTATCGGATAGTCTATCGCCTTGAAATGCACTCTGACCTGATGTGTCCTACCAGTTTTTGGCAAAGCTTCCACAAAAGAAAAACCATCTTTGGTTAAAATCGTTTTAAAATAAGTCACCGCTTCCCTTTTTTCTCCTCGTATCCCTCTTTGTGCCGTCCATTTTCTAAAGTCGGTGCTACTTTTGCCTATCGGTCTGTCTATCATTCCCCTCACCTCTCGCAATTCTCCATACAAAAATGCATTGTAAACTTTGTGAATTTCTCTATCTTGAAATTGAGATTTTAGTGATAAAAAAGATTTTTGATTTTTTGCTATCACAAGCACACCGGAAGTATCTCTGTCTATTCTGTGCACTATCCCCGGTCTTTTCAAAATAGTTCCATCTTCCAAAACCATTGGTTCGCCCACATTCCCCATTTTCGGATATTTTTTCAAAATCCAATCCACCAATGTTTTCTCTTTCGTCCTTCCATCAGAATGCACCACAAGCCCCGCCGGCTTGTTTATAATCAAAATATCTTTGTCTTCGTATAAAATGGGGATTTTCATAAGGTATGTGGGCGGTAGAGGGTTCGAACCTCTGACCCCCTCAGTGTAAATGAGGTGCTCGTACCAACTGAGCTAACCGCCCAATATTTTTGTGGTCACGCATAATTTTTTGCTAAAAATTTGCGCGACCCCGCCTCGCGCCGTCGCGCTCCGGCCGGCACAAATCAGAAAAGACATACCTATGTCTTTTCTGATTTGTGCCCTCGGTTGGAATCGAACCAACATTTGCGGCTTAGAAGTCCGAAGTTCTATCCATTGAACTACGAGGGCATGTTTTATATTATATCTTAAAATGAACAATTAATCCTTTTTTCCATCCAACAATTCGTCTAAACAACTCCTTCGAATTAACAACTATCGAACAGGTTCCTTCATACAACGGAACTCTTCTGTTTTTTAGCGTCGTCTTTTTCACATAAATCTTATTAAATTGTTTTCTGCTAACACCTGTAATCTTTGACCAATATTCGGCCACATCGTGCGATATGTGAAGACTGTGAATATGAAGCGCTATCCTAAACTTACTTTCTGGTACATGGCAAACTTCTCTAAACCACCTCATCATCAGCTTAATCATATCTTTATCGGAATTGGCAAATTTAACTCGTTCCTGTTTTTTATCACCTTCTGCCCAATAAAGCAAGAGCCCACACAAAAATAATTCCTTTTTAGCAAGTATTTTAAACTCTTTTTCAGCTGAATCAACTATCTTTTTTGTTCTCTGAACTCTGTCCTCTTTTTTTGCTAAAGCAGCCAAGTATCTAGATTTTTCTCTGCCTATTAAAACTTTCTTCCTATTTTTTGAATCAATCTTTATGTCTCTTAACCATAGGCTTAAAGTGCCTCTTGAAACTTTTATCACTTTTAATATCTCACAGTAAGATTTCCCCGCCTTCTTTAATTTAATAGCTATTAATTTTTCTTTGTACTTCATTAGTACATTATAGAACAATGTATTAAAAAATACAACTATCTATTATAGGCTTGGGTCAACTAGATTGACTTTTTTGAGTGATTTGAAGGTGTCGGAAATTTTTTGATAATCCAAGACGGTTTTGTCAAGATTCACTAAATTTATTTTTTCTGTGACAGCAGGTACGGATGTTTCATCGCCAAAGAAATTACCAGACTTAACATTATTATAAAAATACACGGAATATCCTCCGGAGATTACAAGAAGGATGACAAAAGTGATTACCAAAATAATCCAGTCTCTTTCCAGATTTATTTCCACAGAAAAAATATCTTTCACCTTTGCATATTTATTTTTGTTAAAAATTTTCCCAAACATATTATTTAAATTTTACGACAGAAAATTCTATACTCAAAAGCCATTGTGAAATCTTTGAAGTGGTAACAGCATTATCAGAAAACTTATCGAGAGAGACACTTACAATCTGTATTTTGTATGGCAAATTTTCTATCAAAGTCAAAAAATAAATTACATCGCTCCACTTACCAATAGCATCAAGACCAACCTTGAAATTTTCTACTACAACGGTCTCTTTACCGGTAACTGGCTCTATTTTTGCTGTCTTTATTTGCGCTTTTACATTACTTGAAACAGCAAGACCCTCAATTGTTTTGATAAAACCGACTTCCCCACCAGATACCAAGACAAAATTTTGAAGATTATTTATTCCGGTTTTTGATTTTGAAAGATTTTGCTGAATTGAAACGAGTTGGCTTTCTTTTGCCTTTTGTTCTTTTATACTTTGAGATATTGTATAGATTTCATTGCCGTTATTTAAAATATTTATCACAAAAAAGTAATAAGACAAAACCAAAATCAAAAGAAGGATGGAAAAACCTATTATTTTTTTTATTGTCGATTTTAAAATCATTTTATTTTTTTACCATTATTGTCAAATTGAAATCTATATTTGTGCTTTTTACGAAATCAGAAATAGGCAAACTTATTCCACTGAGGCGCACATCCTTTTTCAATCTATCGGAAAATGCAAGCAAACCTTCCCTATCCAAAGATATGCCGACAACAGAAAATTTATACTGATCATTTGTCTCACCAAGATATTTTATTGAAGTTATTTTTATACTTTCATTTACATTTCCAAGAATTTCCAAAATGGATTGTGAAATTATTGTTCGGTTAGTAATTTTCAAAGAATTCAAAAGTAAAATTGAGGATTTTATTTGAGATGCAGGATCAATACAGCTAGTATCTCCACTCGTGCAGCTCGGAGTACTTGTAGGAAACCCTGAAATTTCCTCATTTAATCTAGCTTTTTCACCCACAGAAAATGTGTATGTTGGAAAAATAGAACTCAAAGAATAAATGGCGAGAAAACACAAAATCAGAAGCACAGCACAGAATACTCTTGCCCAATATTCTCTTTTTACATTCTTTTTTAATTGTTCTGGAACAAAACTTAACATATTTTTATTTTATTTATGTATTTCACCTAATGAAATTCCTATTGGATCAGAAAAATTTAATGAATCAACAAAATCGACTTCTGGAATTATCTTTTCAGTTGAAAAAACATTCTGCCAAACATTCGCAATTTCAACAGGCAGGTCTAAACTTGAAGTTAAGTATCTTGCAAAACCAGGAATCGCAGAAACACTTCCGCAGAGAATTACTTTATCTATTTTATCATCTTTCGTTGCGTACTTCTCGCTCTGATTTTGCCAAAATTCGGAAAATTTAACAATAGAATCACGAAGTACTGCAAAAATATTCATAGAGGAATCAAAAACCTCAGCATTCTTTTCATCATCTAAATTAAAGACTTCTTTTACTATCTTGTAGGATGAATCCTGTTTTACGACTAAATTCTTTTTTAGTACATCAATGATTGAGCTTGTCCCCACAGAAATTGTAGATGTAAACCACACCGTACCATCCACCACAATGGAAAGAATTGTTGCGTTGTCTTTGATATTCATAATCATGGTCGTCCCATGCTCACCCTTTCTCACTACAGCCCTAGCCACAGCTCGTGATTCTGTCTTGAAAGAAATCGGAGTGAGCCCTGCCTGCAAAAAAACTTCCGTATAACTATCTATAATTTGTTTAGTAACCACCGAAACATCAAGGCGAAGAAAATTATTTTCTGTGTTTTCTTCTATCAAGGAGTATTCAAAAACTGCCTCCTCAACTTTGAGTGGAACATTTTCTTCCAAACGAAATTCGAGCATTTGTCTGATTTCTTTTTTACTTACTCTAGGGACATCAGTTATAAAAATGTAGGACTTTTCTTCCGGAATAGAAATACGCACAAGCTCAAAATTATGTTCTTTTTTTAATTCAGATAAAATAGATACGAGTTCTTGTTTTTTTAAAATATCTCCACCACTAAACACACCTTCTGGCAACATTTTTTCTCCTATTTTTTTTAAAATAATATCGTTGCCTCTTTTTTCAAGCACAATAAAATGAACAAACTTATCCGTAATATCAAAAGCTACCGAGGACATACCGAGAAATTCCGGTGGTTTAAAAAAATTCATTAAAGAATCGAAGTTCATACTGTGTGTATTATACAACAGTTTACTTTTTCATTCTACTTTTCACAACTTCCCAAACAATCGGCAGAAAAGAAATTACAATAATAACTAAAATGATGGGCAGGACATAAGAATCAGCATTTGGAATAATATCGCCGAGTAAATTTCCGGAGTAAACAGTAACAAATGTCCAAATAAAACCGCCAAGCACATTGTAAGCAATAAACTTTTGATATTTCATTTTACCGACGCCCGCCACTATCGGGGCAAAGGTTCTAATGATCGGCACAAAGCGAGCAAGTACAATGGTTTTACTGCCATGTTTTTCATAAAAGTCCTGCGCTTTCTGTACATAACTTTTTTTGAAAAATAACGAGTCTTCTTTTATAAAAATTTTCGGCCCAATTTTCTGACCAAAATAATATCCAAAACTATCACCGAGGACAGCGCAAATAAACGCACCGACAGCAAGGACGTGCACATCCAAAAATCCTTGGGATGCTAAAAATCCTGCAGTAAAAAGAAGCGAATCCCCCGGAAAGAAGAAACCGAAAAATAATCCTGTTTCAGCAAAGACAATAAAAAAAATACCGAAAAGGCCTACCGTTTGTACGATGGTCGTCGGTTCCAGAAAATTTATAATTTGTGAGAACATTTTATTTTGCTTTTACACCTGTCGCTATTTCATCGCTAACTTCAAAAAGAGAGAACGGCTCATCCCCACCACCAACTGCAAGTATCATTCCGTTACTTTCCATTCCCATTAGGGGTTTCGGTTCAAGATTTGTGACAAAAGCACATTTTTTGCCTACCAAAGCACTCGGCTCAGAAAAGTATTTTGAAATTCCGGAAAGAATTTGTCTTGGCGCACCTTCCGCAAAATCCACAGAAAGTTTCAAAAGTTTGTCCGAACCGGCAATTTTTTCTGCAGAAAGAATTTTCCCGATTTTTATTTCAACTTTTTTGAAATCATCATAAGAAATTTTGTCAGTCTTCCCTACTAATTCAGCTTCCGCCAACTTTTTCTTTTCTTGCCTTGCTTTTTCTTTGTCCATAAATGTCTGCAAAATTATTGAAGCTGCAGAAGCGTCTAGCATTTCTGTTTTTCCAAAAGTTTTTTCCACCTGCATTGATGTCATAAATTCCGGTTCAAGAGAAATTGGTAATTTAACCACAGTAGACAAATCTCTTTTGAACGAAATTATCTTTGGGCTGATTTTATTATCTCCGCCCTGATAGTCTTTTGATTCGCCAATAACCACGGCCTCAACACCTTCTTTCTGGCAGATTTCAGAAATAGCCGGAATCAAATCAGCGTTATTTTCCAACACTATTTTAGGAAAAGCTACCTTTCCTTCAACATCTGAAGTAGCAATTCCGACTCTCTTTTCTCCATAATCAATTCCCAAATATTTCATCCCCCTATTCTACACTTGTAGCGAAATTAATCAATTAGTATTATAATATTTGTATGGAAACACTTTTATCAAATGCAACGAGTTCCAATCCTATGATTGAGAAAACTCTAGTTTTTTTATTAGCTCACCCTCTCGTTTTTATCATTGCCATCATCTGGATTATTGTGTGGAAAGGTCTTGCTTTGTGGACAGCCGCAGGAAGAAAAAGCATTTTTTGGTTTGTTATTTTTCTCGTCCTAAACACCATGTCTATCGGAGAAATAATTTATTTCATTTGTATAAAGGTGATAGAGAAAAAAGAAGCCAAAAAAATAGTTTAATAATTATCTAAAACAAAGAAAGGGCGCGCTTGCCGCAAGCGCGCCCTTTTTCTTTTACCCAATATACTGAAACCTCGGAACTTTTTTACCCGAAGCATCAGTCTTTTCATCCAGAAACATCGCTATCGGCCTGACCCAAATTGCATTCTTGCCAAATTCAGGCGATTCATACAAAGCACGATAGACCACCATCTCTTCAAGCGTCTCGCTATGTCTTCCTACACCAATAACTTCATATTCTCCACCTTTGAAATGTTTGTATTTACCTAGTTTGATTTGGTTCATGTTTTATCCTTTCCTAGAATATAATAGCATAAAAAATATCTGCGGTGCTTACTGGACAAAGTTCGAAAATTATTACTATTAATACGGAAATAATTATTACTATTTTTTTCATATTTTTACTATTACTTATTTATTAATTTTTATCTTTTCAATAATCCAACCAATTATCGACCCAATAATAAACCAATTTATTAAACCCAAAATAATAAGAGGAATTAGCCCAAGGGCGCTTGATACACCAGTAAAAGATAGGTAGAGCCCTGATACAGGAATTTGCGTCATACTTAAGCCAAGAAGCACCACTTCCCAAGGATGACTAGAAATTATAATAAATCCTATTAATAAAATATCTAGAATTAAGAAAATAATTCCTCCATTTAACCAGTAACTTTTATTTTTTAGTAATTTCATAAAATCAAACTTCCTTTTTAATAAACTTTTTTATTTATTAGGATATTTGGAATAATACCAAATGACAAAAGTGTCCGATAAATTTTTATCACCAGTCATTTCTATAACCAAAATAAATTTACCCGATTGGTAAAAATAAAAATTACTAGACGGAGCAAGTTCAAGATAATTAACATATTTACCATTTAGACCAATCATTCCAGGATTATAAACTTCTTTAAGTTTAGATAAACCCTGTGTTGCGATATTCACATCACTAAATTCCATTACTTGAACGCGGTAATATACTGAGTTACTGGTGTAAGTTTCGGCAGTTTCCTTTATTTGCGTTCCTGGTGTGTGGTAATCAGAAGGATTTAATTGACTTTGTAAATTAAGATTATATTTACTAGAATTTTGATAATTATTGTATGTTAAATATCCCGCGATAACGACGACAACTAAAACGAAAAAAATTATAATGTATTTCTTCATATTATTTTGTTAAATTAATTTTTTAAAACTATATTTCGACCTTATTTTTCTTATTATTTTACCAAGAATTAAACCAGCAAGAAAATAAATAAGAATGGAAATTAGTATTGTTAGTGTAATCAAAACAACAGGCACTATTTTAGAATAAGTGTGGATTAATGCTATTGGTAAAATAACTACAATCCCAGGGAAAAGAAAAAATTGATAAATGGTTTTATACAAAATATAAGGATGAATAATATACCAAATTATTGCTATTGTGGTAGATAAAATTACCGCAACACCTACTCCCGAAAGTCCGTCTTTTACCCAAATTTTCATAAATAAAAGTATAACATAAAAGTTTAATATTTAATAGTGTTTTGTCTGCTAGCCCTGCCCGAGACCTTGAGGGCAGAACACCGAAAAAATGTCCTGTCCTTTTAAGAAAATTTTTCTGACGCGCGCCAAATCCGAAATTGTCAGGAACATTTTTTTCGGTGTCCGCCGAGGTACTCCGAGGCGGGGGCTT
>CAILDB010000007.1 GCA_903832855.1 uncultured bacterium | reverse complement strand
GTATCCTCTCAAACCGGCATGGTTAATAAAGCTATTGATAAAATAAACAAAATGGTATTAAATCCTAATAGAGTTCAATATATTTTTGCTTTAAAATAAGAATTTGATTTGAGCCAATCAGTATTAGAAATAAATCCGTCAGAATTAAATGATGTAGAATCATTGAGGGCTGCACTGAATCAGGCATTGAATTTTATAAATACAATATGTGAGCAGAATCAGCAACTGCTTAAGGAAGTCCAGGAATTAAAAGATGAGATAAACAGGTTAAAGGGAGAAAAAGGTAAGCCAAAGATATTAGGTTGTACAAGGAAAACATCAGATATCTCATCAGAGAGGTATACCAAAGAAAAGAAAAAGTGGGAAAAGAAGAGCAAGAAACAATTTATAAAAATAGACAACAAGGTGGATTGTCCGTTAGAGAAAGAAAAGTTGCCACCTGATTCAATATTCAAAGGATACGACAAAGTAATAAGCCAGGACATTGTCTTCAAAAGGAATAATACAGAATATAGAGTAGAGATATGGTATTCGCCTTCACAAAAGAAAACCTACCGTTGCCCCTTGCCCGAAACATATACTGGATATTTTGGTAACAATCTGAAAGCATTCTGCATCACTATGCATTATGCTATGGACGTAACACGCAATAAGCTGTTATCTCTATTGAGAAGCATGGGTATAGAGATGTCTGACGGTTCACTTCAAAATATACTGACAGAAAATAGCGATGCATGGGTAGAGGAGAAAAACGATTTGCTTAAAGCAGGCATGCAAGGACCCTATATACAAACTGATACAACAGGCGCAAGGGTAAAGGGGCAGAATCACTGGACTCATGTTTTTACTTCTGAATTTTTCTCAGTATTTTCAACCTTACCTGGTAAAAGCCGGTTAAATGTACTCAGTGCTTTGCAGGGACAACCTCAGGCAGGTATAAATCTGAAATATAATCTAACAACAGCTTCATTATTAAAACATTTTAACATACCTGGAGAATACCGCATAGTTTTAGAACATATATTTAAGCAAAATCCAATCATCACAATAAAAGAATTTGAGCTGATAAAAAGAGATTACATCGAGGAACTAAGAGGAAAACCAACTCTTTATAAAAGGGTTCTTGATTCATTAGCACTTGGTTATTATTTTGATCAGACAGATTATCCTGCACCTGACATATTGGTAAGAGACAATGCCGGAGAATATGAACTGCTGGCAAAATATCCTATGCTGTGCTGGATACATGATGCAAGATATTATAATAAACTCACACCTTTTGTATTAAGCCATAGGCTTGAATTAGAAACATTCAAACAAAAGTATTGGGGTTTTTATGAATTACTAAAGAAATATAAACAGCATCCATCAGATTATTTAAAATCTTTTATTAAAGCCGAATTTGACAGAACCTTTAATCCAAATACTTCTTATTTTAATCTGAATAAAGAAATCAAAAGAACTTTATCTAATAAGAAATCTTTACTTACTGTACTTGACTATCCTTTTGTTCCTTTGCATAACAATGCCTCTGAATTAGCCGCACGCAGACAAGTCCGCAAAAGAGATATTTGTTTGCACACTATGACCGACCTTGGCACTAAACTTCAGGATGCCTTCATGAGCATCATCCATACATGTTTTCTTTCGGGCATAAATGCACATGAATATATACTGAACAAATTAAATAACTCTTCTGATTTTTACCTGCCAGATTTAGTAAATGACAGAATTAAATCCAAATATTTAACTCAGGAATTATCTATAAATCAATAGAAAAACGTATTATCCTCTCATTACCAAGGCTTTACCACGCCTTTTTGAGAGGATACAAGCAATAGTAAATAGTTAACTATATGATAATCAGAATTGAAGCTAGAAATTGGAGGTTGGAAGCTGGAAGTTATGAGGATAGAAGTATGAAGTCGGAAGTAATAAATAGAGAGAAAGAAATAAAAAATTTAAGAATTATAATATCTT
>CAILDB010000006.1 GCA_903832855.1 uncultured bacterium | reverse complement strand
GGTTGTTTTATAACTACCGAAACCCAAAAAGGTCACAATTATCTCCGTTGCACCAAAAGGAAAAATCCTTGTTTGCAAAAATATGTTCGTGAAGAAATCATCACTTCTGAAATCAAGGAAAATATCAAAAAAGTTTCTTTGCCTCTCGATTGGGCTAAATGGATGATTGAAGAAAATCAAAAAAACCAATCAACAGAAATCCAATCGAGTGAGATTTTTTCAGATTCAACAAAAGCGGAAATTTCTCTTTTGGATTCTAAAATTGAGAAGCTGATGACTTTGTATCTAGAGAACGCTTTATCACTGGAAGAATATCGCGAGTCTAAGAACAAGCTGGTTAACTCAAAACAGCTTCTCAAAGAGAAATTATCCGCTTTTGAGAAAAAATCTCATAATCGGTTCGAACTTACGGACAGATTCCTAAAAACCAATATTACCAATGTGGAATTGGCAAATGAACGAACAAATGAAGAAAACCTTCATTTGTTCCAAAAAGTCGGTTCGAACTTTTTTATTAAAGATCGAACGCTCCTTTTTGAGCCCCGCGGAGCGTGGAAAACCCTTTCGGATTCTGATTTTTTTGGGGGGAATCGGGAACAGTCGCGCCTTCGGCGCGACCACTTGTCTGCTTCGGAATCCGATTTCCAAATTATGCGGAGGGTGAGGGATTCGAACCCTCGAAGGCTTTGACACCTTACATGCTTTCCAAGCATGCGCAATCGACCGCTATGCGAACCCTCCGTGCTTCATAAAAGATACACTAATTTTGACCATAAGACAATGCTTTTTAGGTGATTTTGTGCTATAATAGCCACTGGAAGTACACAATTTTCAAATATAAAGAAAGGAGGCTCAAGATGAGCACAATTGATAAAGTATGTAGTATTGCTACGAGTGCGGTATCCATTAATACGGAAAACCTTCTTGAGGTTCTTTCTGGAAAAGATTATGTTTTGATGTATGCTCATGGAGAGTTTTCCATTAATGTATTGAGGGAAGACAGCTCGGGCATCAAAATAATTTTCTTTTCTGGAGTGGCATTTCCTGATGCTGAAAGGTTTGCCAAAGATCTCGGCCTTAAGGAGGCGAGAAATTCCAAGGATGTCTATCTTTGGTACAAAAATCTTCCGGTCGTGGTTTTCACGAAAAAAGTGGAAGGGGGAGAAGAAATTTGCTTTTTCAAACACATGAAGAAGTAGAAGCCGAGGACATACACTCGGCTTTTCTTTTTGGTATAATATAAACTATGCAAAAGAAAGGGACAAAAATATTTTTTGGAATAATTATTTTTTGTGTTTTTATATTTTTATTTTCAAAAACCGTAATTGATGAGAAAGATAAAACTTTGTGCGGAGAAAAAGGAATACTGACAAATTTTAATTTACTTGGGATTGTACCAAAAGATTTTTGTAATAAAACTGTCGTAGAAAATAATTTGAAAAGTATTTTTTTTGCAAGTAGTACTATTTTAGTGGAGGAAAAAAGTAAACCGGAAGAAATGATGATCGGACTTTCGGGTAGGACAGGTTTGGAAAATGGTAAAGGTATGCTTTTTGTTTTTAATGAAGTAGGAAGCCACGGATTTTGGATGAAGGATATGAATTTTCCGATTGATATTATTTTTTTAAATGAAAATTTGGAGGTGGTTGGAGTAGAAAGAAGTTTGGCGACGAGCACATATCCAGAAATTTTTGGTGAGGAGTTTGTTTCAAAATATGTTTTGGAAGTGAATGCAGGTTTTGCGGATATGAATGTGATAAAAGTAGGCGATAAAGCAGATTTGGGAGAATAAAGAGGCATTTTTTGTTTTTGCCGCAAAAACAAAAAATGCCTCTTTTCAAAAACCTTAAAATCGTACCTAGATTTGCTATATTACTAGTCACTTTTTAGGCAAGAAATTATTTATCCTTTACACTTCCCACTTTTCATTTTTCTCTTTCAAAAAAGTTTGCATTTCGCTTTTTTTAAATTAAAAACTGTTGTAAAATTAGTACCTATTTAATATTATTAGTTATTAATTTTAATCGCCATGGTAAAAACAGTAGAGACAGAAAATTTCGGAAATAAGTTTATAAAAACTGTAAGAAAGAGAGAAGGTGAACTTGTTCCGTTTACCGTTAGAAAAATTACTGAAGCCGTGAACAAGGCGATGACCGTTACCGGTGAGGGAAGTTATGATGAAGCAGAAATGGTGGCAAATAAAGTTCTCGCAGAGCTTATTCGTATTGTAAAAAAATTCAAAGACTTCATTCCCACAGTTGAAGGTATCCAAGATATTGTCGAAAAAGAGCTTATTTTAAGCGAATATGTAAAGACTGCAAAGGAATACATTATTTACAGACAGGAAAGAAATAAATTAAGAGAAATCGGCGTAAGTGTTCCTCAGAAAGTTAAGGATTTAGAAAAAGAAAGTAAAAAATATTTCAAAAATCAACTTGGTGAATTTGTTTATTACAGAACCTATTCAAAATGGATAGAAGAAGAAAGCAGAAGAGAGACATGGATAGAGACAGTGGACAGATATATTAATTTTATGAAAGGTAAACTCGGGAAGTCATTAAAAGATTCCGAGTACAAAGAAATTAGAGAAGCGATTTTGAAACAAGAAATTATGCCTTCTATGCGACTCTTGCAATTTGCAGGTCCTGCTGTTGAGAGATCAAATGTTTGCGCTTACAATTGTTCTTTTATCGCGCCATCTTGTCTTCAGGACTTTGCGGAGATAATGTATTTATCAATGAGTGGAACCGGAGTAGGATTTTCTGTTGAAAGTCAAAATGCGCAATCACTTCCACAAATAAAATTTCAAAGTGGGAAAAAAATACCAACTTTTGTTGTGCCGGATAGTAAAGAAGGTTGGGCAGATGCATTAACTTTTGGATTGAAGACTTGGTATGACGGAAATGATGTTGATTTTGATATTTCACAACTTCGACCTGCAGGTGCTCGACTTAAAACAATGGGAGGAAAATCATCAGGACCTGATCCTCTTGTCAGATTGCTTGCTATTGCCAAAAAGAAAGTTTTATCAAGGCAGGGAAAGAGACTTACAAACATAGATGTGCACGATATTGTCTGTTGTATTGGAGATTGTGTAGTTTCCGGAGGCGTCAGAAGAAGCGCGCTTATTTCTCTCTCAGATTTAGATGATGATGCAATGAGAGATGCCAAAAAAGGTCAGTTTTATATCACCGAACCACAGAGAAGCATTGCCAATAACTCTGCAGTTTATCTGACTAAACCAACTTCTGCAGAATTTATGGACGAATGGGTGGCTCTAATGAAAAGCGGTTCGGGAGAAAGAGGTATTTTTAACAGGAGTGGACTTTTGAAGACTTTGCCGGAAAGAAGAATTAAAGTTTTGGGAGGATATGTAGGTAACCTCGGTTCAAATCCTTGTGGAGAAGTTATTTTGCAATCAAAACAGTTTTGTAATCTTTCAGAAGTGGTCGCGAGATCAGAAGATGATGAAAAAAGTTTATTGAGAAAAATTAAACTCGCAACAATTTTGGGAACATATCAAGCGACTCTGACTAAATTTGATTATTTATCAAAAGAATGGAAAGCTAATTGTGAAAAAGAAAGATTACTTGGCGTTTCTATTACGGGTCAATGGGATTGTCCGGCTGTTCGTGATGCAAAAGTTTTGGACAAAATGAGAAAAGAGGTTTTGAAAACAAATGAAACTTACGCAAAAAGATTTAAAATAAATCCTTCTACTTGTGCGACATCAGTAAAGCCATCGGGAACTGTCTCGCAAACAGTGGACTGTGCCTCCGGAATGCATCCGAGATATGCTCCATTCTATATCAGAAGAATTAGAATTACTGGCACCGATTCATTATTTAAAATGTTGCGAGATCAAGGAGTTCCTTATCTTCCGGAAGTAGGGCAGTCAAAAGAAAATGCTACAACTTTTGTTTTTGAATTTCCTATCAAGGCACCAAAGAATTCCGTTTTCAAGAATGATTTGACTGCGATTGAACAACTTGAATATTGGAAGACAGTAAAAATTCATTATACCGAACACAATCCTTCAATCACGGTTTATGTCGGAGAAAATGAATGGATAGAAGTGGCAAATTGGGTTTTCAATAATTGGGATATTATTGGTGGGCTAGCATTTCTGCCTCGCAATGACCATGTCTATCAGCTTGCTCCTTATGAGGAGATAAATGAAGAAAAATATAACGAACTTGTAAAAAAACTTGGAACAATTGATTTCTCAAAAATTATGACTTATGAAAAACAAGATAATAGTGATGCAAAAAAAGAATTGGCTTGCGTAGGTGGGGTGTGCGAGATAGTGTAGTGGGGAAGTTTTAAAAAAGAAAAAAACATGGCCCGCACCTAGGAAGGTGCGGGCCATTTTTGTTGTCGATTTAGAATTTCGTTAGCCGGATATCGGCGCATCCAAGAGCGGCGATGATGACAAGAATCACGAACGCTAGACCGTAGAAGACCCATTTGCGGGTCCGTTTTTGGCGCTTTGTGTCCATTCCCTTCAACTTACGATCGTCGCTGTTCCGTTTGCTTTTGCAACCCATGTTTTTTCTCCTTTTGCCTTGGTTTCGGACGTAAATTCATTTCAAAAGAACACAATACAATGATAGCACCTTTCACTCTAAAAGTCAAGCAAAAAAGACCATCTGCTAATATATGGCTATAAATAAGGGAATTTTGTGGGCGAGGGGAGAGGACTTGGTCACAGATAATTTTCTCGTCGCCACTCGCAAATTTCCGCGACCCCGACTCAGCAAATTTTTCTGCTGAAAAATTTGCTTCCGTCTTTCAAGTCCTCTCTCGCTCCAAAAACAAAAAACAAAATGCTCAATCGCATTTTGTTTAAGTTTTTCAGTGGGCGAGAGAGGACTTGAACCTCCATCCCTTGCGGGACATGCTCCTAAGGCATGCGTGTCTACCATTTCACCACTCGCCCGAAAAGAATGGAATCAGACAGGGATCTGACTCCATACCGCTAATACGGAATTACCCGTATCCTCTTCGCTATTTGCATGCGTCACGTGTCTAGCGCATACCTTAATCTGGGGTCACCAGATGTGCAGCAATAAAAGTGCTTCGGACGCGGAGTTAATGACATAATTTTCCCTGCTCATGTCATCACTTCCCGCGGTAGGTCTCCTTGAGGATACGTCTATCCTCAAGGAAACAGCACTGTGCGTCCAGTAGGGCTCGAACCTACGACCTTGTCCTTAAGAGGGACCTGCTCTACCAGCTGAGCTATGGACGCATTATTTAATTTTCAAAACCGTATCAATCACCTTTGTGCCCGAGGTGGGAATCGAACCCACACGGCCTTACGACCACCTGATTTTAAGTCAGGGCTGTCTACCGATTTCAGCACTCGGGCATTTTATTTTATCTAAAACAATCTATTGTTTTAGTGAGGCCTAGGGCAGAATCGAACTGCCGCATAACGGTTTTGCAGACCGTCGCTTTACCACTTAGCAACTAGGCCTTGTTACTTTCTATAGAAATTTTGTCTATCTTTTGTCGGTGTTTTTCGCCGTAGTCTATCTCAAAATCAAAAGTTGGAATTCTTCCGAGTCTTAATTCTGATTTTACAAAATCTCTAAATTCCGATCTTTTCCTTTTCGTAAAGTCCAAAGCATCTGACTCTTTGTCCTCGGGTAAGACCGTAAAAAGTATAGTAACATATTTTCCGTCTTTTGAAACCTGTGAATTGGTAATGGTAATAAGCGAAAGGCCGTTTGATTCTCTTTGAATAAACTTTGCGGCGAGCTCTTTTATTTGATTACTTATTTTTTCTTCTTTGTTGTCCATAATATTTTTTTACTGGATCCCCGCCTTCGCGGGGATGACAATCAGAATTGTCATTTTTCAACAATTTTAAATACTTCCAGTTTATCTCCTGGTGCCGGTGGAATAACGCTTTGTATCTGACAACCAAATTCCATACCTTCTGTAACTTCTTTTACTTCTTTCTTATCTTTTTGTAAGTTTTTTATTTTTCCTCTACCGATATCTTCTTCTCTTCGCATTATTTTTACTTCATCTCCGAGCGATAATTCACCCATTTCAACTCTTGCACCGAAGACATGCTTGTCTTTTACTGTTCCAAAAATCTTTAGGACTTTTACTTTTGCGGTGATTTCCTCAACTTTTTCTTTTGGAGTCCTAAGTTTAATTTCTTCTTCGAGATATTCTGTGAGTTTGTAAATTATGTTAAATATTTTTATTGGGATATTGTCTCTGTCGGCAAGGTTCACGGCGGTTGGTGCCACTTTCACATCAAAGCCAAGTATTACGGCACCTTTCTTAGCTGAAGCCGTCTTTACATCACTTTCTGAAATATCTCCAATTCCGGAGCTAACCACACGAACTTTGACCTTGTCATTTTTTATTTTTTTAATTTCGTGACTGATGGCGTCCAATGTTCCCGAAACCTCGGCCTTAATTATTACATTTATGTGGCCTTCATTTTCTTCCTCTACATTACATTTCTCAAATTTGTTACAAGCTTTTTGTTGCATCAAGCAATATTCCTCGGCATCTTTTTTATCTTCAAAAATCTTGAAATCGCTTCCAACTTCAGGAAGTTTATCAAAGCCGATTATTTTTATAGGGGATGAGAAAGTGGCTTCTGTAATTTTTTTGCCCAAAAAATCTTCCATCATTCTTGTTGGGGCAATGCTACATCCACAAGCTACATACATTCCACTTTTTATTTTTCCATCTTTAATGACAAGTGTGGCGGTGATACCTTTTTTCTGGTCAAGAAAAGATTCTATTACAGCACCTTCGGCATCTTTATTTGTGTCACCTTTGAGTTCTTGAATTTCGGCGAGGAGAAGCATCATATCCAAAAGTTCATTTACACCCTGACCGGTCTTTGCAGAAATAAGAAGGCAGGGGACAGAACCTCCGTATCCTTCAATATAAATTTCATTTTCAACCAAACTATTTTTTGTTTTTTCTACATTGGCGTCTGGGCGGTCAATTTTATTTATTGCGACAATATATGGGACACCACTATCTTTAATATTTTTGTAAGCTTCAAGAGTTTGCTTTTTGACACCTTCTTCTGCAGAGACTACAAGCACAGCAATATCCGCGACATTTACTCCGCGAGAGCGCATCGCACCAAAAGCCTCGTGGCCGGGAGTATCTAAGAAAGTTATTTTTTTATTATTGTGAACTACCTCATATGCAGAGAGTCTTTGAGTAATTCCGCCAACTTCTGTGTCAACAATGTTTGTTTTTCTAATGTAATCTAAAAGAGTCGATTTACCATGATCAATATGCCCCATTATGCAAATAACGGGTGGACGCTCCAATATGCCTTTGTTGTCCTTGGTAATCATGACTTGTATTAAAATGTGTGAATGTCTGTTTCACTTTGTTACTTTATGCTTTCTTTGGCTTTTTGCAAGGCCTCCTTTTCTTCGGCGGTTAATTCATATTCTGACTTCATATTTTTGATTGGTTTGCTAAAAATGCTGACATGCTCTCTGGAATACAAACTTGAGACGATTGCCCCGTCTCCATCTTCATTTACAAATGCCGTGGCGAAACTTTGGTTGTTTCCAGCACCAGTGCCTTTGAATGGATTGAATCTAATTGTCTCAACGCCTGAAATTGTCTTTCTTAATTTTTTAGAAATCACACCAAAATTTTCTGCGGATTTTCTGGCGAAGTTTTTTAGGTGCTCAGTGTCCTTTTTCATAGAAATAATTGCCTCATCTAGATTTGTGCCTTTTTGTCCCAGAATTTTTCGAAGTTTTATTTCAAGTCTGATAGCCCAAAGTAGAGAAATCAGTGCAACAGCAAGGGCACCTATTAGAATGTAATCGTTTAATACCATAATTGTTAGATTATACTACACTTTTAATATTTTGCAAAAAATGTTAGATTCTTAATCATGGTCAAGATTTTTTTAGACAATTCGGCAACCACGCCCACAGATAAGAAAGTTTTTGAGGCAATGAAGCCGTGGTTTTTGAATGATTTTGGAAATCCAAGTTCCATACATAGTTTTGGTGTGAAAGCGAAAAATGCTGTTGAAGATGCGAGGAAAGTTGTTGCGGGTTTTTTGAATGCTCGTAGTAAAGAAATTATTTTCACATCAGGAGGAACCGAGGCAAATAATTTGGCAATTTTTGGAACTGTGCAGAAGCTGATTGATGATGGAAGAAAACCAGAGGAAATAGAAATCATAACAACAGAAATAGAACATAGTTCTGTTTTGGAATGTTTGAAAGAATTGGAGAAAAGAGGTGTGAAGATAAAATATCTTTCTGTTTCTCCCGAGGGACTTGTTGAGCCAAGGAATTTGAGAAAAATAATAAATAAAAATACAGCGCTTGTGACTGTCGGATATGCAAATAGTGAAATCGGTACAGTTCAGTTAGTCAGAGAAATTGCAAAAGAAATTCGTCACGCGAGAAAAGGATTGGGAATTCAAAACAGATATCCGTATTTTCATATCGATGCAAGTCAGGCAGGGCAATATTTAAATATGAATGTAGAGGAGCTTGGGGTAGACTTGGTCACACTTGATGCACAGAAAATGTACGGGCCAAAAGGTGTCGGTGCGCTTTTTGTAAAAGACGGAATTCAAATAAAGCCTATGATTTTTGGTGGAGGACAAGAAAATGGAATGAGAGCCGGGACAGAAAATGTGGCATTGATAGCTGGATTTGCAAAAGCAATTGAAATTTGTCGCAAAGGTGAGACCTTAAATCTGAAAAAAGGTCTCTCCTTGGCGACAACAAAAGAAGCGAAAAGAGTGGGGAAGCTGAAAGACGAATTTTTTGAGCAGCTCAAAAAATTCGTCCCCTCCGCCATTATAAACGGCCCTCTCTCAAACCGCCTCCCAAACAATATCAACATTTCAATCCCCGGAAAATCAGGAGAATTTATGGTCTTGCAACTTGATGAAGAAGGAATTATTTGCTCCTCAGCTAGTGCTTGCGAGTCCGACCTCGGTTCTTCTCGTGTAGTGAAAATCATTGCTTCAAAAAGTGATGCCACAAAAGAGGAGATATCCAAAAGAGCTGAAGGTTCCCTGCGTTTTTCTCTCGGCAGAAGCACTAAATCAAGTGATATTAAAAAACTATTGAAGTCTTTGCAAAAGTTGATATAATACTTGTGTGGAAAATTTAAATAAACAACAAATCGTTTTGCTTACACTTCTTGTAAGCTTCATTACTTCTATCGCGACGGGTATTGTTACCGTGGCTCTTATGAATCAAGCACCTCAGACAGCAATTCAAACCATAAACAGAGTTGTAGAAAAAACTATTCAGACAGTTGTGTCGGCTCCAGCAGCTACCACCACGAGGACTATAGAGACAGTTGTAGTCACTGAAGGTGATCGTACAGTAGAAGCAGTAGATAAAAATAAATCTAATGTAGTCAGATTATATATTATTAAAACTTCCGATACAGATGCACAAAATTATAATGCTTTTCTTGGCCTAGGAGCTTTAGTCTCAAATGATGGAATTATTGCAACAGATAATAATTTTGTAATTAACGGTGGAAAATATCTCGCTACTTTATCCGACGGCAAAATGCATACTTTGGATCTCGCATATTCTTCCTCTTCAAATCCTGTCGCTTTATTTAAAGTTAGCGATCTTGCCACAAGTACAAAATTATCCAAATTCACTTTAGGTTCAGAAGATGTACAGCTTGGTCAGACAGTCATCCTTGTTGGCGGGCAATCAAAAAATACTGTTTCTGTAGGTATCGTTTCAAGTCTTGGAGTGGACAATTCCGATACGACTAGCACTTCCACACCTTCCGACAATCCTGTCTCCTACATTCAAACCAATTTTTCTTCTGGTAGTCTTCTCGCTGGTAGCCCAATTTTCAATCTTTCCGGCGACCTAGTCGGTATCAAAACCGTCATTCCTTCAAACGATCTCACCAATCTTTTTGCTCCAACCAGTTTTGTAAAAACCGCTATTTCTGCCCTAAAAAAATGACATTTTTGAATGTAATTCCAGCTTCTCTGTCATTCCGTTGAAGAACGGAATCCATCTTTTCAATATGGCAAGGTCAGACCTTGCCATATCAGGTGGTTCTTATCCACAGTGTCACCCTTGCTGGTTAACTAAACAATGATATACTTTTTAAATATGGGATATATATCTGCAGTTATAGTTTTATTGATACAAATAATAATAGCCTACTATGGCCTTTTATTCGGATTAGTATTTGATAACCCACACCCACTATTTTTTGTTTATATAATTTCTCCGATATTTTCTATAGTATGGATTATTAGAATGAGAAAAAATAAGAATTATTCTATCTGGATGTATCTGTCATTAGCTTCAATTATTCTATTTGTTTTTACTTTTCTTCTCTAAATTAATATATCCTAAAAAAAATATTGAGCAAATATCAAGGACGGTCCTTGCCATTGCTAAAGTTGATAAAACAAAAACCCGCCGTGAAGCGGGCTTTCTCGGAGGCACTGTCCGTTTGCACGGATGGCCAATGTGTACTTAAGAGTATAGCAAATGGTTAAATTTCGTCAAGCTTGATTCTTTGCTGATATGATTTATAATCACCGTAATGCCACCAATAAATAATTTTACAACAAAGGCCAAAGAGGCGATAAAGAGGGCGCACGAGCTGGCTATTGAGCGTGGGCAAAATCATGTAAATCCTTTGCATTTGCTTGTCTCTTTGATTATGCAAGAAGACAGTCCTGTTTCATCAATTCTTGAAAGACTCGATGTGGATATAATGCTACTTACCGAAAATGTTCTTGACGCACTTGAAGTGACTGGCAGTACTTCTGCTGTGGCATCTTCGTATCAGCTTTATCTAACACCTGACCTTGCGCAGATACTGGATAGTTCCGGAAAAGTGGCAGGTGAGCTCAAAGATAGTTTTATTTCCACTGAGCATCTTTTCCTTGCGATTTTTAATGTTTCTTGTAATGCGCGCGATTTGCTTTTTAAATTTAAAATAGAAAAAGAAGAAGTAATAAAACTTGTAAATGAATTTAAGACGGACAAAAGTTGGCAGACGGATAATTCCCAGAAAAAATATAAATCAATTTCAAAATACACGAGAAATCTGACAAAGATGGCGAGGGATAATAAATTGGATCCAGTCATCGGCAGAGATAGCGAAATTTCCAGGGTAATTCAAATACTTTCTAGACGCACAAAAAATAATCCGGTTTTGATAGGTGAAGCTGGTGTGGGAAAGACAGCAATTGTGGAAGGGCTTGCTACCCGCATTGCAGTGGGTGATGTCCCGGAATCTTTGAAAGACAAGGAACTAGTTTCTCTTGACCTCGGGCTTTTGATTGCCGGTACAAAATATAGAGGAGAATTTGAAGACAGAATGAAAGGAATTATAAAAGAAATAGAAAAGTCGGAAGGAAAAATAATTCTTTTTATAGATGAAATGCATACTATTGTTGGTGCGGGTTCTGCCGAGGGTTCGCTTGATGCCTCAAATATGCTCAAGCCCGCTTTATCAAAAGGCGAACTTCGAACTATCGGTGCGACTACGCTGAAGGAATATCAAAGGATTGAGAGAGACCCTGCCTTGACGCGTCGTTTTCAGCCGGTGATTGTGAGCGAGCCGTCCATTGAGGATGCGATCGCGATACTTCGAGGATTGAAAGAAAAATACGAGCTTTTTCACGGAGTTAGAATTACAGATAATTCTATTTTGTCAGCTGTAAATTTGAGTGCAAGATATATTGCGGATAGATTTTTGCCGGATAAAGCGGTAGACCTTATTGATGAAGCGTCTTCATCTCTCAAAATTTCTTTGGAAAATATGCCACCGGTTCTCGAAGAAACGCACAGAAAGGTGATGAGACTTGAAATAGAAAAAGAAGCGTTGAAAAAAGAAGCAAACGGAAGCAAGAAAAAAGAGACAGAAGCTCGAGTAAAGGTTATAGAAAAAGAAATTGCCGATCTGAAAGAAAAGACATCTGACGTAGAGATAAGATGGAAAACAGAAAAAGAAACAATCAATGGAATTAAGACTGACAAGAAACAGCTTGAAAGTCTCAGAATAGAAGCAGACAACGCAGAAATGCGAGCCGACCTCTCAAAAGTGGCCGAAATTCGCTATGGCAAAATTCCGGAAGTTGAAAAGGATTTGGATATAAAATCCAAGAAATTAAAAAAACTTCAGGGCTCAAGAAGAATTTTGAAGGAAGAAATTACCGAGGAAGATATTGCAAATGTTGTTTCCAGATGGACGGGAATTCCTATTTCAAAAATGCTTGAAGGCGAAGCAAATAAATTAAACAGGATGGAGGAGGAACTGGAAAAAAGAATTATCGGCCAGAGTGATGCTGTGAAAAAGATTTCTGAAACGGTTAAAAGATCTCGTGCGGGGATTGCAGACCCAAATAGACCTATCGGCTCATTCATTTTTCTTGGTCCAACAGGCGTTGGAAAAACAGAGCTCACAAAGGCACTTACAGAATTTTTGTTTGATGATGAGAAATCGCTCATCAGAGTGGATATGTCCGAGATGATGGAGAGACATTCAATTTCCAAACTCATCGGTTCACCTCCGGGTTATGTGGGGTATGAAGAAGGAGGAAATTTGACCGAGATGGTAAGGCACCGTCCGTATTCTGTAGTTCTTTTTGATGAAATAGAAAAGGCACATCCGGAAGTTTTTAATTTACTTTTGCAGGTTCTGGATAGTGGGAGACTTACGGATTCAAAAGGCCGTGTGGTGAATTTCAAAAATACAATTATCATAATGACTTCAAATATCGGTGCTCAATACATAGACAAAATGGAACAACTTGGTTTTGCAAGTTCTCGAGATGACAAACACGAATATGTGCAAGTAAAAGAAAAAGTGATGGCAAGCTTGAAAGATTTTTTTAGACCAGAATTTCTCAACAGAGTTGATGACATAATTATTTTTGATATTTTGAGCAAAGAAGCAATAGAAAAAATTGTAAATATTCAGCTTGATGAAGTTCGCGAAAGATTGTCCGTAAAAGAAATTACCCTCGAGGTTTCAAAATCAGCCGTCGAATATCTTGCTGAGGAAGGTTACAATCCACAGTATGGTGCTAGACCTCTCAAGCGTCTCATACAAAATAAAATTTTAAATCCTATTGCATCACTCATAATTTCCGGAGGCATAATGAAAGGCGGTTCTATTGTAATTGATATGAAAGGCAAGGGAATTTCTCTTGATGTAAAAAGGGGTAGGAGAGGGTTTCTTGTGGAGAGGGAGGTCGCCGTCTCTTGATAGAAATTTTAAATCTGATACACTCTATAAGTCACAAATATGCGCCGGTCGGATAGCGGCTATTCCAGGAGACTGTAAATCTCCGGCCTCACGGCATCGTTGGTTCGAGTCCAACCCGGCGCACACTGTAAATAATTGAAAATTGCCCATTAATCTTGGGCGATTTTCTTTTACAGTGTGCGAGCCGGAGCGCGACGGCGCGAGGCGGGGTCGCGGGATTTTTCAGCAGAAAAATACCTGTGACCACAAATGTTTCGGACGAGCTGGTGCCTAGCCCGATTTTAATGTATTATTTAAATATGATAAAAAGCTCGGGAAGAAAAGGTTTGCGAACCTGGATAGAAATAGACAGAAAAGCCATAAAACACAATTATGATGTTTTTCGTTCGCTTATTTCGCCGAAATGCAAAATGCTTGCGGTGGTAAAATCAAATGCTTACGGTCACAATCTTTTTGAATTTGCAAAAGAAATGCAAAAAAATGGTGCAGATTTTCTTGGGGTTGATTCTGTTATTGAGGCGCTCGCTTTGCGAAGAGAGGGAATTAAAATTCCTATTCTCGTTCTCGGCTACACTTTACCTGAAATGCTGGAAGAAGCGGTTAAAAAAGATATTAGTATTTCGGTTTCTAGTTTTGAGACGCTTGCAGAAATTAAAAAACTGGATTGCTTCGCGTGGCTCGCAAAGACAGAGGGGATGGATCCCGGCCTCCGCCGGGATGACAGAAGGAAAGGCGGGGATGACATCGGTAAAATTAGAATTCACATAAAAGTGGACACTGGTATGAGTCGTCATGGATTTTCCGAAGACGAAATCACAAAAGTTTTGAAAGAAATAAAAAATAATAAAAATATTATTGTTGAGGGACTCTTCACTCACTTTGCAATGGCAAAAAATCCAGCTTTTCCTTCCTACACAAATTCTCAAATAGAAAAATTTAATAAATGGAGAACAGCTTTCCTAAAAGCAGGTTTAAAACCTATCTGTCATGCATCTGCAACTTCCGGAACATTACTTTTTAAGGAAGCGCATTTTGATATGGTCCGAGTCGGAATTAGTCTTTACGGAATTTGGCCATCAAAAGAATCGCAGGCATGTTGTGAAGGTAAAATCTCTCTCAAACCAGTTTTGTCTTGGAAGACAGTTATTGCCGAAATCAAAAAATTAAAAAAAGGAACGAAGGTCGGATATGATTGCACGGAAACTTTGTTTAGAGATTCTGTGGTCGCTGTGATACCGGTGGGGTATTGGCATGGTTATCCCAGGGCACTCTCTAGTATCGGAAAAGTTTTGGTAAATGGCATTTTTTGCAAAATTCTCGGACGAGTTTGTATGGATATTATTATGATTGATGCCACAGATGTAAAAGGAGCGAAAGTGGGGGATGAAGTCACCTTAATAGGAAAAAGTAGTAAAAAAGAGGTCTCTGCCGACTATCTCTCAAGTCTAATTGACGGCTCTACATATGAGTTTTTGACCAGAATTAACCCTCTTATCAAAAGAATCTATTTTTAGGGCTTGACTTTTAATATCAGATATGCTAACATTGTAAATAGGAAAAACAGGGCTAACGCCCTTGTTTCGTAGTTTGAGAACCGAATAAGCAAGCAAAAAAAGAAGGGAAAAATGAAAAAGACACTGATCGTGGTTGGTGTGTGTTTCGTGGCCGTTGTCCTATCGTGGATGATAATCAGCACGACGAATAACGGACACATTGAGTTTGGTGAGCCGAGTCGCTCACACAAACTAGCTCCTCCAGTTTCGGCAAGAGTGCCGGAGCAGGAAATCGTGGAGACAAATGCGTCGGTTGACCAGGTGGTTGATCGGCGGACTGCCACGGAGAAGGACCTGAATCGTTTGGGCCTTTCTATGAGTAACTCGTTCAGTGTGTCAGCGAAAAGAAAGTAAACAGTAAACAAGAAAGTAGGAAAGGTAAGTAAATGAAAAAGACAATCATGTTCGCAGTTCTGTTCGCAATCATCGTCGGCCTCTGCACTCCGGTGCAGGCGCAGACCGATACCAACATTAACCCGCTTAACGTCGCCAGGGCTTTCGCCTTGAAGACGCCGGCGAGTTTCCAATGCCAAATGGCTGGAGAGATGCTGGTGAGCAATTCGTGGCAAATGATGAACATGTCGTTTACCATGCGTGGCGATTTCGCCATCACGAACCTCGCAATCAATGGAAACCAAATCGCATTACCGGAACCGATTTACGGAATTCCGATGGGCGATGCGGGCCTGATGCGTAATGTTTGGCTGAACATGAACGCGATGACCAAGGGTGGGGAGTATGCCGGTAGCGGTTATCTCTATCTACAAAGCGTTTCGAAAGGCGATAGCCTCAAGGTCGTGATTAGTCCGGCTGAAATTAGGCAGGAAATCCCGATTGATGTATCCCAGTATGGAAACGATCTCGATCTCACGATCGAGGGATACAATCAGGGATACGGCTGGGGCGTAACTGATGGAAAGTTTTACGTCTATATGTCGCCCGTCGGTGGAAGTTACCACTATATCCTCCGGCGTCGGAGTGATGGAATGGTGATTGGCGAGGGATGGCTGGAGCCTTTCCACAGTGTGGTCACGCCAGACAATGCCTATGTGGGATTTTCATACATCGGCAATGTTCAGGGAGTGGAATTTACACAACCTGATGGCGTCGAGTGTTGGGCTTCGGTACCTTCGATCAGTTTTGACTGTTCGGTTCCAATGAACGGCGGTTCTAATGTTTTGGGCAAGGTAATATTTGCCGATGTTGGACCGGGCGCTCTGGAAATCGTGTTGAACGGCGAGTACGATGTTTACGTTCAGTCAGCTACGAGTAGCGATGGCGATATGCCGTTGCTACCGTTGAAGGACGATAGTACTTCCGGGCAATACTGGTCACAGACCAGAGTTCATACGTTTAGTCAAAACGTCGGGAAAGTCGTCGTGACGATTGTCCCGAAACCGTCGAATAACGTATCGGGGCCGTGGGTTGCCTTCCATCGGTATTATGGTTTACCGAGTCATGGAGGATAAGGGTTCATTGCTTGCTGACGGTTGAGTAGCTGGGGCTGGGTTTGCACGATGCAAATTCCAGCCCCTTTTTTTTGTAAAAAAATTAGAAAATAACGGCCCCGAAAATCCGATTTTCGGGGCCGTTATCTTGTTTTAATTTTGATTAGTGAGATAATACAATTATTATGATAAATATGAAGGAAAGTCCTGCAATAGCACAGATAGATAATGAGGTGCGGATGGCAGAGTGGGCTGATAAGGCCATACCGGTATTTGAAAGAGAAAAAATTGATATGAATAAATTTAATTATGCAGATACTCCTGCCGATATTGAATATGTTCAAAGGATGAAGGCGAAGTTTAAGGAGGATATGGAAAATGACGATCACGAGCAAAGATTTCTGAGGGTCTTAGCAAAGGTCTTTGAAGCATTGATAATAGAACAGATTGGAACAAATGAATGGTTTGGGCACGGGACGGAAATTAAAAAAACATCCGAGTATGACGATATTAAAAATAAAGTGGACGCTATCGCAGAAATAAAAACTGGGCCGATGAGTTCTTCTCATTTGGCTTTGGCTGTGGATATTACCACTACGATGAATTCTCAAAAGAAATTTGATGAGATTATTAATGATATAAAGAATGGTCATTTAACAAATATAAAATATTTCATTTCTGAGCATCTTCATTTCAAAGGAAGTGTAAGTAATGTCCCACGAGTAATTGTTGGTGCAAACAAGGAAACTATTTTGGATGCAGTTGATAAATGGGTAGGAAATAAAAATGCAGAATTAAAGGAACATATTTTAAGAGCAATTGTTTTAGAAGAAATAAAAGTGCAATTGGAAAAATTTAGAGATTTTGCGACCGAGGTTAATCAATCAAAATTGGCTGAAATTTATCAAAAGACATTGACTTTAATTGAGAAAATAATTGCTGACCGACATTTCACTCCAATTGATTTGGCGGATGTTAGGAACGATACTGTTTTTATGTCGATTTTAACTAGACTGAAATCCTTGGAAACACCGAAAAAATAAAAATAAAAAAAGTAGGACCCTCTTTTCACTAAAGCGCTTCGCAATCTGTTTTTTCTGTTATCCTCGCGTATGCGGGGATCCAGTTCTGATTCTTTGGATTGCTTCGTTTCACTCGCAAAGACAGAGGGGATGGATTCCCCACAGTGCTTTTCTGCTGAAAAGCCTGCAGGGCCCATCTCGCGCCGTCGCGCTCCGATCTTGCGCTTGGGTCCCAACCCAAGCTCACATCTTCACGGGAATGACAAAAAGATCAAGACATTTCAAAAGTAACAGGATCGCCACCCCTAACAAAATTTTCGGTCCCTATTTTTTCTGCTGGGTTTTTTTAGAATTTCTGGTACCCCGTAGTAGAATTTGCCATTAAAAAACTAGACAATTTTTTATATACAACTTTTCTAAATTTTCATTTCAAATATTCCATCTCTTATTCCTATTTTATGGTTTTTTAAAAAACCAATGGCAAATTTCACTACGGGGTGGTATGATGAGTCAAAATGAAAAATATCAGGAATTTTAGTATTATCGCCCACACCCCAGTAGTAAAGAAATCAGAATTTCTTACTACGGGGCGAGAAGTGGTAACATTTGAAAAAGTTAGTTAAATTTATCATGAAGAATATCAGAAACTTTAGCATAATCGCTCATATAGATCACGGCAAATCCACACTTGCTGATAGGATGCTTGAAATAACTCACACAATTGAAAAGCGCAAAATGTGTGAACAGGTTTTGGATAGTATGGATTTGGAGAGGGAAAGGGGGATCACGATAAAGATGCAACCGGTGCGTATGAAATGGTCTCACGATGGTCAGGAGTACATTTTAAACCTCATTGATACACCAGGGCATATTGACTTCTCCTACGAGGTTTCTAGGGCTCTAAAGGCCGTGGAAGGCTCAATTTTGCTCGTGGATGCGACTCAGGGTGTCCAAGCTCAAACATTAACTACACTAAATATGGCGAAAGATCAGGGCCTAAAAATCATCCCCGTTGTGAGTAAGATCGATTCTCCTTTGGCCATGGTTGAGGGGGTGAAAAAAGAGATTGCAAAGCTTTTGGAAATTGATGAAAGCGAGATTTTGGAAGTGTCTGGAAAGACAGGCGAAGGTGTGGAAAATCTTTTAAATGAAGTTATCAAAAGAGTTCCTCCACCAACTTCAGAACTTCTGGATACGAAAATTTTTCGCTCACTTGTTTTTGATTTTCAATATTCAAATCATCGCGGGGTTATTGTTTACGTCAGAGTTTTTAATGGCGAGGTTCGTAAAAATACTCCGCTCATTTTCAAAGTTGCTGGCGAAACTTTCAATGCAGTTGAAGTTGGAATTTTTTCTCCATCCGATGTTCCGATGGAATCACTTTCGAGTGGTGAGATTGGCTACATTGTGACGGGTATCAAACAGCCAGGTATTGCATCTGTCGGAGATACTGTTTCTTTTGCAAAAGATCCTACGCCAGCACTTCCTGGGTATCTCACACCAAGTCCTGTGGTTTGGGCTTCTGTTTATCCTGAAGGTCAAGATGATTTTGACGAATTAAAACAGGCCCTCGGACGACTTCGACTTTCTGATTCGTCTTTTGCATATGAAGAAGAATCTTCCGGAACACTTGGACGAGGATTTCGTTGCGGATTTCTGGGAATGCTTCACTTGGAAATTATTGTGGAGCGACTTAGGAGAGAATTTAATTTACATCTTGTCGTCACCCTGCCGAGTATTACCTATAAAATTGAATACAAAAACGGAAAAACAGAAATGATTTATTCGCCGTCACTTTTTCCTGATGATCACCAGATTACAAAAGTTTACGAACCTTGGGTTTTGGTAAAAATTATCACGCCAAGTCAATACATCGGAGATATTATCCAGAAGCTTTTTGATCACGAGGGCTCAATAGAAACCACAGAAACATTTGGCGATAACAGAACTTCTCTTACAATTAATATGCCACTTCGCGAACTTATGAGAAACTTTTTTAATGAATTAAAAAGTATTACTTCTGGATATGCTTCCATTTCTTACAAGATTATGGATTTGAAAGAGGCGGATGTCGTGCGACTTGATATTCTTGTAGCGGACGAACCTGTGCAAGCATTTTCTAGAGTTGTTTCTAGGAGAAGGGCTCAGGAAGAAGCTGATGAGCTGGTGAAAAAGCTTCACTCTGTTTTGCCAAGACAAATGTTTAGTTTCAAGATTCAAGGGTTTGCAATGGGGAGAATTTTAGCCTCAAGGTCAATGTCCGCAATGCAAAAAGATGTTACGGATTATTTGTATGGTGGAGATATTACCAGAAAGATGAAGCTCCGAGAAAAGCAGAAAAAAGGTAAGAAAAGGATGAAGGCAACGGGCAGAGTAAATATTCCTCAGGATGTGTTCTTGAAGATGGTAAAGAGCGATTAGGCTAGAAAAGAGGTGCGTAGAGAGCAATCATACCCAAGATAAGTAAGGCCCCGACGACAATCCAAGCTCTTTTCACTATTTTTTTGGTTCTTTTATCAAAAAGCATTGTGAATTTGTTAATGTTTTTGTTAGAATAATACTAGCATTTAATTTATGGATTTTCAACAGAAAAGAAAAGTTAGAAATGTTTTGTATTCGAAGGTGACTTTGGTGATATTGCTTATTGTTTTAATTTTTCTTGCAAAGGGTGCGATAGGAATTTTTATCAAAGCGAGAGGTAGTGTAAATAATCTTGGAGAGGTGAAAAAAGAATATCAAAGTTTGGCCGATAGAAAAAATGTTTTGACAGAAAGTATAAATAAATTGAAAACGCAGGAGGGGATTGAGGCAGAAATAAGAAGCAAATATAATGTTGCTAAAAATGGGGAAGTTGATATTGTGATTGTGGATGAGAAGAATTCGAGCACAAATGGTCAAAATGTTTCCGGCGGTGGTTTTTGGAGCAAGATTTTAGGTTGGTTTCAATAATGCGGGTGTAATTTAGTGGCAGAATGCGACCTTCCCAAGGTTGATACGCGGTTTCGATTACCGCCACCCGCACAAAAAAGAAAAATAAAAACCCCTCCACAAAGTGGCCTAAAGTGTCCCAAGTCCGGACAGGGACACTTTAAACCACTTTGCTACAGGGTCTTTTTTTATTTTTCTTTTTTGTGCTACAATATAAATATGAAAAAAGTAATAATGTATTCGACGCCGACTTGTCACTTCTGTAATTTAGCAAAGGATTTTTTTGATGCAAATAAAATAAAATATGAGGTCTATAATGTATCAGCTGATTTGGAAAAGAGAAAAGAAATGATAGAAAGGAGCGGGCAAATGGGTGTTCCGGTTATCTACATTGGAGATGAAATGGTAGTAGGATTTGATGAAGAGAAGATAAGGGGGATGATGGGGATATAGAAAGTAAAGGGGCGGGGTCTCTCCTTCGACTTTTTCCTCGCCGTCGCTCGGAAAAGTCTAGGCACCA
The DNA here is from genome assembly GCA_903832855.1 of uncultured bacterium. Lineage (GTDB taxonomy): Bacteria > Patescibacteriota > Minisyncoccia > Phycocordibacterales > GWA1-40-21 > CAILDB01. The sequence goes on along the minus strand of CAILDB010000006.1, from coordinate 11,426 downwards.
GCTCACTTGTTTTTCTTGCTAGAAAAACATAGTTCCGCTGTTCGAGCCTGCCACGGAGTGAAGCAGTTCACTCCTCCTCGGCACAAAAATAAAATCTGTGAGAAAAAATTTCTCACAGATTTTATTTTTGTGCCGAGGGGCGGGCTCGAACCGCCGACCACTTGCTCTTCCTGTTTATCAAATGTCTGGCATTAGATAAATTTGGACTATCTCATTACCCCTAAGGGTATCGGGCGCTATTACAGGATTATTGTTGGGACTCACCTGTTAGTCTCTACACCTTCTAGGAAACTTAAACCCTTCCTAGCTCGGCTCGGGATTATCAATCAATATTTAATTGAAGGCCTTCCCCGAATTCACCCAATTTTCGATATTCATTTCTGAATAAAGGCCCGAATTTTCAGGCAAATGCTCTACCAACTGAGCTACCTCGGCATATTCTCTATTTTACTGACCTGATTATTCTATCTTTTTTTAATTAAAATATCAAGTGATTTTTTAACGCCTTCAATCCAACCCAGTAGTCTATAAAATTCGTTTGTGTTTAGAACTCTGACCTGAGCAATACCGTGTGGTAAGCGGTTAAAAGGGCGAATACCTTGGCTTGATTTACTTATCACAAACATAGGTTTATCAAATTGCGAAGCTGGAATCTTAGTAACTCTACTCCAATGTCCTATCATTTTTTGAGCGTTCATTGTTGGGAACAATCTTAGCTCCATCCTAATTTTATCTTTAGGAATTTTCATTATTTTGAGTAGAAAAAATATAAAACTATTAATTACAAACGGATCAGAATTAGTTAAAGAAATTGGATGACATGTTCGTTCTCTCCCGTCTCTAATTATTACACGTTTGTACCCTTCAGCCCAATATAGGACAATACCAGCAACAAATAAATCTCTCTCGGAAAACTTACCGATCTCTTTTGATGATTCAATTCGAATTTTTGTGACTCTTTTTTGTGCTATTGCAGTTTGTGCTATATTTCTTTTTATTAACCCATTGAATAAACCCATTCTTACTCGGTTTGTCAATCTACTTTTAGCCTTTTTTGAAAGATTGATATTTTTTAACCAACCAGAGAGTGTTGATTTTGGTACATTCAGGATTTTATTTATTTCGTTATAGCTGAGACCAGTTTTTCTTAAGGAGATGGTTCGTTCTTTTAATGACATACATAGAGTATAGCATCGTGGGTTCATATATGCAATAAAATATAAGTGGATAACTTCGGTGATTATCTGATGAGATTTTTCAAACTATTTAAATAAGCCACCTGATATTCCGCTATAAACTGATTTTAAAGTGTCTATGTATGGCTGTATCAGCCAGTATGCACCGATAGCTGAAAGTATTATTATTGCCCAATAAAAAATTCTAAAAACATTTCCCCAAAAAGAAGCCCGTCTCATTTTCACGAGGATTCTGTGGTTTTCTTCAACTTTTTCTAGTATTTGATTTAACAATTTTTCATTTTCCATATTGTAAATATTATATCACAAAAATAAATAAAAAAGACCTCGTCGCGATTCGCGACGAGGCCGAAGACATTTATAGGCAATCAGTTCAAATGTGCCATAATCAGCATCCAAACTTTCGGTGCCTTTTTAATGGCTACGAGGATAATCCCAGAGACTGACATGATGACAGACATTTGCAGAAGTTTCTGTTCCACAAATGAAATGTGAAAATAATACAAAGATTTCACTCGCCACATTTCTCTCATAGTATACCGGTTTGACCTCATGTAGCCCACAGTCGTTCCCATGAGAAGAATTAAGGTCACTATCCCCGCAAGGATGACCTCCATCTGTCCATCAGTTTTTATGTGTGCCAGCCCCATCAAGACGAACAAAACGACAAGCGACAAACCCACTACGCATCCGAGAACATTTTTCGCTTTCAGCTCTCTCAATTTCATTTTCTGCTCCTGTGTATGTTGTTGTATAGAGTATCCAAACTTCCTCAGACATGGTAACACAGGGCCTAATTTTAGTCAAATTTTGTGAGTGGTGTGCCCTTGGCCAGAATCGAACTGACATCAGACCCTTAGGACGGGCCTGTTCTATCCATTGAACTACAAGGGCAATGCAAAAAGTGTAACATAAAAAACTCCGTAATAAAATGCTTTCAAACTGACTTGGGAGCGCGACGGCGCGAGCACGAGGAATTTTTTAGCAAAAAAATATCCGTGCAGTTTAAAAGCATTTTATGAAGGAGTTTTGACAGAATTTTACGTTGTTTTAATTTTTAATTTCGTCTGTCTATTTTTATCAAGTTTAGGAAGTCTGATGATAAGCATCCCGTTTTTATTTATTGCTTCCGCTTCATCCACATCTATTTCGGTAGGCAAGATGACGGTTCTGGAAAAAGCACCCCAATATAATTCTCTATGAAAATAATCTTCGCCAATAATATCATGATTTTCTCCTCTCCTGCCTTTGACTGTGACCATATCTCGAGCAATAGAAATATCTATATCCTCAGGCCTTACTCCAGCGACAATTGTTTTGACGATTATCTCGCTTGGCGTCTGATGCATATCTATCGCAAGCTGACCTTCTTCCTCGTCTTGTTCCATAAGTTCAGTTTCGTCTGTATCATTATCTTTTTCATTTTCTACATCAAAATCATCATCGTCTTTTGATGAGCCTGTCAATTTTTGCCAAAGAGATCTTTTATTTTTCATAATATTGTTTACCCTTTAAAGTTTTTACTGTTAGAAAATTTTCTCAAATTTTCCATGCATTCGCTTGAAGCGAATGCGACAGTAAAAATTTTTTAGGGTGAATTAAATTTTATTAAGTTTAATATTTTTGATTTTTTCAAAAAGCAAAAGAATAATGACTACGACGATCCAAATACTTTCCATTGAAAGCATCGCATTATTTTCACCTTTCATAATTATAGAAAAATTAAAGGCGGAATGCAAGAGGATTGCAAAAATAATTCCCGCGACTGTATAAAACCACTTTTTTCCTCTCGTTTTGAAATATGTAAATCCTAGAAACATTCCAATAACGGCAGAAGAAACCGTGTGTAAAAGTGTAGCTCCGATAAATCTCATATTTCCAGTAAGAAGGCCAAAAATAAGGTTATTTTTAGTAAGTGGATCTATGAGAAAGAATAAGTTTTCAATAGCAGCAAATCCAAGTGCTGCCGTAATCATATAAATAATTGGGTCGATTGGCTCATCATTTGCTTTATTTCTCATAGCAATAAAATACGCAAAGAAAAATTTAACAAGTTCTTCTATTATGGGAGCAAAAAATGCAACCATCAATAATTTTTCCAGAGTCACTCCCGATTGCATTGAATTTCTGATAAAATCATTTATTTGTGAAAGATGCTGGGAAGAAAAGAATGATAAAATATTTACTGAATAAACTAATTTTTCTAAAAACAAAGCAACAACTGTTCCGATTGCACCACCGAGAAAAGTTAAGAAAATTAAAAATTTTGGTTCTGGACAGAGCCTGTCTTCCCTAAGCCAAAAATAAAGCCAAATACATACAGGTAATAAACCACCGATAGATGCAAAGAATAAAGTAGTAATTAATTGTGTGCTAATATGCATTTTTTTAAATTGGCCATTTTTCTATCATCAAAAGTTTTTTGTTGTCTATTGGCATTTCACTCCAGATTTCTTCTGTAAGAAATGGCATAAATGGGTGTAAAGCGTGCAGTATTTCATCAAAAGTTTTCAACAAAAACTGCTTTCTAGAAACTTTTTCTTCTGGTTTTCCGCTGTCAAAAATCTTTTTACTTTCTTCTAGAATAATGTCTGCAAATCTGTGCCAGATGTAATGATACAATTTTTCGCTCGCTATGTAAATTTTGTATTCATTCATTTCTCCGGTAATATCTTCCAAAACTGCTCGTCTCTCGTCTATGAGTTCTTTATCAGAAATATTGTAGTCCTCAAACGTTGGGTCATATTTTACATCTTCGGTATTTGAAAAAACAAATCTTGCAATATTCCAAACTTTATTTGCAAAGTTTTTGTAGCCTTTTATTTTATCTTCTGCAATTTTGGTATCTGTGCCTGGAGCGATGCCTACAATGAGTGCCATTCTGCCAGCATCCATTCCAAACTTTTTGGCAACTTCCAGTGGGTCCATACCATTTCCGAGAGATTTTGACATTATCCTGCCTTTTGCATCTCTGACTGTGCCGTGGAAATAAACATTTTTAAATGGAATCGTGCCGAGATTGTATCCTGACATCATTATCATTCTAGCAACCCAAAAGAAAATAATTCCATACCCAGTTTCTAGCACGTCTGTCGGATGGTAAAGTTCCAAATCTTTTGTTTTTTCTGGCCAACCGAGCGCAGAAAAAGTCCAAAGTGCGGATGAAAACCATGTGTCTAGTGTATCTTCGTCTTGTACATAGCCGTCATCTTTTGGTGCTTCAATATCACAATAAATTTCCTCACCTTTATACCAAACTGGAATTCTGTGACCATACCAAATTTGTCTTGAAATGCACCAGTCACTCAAGTTTTCTATCCAATGAAAATATGTTTTGGAAAAATAATCAGGAATAATATTTACTAGGCCACCTTCCACGGCGTTTTTCATTATTTCTTTTAATGTAGTTTCTGCGCCACTTGAGATGCCATTTATTTCTGAGTGGGGAAGTGTGAACTTTTTATTCACTGCGACAAACCACTGGTTCATTATTTGAGGTTCAATTTTTCCTCCTGTTCTTTCCGCTGTCGCGGTGTTGTGTATATAATCTTCTTCTCTTTCAAGAAGACCCTTTGATTTTAATTTTTCAATTATTTTTAATCTGGCCTCTGCTATCTTCATACCGGAAAATTCTCCAGCAATCGGTAAAAGTCGCCCATACTTATCTATTATTTGTTCCTTATCTAGATTGTGTCTCTCTCCAATTTCAAAATCCTCTTTGCTGTGCCAAGGAGTAATCGTCATCACGCCAGTTCCAAATTCCATGTCGATGGATTTATCCTTTATTACTGTTGCAGTGATTGGTCCGTTTATCCATTCAAGATCTATCTTTTGTCCATGTTTGTATTCGGAATACCTTTTGTCATCTGGATGCATAACGACATATTTATCGCCAAATTTTGTTTCAGGTCTAGTAGTTCCGATTACAAATGGACCATATTTAAAATAATAAAATTTTGTTTTTTCTTCCTCATAGACGATTTCATCATCAGAAATAGTCGTCTGACCTTTTGGGTCCCAGTTTATAATTCTATTTCCACGATAAATAAGTCCGTCATCATACATTTTTTTGAAGACGGTGCGGACTGCGAGATTTCTTTTTTCATCCAAAGTAAATGCCTCTCGAGACCAATCGCAAGAAGCACCCAGCACTTTTATTTGTGAGGTGATAGTATCGTGACTTTCTTTTGCAAATTTATCAATTCTTTTTAAAAGTTCTTCTCGGCCGAGGTCGTATCTGTTTTTTTCTTCTTTTTTATAAATATCTTTTTCAACTCTCGCTTGAGTGGCGATGGCGGCGTGATCTGTGCCTGGGAGCCAGAGAGTTTTTTTGCCAAGCATTCTTTGATAACGAATCATTATGTCTTCCACGGTAAGCATCATTGCATGGCCCATATGTAAAATCCCCGTAACATTTGGCGGAGGCATCATTATAGTGTATGGAATCTTGTGTCTTTCCGGAAGATTATCAGGATTAAAAAAACCGCTATCTAGCCATTCTTTGTAAATTCTTGGCTCAGTTTCTTGCGGATTGTATGGTTTTAAAAATTTGTCGTTCACGGGTAAATAATAGCAAATAAATGATATTTAGACAAAGAAAAACCACCCCCGCTTCGTCATTTCTCCTTTTCGTTGCGAACCTAGGATTCGTACTAATAAGGAAAGATGCGGGCTCAGGTCAGGGTGGCAAGCGGAATCTTGGCTTGTGTACAAGTTCGCTTTAATTCTCTCCTATTCTTTAGTCCGATAAGTGTGGTGAGTTGCCAAACCAGACGATCTCTCGGGCGCGACCGCCTCACCGACTTTTGGATGAGAGAAATCCTTCACGTCGGTTACTGCGTTGATAATAGCAAAAATAATGTTTTTTGGGAAATAAAAAAGCCGTACCCACGTGTAGGTACGGCGTAGTCGTCACCTCCTGGAAGGAGAACAACTACCCTTGCTGTGTCGGCTTTACTGCAGTCCTCTTCCGGAAAGAGAACCACCTGTATGTCCTTGATCAACTCCCAATCCCGCAAAGTTCGGACTGGTGGCGATTCATAAAGATTAGCAAAAGACTTTTACAAAGTCAAATTGCCATCAGCCTTGAGAGTTTCTCCGGAATATGGTTTTTGATTATGAAAATTAAAAAACCCAGCGACCGCCATCATGAGAGAGTTGTCGGTTGAGGCACTGATTTCTGGGACGAAGAAAGAGACGCCGAGCGAGTCTGCGAGCTCGGCCAGTTTCTTTCGAATTTCTTTGTTGGCACTTACTCCTCCACCGAGTATGAGGGTTTTTGCTCCATACTGTTCTATCGCATCCTTTGTTTTGTGTGTGAGGACTTCTACTACAGCGTCTTCAAATTCTCGCGCAATTTCTTGTTTTATTTTTTCTGTCATTTCAGGGATTTTTTTGACAGTGTAAAGTATGGAAGTTTTTAATCCAGAAAAAGAAAAGTTCAAATCTTTTGAGTGAATCATTGGGCGAGGGAAATTCCATTTTTTCTCTTCTGTCTTTGCGAGCTCTGCGAAGCAATCCATTCTTTCTTTTTCAGCAAGTTTAGAAATTTGCGGTCCACCAGGATAGGGAAGTCCAATAATTCTTGCCACCTTATCAAATGCTTCACCCACGGCATCATCTCTTGTTTCGCCCACAACCTCATATTCTTGTAATGATTTTGAGAGAACGAGCTGTGTGTGACCACCGCTAATAAGCAATGAAATTGCTGGCATTTCTGGATTTGTGATTTCGTAACCGCTTTCAGACTTTTGCATAAGCCCTGCAAAAATGTGCCCCTCCATATGATTTGTGGGAATGAGCGGAATGTCCCAAAGATATGAAATTGCTTTTGCAAAGTTGAGTCCAACCCAAAGTGCTGGCTCAAGTCCGGGACCTTGTGTGACGGAAATTGCATCAATTTTCGGAGCAGAAACATTTTTTGCAAATTCCACAACTTTTTCTGCAAGTTCAAATTCTCTTTCTAAAATTTCTTTTGTCTTTTGAATTTTTTCTTCCGACAATTCAGTTCGAGTTTCATTATAAAGTCCTGCTTCCTTCAAACATTCCGAAAATAACGGAAGAATATTTTCTGCGTGAGATCTTTTGGCCATCATAGGGAAGACCCCGCCGTATTGTGCGTGTATTGCAATTTGTGAAAAAAGTTGATTTCCCAGAACTTTTATAACCGTTTTTTCTCCAATTTTTTCAATATCCAAAGTGCTTATTGCTGTCTCGTCGCAGGATGTTTCAATACCTAAAATAATCATATTAGAAGAGTAATCTAAAATTGAAATTTAATCAACTTAGACTAGACGAGTAATTATAAAAATAAGAATTACTCCAGCAATGGTTAAAGCAATTGTTTTGAGTGAACTATTTTTACTATGTGCCTCAGGTAAAATATCGCTTGCACCAATGTAGAGGAGAAAGCCGGCAAAAAATCCAAGATACAAAACAAGGAAATTCGTTGGAACTTTAAAAAATAATGTGGATATAGCTCCGAGAATCGGTGCCAGTGCGTCTAGTAATAAAAACCATTTTGCTTTCAACAAACTGTTTTTGTGGGTTAGCATTAACGTAACAGTATTCATCCCATCAGTAAAATCGTGAGCTATGACAGCGATTGCCACTAAAATTCCAACTTCGTTACTTACTTGAAAACCTAGACCAATACCTGCACCATCCATAAAACTGTGAACTACGAGTGCTAGTGCCGAAGCGACACCAACTTGTGGATGTTTGTGGTCTGCATATTCATCCTCGTGTGAATGGTGAATCAAAATCGTCTTTTCCAAAATATGAAAAACCAAAAATCCAAGGACAAGAGCAATCATAACTCCATTTGAACTAAAATTATTTTCCTTAATCAAATTTATAATTTCAGGGAAAATATCAAAAAACACGACTCCAAGAAGCACTCCTGCAGTAAAGCCCATTATTCTGTGAAGATTATCTTTCTGTTTAATTGAAAAAAGCCCGCCAAGTGCGGTGGAAATAAAAGTTAAAATTGACAGGAAAACAACTTCCATATTTTTGATTATAGCAGATTTTCGTATGCTTCGCATTCATAAATTATGTAGTCACAAATCACTAAACATTTTTAAATTAATTAATTTCAAAATGTGTAAGTGTTTGCGACCCCAGCTCGTGATTTTGTCTGCTGACAAAATATCACTGCGCTTTCACAATAAAGAAAAAGACTGGAGCAGTCCAGTCTTTTTCTTTATTGTGACCCATTATACTGGCTTTCCGAACTTATTCAACATAGTGACGATATCAAGCTTTCAATCAAAGAACTAGAGGATTTGGGTATGTCTACTGAGTCTACAACTAGCATAGTATGAGGAACAATTGACCGTCCTTGACATTTACTATTAGCTTGCTAGTCTTTACAACAGATGTCTTAGGTGTTCTAAGATGAAGGTCTTTTACAAACCACGAAAGGAACTAAATCATGAATAGGCTATCGTCTCCGTTAGATGTCCAGATTGAATTGACTGAGCGTTGTAATCAGATTTGCCGGCATTGTTACAATTATTGGAGAAAGGATAAGAATCCGCCCAATGATGAACTTGGTACAGCCGAGTTCATAACGATTGTCAGACAAATCCATTCTGCGAAAGTTGGCTCCGTTACGCTCACTGGTGGAGAGCCAATGTTACGGAAGAAGGTCTTGTTTGACTTAGTGTCTGAGCTACACCGGCTTGATATAGACATAGGTCTAAACAGTAACGGCGTACTCATCGAAAAAGAGGATGCCAGGACTCTGGCTGGGCGTGGTTTGAACCATGCCCTGATCTCTGTTCTTGGACCGGAAGTAGTACATAACTCTATAGCTGGACCAGGAGGTAGTTTCGCCAAAACGATTGACGGGATTAGAAACCTCCTTGATGCTGGAATTGATGTTGCAGTCAATATGCCAGTATCAAAGATCAGTCTGTCTTCTCTATGGGATACGGCTAAGTTGGTCAAAGACATTGGTGTAAAAAACTTTTGTTCTGGACCAATCGTACCGTCTTGTAAATCAAACATTCCATTATGTTTATCGGCGGAGGAATGCAAGGTTTGCTTGAGGGAGCTCATAAGGATTAGTTCAGAACTGACCCTTACTGTAGATGTACTTGAACCCTTGGCGAGATGCCTTTTTGGACCAGAAGATGAGAACGAGTTCGTACGTTTTTTTGGTAATAGAATGTGCTCGGCGGCTGTTTCTTCTTGTGCCATTTCATCTAGAGGTGATATGAGACCGTGTATACACTCTGATGTGTTATACGGTAATGTGTTGCCAGATAAGTTTCTGGATGTTTGGGAAAAAATGAAGGAATGGTCATCGCCGTCAATCCTTCCAGAGAAATGTATAAAATGTAATGCCCTTATGGTGTGTGAAGGTGGATGTCGCATGTCAGCGAGAACTACCACTGGATTATACAATGGGCAAGACATGTATATGACAGAACCAATATCTGATCCGAAAAGAGTGGCCCTGTTACCACGAGGAGAATGTCCAGTTCTGTTGGACGCAAACGACTTGTTTGAATTCAACAAACATTGTATAATCAGAGAGGAACAGAACGGGTATGTTGTATCTGTATATGGCAAGCTAGAGTATCTTACTTCGAAGGGGTTTGGTTTTGTTTCGCTCATTAAACAGTTCGAGAGCTTTTCTCTCGGTTTATTAGCGAAAAAGACTGGACACACAGAAGAGATGCTCGAACCTGTGATACAGAAGTTGGTTTTTTCTGGGATAGTTAAAAGAAAGGAGGTGAAGAAAGTTAGTAATTGATGCAGTAAGATAAACCTAAAAAAGGAGAAAAAACATGAAAACGGACCTGGTATCTGAGTTCTTTGCGGATACACATGAGCTCCTCAACCGTGGTTTTGACAGGAGTGAGCAAAACACTCCTGTGAGGATCATGGATGGAGTCCTGGCACAATCCTGTCGGGGCTGCCAGCAGTGTGTTTCCTGTCAGAACACTGGCTGCAACAAATGAAGCCAGACGGGGTTGCCCGGGGGAGTAGTGGTGAGAATATCACCGTTACTCCTTTTTTTATTTTAAATTTATGCTATCATTGCACTATGAGTAAAGTACAGGTTTTAGGAAAAAATATAGAAAATACAAAGATTATTTTGGATAAAATAATCCCAGATATTGAAAGTAGATTAGGAATATCTACCGATTTTTTAATAAAAGTTAGATTACACGATACGAGAAAAAGTTTTGATAAACAACTGAATAGGAAAACTTCTGATTGGGAGGTTGGAAATACATCTGATAAAAATGAGATAGATATTATTCACGAGGACTCTTTTGAAAAATACAGCTCACATCCAAGAGATGATTTTCCAAGAATATTGAAACATGAGATATCTCATATTTACATAAATAAAATCTCTGATGGAAAAATGATACCAATGTGGTTAAATGAAGGATTATCGATGTATCTTGCAGACCAAATGACACAATACAGGGATAAAGGTATTTTTGTAGAAAATGATTATCTATCAAAAATATCAACTGAATATGGCTGGAATAAGTATTCAAATTATAGTGCATACGCCTACTCTTGTTTGTTTGTGGATTTTTTAATAAATAAATATTCCTTGAATAAGGTTGTTGAGCTAGTTAAAAAACTCAAGTCAAATTATTCTTGCAATGCTTTTGATAAGTTATTTTTGAGTGTCTTCAACAAAAGCTTAGAAGATATTGAGAAAAATTTTGTTGAAACATTAAAGTAAAATATGAATAAAAAATCAAAAATTTTGTTTTGGATATTTGGCGTTTTGATTGTCATTTCTATTGGTGTGACTTTTCACAAATATGTAATCAAAAAAGATTATTTGGTGTTTGCTCAAATAAAATGTGACCCACAAACAGAAAGTTGTTTCTATGCACCTTGCGAAGGCACTGACTGTCCTGCCCAGATAGATTATTATAAAAAGATAGAAAAGAAAGCTTTTAATATTGAACTTTGTGACCCAGCAGTAGAAGGTTGTGATCCGCTAATCTGCGAAACTGGTGAAAAAGATTGCACTATTACTACTTGTTCTGCAGATACAATATCAGACGGGGAAGAGTGTTCAACTTCAACAATTATTTAGCTAATTTTCAAAACCTTGACTTTCTAATCTCTTTGTGCTAACATTGTAGATGGAATTTAGGTTTCGTTTTGTTCTTAAACATTTCAAAAAGAAAGAGGTGACTAGTGAACACTCAGGACATTTTGAAAATTCTGTTCTGGATAGTCATT
>CAILDB010000005.1 GCA_903832855.1 uncultured bacterium | reverse complement strand
TGCCGATTTTATAGCATATTTGCTTTCTGGTAACAATTAATAGAAATAGCTTGTGTAAAATCCACAATAGCACCCTGCTTATCTCCAATATCAGCCTTAGCAATACCCCTATTATAGAAAGCAATTTCATATTGTGGATAAATTTTAATAGCTTTATTGTAATCCTCAATGGCTCCCAACTTATCTCCTAGGACATATTTTGTAGCACCCCTGTAAATAAAAGCATCTGTATCTTGTGGATTAACTTCTATTGCTCTGTTGAAATCCTGTATTGCTCCTTTATAATCATTATAGGGCATCTCTAAAAACTCCAGAAAGGCTAATTATGTAGTAAAACATTTTTTTTGCAATAATTTATTACTTATAACCATTTGATTATCAACAATTTGTTAATAAGTTTATTTGCACAGCATGCTTAAAAGCCTTAATTTTGCTGAATAAAATTGATATTAGATGAAAAATATAAATTCAAAAGGCTTATTTGACGAGGCAATCAGATTAGAAAAATTAACTAATCAAGGTGATCCATTAGTAATATTAAAGCAAACCATAAATTGGGAGCAGTTCAGACCCATACTTGATTCAGTATTAAAGAAAGAAGCAAAAGGACCTGGAGGCAGGGAACCGTTTGATTATATAATGATGTTTAAAATATTGATATTACAGAGATACTATAATTTATCAGATGACCGAACAGAATTTCAGATATTAGACAGAATGACCTTTATGCGTTTTTTAGATTTAGAATTAAGCGACAAAGTGCCGGATAGCAAGACTATATGGTTATTCAAAGAAATATTAACAAAGGCAAATGCAGTAGAGAAACTATTTGAAAAGTTTCATGACGAATTAGAAAAGCATGGCTATATCGGTAATGAAGGAAAAATAATTGATGCAAGCTTTGTAGAAGTACCAAGACAAAGAAACAGCAGGGAAGAAAATAAAGAAATAAAAGGAGGCAACGTGCCAGAGGATTGGCAAGAGAACCCACATAAATTATCACAGAAAGATATAGATGCTAAGTGGACAAAGAAAAATAATGTAACCTTTTATGGATATAAAGACCATGTAAAAACTGATAAGAAAAGCAAGTTTATAGATAAATATAAGGTAACAGATGCAAGCGTACATGATTCACAACCGCTGGATGAAATATTAGAAGCCAAAGATGCAGACCAGCCTTTGAATGCTGATAGTGCATATACAGGAGAAGATCAAGAAAAAACTATAGAGGATAAGAAAATGATAAATTGTGTTAATGAAAAAGGATATAGAAATAAACCTTTAACAGAGAAACAGATAGCGAAGAATAAAGAAAAATCAAGAATAAGAGCAAGAGTAGAACATGTATTTGGATTTATTGAAAACAGTATGAATGGTTCATTCATCAGGACTATAGGTATTGCGAGAGCTACTGCAACGATAGGATTAATGAACCTAACATATAATATGTTCAGGTTACTTCAATTACAAAAAATAGGTTGTACGAGATAAGTGTGACATGTTGCATACAAAGTTAAATAATAAAATGCTGTAAATCAATGCTGTAAAAAAAAAAGTTAAAAAATAATTGATTGATATTATGAACTAAATATGTATTTTTGTTTGAGGTGTCATCAAAGTTTTTACGAAAAATTAATTATTAGAGGTGCCCTTTAGTTATAAGTTTTTGCTTTAAGTTTTTCTGCTTTCATCCAATTCAGGTTATTTTTAGCTAACTGAAAATCCAGATTAAGATCTATTGCTATTTGGCAATATTTTATGCCATTATCCCAATCTTTTATTC
>CAILDB010000004.1 GCA_903832855.1 uncultured bacterium | reverse complement strand
TAATTCGGACTCGGCAGGGCGAAACAATTAGTCTGGGATTTGGATTCGCCCTGCCTCGACTGATTTTCCGCCCGCAAGGAAGGGTCTGGGAGGGAATGCGGGCGGGATTCCGATTTCCTTTTGAAAAATTCGGGACGGGCTTTAAAAGAACTAGATATATCATATCACAATATCCAAACTTTGGATATTGAATGTTTAGATAGACAATGGTAGTATTATGACAAGGTCAATTAGGACAAAGGAATATGCGTATTTTGTAGAGCGTTTACAAAAAGCCCGATTTGAATCAGGTTTGACTCAAGTAGAAGTTGCGAAAAAGTTAAAACGTCCACAGTCACATATTTCAAACGTTGAATCAGGCCAGCAAAGAGTTGATGTTGTCGAACTTCAGAACTTTGCGAAAATTTATAATAAGAATATAGGCTATTTTATAAAATAAAATAAAATTATGAATTCAAAAAATATCTGGATTGGAGTTGTTGTAGTTGCATTAATAATAGGTGGTTATTTTATTGGGCAAAGTTCTAAAAGTTCCAATGTTCAATCTTCTCCTACATCTGTTGATACAGTTATGCAACAAAATCAGATTACTCCTGTATCTCAACCAATAACTAAAAAAACACAAAATACTGATGTTAATCTAGTCAATTTAAAAAGTAAATGCTCACAAGACGGTGATACTTATTTTCAGAATTTTAAGAGCGAGTATTTCAAATTAGGGGGTATAAGTGGCGAAACGGGCTCTTATTTTGGTCCAGAGTATCACTACAATACAAAATTAGGAACATGCCTTTTTTATATAAGTTATGTGCATGACTTTTCAAGGTATGCCTCAGATTTTTCAAGTTCCTTTGATACCTATTATGTTATGCGTGTGGTTATGGATATTTACTCTAACAAGGCGCTTCTTCAGAGTTTTACTTCTTCTACAAGATCTTATGATGTTAATAGTAAAATAGAACAGAAGAGCGAAGAAAAACTAGAAAATGCTTATTTTGACGGACCGAATCTCACCACAGCTGACTTCTTTAGTCAGAAAAATATATTATTTAATCAATAAACTATAATAAGAATTATGAAATATTGGCAGTTAGAACAAAGTAAAGATATCAGAATTAGTGGACCATCAGGAAGTATAAATTCCTCCAATGTTTTATCTTCATCAGGTGAAAATAGTGTAATAAGAGAGGTTGTGACAGCTAGTCCGAATAATATAAAAATAAAATTTATTTGTGATAATATTTCTAATTCTCAAAAAAACGAAGAATATTTTGTACTAGAAGGTCTCACTGAATTTGGAAAAAAAGTTGTAGTAACTTTATTAAAAAATTATTCCGAAATACTTAAAAAAACTATAGCGGATTTCAGAAACATGGAAATTTAAATTTTTTCTTTAAATTCCATAAAATAACCCTATTTTTAGTTATTTTACTTTAAGATACCTGTCTTTTAGCGAATTATCCACAGCTTGGAGTTTTAGAAAGTACTATGCTATAATATGACTAATGACCACTAACACCATAAAATCTCCATACACCGCAGAGAATGTTGCTAAGTATTTTGTGTATCTTGCCTCGCAAGCTTTTGTTGGTGATAACAAAGAACGAGAAGGTATAACAAATCTTAAGCTTCAAAAAGTGCTCTATTTTGCACAAGCATATTATCTGTCAAAAATTGGCAAACCACTTTTTTCTGATAATATTGAGGCATGGGAGTATGGACCTGTTATTCCAGATGTATACCGAAAATTCCGATCTAATGGGAGTAATCCAATTATTTGTGAGAATGATAAATCATCTATTGCTGACGAGGATAAAGAAACCTTAATAAAAATCTGGGGAACTTTTGGTGGATATTCTGCAAGTAAGTTGGTAGACATTACTCATGCTCATACTCCATGGCAGGAAGCTAACAAATCAGAAAGTCAGATTATCTCTCATAAATCAATAAAAGAATATTACGCTCCTTTGCTAAATAAATAGGCAAGGCAGAACCTTGTCTATGGACGAAACCGAAACTTCTACAAAATTTGACCTCGAATACACTGAATCTAAGGTGATATTTTCTATCTGTGATTGTTCGCTAGATAAAAAATATTCTTTTTATAATTTAAATCGAATAGATGCAACAAAATTCCTACATAAACTCCAGCATATCGAAAAACTTACATGGGGACAATTTACGAGTCTTCCCCGAAAAAATGGAGTAACAACAGAAAAACCAAATAGTGAGAATTTTGATTTGATTCATAATCAAAATTCATCTGAAAGGAAACTTGTGGAACAATATTATTTTCATTTTCGCATCGAGCAAGTTGATTTATTTCGCGTTTTTGGATATCAACGTGGTCAATTTTTTTGTATCACACACATTGACCCTAATGGGAAAATTAATCATTAGAAGTTTTTTAGGAATTAGCCCGTCCCGAATTTTTCAAAAGGAAATCGGAATCCCGCCCGCATTCCCTCCCAGACCCTTCCTTGCGGGCGGAAAATCAGTCGAGGCAGGGCGAATCCAAATCCCAGACTAATTGTTTCGCCCTGCCGAGTCCGAATTA
>CAILDB010000003.1 GCA_903832855.1 uncultured bacterium | reverse complement strand
GACCTTTGCAGGTTGAGCTACGAAACCAAACGGCGCGGACTTCATTGTTCTCGCCGTTTTCATTTTCAAAAAAAAGTATATAATCACGCTATGGATTTAAATGATATTTATACCCCACTCGAGGACGCAAAAAAGGAAATAGAAAAAAGGTGGAATGACACTAAATTAAAGAAAAAGGTGGAAGATTTTTTGGGCAGGGAACATTTGCCTGAATATTTTTTTAAACAACCTCATGCAATCTCTATAGAAGATGTGGCGACACCCAATCTTTATTGCTGGACCTTTATTGGCAAGGCCTACAAGATAGGTTTGGATCCCTTTCATTTTGAATTTCTTGATGATATTTTTATAACAACAAATCACGACAAAGCATCTCTTGCAAAGATGGCTTTTTATCATGGTTTTGACGAGAAAGGAAACATGAAAAAGACAGTGAAAAGAATTATAAATCTGGATGGAAAAGAAGAGAAAAAAAGGATTAGAGACATCAAGACATTAGAAGGAGAACTTCTTGTTGATTTGCACCACAGATTGATGCTGAAAAATTTTCCTAATGCCAAAATCTTTGATGGTTCAGAGTGGTTTAAAAGCAAAGGTGCTCTTGCGAAGAACTATTACAAACATGTTTTAGCTATGGCGATCTGTCATGGAGTCCTTTTTGATAATTTTTTAAATTATGGTTATGAAGCAAAGTTAGTCAATGAGATTTTACTTCCTGCCATTAAGGAAACTGAAAAGGAGTTTGGATGTAGGCCAATAATTGTTTCCGTGGCTCCAACTGATAAGGCATTAGAAAAGCACTGGCTGGCATATCCAGAATTTATTAAAATTATGTTATAATTTCCTTATTATTTTATTTTAAAGATGAAAGATTTTTTAGAGAATCAAGAGCATAAATATGAAATAAGACCAACTGGGAAATATGGTGATGGGGTATTTTGTACAAAAAAGATTTTAAAGGGAGAAACAATCAGGGTTTTTACAGGGGAAAGGATGGCTGAGATTCCTTGTGATATAATGATAGCGAAGGGTTTGTTAAATAATGATGATGTTTTTCAAATACAGCACGAAGAATATCTTCTTTTAGATGATGTATCAATTCGTTTCAATCATAGCTGTGAACCGAATGCTGGGTTTAAAGGGGAAAGTACCCTTTTTGCACTCAGAGATATATTGCAAGGAGAAGAAATCACATATGATTATTCTGCGACAGTGGACCCACACAATTTTACTTTTACTACAATGACAAATTGTATGTGTGGATCTGCAAAATGCAGAAAATCCTTAGGAAATGTTTTATCAATTCCAAAAGATATTTTAGAATATTATAAAAGGGAAGGTGCTTTGCAGGATTATATTATTAATGAATTAAATAAATTATAGAATATCATTATGATTTTTAATTATATTACAAATGTCCCGTCATGTTTTGATTTTATAAATCACGTTGCACCAATGTCATTGGTTTATTATTCTCATTTTACATCCATCATTGTGTCACTAATTCTCGGTTTTGTGGTTTTACGATATAGTGATAAATCAATTCTAGGAAGATTGCTATTTTCATTATCATTAGTATTCTCACTTTGGGTCATAATAGATCTAATCACATGGACAAGCTACAACAGCTTGATGTATATGTTTGTCTGGTCTTTTTTCGGTATACTAACGGCACTTATTTATTTAATCTCTATTTGTTTTAGTTACGCTTTTATATATAACAAAAATATTTCTTTCAAGATTTTATCCGCATTCTCCATATTATTTCTTCCGATAATACTATTTACACCAACTGCATACAATCTGATTGGTTTTTCTAATTTAGATTGTGTTTCTATTGAATCACCGCTATTTACAAACTATTTTCATATGTTTGGTGTATTTGCTTTTATATCTATTTTGACAATGGCTATAATTGGATATTTAAAGACAACTGATAAATTATTCCGAAGACAAATTTTGTTAATGACAATAGGAATTGAAGCTTTTATTGCAATATTTTTCACTGCAACGTTTTTAGACAGTTATCTAGTAAATGCCGGAGTTACGGGCGACTATATGCTAGGTAATTATGGCTTGTTTGGAATAATTATTTTTATGGCAGTCCTTGCCTTTCTAATTGTCCGTTTCAAAACCTTTAATATTAAACTTCTAGGAGCTCAAGCCCTAATGTTGACTATTGGACTACTAGTTGGATCACAGTTTTTCTTCATCAAGACTCCAACTAATATGGTCCTTACTTTTTTCACTTTAGTTATCACAATCATAGCCGGTATCTTTTTGGTTAAATCTGTAAAAAAAGAAGCAAAACAACTTGAGAGTATTGAACACCTTTTGAAAATAAAGTCGGAGTTTATAGACATTGTTTCTCATCAGTTGAGGACACCTGTATCGGTCATAAGAGGAATGGCATCAATGCTAAAGGAGGGAGATCTTGAAGACAAGACGAAAGAACAAAAGGATGAATTTATTGCCGGAATATATGAAAAATCTGAGAAGTTGGCAGACATACTGAATGATATTTTGGAAGCAGCGGAGCTTGATATGGACAATTTCACTTTTGTATCCGGAACCCTAAAGCCAGTCAACCTTTCCAATACAATCAAAGGAATTTTTGATGATCTTGATAGTTTGGCTAAAGAAAAGAAAATAAACTATCAATTCAAATCAACCCCAGAAATAGATAGTTTGACTATTATGACGGCGGTATCGTTCCTGAAAAACGCTTTTCAAAACATTATTGATAACGCCATAAAATATTCAAATGCTGGAGGCTCTGTAATTGTGGAGCTCAGTAAAGAAAAGAATTTTGTAATTTGTAAAATTGCTGACAGCGGAATTGGAATACCTGAAGCCGAACAATATAAGATGTTTGAAAAGTTTACCAGAGCTACAAATGCAGTTAATGCCTATACTTATGGTACAGGACTAGGCCTTTTTATCGCCAGAAAGATTGTTGAAGCACATCCGGGAGGTAAGATATGGTTTGATTCAGTTCAAAATAAAGGCACAACATTTTACATTAAACTACCGGTAGTTAAATAAAGTCGATTTTATTAGCAATAATTATAAAAAAATGAAAAAAATATTATATATAGACGACGATCAGGACCAATTGGACATCTACAAAATGTCTTTTGGAATACATGCTCCTAATATTGAGTTTTATACCGAAACGAATCCTCTAAATGCTGTCAAAAGAATCCGAGAAATAAAACCGGATGCTATCCTTTTGGACTTGGTAATGAATCAAATGAGTGGGGAGGATGTAGTAAGAGCGATACGAAAAGAAGAAGATATTAAAGACATCATAATAATCGCTTTTACAAATTCAATGCTGACAAGAGTTGCAATAGAATTGAATAAACTCGGAGTAACCGAAATTTGGGAAAAGATAAAATCAAATCCAAAAGAATTTGCTCAAAAGGCAAGTAGGATTTTGAATGTTTAAGGTAGAACATTATTAATATTATTATAAAAATATGATTTCAAGAAAATTTCGCATTCTACATACAGACGACGATAAATTTATTCTCGGACTTTATAAAAAGGTCTTCGAGAAAGAAGGGTTTGAAGTAGTTTGTCTTTCAAAACTTTCTGATGATTTTATAGCAGAAATAGTTACTATAAAACCGGATCTTATTATTTCAGATATATTAAAGCCAGAAATTGATGGACTGCATTTTTTGAAAGCGATTAAAGCAGATGATCGCACAAAGAACATACCTTTTATTTTTCTATCTAATCAGGGAGATAGAGTAGAAATAGACGAAGCGATGAAACTGGGTGCATTAAAGTTTTTTGTTAAATCTGACATTTCGTCACTTGGAGAAGTTGCAGAGGAAATAAAGAAGCTGTTTAATTTATAATTTTAATTGATTTATCTTGTTGTCTGTGCTAAACTTATCTTATAAAGTAATGTGATGTATTGTGGTGTAGCGTGTAGTGATATTTATGTAATGAGTTATTACTAATTTAATCATTAAACCTATGCGTATAAAAAATAAGGACACTTCTGTTGTCCATGAATGGCCAAACTGTGTATTAGAATGCAAGAAGTGCGGTAGTAGATGGGCACCTATGCTTCGAACAGGGGGGAAATTGCCACGAAACTTCAGCAAATGCCCCAATCATACTTGCACGACTAGTTAAGCTAAACACGGACACTTCTGTGACAAAACAAAAAACTATCCAAATAAATGGATATTTTTTGTTAATTGAGTGGAATTTTTTTAGGAAAAATGTAATAATATGACTAAGTTAATATGGATATAAAAAATAGAAAAGCTTTAATAGTTGGTGGGGGTATCGTTATCTTGTTTGTAGTTATTTTTTATATTATTGGTTCAAATAATAATTCGGTACAAACAACTTCAAACAGCAACCAACAACAATCACTTTGTAGTGATATTACTTCTCTTAAAAATTATGCCACAGTAGTAGACTTTAAAGAGCTTAAAAAAGATCCGGATTCGTTCAAAGGCAAAGTAGTAAAATTTACCGGTAAGATTTTACAGATACAGGAATCAAATAATTACGGAATAATTCGTCTCGCTGTAACACAAGAATCTTACGGCTGGAGTATAAGTGATATTATCTATGTAGAATATCAAAATCATACGGACGCAGTTGAAGATGATATTGTAACTGTGTACGGTCAATTAACCGGCTCCGAAACTTACAAGTCACAAGCGAACTTTAATATTACAATACCAAGTATGATGGCATGTTTGGTAGAAAAAGGTACGGGGAAACCAGTAAACACAAATCAGCCCATTACAAATTCTGTTCCACAAAAAGCAACAACCACAAATCAAACTAAAACCCAGACGCAGACTACTCAACCAATTCAACAGCAATCAGTAAAACCAAATGTCCCTGCTTTGTCTGTTTCTTGTTCGGTCCTACAAACGTCTCTTTCTGTTGGGCAAACAACTGTATGGACAGTGCAGTCATCTGGTGGAACTGGTTCATATATTTACACTTGGTCCGGAACAGACGGATTGTCAGGAAATAACCAAAGTATTAGTAAGTCGTATTCTAGTGCGGGAACAAAAAATGCTTCGGTAAATGTCATATCCGGAGATCAGTCTATTAATCAGTCGTGTAGTAATTCAGCGTCAGTTGCTAGACCCGCTCCATCCCCAATAAATATTTCCGGAACAGGTCAGCAAGCTAGCCAAAAGTTTAACCTGGAGCAAGGATTATCCATCTTCACTATGCAAAATAGTGGTCAAAGTAATTTTATAGTTCAACTTCTAGACAGCAACGGTAATACAATTGGTACTCTTGCTAATGAGATAGGAAATTTTAGTGGTTCAAAAGCATTAAATATTGCAAATGACGGCAGTTATCTTTTCAATGTAGATTCTGACGGACCGTGGTCTATTACAATAACTCAACCTAGACCAATCAGTGCACCGCCAATGTCTGCTTTCAACGGGCATGGACCGCAAGCCACAGCTTTTTTTACTCTTTCTCAAGGTTTACATACTTTTTCTTTTACGCATGACGGAAGTAGTAATTTTATAGTTCAGCTTCTTGACCAAAATGGGAATGAGATAGAAAATTTGGTCAATGAAATCGGAAATTATAGCGGATCAAAAGCAGTCCATATAGATAGCTCCGCCATATACTTTCTTAATATTTATGCGGATGGAAATTGGACGGTTTCTATCCAATAAAAACAGAGGAATATTGTTCTTGTGATTATTCTTGTCTATACAAAATTAAGATTTTTACACCTGAAGAATAAAATGAATAAATGTATCTATTGTGGTAAAGATAAGACAGAAATAAAATTTAGCAGAGAGCATGTCATACCAGAATTGCTTGGTGTTTTTGATAATAATATTACTCTAAGGGATTGTGTATGCAGTAATTGTAATACAGGCGTATTTGGACCATTGGAAACTCGTTTTAAAGAAGATACTCATGAAGGTATTATGTATCAGAGATTTAATCTTTCTAATAGTTATCAGATAAGAATAAGAAATAAAAAATATAAAATATCCACAAAGCTTGGTTTTGATGAGCCGTTATTTAATGAGATGTTTCCGTTCTTTAAAATCAACAATGGAAAACCCGAAATAACACCAATTCCACAAATAAAAATTAAAGGTTATGCTGGTAATGGCTATTTGATTTTATTGATCGATAATATTAAAAAGCTACCGCGTGGGAGAACAAAGTTTAAGGCGCTAAAAAATCTTCTAAAAGGAAGAAAAAGTGTAGATGTATCCATTTTCACTTATGGTGATAATGGTACAGATATGCATGAACTCAACGAAGCAATAGAACTTGTTAGAGAGCTTGGAATACCGTATAAACCTGGTACACAGAAATCTTTACCGCCAAGTGATCCTTCTGAAATCAAGAAAATTGTAGAAATTAATGTTGAGGGGCAAATTGATTCTGATACTGTACGTGTTTTAGCAAAAATAGCCTTTAATCATT
Source organism: uncultured bacterium (assembly GCA_903832855.1). Taxonomy (GTDB): domain Bacteria; phylum Patescibacteriota; class Minisyncoccia; order Phycocordibacterales; family GWA1-40-21; genus CAILDB01. The sequence continues at coordinate 94,110 of CAILDB010000003.1, read as the reverse complement.
TCGCCTATTGTGCTATTGATTCTGGAAATGAGTCAATATTACATCATCCAAACTTTTCAAAAATAAAATCATATATTCTTGGTAATCTTGAATTACCCCTTAAAGATGTGGTAATTGAACAACCATCATCACAAGGAGCTATAGCAGATGAAAAGGAAAGGAATATTAGATTAATTGGTCATATGATCATATTTGATCATTGGAATGGCAAAATAATTTCAAAAATAAGCCTGTTGGGTAGTTTTGTTTATACTATTTGCTTGGGATCAATACCGGATGAACTTAAAAAGGTTGATTTTGGAAACGGTCATATGTTCGATCCAGTTAATAGAAAGATAATTGGTCTTACTAAAAATGAAGAAAGACGAGGTAATAAAGAAAAACTAAGTTTCAGTCTATTTAATGGATACTAGTTTAAGTTATTAAGAATTTTTATTTTAGTGGAAAAATAAATAAAAATATGCGACAATTGAGTTTCGGTAAATAAGTTATGGAAAAGAAATGTCACGATATCGTAGAAAATTTGATGCAAAAGCATACTGGGCCTATAAACCTTTGTGTACTGTTTGTAAGAAACATAAAGTAAAAAGTGGAACAGTCTGTTATGAATGCAAAAAATTAAATGAAAAAATTGAGAAACTATCACTGAATCAAAAAAATAATGACGACAAATTAATTGAAATGAAAATCGCTGAAGAAAAAGAGAAAATTATCCGACTTATATTTTCCGAACTCCAACTTTCTGAAAATACATTGATATGTAAAAGTAAAAACGGAATTAAGATACTTCAAAACCGCTCTAATGCTATTTGTGACTCTACAGAGAATCGAACTCTGATTCCAGCCTTGAAAAGGCCGTGTCCTAACCGTTAGACGATAGAGCCTGGCTACAAGAATATATCATTTTTTTGAAAAAAAGGCAAAAGATGGTATATTAAAAACCTTGGAGAGGTGTCAGAGTGGTCGAATGAACCGCTTTCGAAAAGCGGCAGGGGTGAAAGCTCCTCGAGGGTCCGAATCCCTCCCTCTCCGCAACGGTTTTTTTGTGTCTATTTTTGTTTGACTTTTTTATGCAGATTTGTGCTATAATGGACTGAGTCGTTTAGTAAAGTTTAATCATATTAAAAAATATGGAACAAGAAAATAGTAAGATGGCTTGGATTTGGGGAGTGATTATTTTGGTGGTCGTGATATTAGTTATTTGGCTTTTGGTTGGAAATAAAGCAACTCCAAACACTGGAACAGTGAGCACAAGTACTGCTACAACCACAACTACATCAATAAGTTATGGAACAAATTTTGCTGCTACTTCTACTGAAGGAATTTTGATGAAATATATGAGTGCAAATATTTCAAGAATTTCTCCGCAAAAAGAAGTTCTCGGTGGAAAGTTTCTAATAACAAATTTGGTGATCACATCATCAAATACTGCTGAAGTAAGTTATTCTGACGGACACATTGCTCTTGCCGGAAGATTCAATTTTGCAATTAATGGTAACGGAGCTGTGACAATTACAAATTTTGTAATGCTTACGGATAAGCTTTAATTTTTCTTTCTGTCATCCCCGTGTAGACGGGGATCCAGAGAATCGGAATAAGAAAAAATCCCCGAAAGGGGATTTTTTTATGTTGTGTATTCGTACCACTGATGATATAATTTAAATATGATATCCAAATGGTTCGAGTTAAAAGATAAAGCAATATCTCTCAGAAAAGATGGAAAATCTATACGAGATATTGAGGAAAAATTGGGAATACCCAGATCTACTCTAAGTGGTTGGCTGAAAAATATTAAGTTAACCGAGAGACAAAAGAAGGTGCTTGACAGGAGATGGAGAAATGCTTTAGTTCAGGCAAGAAAAGGGTCTTTAATCTGGCATCATGCAGAAAAGAAGAAGAGGTTAGAGTTAGCAGAGAAAGAAGCTCAAAAGACTTTATCAGAAGTAAATACAAAGGACAAATCTATACTCGAGTTAGCCCTTTCGATGCTATATCTTGGAGAGGGTTCAAAGACAGGTGGCACTACAATTGGAAATTCTAATCCAGAAATTTTGCTCTTCTTTGTAAGAGGTATGGAAATATTGTATGGTTTTGAATCTAATAAAGTTAAATGCGATTTACATCTGAGGGCAGATCAAGGCGAGATTGAAATCAAAAAATATTGGTCAAAAAAATTAGACATTCCTTTGAAAAATTTTACATCTACTAGTTTTGATAAACGAACAATCGGAAAAAAGACTTATGAACATTACAAAGGAGTTTGTATCTTGAAATATGGAAATATTGCAATTCAGAGAAAATTGGTATATCTTAGTAGACAGTTCTGTGAAAAAATAATAAAGGGCGGTTAGCTCACCTGGAAGAGCGTCTCGTTGACGTCGAGAAGGTAACAAGTTCGATCCTTGTACCGCCCACATTTTTATATAAAAACGAGGCGTCATCCTTTCGAATAACGCCTCTACGTGTGATAGCTCGGGACAATTCAGGGGATGATGGAGTACAATTTCTCCACTCGCTCTGCTTCGACCCTTGCGTCAGTTGCTTCCTGACAGACCGATTTTTTCGTCTGTTGGAGTTTTTCTAGAAAGAACGCCGTCCAAAAATCGTGCCTTTTCGCGATTTCTTCCTCAGATTTCTCCTTACCCAAGAGTTGGAACGGATTGTAGGTTTTGTTGTCTCCACCCCACAGATGCTTCACTTGTACCTTGTCGTTAATCACGACCATTGGGGTACCTTCCGCGGTTTCCGCTGCGGTTACCGTGGTAATCTGTACCCAGACTCTTTTTGGGGCGTGGATCCTCTTCTCCTTGAAGTCGAAGATCATAGACACATGAGCCATCACTCCTGGCAGATCGAGCACGAACAGGCCGTTAAGAACTGGCATGACCCAGTGCTCAGTCGCTGAAAAGATCTTAGCATCCTCCTCTTCTGCTTCTCTCGCCTTGAATGTCCAACCGCCAAGTGCGGAAGGGTTGTAAATCCCGTCCGGATTCTGCGGTGTGTGCCAAAATGGCAGAAAATGATGACTTGAATACAGGGCAACCTTCATTTTTCCTCCTCCTACTGGTTTTTGAACAACTCCTAATCTGAATAAAGGTTAGCAAGAACCCCTTATGATGTCAAATTACCTACTAATTTTTCAAATATTTAAAAATATCTTCCACGGCTTTGATGGCGTCGCCGACAGCGATATTATTTTGCTTATAAAGTCCATCGGTGCAATCGCCAGCGGACCAGATGCCTGTAGTTTGAGTTTTTTGGGTTTTGGCGTCTGTGATGATTTGCTCTTTTTCATCTAATTTTACTATTCCATTTTTTACAAAATCAACGGATGGGTTTGCACCTATTTCTACGAAAATTCCAGAGACGGGGAGCTCGATTGTTTCTCCGGTTTTTTTATTTTTGTAAACAAGTGCTGTGACAAATTTGTCGCCTTTAATTTCTAAAAGGTCAATATTTGTAATACCTTTTATTTTTGGATTTGAGAGGGTGTTTGAGATGACGGTTGGCTCGGCGCGGAAATCGCTCCTTTGAAGTATCGTGACACTCCTAGCGTACGCCGAAAGCTGGGAAGCAGAAAGGAAAGCCGAATTACCTCCGCCTATGACTGCGACATCCATATCACCAAAAAGTGGCCCATCGCAAGTGGCGCAGTAGGTGACACCCTTGTTTTCAAATTCACTCGCACCTGTTACATCCAATTTTCTTCGGATACTTCCTGTGGCGATAAGAATCGTCCTTGTTTGATATTCGCCCTTGTTTGTTTTTACTGAAAAAAGGTCGCCTTTTTTCACGATTTCTTTTACGATTTCATTTTCCTTAATATCAATTTCCTTGGAATAATGTTTGAGGTGGTTTTCAAGATTTTTTGCGAGTTCTTCACCGGGAATGGAAATAGTACCAATCCAGTTTTGAATTTCACCAGAGACTGCGCTTTGACCACGAAAGTGCTCGGTGATGAGGAGAGATTTAATTTTTTTCCTAGCAGAATAGACACCGGCGGCTACGCCTGCAGGACCGCCACCGATGATGATGAGTTCGTAGGGCATAATTTTTGTGTGAGGAAAACAGCCGAATTTTTTGGCCGCCAAAAAATTCGGCTGTTTTCTTTATTTAAGTTTTGACCTTCTCAAAAAAGCTGGCACAGAACCCCAATCGTTATCTTCCTCCTCAATTTTAATTTCTTTTTTAATTTCTATTTCTGGCTTTTTTTCATCTTTTTTATCCTCCGGTTTTCCGGAATCTTTTTGTATCATCGTCTGAAAAAGTGACTTTTTGGCAGGCATATCGGAAAATCCGGAAGCAATAACTGTAATCTTCAATTCATTTTTCTTCAACTTCTCGTCGTGGATTGTACCAAAAATAACTTTTGCATTTGGATCCATAGATTCTGTAATAACTCTAGCTGCATCCTGAATTTCAAAAAGTGTAAGGTCATCTCCACCAGCAATTGAGAACAAAACTCCCTTTGCACCATTTATTGAAACTTCAAGAAGTGGGGAACTGATAGCCATTCTCGCAGCTTCCTCGGCTCTCTTTTCTCCCGAAGCCATACCCACTCCCATGAGTGCCGGTCCAGCATTTTCCATCACGGCTTTAATATCGGCAAAATCAGTGTTGATAATTCCTGGTGTTGTAATCAAATCAGAAATACCTTCAACTGCTTGTCTTAGGACATCATCACACATTGCAAAAGCGGATTTTGCTGTGGTCTCTTTTGAAACAGTTGCGAGAAGTCTGTCATTTGGAATCACGATAATTGCGTCTACACATTTTCTAAGTTCATCAATAGCTTGCTCGGCAATTTTATTTCTTTGTAAACCCTCAAACATAAAAGGCTTCGTGACTACCGCGACAGTAAGTGCGCCGAGTTCTTTGGCAGTTCTTGCAACTATCGGAGCGGCTCCGCTACATGTTCCTCCGCCCATTCCTCCAGCCACAAATACCATATCTGCACCCTTCAACGCTTCCTGTATTTCTTCTTTTGTTTCTTCAGCGGCTCTTTTTCCAATTTCTGGATTCATTCCTGTTCCGAGACCTTTTGTAAGATTTTTTCCAATGTGAATTTTCTTGTGAGCAAGTGACTGATGTAAGTCCTGTGCGTCTGTATTTATTGCAATAAAATCAACCCCTTTTACTTTAGAGTTAATCATATGATTGATAGCATTTTTTCCTGAGCCACCAACGCCGAGAACTTTTATTCTTGCGAAGGCTTCAATATCTGGTTTTATTTGTGGCATATTTTTTAAACAGCTTGCTCGTTAAAAGCAAAATTAAAATTAATAAAATTCTCAAAATCCTTTGCTTGTATCATAGCAAAATAAAACAAAAAAAGAAAAGATTGACTTCCTAGTAAAATGTTTCAAACTACGGGAGAAATTGTTGAAAAAATCTTTTAATTTTCTCCCACAGACCGTTTTTATTACCTGCAATTCTGACTCCTTCTGGAACATCATCATTATTACTAAGTCCCCAAGTGGCAAGACCAAATGCGACAGACCAAGACGAGTACTTTATCTGAGTATTTTTTGCATTTGACATAAAACTGATGGAAGCAATTCTCGATGGGAGCTTCAGCGCGGTCTTTGCCATATCTTCTATTGAGCCAAGTCCGGCACTTCCTCCGGTCAAAATAATTCCTGCGGGCAAAAGTCCATTTCTGCCGATTTTTTTCAAATGTGCCTCAATGAGCTCAAAAATATCCGACAGTCGTGCAGAAATAATTTCATCCAATTTCTTTTTTGAAAAATTTGGTTCTACTGGAGCAAGTTTTATTTGCTCAGCTTCATCCAGAGTAATTCGTAAACCGAGAGCGATGTCATTTGTAATGTCAGTTCCTCCGATAGGAAAAACTTCTAGAGATATTGGAATATTATTTTCAAAAACAACTATTGAGACGGTCTCTGAACCAATATTTGCGAGCACACATCCTGCGGTCTTTTGATTTTTATTTAATGTGACGAGTGACCCTGCGATAGGCGAGGCCATAATATCCAAAACATCAATGCCAGTATTTTCCACTGCACGAATGAGGTCATTTAAATGTTGCTCAATGCATACTACAAAAAGAACTTTCACTTCAAGTTTATTTCCGTGCATTCCGTTTGGCCTGCCGATGATTGCTTGCCCGTCTATTTTGTATGCGACAGGAATGGAATGAAGAATTTTTTTATTTAAAATTAATGCTTGTGGAATTTCACTTTCTGCAACTTCCATTACATTTTTGACATCCATATCTGTAATTTCCATATCTGCTTTTGAAGTCATTATTGAACCCTTGGAAATAATACTGGAAACACCGATACCACCGATAGAAAGATATGCTCCACGAATTTTTATTTTTGCGGATCTTTCTGCTTGGCTCACTGCGAGCTTCAAACTTCTTTTCACATCAGATGAATTGATAATGTATCCATGTCGCAGACCTTTTGATTCAGAAAATCCAACACCAAGTATCTCCGGACTTTTTTGTCCAACTTCTGTAGGATCGGAAGCAACCACCACTTTTATTTGGTATGTTCCAATATCTATTCCGACTGAAAATTTCTTTGCCATAATGAACTTTTTTATTTACTCTTTTTATTATACAACAAAAGGATTTTGTATGCTACAAGAAATTTCAGTCTTTGCGAGTAAAGCGAAGCAATCCATGAATTTGAACTAGTTTGCTTCGGAAGACCTAGTAAAGACGGAGAAAATTAAATATTAAATTTTTTGCGGAATTTGGTTTCTAGAGCTTCCATTTTTGGGCCGTGGTCGTGGCCGAGGAGATGCACGAGACCGTGGATGAAGAGATACGCGGTGAAATTTTTATCGGTTCTTTTGAATTCCTTTGATTTTATTTTTGCTATTTTAGGGCAGATGAAAATGTCGCCTTCGTCTACAGAAAGTGGAAAGCTCAAAATGTCAGTTGCCACTTTTTTTTGTCTGTATTTTGTGTTCAGAGATTTTATAAAATCTTCCCCGACAAAAGTGAGAGACAAGGAATAATTTTTACCCAGAATTTTTTCTTTCATTTCAGAAAAGGGCAAGCTCTGTAGCTTGCCCTTTGTTTTGTTTGTAATTAGGAAATTTTCGTCCGACATTGTTAAAATGACTGGATCCCGGCCTTCGCCGGGATGACAATCAGAATTGTCATTTTTTAACTGGCTTGCCTTTTCTCTGTCCTGGCACCACAGCCACCATTTTACCGAGTTTGATGAGTTCCATTATTTCAGCTTTTCTCTTGATTGATTCAAGTGTCTTCATTTTGGTTTTGTGATGTGACAAGTCCCTCTTGGAATATCTGATGGACTTGACCCTAGGCAAAATTCCCGCGCCTTGCACCTTTTTTGTAAACCTTCTTATAATGCTCGCGTTTGTCTCGTTTGCGTTTTTCTCAACTTCTATATTTATCATATTGTTCTAGATAGTAACATAATCATAAGATTTTGCAAGAAATTTTAAGCCTCGCAACAAAGTGCTTTTGAATTGACTTGGGAGCGCGACGGCGCGAGTTGAAATTTGGGGAGGGACCCAAATGAAAGACCTTGAACATTTTGTAATCAAAATGTGAAAGGTGTACTGCTCCTGTAGGGAGCGAGGAATTTTTTAGCAAAAAAATATCCGTGCAATTCAAAAGCACTTTGTGAAGGGGCGAAAAATTTCTTACTCTAACTTTTTTATATACTCCACTAAACTTTCAATAGGAACAGACACCTGTGATCTTGTGATATTTTCTCGGACTATCACTGTATTATCAAGCGACTCCTTTTTACCCATTATCATCACATAGGGAACTTTGAGCTTTTCGATGAGAGCTGACTGACTGCCAAATTTATCTCTACCCAAAAGATGATAGACGGCGATTTTTTCTTTTCGAAGCATTTCAATAACTTCAAAACTTTTGTGTTTGGCATCATCACTTATCTGTATGAAAAAAAGTCGTGGTTTATGAATTTTGGAAATTTTTCTTGTATTTTTTTCTTTGTCTAAGAAAATTTTCACACCGGCACCCACGATATCTTTTTTGAAACCGAGTTTTTGTGCGAGGTTTTCGTGTTTGAAACCAATTGCAAAAACCTTTTCCTCCGATTTATCGAGAGTACCTTTAATTTCAAAAACGGTTTGCGTGCAGTATTTTCTGTCTGATAAAAGATAGTCATTTATTATATAAGGAATTTTCATCATTTCAATATATTCCAGAACCTCTTTGAAATGCTCTCGGCTTTCGTCCGAAAGGGAAGCAACAGATGTCGGCGCGCCTTCCTTGGCTTCTATACATTGTTTGTTTGTGCATGCCATTGCATAAAAAGGATCTTTTTTAAAATTTTGTCTGCAATGTGACGGCGTTTCATTTAAATTTTTTCTGTAAAAAGAAACGAGGTCTTTTGAAAATTTATTTATGGATTCTTTGTCGCCAATACTATTGATATCTATTGTAATATCTTTTACTCCTGCATCTTTCAAGATAGCGATGGTGGTTTTAATAAGTATTGCCTCGGCGATGCTTGCACCTGTGCCAATGATTTCAAGAGTCAATGATTTCTTGCCTCTCATTCCAAGATTGCTACTTTCATAGGCAATAGTGGCTGGCTGTGGAATATGTGACATATTTTCTGAAAGATGTCTCAAAAATGCGGCTCTTTCTTCAGCAAAATTTTCACAAAAAAGCCAATGAGCGTCTTTGCTCGCCTTCGTCCAATGTTCTTTTATTGAGCTGGCCTTTGCCTTGTCTTCTTTTATTATTTCCGGAACCGAGGTCGTGGTAAATCCATAATAAATGGCGGGCAAAAAATCCTTGTCAATCGGATAAAAATCCAAAAACTTCTGTTCTTTTTTTTGCGGAAGTTTTTTTATTTTCTTTCCTTTTTTTACTGGTTTTTCTGTGATGAAACTTTGCATATTATTTAGTAGTTAACTTTTCCCGGGAATAATGAAATCAGATTAAACGGCCAGAGGCGAACGAGTGGACGGCCTTTAATTAAGTTGCCTGAAAGTGGTCCCCAATATCTGGAATCGGAACTATTATTTCTGTTGTCACCCATTACAAAATATTCATTATCTTTCAGAGTTATTTTTTCATCAAGATTTTTTGTTGGAATTAATTTGTTAACCAGAGTATAGTTTTCGGTGAGTTTCATTCCGTTTGGATTTGCGGTGTTAAATATTATCACATCATTGCCATTGATTTGCACTGTCTCTCCAGGCAAGCCGATAATTCTTTTTATAAAATAAATATTTTTACCGAGGACTCCAGCTGATATTTCGACTGCTTCCGGTGGAATTTTGAATATGAGGACATCACCTCTTTGAGGTGCGTGAAATCTGTAAGAAATCTCATCAACTATCAAATACTGACCGTTTCTGAAGGTATTGTCCATAGAGTCGCCACTTACGATAAATGGCTGTGCAATGTACATTCTAATGGGTATTATAACAGCTAGGGAGATAATTACCGTGAAAAATACCTCCTTTATTGTGCTTTTTGTATCTTGCATTTGACCCATTGTATTACAAAAAGGGGTTTGACACAAGGATTGGTTATTATGTATGATGAAAGAAGAGTAAGGAAGACATTTTTGGAGCACGGATATTTTTTTGCTAAAAAATTCCTCGTGCTCGCGCCGTCGCGCTCCCAAGTCTCCAAAAATGTCTTCCTTACTCTTCTTTAAAACAAATTATGGCAAACTATATTATCGTCGGCTTAGGAAACCCCGGGCAAGAATATGAAAGCACTCGGCACAACACGGGCAGAATTTGCGTGGATGCTTTTGCCAAGAAAAATGAATTTAATGATTTTGCTTTTGATAAAAAAGTAAAAGGTTTGGTTGCTGACGGAAAAATTGGAAAAAATAAAGTCACACTTCTTGAACCTGAGACTTTTATGAATAATTCCGGCAATGCCGTGAAATATTTTGTAAAAACAAAAAAAGATGCGCTTGGACTAGTGGTGGTACATGATGATTTGGATTTGCCACTTGGCAGATTCAAAATTTCTTTTAATAAAACCTCTGGCGGACATCGTGGAGTGGAATCCATAATCAAAGCTGTGAAGACTACTGAATTTGTGCGAGTCAGGGTTGGAATTTCCAAAGCCACCGCAAGCGGAAAAATCAAAAAGCCGACAGGCGAGAAAGATGTTTTAGATTTTATCATCGGTAAATTTACCAAAAACGATTTTGAAGAAATGAAAAAAGTCGCCAAAGATGTTTCCGATGCTCTCAAAATGATAATTGAAGAAGGCAAGGACAAAGCAATGGGGGAGTTTAATGGGAGATAAAAAACTGAAGTTGTGGATAACTTTTTTGCAAAGTAAGACGATTGTGATACTATTTGGTCTTCGCCCCGGGAAGGGCGCGGTTAGGATTGGGCTTAAGCGTCCTAGAATCCGACCGTTTGTGGTTGCGAGGAGAAAGGCGTCAGACCGGCAATGTTCGGCGATCCCACAAGGTTTGCTGACGAACGGTCGATATAGCTCGGTTTTGTTGGCATAGGCCACGAACCCTCCTAATTGTGTGCACACCGCAGGCCGACCTTCCCGGGGCCTTTTTTTGTCCAAAATAGGTAATCAAAAGGCCCCGCCAGTTGCTGGCGGGGCCTTTTGATTTTATTTATTCTTATTTCTTCTCCTCCGTATCCACAAAACTCAATCCCATCTTTTGTGCTTTTGCATCAAAAGCGTTGATTTTGAATTTGTAGTTTTTGCCCAAGCTTATTTTTGATTTCATTTTTATTTCACTTCCGAAATCAGAAATATGCACGAGTCCGGCAACTCCTTCTTCAATACTTGCGAGCGCGCCAAATTTGTTGAATTTAATTATGACTGCTTCCACTTCATCACCTTTTTTGTATTTATTTTCTGCTTCAACCCAAGGATTTGTTTTTAGCGCCTTGATTGAAAGAGAAACCTTTCCATCTTTGACATCTATGACCTTCACCTTTACGAGATCACCTTCTTTGTAAAGTGCTTTTGGATTTTCTACGAGTGCCCAATCAATTTCTGAAATATGCACGAGCCCTTCAAGTCCATCTTCAAGTTTTACAAACACACCGAAGTCCACCGCACCAGTGACCACTCCATCTAGCTCATCGCCGACTTTGTATTTGTCATTTGTTTTGGTTTGCTTTTCTTTTTTCTCCAAATTCTTTTCGGAGAAAATAAGTTTGCCTTCTTTTGGAGATGCGGTAATCACACAGACAGAAATCTTTTGTCCAACGAGTTTTTTGAGTTCGTCTAGAATTTTGTCCTTGTCACCGTCATCAACTTTCGGATAATGTTCCGACTTGAGTTGTGAAGCGGGAAGGAAACCGAGAATTCCTTGCCATGACATTATGAGTCCGCCTTTGTTGGCTTCCTGCACTGCGATATCAAAAACCGTTTTGTCTCTGATTGCTTTTTCTGCTTCTTCCCAAATTATCGCTTGTCTTGCTTCTTTGAGAGAAAGTTCAATGTAACCGTCTTTGTTGTCGCCGGCAATAACTTTTGCGGAAACGACATCGCCGATATTTAATTTTCTGATAACATCTCTCGCCGTGATAAATTCCTTACCGTAAATAATACCTGTTCCAAACGGTTCAAGATTTACGAAAACTTTTGACTTTTCAATTCCAACAACTTTTCCTTCCACAACATCATCTGTCGCAGGTGGATTTTTTGTCTCATTAAAAATCTTTGACATCAAAGCATTTCTTTTTACAACTTTAGCATCGCTTTCACCGAGCTCCTCCAATAATTCTTTTGCTTTTTTAACTACCATAAATATAAAATATAATGGCGCCCTCTATAAGGCGCGCTGTTTGTGTAAAAGCTCTGTTTTGTTTCCATCTGTCATTCCGGCGAAGGCCGGAATCCATCTTTGGTCTCTAAACAGGATTACCTTTCACGCAACTTATAATGAGAGTAGTGTAGCAGATAAAAAGAAAAAGTAAAGAATAAAAAAACCGGTGTTCATCTGCGGTTGCTTTCCTTTTTCCAAAAGCATATACTATATGTATAGAGCTTTATTAATAATCATAATAAAAATATGACAGAAAAAATACAAAATGGACCACAGCCAGAAGAATTGTTAGAGAATCTGGGTAAAGATGAATTATTAAAAAGATTGGACAAAACTAGAAACGAACTTATGCCTCTGATGGAGAAAACCCGTTCATTGAATGATGAAATTCGAGGATTGCAAAACCTACTAGCTGTAATAGATGATCAAAAGCAGAAATGTTTCAGTAAATATTCGGCTCTGCAAGACGAATTTAGAAGAAGAATGGATGTTAAAGAGGACTCTATGAGAAAATACGGCGGTGGGGGCGGCTTACAGTAGAATTAAGGTTGTCTAATAAAAAATGACTCGAACATTATAAACTTGACAAAATATCTGTTAGGTGTATACTATATGTAGAAGGGTTAAATTTCAGAAGTGTCAAAACTTCGTTTAATCCTATTAGTAAAATAAAAGGAGGAAGTATGAGTTGTCCAGTGTGTGGAAGAATCTATTGTGATCACACTCCCAGCGAGCGTGGTCAGACACAGGATGAGATGATTGCTGATATCACTCCTTCGCCCAAGCCCCAAAAGCCGACAATGAAGCAATCGGAGGTGGGCGAGAAACAAGAAAAGAAGGCGTAGTAGCCTACGCGATGAATGAGCCCCACGGAATTCTATTCCGCATGGGGCTCTTACTTTTTATAAAATTCTAATAAAAAATAATTTAGTAGAGATTCAATTTTTTGTGGAGAAATTTTACTGTGAGATGTTTTAGGCGAACCACCAGATAAATCACTTCCTCCCCAACAATCCGAATTCCCAAGGGCTATACTCTCTTGCTCATTTAGATATTTAAATAAATCTGGTAGAGGAAATTTTATCCAGGATGACATTCTAGCTAAAGTATATTTCCAGATAGATTCCTCCCCATCAGCTGTCTTTATCTCTGCAACGGAAAGTAGAGCTTTTATTCCATCGCCAACCATCTTTACTCTAGCATCACTGCCAATCTCCTTGACCATAGACCATCCATCTCCACCCCCTAAGACTTCGTATCGTCCATCAAGCGGAATTTGTTCCGCTTTTGCCTCAGTAAATTTCCTTATTCGATTACTAATTTCTTGAATAATTTCCGCCATTCCATTACCGTCCATAGTCGAAATCTTACCTTGCCGACGGGCCAATCGATAAGGTTCATAAACCCATCTTAATTGAGCAAGCGTTTCCAATTCATGATTCATTGGATACATTCCAGCTGACATGTCCAGACGATTCTCAATTTCAACTAACTGATTTACTTTCCAATTATCAAGTAATTTTGGATCTTCACAATACATTTCAAATAATGCCACTGATGTGCTGACATCTTCGTCACAGTCTTCAACAAATAATTTAACGAACGGTTTCCCATCTTTTTTGAAAGTATTAAATAGACCCAACCTTATTTCAGTTAAAACCTGTTCACTCGTAACCGCAGTGGATGTTCTGTCTACTCCTTCGTGATGATTTAAATTTACAGCAGGTAAATCAAAATCTCGTTTTGTTGGTCCAATTACTCTACCATCTAAAGCAATAGCATATGGGCCACAATGTTTTAAAAAATCCTCCCAAGTTTCTTTGAGTCGTGGTTGCACATTAAGTTCAACGGATTCAAATTTAGGTATTGATTCTGGATTTAGTTTTTCAGACATACTAATATTTTATATTAAATTTTTGCCTTTTGCAAATGGCTTTTAAATTTGCTATAATGTGTCTATGATAATCACTTACCAAGGCATTGAGTTTTTTAAAGTGCAGTTTGGCGATGTTACTATTGCGCTAAATCCTGTCTCAAAAGAGTCAAAGTTTAAGAGCTCAAAATTCGGCTCGGATATTGCTATTATTTCGGCGGATGATGATGATTTCAATGGTGCGGATGTGGTGGCTTTTGCGGAAAAGGCGCCTTTTGTGGTGTCTGGTCCGGGAGAATATGAAATAAAAGGCATTACTATAAAAGGTTTTGCTTCCAAAACAAAATATGGTGGAAAAGAAAAAATAAATACTGTTTACTCAATCAATTTGGAAAATATGAATCTTTGTTTCCTAGGCGCATTTGAAGGAAGCGAATTGTCAAAAGATATTGTGGAGGGAATTGGCGACGTGGATATTCTTTTTGTACCGATTGGTGGGGACGGAGTTTTGACGCCAGCAAAGGCAAGTGAAATTGCAGTTGAGATTGAGCCAAAAATAATTATTCCGATGCATTATGGTGAAGTGGGTGACAAGGACGCGTTGAAAAAGTTTCTGAAAGAGAGTGGTGAAGGTGATGTCAAGCCCCTTGACAAGCTCACGATAAAGAAGAAAGAGCTGGAGGGCAAAGAAGGTGAGATTGTGGTATTATCAGCAAACGTTTAAAATAAGGTAGGGAGTTGCGGGGTTTCCTTTTTTGGAGACTTGGGAGCGCGACGGCGCGAGCACGAGGAATTTTTTAGCAAAAAAATATCCGTGCTCCAAAAAAGGAAACCCCGCAACGACCGAAACAATAAAATGAAATTAAGAGCCGAAGAAGAAAGAAAAATATTATTTTTTATAGCAATGTTTGTTTTGCTAATTTTAATTGTTGGCGGACTTTTCATTTACGGTTTTCAAAATTATAATAAAGAAATGGCAAAAGAGACGACTGTTTATTCTGCACCACTAGATAACTTTACAAGTATGATTAAGGAAGTAATAAAAAAATAATTATGCGAGAAGAAAGAAACAAGGACTTGATGGATTTAAAAATGACCGACAGAAGCATCACGACTGAAATGAAAGAGTCGTTTATTGACTATGCTATGTCTGTCATTACTGACCGCGCACTTCCTGATGTTCGCGATGGTCTCAAGCCCGTGCACAGAAGAATTCTTTTTGCGATGCAAGAAATCGGCCTTACTTCAAGTGCAAAAACCAGAAAGTCCGCAGCCGTCGTCGGTGAAGTGCTAGGTAATTATCACCCTCACGGAGATGTGGCCGTCTATGACACAATGGTGAAAATGGCGCAGGATTTTTCTTACAGATATCCTCTGATTATCGGTCAAGGAAACTTTGGAAATATTGATGGCGATTCTGCCGCTGCTATGAGATACACTGAAGCAAAAATGTCTAAAATTGCCGGAGAAATGCTCCGTGATTTGGACAAAGACACAGTCAATTTTATTCCAAACTATGACAATACAAAAAAAGAGCCATCTGTTTTGCCTTCCGGTTTGCCAAACTTACTTTTAAATGGAACTTTGGGAATTGCAGTCGGTATGGCAACCAACATTCCTCCGCACAATCTAAACGAAGTCGTGGACGCCACTCTTCATCTAATAGACAACAGCGATGCGACTACAGATGATTTGCTTAAATTTATAAAAGGGCCGGACTTTCCGATTGGCGGAATTGTTTACAATCAGACAGACATTACTCACGCTTACACAAACGGCCGTGGAGGTGTGGTTTGCCGTGGAGTTGCCGAAATTGTGGAAGACAAAAAAGGAACATTTCAAATAATTATTACCTCAATTCCTTTCAGAGTAAATAAAGCTGAATTAATTATCGCAATCGCCGACTTGGTTCGTGAGAAAAAAGTGGAAGGTATCAAAGGCCTTCGAGATGAGTCCGCAAAAGATATTAGAATTGCAATTGACCTGAAAGCTGGAGCTCAGCCACAAAAAGTTTTGAATTTTTTATACAAACACACACAGCTTGAGGAGACATTTCATTACAATATGCTCGCACTCGTGGATGGTGTGCCAAGAACTTTGTCATTGAAGACATATTTGGAACATTTCGTCGGTCACAGAAAAGTCGTCATCAAGAGACGCACAGAATTTGATTTGAGAAAAGCAGAAGCCAGAGAACACATTTTGCTAGGTTTGAAAAAAGCACTGGATCATATTGACGAGATTATTAAACTTATCAAAAAGTCCAAAGATGTGGATGAGGCAAGAGTGAATTTGATGAAGACTTTCAAGTTTAGTGAAATTCAAGCAAACGCAATTTTGGAAATGAAATTGCAAAAGCTCGCTGGACTTGAAAGAAAGAAAATTGAAGATGAACTCGCCGAAGTGCAGGCTCTTATCAAAGACCTCACAGATATTTTGTCAAAACCAAGAAGAATTTTGGAAATTGTAAAAACCGAACTGACTGATGCCAAAGCAAAATATGGTGATGAAAGAAGAACAAAAGTTGTAAAATCCGGTGTGACTGCAATGTCTGACGAAGATATGATTCCAGATGAAGAAAGTATTTTGGTTTTGACTTCTGGCGGATATGTCAAGAGGACAAATCCGGATGAATACAGAAAGCAGAAAAGAGGTGGGGTGGGTGTGGTGGATCTTGATACAAAAGAAGAGGATTTTATCACCCATTTCTTGACCGCTTCCACACACAACGACATTCTTTTCTTCTCAGACAAAGGTAAGGCGTATCAGATTAAAATGTTTGATTTGCCAGAAGGAAAACGCGCCACAAAAGGCAAGGCAATTGTAAATTATCTTTCAATTTCTCCTGAAGAAAAAATAACTTCCGTCCTTGCAATGCCAAAAGAACTCAAGAGTTTGAAACTCTCTCTTATTTTTGTTACCAAAAACGGTACGGCAAAAAGAGTGGATGCAGAAAGTTTCAAAGATGTTCGCAGAAATGGTTTGCTTGCTATCGCGCTTCACGATAATGATGAACTTCGTTCTGCTTTGTTTGTTTCTGAAGGTGATGAAGTCGTAATTACTTCTGCAAAAGGTCAGGCAATCCATTTCAAAGATAAAAGTATTCGAGTGATGGGCAGAAATGCATCTGGCGTGAGAGCGATGAAACTTAAAAAAGGGGACTTTATTGTGGGCACAGATATTGTCAAAAAAGGTGATGTAAATCCAGAGCTTCTCGTCGTGAGTGCAAATGGTTATGGTAAAAAGACGGCACTGAAAGAATACAAAGTTCAAAACAGAGGCGGTTCGGGAATTAAGACAATGAAAGTTACGGCAAAAACCGGTGAAATTATTTCTTCCAGAGTTGTGCGTGAGACCGAAGAAGAAATTGCTGCTATTTCAAAAAAGAGTCAAGTTATTCGCGTGGACATAAAAGAAATTCCTTCTCTCGGTCGCCAAACACAAGGCGTCCGCATAATGAAACTCCGTGAAGGGGATTCTCTTGCATCGGTGACGCTTATCTAGGTTTTCTTTTGCAAAAATTTTCTTTCCCGCAACCTACTCGTTTGCAACCTCTACAAAATCCACTACATTTTGTACATTAGACGGGTAGTCATTTAATTCATAATTATCGATTTTTATGGTAACCATTTTCTTCTTTTCACCTAATATACTTTTTGCAAAATCTTGATTATTAAAACAGACTCCATTTAAACCTTCACTTTTAAACCAGGGTAATTGTGGTAAAAGAGAAACAGACGCCTTATCAAGTTTAAAGATACCGACACAATTTTCCCACCATGGAATATCTGGCGACGGCTCAGCAGGATCATATTCACCGCTTACAGTAATCGGTCCTTTTAAAAGTACTTTTATATTATTTGGCCCAAATGGTATCTCACTTTCTTTTGAATATGGTTCAATTTTTACTATTTTCATACCACCAAGTTTATCTCCGATTGAAATTGGTAAATTTTTATTAAAATAAAAATAAATACCCCAAACGGCAATCAGCACGATAAATATTAAAGCAGATATTTTTATCAATTTATTTTCCATGGTTATAATTATATCATGAAATATTCGAAATCATTTCCATAATCCATATTTATGTTAAAATAAAAGCATATGCATACAATTAATTGTATGATATCATAAACATATGAGTATTTTAGATACAATGATGGCGGCAAGAGAGGCAAGAGATCATAGTCCTGCTTTTCAGGCTGAGATAGCAAGGGAGAATGCCGAATTTATGAATATTTTGGGCGATCTTGGAAATAATACACTTGATGCTGGAGTGGGTATTGTATTAAAAACTCCCACAGCTTTATTTCTTAATGCTATGAAAACTTTGTATAAGAAAGATTATAAATTTGGTAATTATACTCAAGGTGCATTTAAACTTTTTTTTGGCAAAGAAGGCGTTGCACACAAGACATTTAGAGTGGCGGCTAATGCCGTTCATCTTGTCGGACAAGGTGCAAAAATAGGAGTTAGACAATTATTTAAAGTATAAAAATATGGATATTGATCAAGAAATAAAAAATTTAATAGACGAGTATGTAAAAAAAATCGAAGATAAAGAGGCAGAACTTACTTTGTTTAAAAAAGAAATAGAACAAATTCTTTCTGATTCTAAAGAAGAGCTGGTCAGAGCTACAGCAAATCTTGATGCGAAATTTAATGATAACAATATAACTGAAGAGGAATATTTAGCCGAGCTTCGTGAAGAAAAAGAAGTTATCTTGAAAAATACAAAAGAAAGATTGGATCTTTTGGTGCAAGGTTTGTCTACCGACATGGATGTATCTCAGGTTTGAGATAGATTTTGAGTTATCAACAAAGTCTTTTGATGGCAAATTCTATTACGGGGTGGTATAATTAACACATTAAAAATAATCATGTTTTCTGATCCAAGAGATAATGTAAAACAATTTAGTTTAGGCCCGGGGAATTTCGTGGCGGATTTTGGTGCGGGTTCGGGTTTTTATACATTGGCTGCGTCAGATGCCGTGGGTCCCGACGGTAAGGTTTATGCAATAGATGTGCAGAAGGATTTGCTTTTGAAAATTAAAAATCTTGCAAACTCTCAACACAAAAGAAATGTGGATGTGATTTGGGCGGATTTGGAACATGTGGGTGGAACGAAGCTTCGTTCAATGTCTTTGGACGCCGTGATTGCTGCAAATATTTTTTTCCAATTTGAAAATAAAGACAACCCATGTTTGGAAATGAAAAGAATTTTGAAAAAAGGTGGCAGGGTGCTCCTCGTGGATTGGGCAAGTTCATTCGGTGGCATCGGACCTCACAGCAGTTCTGTTTTTGATGCGGAAAAAGCCAAAGAACTTTTCAAGAAAAATGGTTTTGAATATGATAGGGAAATTAGTGCTGGGGCACAGCATTATGGGATAATATTTAGGAACAAATAATTAAAGGGCCGAATTTTTTGCCGCAAAAAATTCGGCCCTAATCAAACAAATGAACAATTCCAACAACAATTTTCAACTAATAGTCGTCGCCGTGTTTGGTTTTTTTATTGTCCTCGGACTTGTCCTTTTTGCAACTTACAAAAGTAGGCAAAGTGGTGCAGCGCTTGTGAATTTGAAGGTCTGGGGCACCATAAGTTCGGCTGATTTCAATGCATTCACCTCCAAATTAAGTCAAGACGGAGTTACCGGATTTTTAATGACTTACACCGCAAAAAGCAAGGATACTTTTGAAAGCGATTTAGTAAATGCCCTTGCAAATGGTGTTGGCCCAGATGTCGTCCTTGTTACACAGGACTTTATTTATAAAGATGGCATCAAACTTTTCACTATCCCTTTCACGAGTTATCAAGAAAGATTATTTAGGGACACTTTTACAGACGGTTCTTCTGTTTATTTAAAATCAGATGGCATTTATGCAATTCCATTTGTCGTTGACCCTCTAGTAATGTATTTTAACAAAGACATTTTTACAGACGCTGGCGTAGCACAGACACCGAAAAAGTGGTCAGAATTTCCTGACCTTGCTAGTAGAATTACAAAGAGTGATGTGAATTCAAATATCACGAGGAGTGCCGTTGCCTTTGGTGAATTTAAAAATGTAGATAATGCAAAAGAAATAATTTCCTCTCTTATTTTTCAAACAGGAAATCCGATAGTTAGTAATAGCGTAGATGGTGCACAATCAACACTCGGCAATTCTGATTCATCACCTGCTGTCAAATTTTACACTGATTTTTCAAATCCTCTCAAAGTCGTCTATTCATGGAACAGGGCATTACCATCTTCAAAAAATTCTTTCTTGAGTGGCGATTTGGCGATGTATTTTGGTTTTGCTTCCGAATACAATGATATAAAAGCCAAAAACCCAAATCTAAATTTTGATGTTGCAAACCTTCCCCAGCTTGATACAAGTAAAACAAAATCAACCTTCGGAAATATCTATTCTTTTGGTGTTTTGAAGACATCTCCAAATATTGCACAAGCACTTTCTATGATTTATCTTTTCACTTCAAATAGTATAGAAAATACTTTCGCTTCTGTAACTGGTTTAACTCCGACGAGAAATGACCTTTTGTCCGCTTTGCCAAGTGACGCTATTCAATCGGTCTTTTATTCTTCCGCACTTATGTCAAAGGGTTGGCTTGATCCAGATTCAGCTCAAACATCCAAAATTTTCCAAAATATGATAGAAAATATTTCCTCTGGTAGATCAGATGTCGGTAGCTCAGTCAAAGACGCAAGCGGACTTATAGATAATTTGCTATCCCGTTAGAGATAGGAAACAATCGGATTGTTTCCGTAGATAATCCGAGTATCGAATTTAGAAAAAAATTATGTTAATATTTAAACAAGATGACAATTCATAACCAAAAGATCTCTAACGGGATTAGAAAAATAATAATTTGGGTATTGCCAGCGCTTTTCTTTTTACCAGTTTTGGTTCTTGCAGCAAATTTGGTTCCCTGTGGTGGTCCAGCACCAGAACAGCCCTGCTCATTTTCTGATCTGACCACTATGATAAATGCTATATTAAAATGGTTTCTTATAATTGCGGGTCCACTTGCTGCAATAGGTATGATGTGGTCCGGAGCAAAAATCATTGCACATCCAGATAAGCCAGCAGAAAGAGAGGCGGCAATGCATATGTTTAGAAGTATTTTTACAGGTATACTTTTAGTTGCAGGAGCGTGGCTTATCGTTTATACTATAATGAATACTTTCGCTTCAGGTAATGGAGATTATTTAAGATTTTTTAAACCATAAAAATGAAAAATAATTTTTTTAAAAAAACAGCAATTTCTTTAATGGCATTTATAATACTTTCAACATTGTTTTGTGTTTCTCTGTCTTTTGCAGCAGGTAATGCACAACCATCAAGTGCTACGGGAATATCAAATCCTCTTAAAACTAATGACTTAATCAAGTTTATATCAGATGCATTATCTGAAATTGTAAAAGTTGGAGCTGTTCTCTGTGTTCTTGCACTTGTTTTTGTCGGTTTTAAATACGTTTCGGCGATGGGAAATTCAGACAAAATATCCAAAGCACACGATATGCTATTGTGGACCATCGTCGGTATTGCATTACTTTTGGGTGCACAAGTTCTCGCAGTCATTATAAAAGGCACGGTTGATGCCATAACAAAACCATAAAATATGAAAAAAATAATTATTTCTTTAGCTTTAATTTCTGGCCTTACACCCTTTTTTGCTTTTGCTGTCAGCAATACATTTAAGGACTTGATGCAAAATGTCGTTATTAATCAGTTTATTAAACCCGTTGTTCCTATACTTACTGGTTTGCTAATCATTGTTTTTATCTGGGGGGTAATAAAATTTATACGAGCAGAGGACTCAACAAAAAAAGAAGAGGGTAAACAATTTATGCTTTGGGGCGTTATTGCTATCGCTGTAGTGTTTTCTATATGGGGTTTGGTGGCAGTACTTCAAAAAACTTTTGATTTAAATAGTACTACAAAAATACCAACAAATATAGATCTTAATAACCTCACGACACCTTAAGGTTTATTGGGTTGTGGATATCTATATTTGTTATGGTATAATAGTATGGTAGAATTATAAGGTCGTTTATTAATTTATTAGGTTTAATTTATTAGAAAGATTATGAAAAAATTATTAGTTTCTTCGTTAGGTTTGGTTACTCTTTCTCCTATGTTGGCATTTGCACAAGTAACAACGCAAATACCATCAACAGGTCTTGGAAAATGGATGACATTTTTTTCAGGTGTTGTCGCATGGGGTATTCCTTTATTGAGCTCTGTTGCTATTTTGTATTTTATTTGGGAAGTTATTCAATACACGATTGCTGGAGATGAGGAAGCAAAGAAAAAATCAAAGACAAATATTATTTATGCAGTAGTAGGAATAGCTGTTATATTCTCTATTTGGGGACTTGTGACTGTTTTACAAAATACCTTTACTACTGAGGGGGGGACAGCACAGAAAGTAGAATTACCATCAAATCTCCACTAATTCTCGTACAAAATTTTCTTTCTCATTAATTTGAAATTACATTAAACAAAATGAATTTTGCTACTGTAGGAATTAGTTTTGACCAACTTTTGAAGAATATAAATACTCAAATTATTGAGCCTATTCTTTGGGTACTGTTTGGTCTAGCGACAGTTTATTTTATTTATGGTGTATTACAATTTCTTTGGAAAGCGGATAGTGAAGAAGGTAGGAAAAATGGCAAGAGTAGTATGATATGGGGTCTTGTAGGTATGGCCATAATGTTTTCTGTATTGGGAATAATAAATCTTATTTTGGGGACAATAAAGGGTTAAGAAAAAGTAAAATACAAAACAGCCCGCCTCAGGCGGGCTGTTTTGTATTTTGTAAAACAAATTTTTTACAAAAAAAGGGACTGCCTAGACACGAATGTCTGGCAGTCCCGGTTGCTTTATTTGTAGAGGGCAATGTCTAACTTTTTTCCCGGATGTTCTGAGGTGGTTGCCCAACCCTCCCATCTTCTTCGAGAAACCCTCTCTAATTCCCAATCTCCATACTCACCTGTATTTTGGGTCCAGTGTCCAGACCCTTTTTCTCCATTTCTTTTTCCAACCATATGGATTTTATGTTTGTATTCGTCGGATGCGACGATCAGCCACTGGTTGATGTTATCTTCTTGAACTCGGGCCTTGCACCAGCCCTTTTCTATTATTTGGCAGGAACCAATACCTCCCTCGGGTGGTAACTCCCATGAGTATGTCCAATCACCAAGGGTTGATTTTTCTTGCTCCTGTACCTGCGCCATTTCAACCCTGACCTTATCATCATTACACGATCTCACATATGAGACCATATCAACCACAAGGCCGGCGAGAATCAACCAACCTACTACCTTGAGAATCACTCCCACCCAGCCGACTTTCGACTTGGCGGAATCTTTTCCTCTCAGTCTATTGGTCTGTTCATCTGCCAGCTCGTCGGCTTTTTTTTCTTCTTTCCTTTTGGCTGGCTTGAACACACGGACCAGTTGTACAACCAGGAATCCTGCAATGGCTATGGGCAGCAGTACCCACAACATACCCCAGCCACCATTTCCTCCTGATGCTATCGTGTGTCCAAGACCCACGACTTTAAGTGCAAGGCGCCAGAGTCCCCAAATGATGAGGACAAGGAACCCTACACCGATTAGCAACCACCACGAGAACTTCTTCTCGGGTTGCTTGATCGTCATGACCGGCACCTTTGTGCGAAGACGCGAAAACTTTTCGCTTATTTTTATCTTCACACTGTGACCAATTGGTTTTATGAAGAGACCCCATGGAACCTTCACAATCCACTGCCACTTTTTTCGTATGACATGTCGGAACCACCAGCAAAGATAGGTCACAAGCACCACAATGGTGATTGTAAATACCCACCATATCCATGGGGATATCATACTCCACATGTTTGCTATCATTTCTTAACTCCTTCTTTTGTTGTGGGTACAGGAGCGGGCTCCTTCTCCGCTGTGTCTTGTATCAGCATGCCATTTCCGGACCCTTTTCCGAGGAACAAAGGTCCTTTGTGACCGCTGACGGCGCGTTGCCACAATAGCGCTTTCCCCATTTCTGGGTTTTTTAGAAGGCCGGCTATTTCTAGCCTGTTCGCTTTTCCTGTTGCAGTTGCTTTGGTTAATATCTCATAAGCAGAAGCATCTGCCTTGGTTTTAATCGCCGCAGCTTCCTGTTGAGCCATCCATGCCATACCACTAGCATCACGGAATTTTTCGTTATCTCCGCTAAATCCAGCACCTTCGTACTGAATATTGCCAATCACGAACCCGTACTTCTGGAGGAGTTTCGGGTTACTCTGGAAGAGTTTATCGATGACTTCTGTATCGAGATGCTCCTTCATGAAGGCTTGATCAACAGAATGTGCCTTTGCATAATCTGTACAAACTGCTTCCCATTCTGCTTTCAGTGCCTTGACCCAGTCAGCGATGATCACCGCCTTGTACGGGCAAAGGATGTACACTGTGAACACGGCATAGAAATCTAGTGCGATTTTTTCAGCCACCAGATCCCCAATCATTTTCTTGCCCCCCGTAGTTACAGGGTCTGCCTTACCAGCCTCAATATCGAGAGCAACCATCAACACCTGCATTCCGATGGAGAAGTCCCAAATGAACTCCTCGCGTAGTTTCACTCTTTGCGCAAGTATCTGGTTACTCTTCCCTGTCTCTTTCTTGTCTTTCTTTTCGTCCGACAAGACTTCCACCCACTCGAGCCACCTAGACATCTTCTTAAGAATTCCACCAACTGGTTTAAACCAGATCCAATGGATACCAGACATGGCTAGCGATGTTCTTTTGGGCGGTTGATTCAGAGCCTCATAGAAGCGTTTTGGAAGATGACCGATTTTGCCACCTTCTTCCTCATTCTCAGACTCGATCAACTTGATGGTAGGGTCGTCACCCTCGTTATAGGTGAACATTCCTTCCTTACCTTTTATGCTCAACCCATTTACATTACTCAACCATTTCGAGATGTCTCCTCCTAAGAGGACGCCCATAAACTTACCAGGGCGGCATTTAGCGAACCAGTTTGTCTCTGGCCCAAGTGGAATGTCTGCCTTTTTATAGGCCCACATTACAATTAGCACGAATGGTGCAAGTACAATAATAATTGCACAGATCAAGAACAGCGTGAATACTAGCGTTTTCATTGCGTCTTCTCCTTTGTGCTTTCGCACTTTTGTTTACCGACATTTTTAGCTTCTACTGACACTTTTTGTGTCAAAGAACTCCAAGTTAGATAATAGCACCTTTGAGGTTAAAAGTCAACTCTGTAGTGAATTTTTGGCTTTGGCCGATTTTTTTCAACTAAGCAATTGTGTATCAAAATATAAAAAATGGCTATAAATATGGATAGAATACTCGTGTCGGCCCAAAAAAAATCAAGCCAAAAATCTACTACGGGGTCAAGGTAAAACTTGCGTTATTTTGGGGGCTATGATATTATGTTTTTTGCCATTGCGCTGGACGATTGCTGAACATCACTTCGGTGATGTTTGGAGGAAAGTCCGAACTCTCGGCTCGCGGAATTTTTTGGCTCTGAGACAGAGCCGAAAAATTCCGCGAACAAGGGTAGCGGGTAACGCCCGCATAGAGAAATCTAAGAGGTGCGAACAGAAACGCCGATGCCGAAAGGCTAGGGTTCCTTCGGGAATAGTTTTGTCGAAAGGCAAAAATGCAACGGCTAAATCCTTACCTGAGAGCAAGACACGTGCCTCGCAAGAGGAGTTGTCGCACGAGCCAAGTGGCAACATTTGGCCCAGACAAATAATCGTACATCTCGTGTAAAAACGAGTGGACAGAATTCGGCTTATAGGCGCAAGGGCAATACAACGAAGTTCCACCTACAACAGGTGGAACTTTGCTTTTATGTCATTTTTTATTTATACTAACTAAGATATAAATTTAATTTTTTAGGGTAAAATGGTCAAAAGATTTTTCAAGGTTTTTTATAGAGAAATAAACGGCTTGCACGAGGCGGCATATTTGCTAGGGCTTTTTGCTTTAATGTCTCAAATTTTAGGACTCGTTCGAGATAGAATGCTCGCATCATCTTTTGGTACTGGACAATTTTTGGATATTTATTATTCTTCTTTTAGAATTCCTGATTTTATTTTTGTTTCTGTTGCGTCTATTGTTTCTCTTTCGGTTCTTATCCCGTTTATTACAGAAAAGATGAATCAAAGCAGTGAAGATGCTAAAAAATTTATCGGCAGTATCTTTTCCTTTTTTGCTATTTTAATTGTTACAACAAGCATTATTGCATTTTTCTTGATTCCATATCTTATCCCATTTATTTTTAAGGGAATGCAGAACAGTCCTCATCTAGCAGAACTTATTTTGATGACAAGAATTCTTCTTTTGTCACCAATTCTTCTTGGTTTTTCAAACTTCTTTGCGAGTATTACTCAGATAGGAAAAAGATTTTTGATTTATGCTCTTAGCCCAATTTTTTATAATTTAGGAATAATTATTGGTATTGTCTTTTTCTATCCAATCTATGGTATTTACGGCCTTGTTTATGGAGTAATTCTGGGTGCACTTATGCATTTAGCCATTCAACTTCCGTTCGTTTCGGCTAGCGGAATTTTCTCATTAAAATCAATCAAAATTAACTGGCAGGAAGTCAAAAAAATAGTCATTGTTTCTATACCACGAACTATTACTTTGGGAATGTCACAGTTTTCCGTACTTATTCTTCTTGGTATCGCATCTCTTATGGAAAGTGGTTCAATTACCGTTTTTAATTTTGCTTTTAATTTACAATCAGTACCGCTATCTATAATTGGTGTAAGTTATTCCATCGCAGCTTTTCCAATGCTTTCAAAACTTTTTGCAGATGGTAACAGAGAGACTTTTTTGAGTCATATTATTACTGGTGCAAGACACATTATCTTTTGGTCTGTACCGATAAGTATTTTGTTTATTGTCCTTCGTGCACAAATAGTCAGGGTTATTTATGGAGCGGGGAATTTTGATTGGTCTAGCACAAAGCTTGTGGCTGCGACCCTTGCCATTTTTTCAATTTCTGTGGTTGCACAGTCACTAGTACTTCTTTTTGTCCGTGGATATTATGCGATGGGGAATACGAGTAAATCTCTTTGGACTAGTGTTTTATCCGGTGTATTTACCATAGCTTTTTCATTCGGATTGGTTCAACTTTTTAATTCATCACTTTTCTTCAAATATTTTATAGAACATCTTTTCAGGGTGGACGGGCTCGCCGATACTTCTGTTTTGATGCTTGCGCTTGGCTTTTCACTCGCAAGTATCATAAACTGCATAATGCTTTGGCTTATGTTTGAAAAAGATTTTAAAGGTTTTTCAGGGAATGTCCTTGGTGTGCTTTTTCAGAGTTTTTCAGCTTCAGTGATAATGGGGGCTGTTTCCTATTTGTGTTTGAATATTTTTGTTAAAATCTTTCATATTAATACTTTCCTTGGAATTTTGAGTCAGGGATTCTTTTCCGGAATTATCGGTATTATTTCTGGTGTTATTATTCTGCATCTTTTGGGTAGCAAGGAGCTTGAAGAGACTGGGCAAACACTTCACAAGAAGTTTTGGAGGGTCAAGACTGTGGTTCCGGAAACTATTGAATTGTAATTTAGGATTTGCATTTTATCTCAATTTAAGTTATATTAGACACCTAACATTTAAATTATGTCACAAATACAATTAATCAAACTTGCTTGCAAAACCTGTAAAAGGGTCAATTATTGGAGCAGAAAAAACAAGAAAAAAGTTGAGCGCAAAATTGAGCTCAAGAAGTTTTGCAAATGGTGCAGAAAATCAACTCCGCACAAGGAAGTAAAAAAATAATCAATTCAAAAGGCCCCGCGATTACGCGGGGCTTTTTGATTATTGCGGGAGATGTAGGAAGTTCGGTCACGCATAATTTTCTGCTGAAAATTTGCTCGACCCCGCCTCGCGCCGTCGCGCTCCGGTCTTCGATTCCTCCATAAAAAAACTCATAAATGAGATTTTTTGCGGGAGATGGAGGAATCGAACCCCCACTAAAGCGTTTGGAGTGCCTTGTGATACCATTTCACTAATCTCCCGTGCCAGTAAAATATAGCACAAAATCATTAATAAATAAACTCTAAAAAAGTATTTTCACTATTGCAATGATTGCTATTATTGCCCAAATTACATTTAGAACCACTGGCTGAGTATCTTTGTCATAATAAGCATCAATCGCAATTCCGATAGCACCAGTAAGGTTTAATAATTGAAAGAAAAGGGAATCGCTGTTTACGAAGCCCAGACTGAGCAGAGCATAGGCTCCCACAACCGCCACAACGCCATACCATCCTAACGCTTCTGTTATTTTTTCTTTATCCCAGTAGTAAAGAAATAAGAATTTCTTACTACGGGACTACGCTTTTAAAAACTTATTTACAATATTATTGACTTTAATTATACTATTCTTTTTTATAATATCAAACCAGTATATTTGCTTGTTTCTTTTAAACCAAGTTTTTTGGCGACGGGCGAATTGCCAGATTTTTGAATTGAGTTCGGTAATCATTTGTTCCTTCGTAATTTGTCCACTCAAATATCTCGCCATATATCTGTATTCTAGTCCCAGAGCTTCCATTCTTTTGAAACTCAAACCTTGTTTGTGAAGTCTTTGCCCCTCTTTGAGCATGCCGATGTCAATCCTCTTGACAAGGCGTTTAAATATTCTATCTTTTAGGATTTGATCAGGTGCTATAAGGCCAATTTGAATTGCATCGTATCTTGACTCCGTTTTAATAGGTGGAACTTTTCCAAGAACTTTTGCTATTTCAATAGCACGAATTATCTTTCTTTTGTTTTTTGAATCAATTGTTTTGGAAATTTCAGGATCAAGTTTATTTAGGAGCTTCAGTAATTTTTCGATGCTTTCTTTCTCCAGTTTTTCTCTGAGTTTGTCGTTTGGTGGAACATCTGGCAGAGTAATATTTTTGACCACCGAATCAATGTAAAAACCTGTACCTCCACAAATTATTGGCAGTTTTCCTCTTTTGATTATGTCGGCAATTATTTTGTCGGCTCTAGCTTTATATTTTGCAACATTGTAAACAGTTTTTGGATTTACAATGTCCAACATATAGTGGGGAACACCCAGCATTTCATTTTTTGTAATTTTCCCTGTACCGAGATCCATTCCTTTGTAAACTTGTCTTGAATCCGCAGAAATAATTTCGCCGTTAAATTTCAAAGCCAAATCCACCGCAAGGTCACTTTTGCCTGTGGCCGTGGGGCCGAGGATTACAAGAATTTTAGGTTTCATTTTGTTCTGGTGCCAGAGGTGGGACTTGAACCCACAAGCCCTTACGAGCGCTCGATTTTGAGTCGAGTTTGTTTACCATTTCAACACTCTGGCGTACTTATAATATAGCTTATTTCTGTGAAAAAATAAAGCGCGGGGACTTTCTTGTTTTGAAAAATTTGTGCTAAAATAGAAGACAAATAATTAAACAACATGACACAATTTTATAGCGATTCAATTTTTTGGGTAGATACGGGAAAAGTAAATCCAAATCCTTTTCAGCCGAGGAAGGAGTTTGATGAAGCACGACTGCGAGATCTTGCGGACTCCATCAAACAGTATGGTGTGCTACAGCCTCTTGTTGTGACGAGAAAAGAAATTCAAACCGAGGAGGGTGGACTTGCTGTGGAGTACGAGCTTATTTCCGGTGAGAGAAGATTGCGCGCTTCCAAGCTCGCAGGGATTGCTCAAGTGCCGGTGGTCATTCGTTCTTCTGATGAAAGCGATTTGATGAAACTTGAACTTGCAATTATTGAAAATTTACAAAGAGAAGATTTGAATGCTGTGGATAGGGCAAAGGCATTTAAAAAACTTACAGATGAATTTGGATTTAAACACATTCAAGTTGCACAAAAAATCGGTAAAAGTAGAGAATATGTTTCAAACAGTTTAAGAATTCTTGATTTGCCGGAACATATGCTTGAGGCACTTTCTGCAGGTAAAATTTCCGAAGGTCATACCAGACCCCTTCTTATGCTTGCTGACAGGAAAGAAGAGCAGGAAACAGTGTTCCGAGAAATTATTTATAAGAAAATGACTGTCAGAGAGGCTGAGCTTGTTGCCAGAAAAATCGCTTTTGAAAGAGCCAGAAAGAAAGAGAGAATGTTTGACCCTGTGATAATGGAAATTGAAGGTAAGCTCACAGAATCCTTTGGTACCAGAGTTCAAATAGAGCAAAAAGAAATTGGTGGAAAGATTACAATAGATTATTTTTCAAATGAGGATTTGCGTGCAATTCTTGAAGTTGTGGAAAGACAAAAAGGCGAAAAGAAAAATGGTAATGAAATGCTAGAGAAACATATTGAAGGTTTGTCAATTAATCCCGCCGAAGCACCTGTGGATGATAGATCGGCAGATGATAAAAAATCCGCAGATGATGATTTGTATTCTGTAAGTAATTTTTCTATTTAGTTCACTTTTTCTCTTTCTCCAAAAATTCCTTAATGTGTCTTTTTGCCATTGAAGTCTTTACCATTTCTATCCATTTTGTACTTGGTTTACTACTTTCTTTTGTAATGATTTCCACAATATCACCATTTTTTAATTCGGTTTTAATTGCCGCAATCTTGCCATTTATTTTAGCACTATTGGTATGGTTGCCGATATCTGAGTGGATCATATATGCGTAATCAAGGATACTTGAGCCTACTGGTAGGTCTACCACTTCTCCTTTTGGAGTAAAAATAAAAATTCTGTGTGAAAAAACGTCTGCCTTTAAATCCTCCAAGTAGTCTTCCTTATCTTCGCCATTATTGTCGCGGGTTGATTCGGCAAGTTCTGCCACCCACCCCGGAATATCTTTTTCCTCGTTTGTTTTTGCAAAGTTGATAAACTTTGGCAAAAAATATTTGAACCAATTTACAGTTTCAGCTTTTTTGGTACTTCCATTTTCCTTGTAAACAATGTGGGAGGCAATACCGTACTCAGCTTTCTGATGCATTTCATTTGTCCTGATTTGCACTTCTACTATGGAGCCGTCACCAGTAAAAATAGTGGTGTGCAAGCTTTGGTAGCCGTTTGGCTTTGGAAAGGCGATGTAATCCTTGATTCTTCCGGGTAATGGCCTCCAGATGCCATGAATAATGCCTAGAACGGCATAACAGTCCGCCACTGTTTCTACGCAAACTCTAAGGGCAAGAATGTCATAAACTTTATCTATGTCTTGACCTTTTTCTCCAAGCTTTCTGTGTAAACTATAAATACCTTTTAACCTATAGTCGGTTTTTATTGTAGTGAATCCCTCTAATGCCAAAGCTTTTTTCACGGATTTCACAAATTTTTCCAGCTTTGGTAAATCCTGTTCTTTCTTTGCTTTTACAAATTTAAGGGTTTCCTCATATTCTTTCGGATTTAAATTTTTGAAGGCTAAGTCTTCAAGTTCCCTAGATACTTTTCTAATACCAAGTCGGTAGGCGAGCGGAGCATAAATCTGTAATGTCTCGAGTGCGATTCTTTGCTGTTTATCCTCACGGACAAACTCAAGCGTTCGCATATTGTGAAGACGGTCCGCAAGTTTAATAATCAAAACCCTGAGATCCTGTGCGATTGCAACCAAAAACTTTTTTAAACTTTCAATGTGTCTTTCAGCACCTCTGTATTTAACTTTTCCGAGTTTTGTTACACCATTTACAAGAAATAAAATTTCATCACCAAATTCTGTCTTGATACATTCTTCTGTGGCGACGCCATCTTCTATGGAGTCGTGTAAAAGCCCAGCTGAAATAGTGGCGGCATCCATTTTCATCTCCGCAAGAATTTTGGCAGTCTCATACACATGGATAAAGTAAGGTTCACCAGAAAATCTCTTCTGTCCCTCGTGTGCTTTCTCAGCAAAATTATAGGCCTTTGTTACGAGGTCTACATTTTCTTTTGATGGTAGATCCATCAAGTCGGTTATTTCTTTTATGGTGGCCATATCTATATAGTATAGATTTGGTGGCAAAAATCAACTAAGATTGTTTTTTCTCCAATTTATCCGGTCTGTTGTTTGGACATTTGTTGTTTGAGCATCTTTCCGGAATTGTTTTTGTTCCGGCCATCATCAGGGCACCACAAGTAGGGCAGATGTTGCCGGTTGGTTTTGCTTTTGTAATATTTTTGCATTTTGGATAATTTGAACAACTGTAAAAGTTACCAAATCTTCCTCGTCTCTCGGTCATCATTCCTGTTTTGCAAATTGGGCAGGCGACACCGGTGCTATTTTGTCTTTCGAGCTCGGCATCTTTTTTGATAAATTTACATTTTGGATAATTTGAACAAGAAATAAATTTGCCAAAACGGCCTTCTCTTTCTACGAGTTTACCTTTTTTACATTCCGGACACATTTCGCCGGTTTCCTTTGGCCCAGCCATTTCTTCGCCGTCTATTTTTCTCGCTCCCACACAATCTGGGAATTTTGCACAACTCATAAATCTTCCAGTTTTGGAAAGTTTGATTACCATCGGCCCACCGCAGACAGGACATTTGTGTTTTTCATCCGCTTCGCCGAGATTATTTACTTTTTCAATTTTATTTTTTTCTTTTACTTCTTTTGCAAAAGGTCCGTAAAAATCTTTAAGAGTTTTTAAATATTCTCTTTTTCCAGTTGCAATATCATCGAGCTCATCTTCCATTTCTGCAGTAAAGGTATCACTGATATAGTTTGCGAAATTATTTTCAAGAAATGTGCTTACGACATCTCCTGTGTCTGTCGGTATTAACGTCTTACCTTCTTTTCTGACGTAGTCTCTTTCATCAAGAGTTTTCATAATTGATGCATATGTGGAAGGTCTTCCAATACCTCTTTTTTCTAGTTCCTTAATGAGGCCAGCTTCGGTGTATCTGTTTGGTGGTTCGGTGGATTTTTCTTCGCTGTTTAATTCAAGTAATTTAACTTCATCGCCATCTTTGACTACAGGAAGTTCTACATCTTCGCCTCTGGCTTCTGGGTCAGCTTTGAGCCAGCCTTCAAAAAGTGTTCGCGAACCATTTGTAGAAAAATCCGGAGTTTGTGTGCCATCACCGACTTGTGCGGTTATTTTTGTTCTCAAAATTTTTGCATCTGTCATTTGTGAAGCGATTGTTCTCTGCCAAATCAAACGATAAAGTCTTTTTTGTTCATCTGTAAATCCTGCAACCTTTTTACTCATATCTGTTGGTCTTACAGCTTCGTGAGCCTCCTGAGCATTTTTGCTTTTTGTTACGTAAACATTTCTTTTTGCAAAATCTGCACCGTATTCTTTGTTTACAACTGCGGAAATTTGGTCAAGTGCAACCACACTCATATTTGTGCTGTCTGTCCTCATGTATGTGATAAGACCGGCCTCGTAGAGCTTCTGTGCCACACCCATCGTCTTTGATGGAGCAAAACCGAGTCGTGTACTTGCAGTTTGTTGCAAAGTAGAAGTTGTAAATGGCGCTTTTGGACTTCTTTTGGCTTCTGTTTCATTTACACTTTTTATCGTCCATTTTTCTTTTTTGCCAACCTCAAGAATCTTTTCAACTTCTTTAATATCACGAGGTTCTTTTTCACAGACAAAAGAAATCAAATCTTTTTTGTTTGCTTCAGTGTCTGCGGTAATTACCCAAAATTTTTCCGGAATAAACGCGCGGATTTCTCTTTCTCTTTCCATTATTATACGGAGGGCAGGGGATTGCACGCGTCCAGCAGAAAGTCCATATCGCACCTTTTTCCAAATCATACCGGACAAATCATATCCGACAATTCTATCCAGCACGCGTCGCGCTTCTTGGGCTTTTCTCAAATTGTCATCTATTTCGCGAGGATTTTTAATCGCTTCTTTGACCGCATCTTTCGTAATTTCATAGAAACAAATTCTTTTTGGATTTTTCAGTCCCACTGCCTCTTTGATGTGCCATGCAATAGCTTCTCCTTCTCGGTCAGGGTCGGTTGCGAGCAATACCTCATCAGCTTTTTTGGAAAGGGAACGGATTTCAGCTACAACTTTTTCTTTCCCAGGGGAAATTTCATAATGGGGAATAAAACCACCGGGAATATCGATGGCTTGTTTGTTACTTTTTGGAAGGTCGCGAATGTGTCCTACGCTCGCTTTGACGACAAATTCTCCTTCCAAATATTTTTCTATTGTTTTCGCTTTTGAAGGCGATTCTACAATTAATAATTTCATTAATGTATAGTATTACACACAAATATCATTTGTTGCAAATTTTTTTTTATTTTTTACAAAAAAAACCGGCGCAATTACATGCGCCGGGGGTTTGGTCGATCGCTATTTCAGATCGCCGCAAGTTTATCGTGTTCGATCCACAGTTGTCCGTCATCGAACGAGACGGCGACAAACCCGCTTTTTTCAAGCGCGAGATTGCACGCGGTTGCTTCCACAGAAGCCACGGTCCCGGTCTTCTTTTCGGTCGCATACATGACTTCCTGTCCAGCGACCAAGACGACCTTGTTCTCGTACCTCGTTATTTCTCTTTTGGACATGTTCTCCCGTCCTTTGACTTTCGGCTTTTCACCATATCCATGACGCCTAGACATAACTTCTCCTTTTTTCTCGGTTTCCTAGAACAGTACCTGAAAACTATACTACTTATGAAAATAAAGTCAAGAAATTTAAATCAAACGCATTTCTCCCATACTTTCTTCGAGCAATCCTTTTATTTCCATTATTGAAATTACAGCACTCGCTTGTGAAATTGGCATTTTCATTTTTCTGACGAGGTCGTCTTTTGACATTGGATTTTGCAGAATTTCAACTACAAGTAATTCTTCGGGTGAGCAATCAGAATATTTCAGCGTAAGATTTTGCGGTTCCTCATCTGTTTTGAAGCCAAGGGCTTCCAAAATATCTGAACTTGTGCGAATGGGTGTCGCACCAAGTCTGATAAGCATGTTTGGGCCATCAGAATTTTTTGAAAAAATTGAGCCTGGCACAGTAAAGACATCTCTGTTGTATTCTGTCGCGTATTTGGAAGTGATGAGTGTGCCAGATTTTATTTCCGCTTCTATGACAAGTGTGGCGTGAGAAAGCCCCGCCATAATTCTGTTTCTTTGTGGAAAGCTATATGGTGTGGCGATGAAATCCATTTCAAATTCGGAAAGCATCGCACCACCTGATTCCAAAATTTTATTTGCAATAGGAATATTTGTTCGTGGTGATAAAACTTTTTCTGAAAGTCCTGAACCCGGAACTGCGATAGTTTTTAGTCCTGCAGAAAGTGCTGCTTGATGTGCAATACCGTCAATTCCCATTGCAAGTCCAGAAACAATAGTAATGTCATATCCGCGAAGACCAGAGATAAGCTTCTCGCAGGCCTCTTTTCCGTATGGTGTGAATTTGCGAGAGCCAACAACACAAAGCAATTTGGTTTCTGGTCCCGGCATCTTACCCTGAACAAAAAGTTTTTCCGGGCAATCCGGAATTTCCTGAAGCAATTCGGGCATCTCTGCCTTCTTAATTGTATAAACTTCAAAATCTTTTAATGACATATCTGCAAATGATTATATATTATTTTTATGAAAAGTAGAAATAAAAAAAAGGCGCTCCGCCCAACATTACATTGGAACGGAGCTAAGCGCAAACTGCATGGCCAGCGACCCTCTCGCGCTAGCTACCCGTGAGCCTTGGTGAGCCATTACCTCGCCAACAAGCTGATGGGACGAGAGCTCCTTTTCGGCCGTAGCTGATGCCTACCGAAGATAACTCGCGTATTGCTCATCTATTTCCCAGTTTGTGCCTAATGTTATATTATTCGGTATTTTATCAAAAGTCAAATATGTGCAAAAGAGTTGTCTATTTTGTATTTTCTTGATAATATATGAATTATGTTAGATATAAAATTTATACGAGAAAATAAAGAGTTGATTGCGGAGGGTGCAAAGAAAAAGCATTTGAAGTTTGATGTGGAGGCGCTTATTAAAGCCGATGATGAGAGAAAAGCTCTTACACTTTTGGTTGAAGAAAAAAGAGCAAAACAAAATGAAGCAAGCAAGAGATTACCTTCTATGAAGGACGCCCTAGAAAAGAAAAATCTACTTGAAGATATGAAGCTTC
The DNA here is from genome assembly GCA_903832855.1 of uncultured bacterium. Classification (GTDB taxonomy): domain Bacteria; phylum Patescibacteriota; class Minisyncoccia; order Phycocordibacterales; family GWA1-40-21; genus CAILDB01. The sequence goes on along the minus strand of CAILDB010000003.1, from coordinate 58,432 downwards.
TGAAAGATGAGCTTCAAAAAGAAGAAGAAAAAATGAAGGAAGTTATGAAAGTTTGGCAAGCTCTTATGCTTCAGGTTCCAAATATTCCAGATATGTCTGTGCCAGAAGGCGATAGCGACGCGGATAATGTGGAAGTGCGTGCTTGGGGTGAGAAGCCAAATTTTACTTACAGACCAAAAGATCATATTGAACTGATGGAGAAATTGGATTTGGCGGATTTTGAAATTGGCGCAAAGGTTGCCGGATTCCGTGGATACTTTTTGAAAAACGAAGGTGCACTTATGGAATTTGCGCTTTGGCAATTTGTGATGGACTTTTTCAGAGAAAAGAAAAGTGAATACAAGCTTTTGTTTGTGCCATCACTCGTGCGTAGAGAAACACTTCTGGGAACTGGATATTTGCCACAGGGGGAGGATGATTTGTACAAGACTCAAGACAATGATTATCTTGCCGGAACTGCCGAAGTGGCGACTATGAGCTACAATGCTGACAAGGTACTTGACAAGAAAGATTTACCTATCAAAAAACTCGCATTTTCGCCGTGTTTCAGAAGGGAGGCGGGCAGTTATAGCAAGGATGTCAAGGGGCTTTACAGACTTCACGAATTTTATAAATTTGAGCAAGTAATATGGTGTGAAGCAAGCCATGAAAAAAGCGTTGCACTTCACGAAGAGCTTCTTTCGAACGTTGAAGAACTTTTGCAAGCTTTAAATTTGCCTTATCATGTGGTTGCAAATTGTGGAGGAGATCTCGGGCTTGGTCAGGTGAAAAAGTATGATGTGGAGGTTTGGCGTCCATCTCAAAATAAATATGGTGAGACGCATTCCTGCTCGTATTTCCATGATTTCCAATGCAGAAGATTAAATACCAGATACAAAGACGATGATGGAAAAATGAAATTTGCTCACTCACTCAATAATACTGCGCTTGCAACTCCGAGAATTCTTATTCAGATTGTAGAAAATAATCAGCAAGAAGACGGAAGTATTAAGATTCCGGAGGTTTTGAGAAAATATATGGGGGGTGCAGAATACATCGGAAAAAAGTCCTAATTTTTAATGACAAATTCGCCGAGAGACATAAGACATTCTCTGAAACAGAGAAGGAGAATAATTTGGGGAAGAAAATTTCTTTGGTTTTTGGTTTTATTTATTGTTTTATTTGGAACACTTGCGTGGTTTTCTGGAAGCGGAGTTTTGAATGTAAAAAAGATAGAGGTAGTTGGGATGACCACCTTGAATGCAGATGACTTGGCTCAAAATGTGCAAAAGACTTTGGATGGCAGATACCTTGGGCTTTTTTCTCGTTCTAATGTTTTGATTCTACCGTGGATGACAATAGGAAATTCGTTGAAAAAGGATTTTCTAAAAGTGGATAGAGCGTTGGTGAGAATTACGGGCAAAAATTCTATTAAAATAATTATTTCGGAAAGGACACCTGTCGGCATTTGGTGTGAGTCCAAAGAAAGGGGAGTAAAGAGCTGTTACTTTTTGGACAAGAGTGGATTTATTTACACGGAAGCTCCGGAAATTATTGGTAATTCTTTTTTGTATTTTTATGGCGGAACTTTTGAAAATCCAATCGGCAATACCTATGTTGGCAATCCAAAATTTTTACGACTTTATGCTTTTATGAATAAATTGAAAGAGCTTGGTTTCGCACCAGTCAGTTTGTCATCGCTTCCCGATAATGAATACGAAATTGACCTTGAAGCTGGCGGACAAATAAATTTCAACGAATCTCAAACATTTGAAACAAGCTTGAGTGACATTGACGCAATGTTGCAAAGTAATGCCATCAGCACAAGCACAGCGTTTCTAAGCAAACTCAATCATCTAGATCTTCGTTATGGCAACAAGGTGCACTATGATTTAAGGTAGGTTTTCTTTTACAAAAATTTTGTTAAATAAAAACTCGCCAGTATTGTCATATTTTTGTGCAGAAATTTTCCCCAGCCGGAAAATTTCTTAATCCTCGGCGGCTTGCGCTGTTGGTATAGTTTTGCTCGTGAATACACTTCGCAAAATTACACCACATCGCGCCATGCAAGCTCGCCTGCGGACACAGAAATATGACAACACTGGCTCGTTTATTTTATTTAGCAAAATTTTTGCAAAAGAAAAACCCACCGCACAGAAGGATGAATTTTCCTTCCCGTTGGTGGGTAGCTTACTTGAGTTTTTTGTAGAAGTCTGGATCGGTTTCAATCGGCAGACCATACGATACTCCCAGAGCAATTGTGCGGGCCCCATGCTGCCCGAAAGATTTCGCTATTGCTGCTATGAGTTTGAAAGTACCATCATCATAGATGATCAAGATATGGTTGTATATCATAGACTGCGAACCTGGATGATCATTTATGATTTTCACTATTCCGTTTTCTTGATCTGGAACTATTACTATCTTTACGCCTAGAATTGGCATTGTGTACCTCCTTTTGTTTACTATTTACATCCAATAAAATTATACATTTCTGACTAAACTTGTCAACCTCGCTTTAATTTAAAGTAAACTCTCCGGATCTATATTTACCGAGAAGTTTGGTGGAAGGGTTTTGAGGACACCGAGAATTTTTTCATTTGGCCAGTCCTTTTTTGGGATTTTTACAATTCCATTGACGGCATATTTGCCTTTGGCTCCGGGGATGAAAGCAGGAAAAACATTTATTTCAAATGGTGTGAGTTCTTTTTGTAAATATTCCACACTTTGTAAAACCTCATTTTTTGTTCCGGCAATTATTATTTTTATAAGTACAGAAAAAGGTGGATAGCCGAGTTTTTCTCTCATATAAATTTCATCTTTATAAAAATCAATGAGATTTCCTTTGGAAGCATAGTCAAAGACCTTTTGTGAAGAGTCCCTTGTCTGAATAATAAAATTTCTGTCTGTAATTGACCTAATTTTAAGCAAAATATTTAAAACTCTTTCATTTATTCTATAATCAGGAATTGAGAAAAAAGAATCCATTGAAACAACCGCAGAATTTTCAATTTTCTCTGTAAGATACAAAAGTGCCATTTCTGTACCGATGAGAATTCCTTGCGGAGAGGCATAAAACTTTTCTATTATTTGTGAGGCCTTTTTGTGTGTTGGCGAACTATCCGAGTCAAGTTTAAATATTTTTTGGTTGGGGAATTTTTCTAAAAGCATTTGTTCAATGAGCTCTGAACCAATTCCAAGAGTCGTGAGTTTCCAGCTATCGCATTTTGCGCATTTTTCTAGTGCACTTCTCCTTTCTCCGCATTTATGACAAAGGAAAAAGTTTTCCTCCGATGCTTTGTGAAGCACGGTATGAGCACCACAGGTTCTACAGGCCACTATCGTCCCGCAATCAGCGCAAACGACAGAAGGCGAGAGACCTCTTTTACCGACAAAAATAAAAAGATGCTCGTTATTTTCTATATTTTTCTTTATTAAGCCCTCCAACCTGTCACTTATCACTCTGAATTTCTTTTTCTCTAGTGAATTTTCTGAAATTTCTTTCATTTCTATAATTTCCTCGGTCATAGTGGAAAGTGATCTGAATTTCAAAGGAGAAATTTCTACTAACTCTCCATTTTTAAATCGCCAGATTGTTTCCGTCCTTAAAAGTAAGTCGCCAAATACCAATTTTATTTTTGCTTGTTCGGCATACTTTTCCGCAAAATATCTGATATCTAGATATGGTCGTCCTTGATTTTTGTATGCTCTAGAATTTTCTCTGTCTATTATGAGAGTGCCAAGGTCGGACCTTGGTATGGATAGAAAGCCTCCTGTGCCTATGATCAAGACAGGGTGTGTTTCAGCGAGAATTTTATTGACTGTTTCTATTATTTCTTTTTCGTTCAATGAACCGTGCAAAATGTAAGTGTATTTTTCTATTCCTTTCTGCAGTTTTTCGGTTGCTTTTTTAATATCTTGAATTGTCGGCAAGCAAAAGAAAACAGACAAGTTTTTTGCAAACTCTTCTCTTATCAAACTTTTATAATTTGCGTATCTTTCTTCGTCGGTTGCCTGCACAACATATTTTTCATGATGTTGAGTTTTTTTATTTTCTGCCTCTTCAATCTTATGAATTTTTATTTTTTCCACATTTTCAAGCAGAACTTTTGGAACCAAAGAAAACAAAACGGAGCCCGTGGAGCCAGCAAAATATTTTGCCGTCTCTCTTCCGGCCTCCACAAAATCCGAAGTCAAAAATTTCGCGAATTTTGCTTTCTCAATTTTCCTGAGCGGAAAAGAAGAATTCTTGATATCTGATTTTGCTTCTTCCACATCTCTTTCCGACACGACAATTGCTGGAATAATTTTCTTTCGAAGAGGAACTTTCACCACCGAGCCCACAGGCACGGCAACAGACGAAAAATAGTTCAACGACTCCTTTGGTATGCCCCTAGAAATAGGTATGACTTCAATAAGTTTCATCCTGTAGTGAAATTTCAAATTGTTTTTTACTGCCCTATTTACAATTTGAAACTCTAATTAATATGTTGATAATTTCGATAAAATGGCAACCCTATAGTAAAAAACGAAAGGCAGTAATTTGAAATTCTACTACGGGATTCATTCTTAGCATTCTGCCACAAAACAGCTTCTTTTTCAATATCTGTACTTGCATTCTCCGTCATTCCGTTGGAGAACGGAATCCATCCCTTCTGTCATTCCCGCGAAGGCGGGAATCCAGAGAAGTTGTCCACAAACCCGAACTTGCAAGAGAGAGAGAGAGAGAGAGAGAGTAGAATGAAGTTGTCGAAATTAATAAATAAAATTTTATAAAAATATGAAAGAAAAAATATTGGCACAGACAGAAAATATTGAAGTTGCTCCTAAATTAAAATTGTCGACTGTATACGATGATTTGTCTTGGGAAGAAGCTAATGACCTGCAAATGAAATTAAATCATTATACGTTTAAGGATACTGGTAAAATTGCACCCGGTGGCTATAGTTACTGGAATCTTCCAAACCTACAGGTATTACAAAAGATTGTGGCTGAGGATAGTAAAAGTGGCGGACATCATTTTTCTGTTGGTGATATCTTTTGGACATATCATGTTTCTGCTTATAAAATAGTAAAGGACAAAGATGGTATTCTTAGTGTTGATCCTTCCGAAGTTCCTACAGGACTTAACAAGTTTCATGAGGGAGGAAAACGTTTTAAGGCGTTTTGTTATCATGTAGAGGGCAATGGTGATTAGTATTTAGGGGATAATGGGGTCAGGTACCTTTTATTCTTGATTCCTGCCTACGCAGGAATGACAGAGGAGAACTATTCTCTAAAAACTTTTATTTTTGCTCTAATAGAATTAAGTCGTTTTGATATTTCTTCATACCCGCGATTGATGCTGTAAACATTTCGTAAAATGGATGTGCCTTTTGCAGAAAGCATCCCGATGAGGATGATGGCGGCGGGCCTTAGAGCTGGTGGGCAAATAACTTCTGCGGGTTTAAGCTCTGTTTTTCCATTTACATAAAATCTGTGTTGGTCGGCGAGTATGGTGTCGGCACCGAGCTTGTCCAATTCTTTATAATGAATCGCGCGTTTTTCATAAACCCAATCGTGAATCAAAGTTTGACCTTTTGCTTGTGTCGCGATAACAACAAAAAATGGAAGGTTGTCTATATTCATTCCGGGGTATGGATGGGCTTCTATTTTATCGGCGAGTGCAGTGAGCTTGGAAGGAAATGTTTTTATATCAACCAAATTTATTCTGCCGTTTAGTCCTTTGTAAGTTTTTGAAAGTTTGTATTTGAAGCCCATTTTTTTGAGTTTAAGAAGTTCAATTTCAAGAAAATCAATCGGGCATCTTTTTATTTCAATTGTGGAATTGGTGAGGATGGCAGAAGAGATGAAAAACATTGAGTCAATCGGATCTTCGCCGAGACAATATGTAATATTTTTATTAATTTCTTTTTGTCCGTAAATTACAAGTGTGCTTGTGCCAACACCTTCAATTTTTACTCCCAAATCTTGTAGGAAAAAACAAAGGTCCTGAACCATATAGTTTGGAGAGGCGAATTTGATGACGGTTTTCCCGGGGATAAGTACGGCTCCCATTATTGCATTTTCTGTGACAGTGTCGCCGGATTCGTAAAGGGCGAATTCAGCGGGTTTGAGTTTCTTAGCAGTAATTTCATAGCTTTTTGATTTCGTTTCAATTTTTAGGCCGTAATTCTCAAGGGCAAAAAAGTGCGGAGTGAGAGTGCGGGCGCCGAGTTTGCAACCACCGGACTGTGGCAATGAAAACTTCTTGAAAAAGTGCATAAGCGGGCCGATGAGCATTATGACGCTTCTGGTTTTTTCGGCAGATTCCTTGTTAATTTTTTTCAGGTCAAGTTTCTTGGGTTCAATTTCAAGATCATTTTCGTTCCATTTGATTGCCACGCCGATGCTTTCCAAAACTTCAATCATTCTGAAAACCTCTTCAATTTTAGGAACATTTTTTATTATCGTTTTGCCTTTGTTTAAAAGGGAAGCACAAATAATTCCCATCGCTCCATTTTTTGATGTTTTTGTGACTATTGTACCGTGAAGTTTTCTTCCGCCTTCAATTTGTAAATTCATACGGCGAGTATAACATAAGATTGTAAAAAAAATAAGAAGTGATATATTGAAGTGAATATGTCATTTTTTATCAGAAAAATTGGAATTGACTTAGGAACAACGAGCACTCTCGTTTTTTTGCCGGGGAAAGGTGTGGTTCTCTTTGAGCCATCTGTGGTTGCGGTTTCTGAACAAGACAACAAAATTCTCGCCGTCGGTGAAGAAGCAAAAAAAATGATTGGAAAAACGCCAGATAGCATTATCGCTTACAGACCGATGAAAGACGGAGTTATCGCTGATTATCGCGTGACGGAAGCAATGCTCAAATATTTTATAAACAAAGCACTCGGCAAATGGAATATTTTTAAACCAGAAGTTATGATTTCTGTTCCAGCTGGTGTGACTTCCACAGAAAGACGCGCGGTGATAGAAGCTGCAATAAAAGCAGGAGCCAAAAATGCTTATGTTGTCAAAGAGCCGATTCTCGCTGCTATCGGCGCAGGAATTCCAATTTACGAACCGATGGGAAATATGGTGGTGGATATTGGCGGAGGGACGACAGATGTGGCGGTGATTTCTCTTGGAGGAATTGTTTCTTCAACTTCCGTGAAATGTGCTGGAAATAAAATTGATGCTGCTATTGCCGATTATATTAAAAAAACTTTCAATCTTGCAATTGGAGATAAAACTGCTGAAGAAATTAAAATAAAAATTGGAAGTGCTGTGCCGATGGAAGAAGAACTTTCGCTGACTATCAAAGGACGCGATTTTCTGACAGGACTTCCTCGTTCAACAGAAATAAAAACAAATGAAATTGTAAAAGCAATTTCACGCGAGCTTCGAGATATGATAAAAGCGATAAAAGATGTTTTGCAAGAGACGCCACCGGAACTTTCTGCAGATATTATTGACAGGGGAATTATTTTGACAGGCGGTTCATCAATGCTTCGCAATATGGCGGAGCTCGTTTTTCGCAGAACTGGTGTGAAAGCCGTCGTGGCAAAAGATCCGCTTTACTGTGTGGCAAAAGGTACAGGAATTGCTCTGGAACATTTGGATGTTTACAAGAAATCTATTATTGCGAAGAGATAGAGGCTCATTCGTATTGCCATATTTCAGTGCAGAAATTTTCCCCAGCCGGAAAATTTCCTAATCCTCGGCGGCTTGCGCTGTTGGTATAGTTTTGTCTCGCGATTACGCTCAACAAAATTACACCACATCGCGCCTTGCAAGCTCGCCTGCGGACACTGAAATATGGCAACACTCATTCGCTTGTTGCTATGACTTGATTGTGCTAGTATTTTTTAGGAGAAAAGAAAGGAGTGTTCTTATGGCTAAAAAGGTCAAGGTAAGACGAATGGCACTATGTGAAAAGTGTATTAATGTAAGATGGCGCACGGGTTCGTTGCCATCAAGCAGAAGAGGCACACATCCGATGAGGTTGGGGAGAGTCGTGCGAAGTCGGCGTAAGTGCCTTGATTGTGATAACTCGGCAATACGCGAGTATCGGTATTGAGAGTTATCGTGATTATTGGAAGTGATCCCCGACAAAGAGCCCGACGCTCTGGTCGGGGCTCTTTTTTTTGTCTGTCATTGCGAGGAGGTTTCCGACGTGGCAATCTAGAGAATCAGAACTAGGTTGCTTCGGGAATACCCTCGCAAAGACGGAGGGGATGGATTCCCGTATGCACGGGAATGACAGAAATTATGAGACAGATGTGGTAATATTACCAAGATGAAACAGTTAAAAGATTTTTATAAAAAAACTGGCAAGTTGCACCACGCTTATTGCATAAATGCTTCCGGTGAGGAAGTGAAAAAGCAGGTTTTTGATTTTGTTGAAAAAGAAATTGGATTTAAGACGCAAGGCAATCCGGATTTTTGGTTTGCGGAATTTGATACATTAAATGTGGAGTCTGGAAGAATGATAAAAGATAATCATTTTCAAAAGCCGACGATGGGCGATTTACGAATTTCTGTAATTTATGCAAATTTTATTACCGAACAAGCACAAAACGCAATGCTCAAAATGTTTGAAGAACCATCTGGCGGAACTTGTTTTTTTCTTATCTCACCTTCGGCGGGGAATCTTTTGCCGACGCTCAAGTCAAGGATGATTTTTGTGAGCCCTGATCTGGGCTCGCAAAAATCATCCGCCACCGCTGATTCCCAAATTAACCCAAAGGATTTTCTTTCATCAAATCTCGGCGAGCGTCTCAAACTAATCAAGGACTTGCTTGACGATATCTCCGACGAAAAAGAAAGCCGAATTCAAGCAATTAATTTTCTCAATTCCTTGGAATCAGAATTTTACAAAAAAACTCAAATCTCTCAAGCCACTCCCAAAGAACTTTTCATTCTTGAGGAACTAGAAAAATGTCGTTCATATGCAAGTGACCCCGCTCCATCTCTCAAAATCCTCCTAGAACATCTCGCTTTAATTATTTAAAATTTAATGGCAAGGTCAGACCTTGCCATTGGCGAGCTTTACTCTTAAGGATGTTCTTGATATAGTAAATTCAGAATCTGAAGGCGGTCCTTCAGACGAACTAAATAGAAAATAAGGAGAAGTTCTTTATGAAAATGAAAAGTGGAATTACGGCGATTGGATTGATAATGCTCGTCGTAGTAATTGTAGTTTTGATTGCTATTGGATTCTTACTGCCTCTTAAGGGTTTTGATTCTGGTAGAGCTTTTGGAAAAGCCGAAGCCCTCGGCTATCCGAACTACAACGAGAACCTCGTGGTAGGTACTACTAACGAGGTTGTGGGAATCATCATGGTTTCGGACAGGCGTTACGCCTTTCTCAAGGCACCTGGTATTCCTGCAATAATTTGCCCGCCCAGACTTTTTAGTTTGGCAGGCGACAACTTGGTTACAAACGGTGGAATATACATCGTTGTGAGGAAGTTTGTTGAGTTCAAAAACCCGACTGGAGGCGAGTGCATTTACGACAAAATCCTCACCTCCCAAAGCCCAATCAAGTAGTGTGGCATTTCTGCCGGTACCGGGCTCGCTAGTCATCATGACAGCGAGCCCTTTTTCTTTTACTCTTTTCGTGATAATATTAAGTGAAGAAAATTTATCAGGACTTGTCCCGTAGTAAATTTCAAATCATTTTGTTTTTACTATAGGTCATGCTAAATGTGTCGAAATATTATTAAAAATAATAAAAATTTCAAAAAGTTTTCATAAATATAAAAACAATTTGAAATTTTACTATCGGGATGTTATACGATTTTAAAAAATTGAAGGATGAAGTGAAGGGTGTGGAGGAATGGTTGAAAAAAGAATTTTTGAGTATTAGGACGGGGATGGCGAGTCCAGCGCTTCTTGATGGAGTGCTAGTAGAAGTGTACGGCCAGAAAATGCCTATCAATCAAATGGCAAGTGTAAATATTGAAGATGCTCGCTCTCTTCGTATTTCTCCTTGGGACAAAGGTCAGACAAAAGAAATAGAAAAAGCAATTTTGGTTTCAGATCTTGGCGTGTCAGTCACGGCAGATGACAAAGGCGTGAGAGTTTCTTTTCCAGAACTTACCGCAGACAGACGCACACTTCTTTTGAAGACCGCCAAATCAAAAATGGAAGATGCAAAGGTTTCATTGCGAGGTATTCGAGATGTGATTTGGAATGAAATTCAAGCCCGAGAAAAACTTGGCGGAATGGGTGAGGACGACAAATTCCGTTTGAAAGACGAAATGCAAAAAACAATTGACGAAGGCAACAAAAATCTAGAAGCAACTTTGGCAAAAAAAGAGAAAGAGGTTTCTTTGTAGTTTCAGTTTTTTTGATACCCTGTAGTAGATTTTGCCATTTGAAAACATTGGGTTTTTCTGAAAACCTGATGGCAAAATTCACTACGGGGTGATAGAATATCTAAATGATACTAACAATAATACTTTTTCTCGTGGTTCTCGCTATGCTTGTTTTTGTGCACGAGCTGGGGCATTTCATAGTGGCAAAAATGTGTGGGGTGAGGGTGGATGAATTTTGTGTGGGGTTTCCACCAAGGATTTTGTCGTGGGGGAAAGGGGGGACGAAATATTCTATCGGGGCGATTCCTTTCGGGGGATTTGTGAAGATTTTTGGGGAAGACGGAGTTACAGAAGAAGCGGATGGATTGCTTCGTCAGGAGCTTCCTCGCAAAGACGGAAAAGGAAAAAGTTTTGTAAATGTCTCAAAATGGAAACAAGTTGCGATTTTGCTTTCCGGAATTTTATTTAATTTAATTTTTGCATGGATTTTAATTTCTTCATCTTTTGCTGTTGGACTTATTTCCTCTGTGGACTCTGAATACAAAAATGTCGCAACAAATATTTCTACGATTGTTCTTTCTGTAATGAAAAATTCTCCTGCGGAAAAAGCAGGAATTACAATTGGTGACAGAATTTCCAGTATTTCAAATGGGACGGAAAGTTTTACTGTGCCGACACTCGCGGAAGTCCAAAAAGTTGTGAAGGATTCTGTCTCATCTGTAAAAATTATTTATGAAAGAAGTGGCAAACAGACTGAGCTTGATATCATTCCGGATATTTCCGGAGGAGTGCGAGTGATAGGTATTGGAATGGATACTGTAGGCATCATTAAATTTGGAATTTTGCGTTCTTTTTATGAAGGAGGAAAAACGACTATCATAACTTCAGGAAAAGTAATCGTTGGAATTTATGATTTGATAAAAAATGCGATAGTAGGCAAGGCGGATTTTTCTCAAGTGACTGGGCCAGTGGGAATTGCGGAAATGGTAGGTCAAGCAAAATATTTTGGCCTTTCATATTTTCTCGGATTCATCGCTCTCATCTCAATCAATCTTGGAATGATAAATCTTGTGCCTTTTCCGGCGCTTGATGGTGGGCGAGTGCTTTTTGTAGCGATTGAAGGAATAACAAGAAAAAATATTAAACCGATAATTGCAAACATTTTAAATACGATTGGCTTCGGTCTTCTAATTTTACTTATGATTGTTTTGACATTTAAGGATATTGGTAGATTGATAAAGTAATCAGCAAAATAAAACCGCGCCTTGTGGGGCGCGGGTGTGAGAACAGAATCTCACTGATGTTTTGTCTTGCATTGGTTGAGAACCCTTCTCAACTTTTGCCTTGCGAAGACGGTGTTAAACGCTGATATCTCGTAAATGATGAGTTTTTTCGCTCCCATCAGTTTTTTTCTTTTTTTCTCAAGCGCGTTCCAAAGCCCGTCATTTTCTGCCACTTTTTCCATATAGTCACAGAAAAGTCCCAGCTTTGAATGCGTATGGTAGGCGAAATGGCCCAGATGATATTCACGGATTATCCCTGTAAACAGGAATATCACCGCTATAATGTTCTCCATTATTTGCATTCGTGCAAATGTCAGATTTGCCCATTTGTGATGATCATGCATATCAAGTCTCCTTTTAGTGTTGTTGTTGTACCTTCTATCCTAAATTAAACTAGCATACTTATCATTTTAGGTCAAGTGTTTGTTTTTATTAAATTTTAATGTAATATTCACATATTATGTTACAAAGTAAATTACTTACAAAAACAAGGAAGGATGGGCCAAAAGATGAGGTTTCAAAAAATGCGATTCTTTTGACACGAGCCGGATATGTAAACAAAGAAATAGCGGGAGTCTACTCTTATTTACCACTTGGCTTACGAGTTTTAAATAAAATAAATAATATCATCAGGGAAGAAATGAACGCAATTGGTGGGCAAGAACTTTTTCTCACAGCTCTTCAAGATAGTGCACCTTGGAAAGCGACTGACAGATGGGATTCACAAAAAATGGACATTTGGTTTAAGACAAAACTTTTAAATAATACGGAACTTGGTCTTGCCTTTACTCACGAGGAACCGCTTACTGCTCTTATGAAAAATCATATCAGATCTTTCAGAGACTTGCCGACTTATCCATACCAAATTCAAACAAAATTTAGAAATGAAGCCCGTGCAAAAAGTGGAATAATGCGTAGTAGAGAATTTTTGATGAAAGATTTGTATTCTTTTTCCAAGGATGAAAATGAACACAATATTTTTTATGAAAAAGCAAAAATAGCATACAAAAAGGTTTTTGAAAAAGTTGGACTTGGAGATATTACCTACATTACTTTTGCTTCCGGAGGAAGTTTTTCAAAATATTCTCACGAATTTCAGACAGTCACTTCTGCTGGAGAGGATATTATTAATTGCTGTGATAAATGTATGATCGCAGTAAATTCTGAAGTTATCAAGGAACAGCCGGCATGTCCTAAATGCGGAAATACAAAATTAGTAGAGAAGAAAGCTTCTGAAGTTGGAAATATTTTTACATTAGGAACAAAATTTTCCGAACCGCTAGGCCTTTATTATGTGAACGAGAAAAATGAAAAATTATCGGTATTTATGGGGTGTTATGGTATTGGTCCGGGTAGAGTAATGGGAACCGTGGTGGAGGTTTTTGCCGATGACAAGGGTTTGGTCTGGCCAAAAGCTATTGCGCCATTTTCTGTGCACATCATTGAAATTTCCGGAGATAGTGATAAGGTTAAGAAATCGGCCAAAGATTTGTATGAAAAGCTAGAAAAAATGGGCATAGAAACGCTTTATGACGACCGCGACCTTCGTGCAGGTGAAAAGTTTAATGATTCGGATTTGCTTGGAATTCCACTTAGGATTGTGGTGAGCGAGAAAGGTTTAGCCGAAGGAGTTTTTGAAGTAAAGGATAGAGCGAGTGGAAAAGTAGAAATGGTGAAAGAGAAAGACATTCTGGAATTCGTAGAAAAGAATAAATAAAATGTTTGAAGAGACGAAAAAAAAAGTAAGAAAATACCTTTCCAATGATATCGGAATAGATTTGGGAACTGCAAATACGCTTGTTTATATTGCTGGAAAAGGAATCGTGATAAATGAGCCATCTGTCGTAGCACTCAATCAAAAAACCGGTAGGGTGGTGGCTGTAGGTACGCAAGCAAAAGAAATGCTTGGCAGAACGCCAGCTCACATTGTTGCTGTGCGCCCCCTCGTGGATGGCGTGATTTCTGATTTTGAAATTACAGAAGAAATGATTGCACATCTTTTAAGAAGGGCTGAAGAATATTTACCGAAAATGCTCGGGCCAAGAGTTGTCATCGGTGTGCCAAGCGGAGTGACAAATGTTGAAATTCGCGCAGTACGGGATGCGACAAAAAATGCTGGAGCAAGAGAAGTATACATTGTAGAGCAACCGATGGCCGGAGCTATCGGAATTCGTTTGCCGATAAAAGACCCTGTGGGGAATATGATTATTGATATTGGCGGAGGTACCACGGATATTGCTGTTATTTCTCTTTCTGGAGTGGTCAGGTCAAAAAATGTCCGAATAGCCGGAGATAAATTAAATAATGATATTATTTCTTATATCAGAAGTGAATTTAAAATTTTGATTGGAGAAAAAACTGCCGAAATTATTAAAATGAGTGTTGGTAATGTCGTTCCCGGTGAACCGATGGAGGCATCTATTAAAGGAAGGGATTTAATTACAGGTTTGCCGAGGGAAGTTATTATTACTGATTCAGATATTAGAGAAGCAATGTCACAGTCCATTGAAAGTTTGCTTGAAGCCACGAAAGAGGTTTTGGAAACGACCCCTCCGGAAATTTTGGCAGATGTTATGTCTAGAGGAATTCATTTGATTGGCGGTGGTGCGCTCATAAAAGGTTTAGACACTTTGCTTTTTGATTATTTAAAAATTCCTGTTTATGTGACACAAGACCCCCTGACAGCAGTCGCTCGTGGTGCAGGAATTATTATAGAAAATCTAGATGGTTTTGAAGAGGTCCTAATATTAAACGAAGATGAATTACCTCGTAAAAAGTAGAGAAAAAAAACCGCAAAGAAATCTTCTGAAGATAATTGCTATTCTGATTCTTGTTGCTTTATTTATATGGTTACTTTCTGCTAATTTTTCTCAAAATATCTTATTAAAAATAGGGACTCCACTTTGGAAATTTTCTAATTCAGTCGTGACAATATGGAATAGCAATATAGAAACATTCAGGTCAAAGAAATCCTTGATTGAAGAAAATAAAAAATTATCTCTGCAAATAGAAAATGCAAGTAAGGACCTCTTGTTTTTTGATTTAGTAAAAAAGGAAAATGAAACACTAAAGGATTTTTTTAACAGGAAAAAACAATCAGAAAATCTAACGATAGCTTCTATTTTAGTAAAGCCAGGAATTTCTCCTTATGACATTATTATTGTAGATGCTGGTAAAAATGATGGTATTTTTGTTGGAGAAAAAGTGATGGCAGATGTTTCTGTATTTATCGGCGAGGTGGTAGAGGTCTATGATTACTCATCAAAAATTAAACTTTATTCAAGTCCCGGAGAAAAAATAAGTGTTTTGATTGGTCCTAACAATGTGACACAGGAAGCTATGGGTGTGGGTGATGGAAATTTTACAGTTCAGGTTCCGAAAGAGATTGGAATAAAAGAAGGCGATAGTATTGTCATACCTTCTATTAGTTCAAATATTTTTGGAATTGTAGAAAAAGTTGAATCAAAATCCACAGATTCTTTTCAGTCAGTGCTTTTTAAGAGTCCTGTAAATATTCAGGAATTAAGTTTTGTTGAAATTGTAGGGAAGAAAAAATAATATGTTAAGAGTATTTGCTTCAATTGCCTTATTTATATCCTTTTTTGTTTTGCCATGGTGGCTGACATTTATATTTGCGATTTGTTTAGTTTTCTATTTTAATTTTTTTGCAGAAGCTATTATTCTCGGATATCTATTTGATTCAATTTATGGGGGAAATGGTATTCATTTTTTTGGCTTTAGTCATTTTTTCTTTGTATTTTTTCTAGCTTTTTTTCTCATTTCATTTTGGCTGAAAAAAATGCTAAAATTCTATTAACCCAAAAAAATGGCAAAAAACAATTTTTATAAAGATAGGATCAAAGACATTGATCCGGATGAGATTTCTTTGGATTCCAGTAATCTGCCGAATTTTAATGTTCATCAGTTTGAGGGTAGGATAGAGAAGGCAATATCTGTCAGAACAATTATTTTTTTATCCATATTTTTTGTTATAATTTTTGTCCTATTTCTTTTTCGTGTTTTTAATTTACAAATCGTAAACGGCCTCGCATATTTTCAAAGAAGCGAAAATAATATAATGCGAAACACTCTTATTTTTGCAAAAAGAGGAGTTATCTCTGATAGGAATGATATTAATCTCGCGTGGAATACAGAAAATAAAAATAATCTAGAATTTCCGGATAGAACATATGCAAACATTTCAGGACTTGCTCACACAGTCGGATATTTAAAATATCCCTCAAAAGATAAATACGGTTTCTATTATAGTGATGTTTTTGTCGGTAAAGATGGCGTTGAAAAGGTCTACGATCAGGCACTTTCTGGGCAAAACGGTGTAAGAATAGTTGAAATAAACGCTCTCGGTAAAGTGCAGACAGAAAGTGTCGTACGCTCAGAGGTAGACGGGAAAGATTTAAAACTTTCCATTGATTCTAGAGTTCAAAGCGAATTTTATAATTTAATTTCCGCACTTTCTCGACAAGTCGGATTTTCTGGTGGAGCAGGTGTAATAATGGACATACATACTGGAGAAATTCTTGCATCAGCAAGTTATCCTGAATACGATTCGCAATCTATGACCGACGGAAACAGTAGTGCTGTGAATAAATATTTAAAAGATAAAAACAAACCTTTTTTGGATAGGGTTACCGGCGGGCTTTATACTCCGGGTTCTATCGTAAAGCCATATATGGCGATGGCAGCACAGAGTGAAAAAGTGATTGACCCGCTTACAAATATTTTGGGTACCGCATATATTTCAATCGCAAATCCCTATGATCCAGCTCATCCTACAATTTTCAAAGATTGGAAAGCGCAAGGTTATGTGGATATGCGACACGCTCTAGCCGTATCTTCTGATGTTTATTTTTATGAAGTTGGTGGAGGATATGAGGGTCAAAAGGGTTTAGGAATTGCAAATATAGATAAATATATGACAATGTTTGGTTTTGGACGAGATGTTCCCGGTGACTTTTTTAATAATGTTTCCGGAACAATTCCAACTCCCGAATGGAAAAAAGCGAATTTTAATGGGGAAGATTGGAGGATTGGTGACACATATCATACATCCATCGGGCAATACGGTTTTCAGGTTAGTCCTATTCAGGCAGTGAGAGCTGTAGCAAGTATTGCAAACGAAGGCACACTTCTTGCACCGACAATTCTTCTCGGTGATACAACACAGATTTCAAAATCAGAAAAATTAAATTTTGATTCAGGTTATTATAAAGTTGTAAAAGAGGGAATGCGACTTGGTGTGACGGATGGGGTAGCCGTCGGGCTCAATACTCCTGATGTAAAAGTCGCTGCAAAGACAGGAACTGCCGAGCTTGGTGTTTACAAACAATTTGTAAATTCCTGGGTCACCGGTTTTTTCCCTTATGACAATCCAAAATACGCTTTTGCTGTGATAATGGAAAAAGGTCCAGTCACAAATACTATGGGAGGTGTGTATATAATGCGTGGACTTCTTGATTGGATGGGAACAAATACACCGGAGTATTTTAAATAATATTTTCAGCCGAAAAATTTCACGGGGTCCTGTCGACCTATTCCTTTTGAACTGCACGGATATTTTTTTGCTAAAAAATTCCTCGTGCTCGCGCCAGTCGCGCTCCCAAGTCAGTTCAAAAGGAACAGGATCGCCACCCCTAACAAAATTTTTGGCAAAAAGCCTTATTTTGCAAGCTATTTTTGGACTTATAAAAAGAAAATGTAAAAATGCTTGACAAAAGATACGAAAGGGTGTATACTAGTAGTTAGGAGGATTGAAGATGAAAAGGTTGATTATTTGTATGTCGGTTTCTGCGATTCTTCTCACAGTCATCGTGTGGCACTTGGTTTCAGACCCTCAGAGCTACAAGATGACAGAATTCTGTATGAAGAACTCGGGAACGATCTGCTGGCAGGCGAAGTAATTCTCGCCGACAACACGATCTACGACCTGGATCCTGTAATGGGGTTCGGGTCGTTTTTTTTATGCAAAATTTTGACTATCAACCCATAGTTTGGTAGAATGGTGGCACTTTAATAATTAACCAATAATATTATGCCTGATGAAAAAAGAGAATATTTAACAAAGGAGAAGTATGATGCACTCGTGGAGGAGCTGAAGGATTTAAAGACGAATAAGAGAAAGGAGGTCGCGGAGAGTTTGGATTATGCTAGGGGTCTTGGCGACCTGTCCGAAAACGCCGAATATCATGAAGCTAGAGAAAATCAGGCAAATACTGAGGATAGGATTTCAAAACTTGAAATAATTTTGAAAAATGCATCGGTTTTTGAAGACAGACACGGTGATCATGTGATGATAGGTAGCACTGTGACTTTGGAAAAAGCTGGATGCGGAACAAAAAAGGTTTTTCAAATAGTTGGCTCGGAAGAAGCCGATATGGCAAAAGGGAAAATTTCAAACAGGTCACCACTTGGCGCTGCAATCCTCGGGAAAAACAAACACGATTCTTTTAAATATACTTGCCCATCTGGTATGATGGAATATAAAATTATGGATATCAAATAATCCACAAAAATGAGTTCATTAGTAGAAATAAGAAATAATAGAATAGAGAAATTAAAAATCTTAAGAGATGCTGGAGTAAATCCTTACCCATCATCATCCAGAAGGGATTTTTCATTGAACGAGGTTATAGAAAAATACGATTCACTTTTAGAAAATAAAGATATTCATCTTACCGGGAGACTAATGTCACTTCGCGAGCAGGGAGCTTTGGTATTTTTTAATATTTACGATGGCACGGCCAAGTTTCAAGGGCTTATCAAGAAAGATGATATAGGAGCTGAAACATTTGATTTTTTCCAAAAAGTCATTGATATTGGCGATTTTATAGAGGTTGGAGGAACACTTTTTACTACCAAAAGAGGCGAGAAAACATTGCAGGTAACTTCTTGGAAAATGCTTTCAAAAAGTTTGCGACCACTTCCTGAAAAATGGCACGGGCTTCAAGATGAAGAAGAAAAACTCCGCAAAAGATATTTAGATATTCTTTTTAATGAGGATGTAAAAGAGATTATAATAAAAAGAGAAAAATTCTGGGCGTCTATCAGAAGTTTTCTGGTAGAAAAAAGTTTTATGGAAGTTGAGACGCCTATTTTAGAATCTGTTCCGGGAGGTGCAGAGGCGAGACCTTTTATCACACATCATAATGCACTTGACCTAGATATTTATTTGAGAATTTCTCCTGAGCTTTGGCTCAAGCGTCTTATGATTGCTGGTTTTCCAAAAGTTTTTGAAATTGGTAGAAATTTTCGAAACGAAGGAATGGATGCCGAACATTTGCAGGATTATTCAATGATGGAATTTTACTGGGCGTATGCGGACTACAATCAGGGAATGGAATTGATAAAAGAACTTTACAGAAGAGTTGCGATGGAAACATTTGGCACGATGAAGTTTAAAATAAAAGATTTTGAAATTGATTTTGAAAAAGAATGGGAAATTTATGATTATGTAGAAATAATTAAAAAAATGACCGATGTGGATGTTACTTCTGCAAAACTTCCTGAAATTGAAAAAAAACTTAGGGAATTGAAAGTGGAGTATGATAATAAAAAAGGTTTTAATTTGAATAGAGCAGTAGATAATTTGTGGAAATATTGCAGAAAGCAAATCGCAGGTCCGGGATTTCTTATAAATGTTCCTGTGATGATGGAACCACTTGCAAAGAGAATGGAAAAGGATACAAATTTAGTAGAAAGATTTCAGGTGATTCTTGCTGGTTCTGAAATGGGTAAGGGATTTAGTGAGCTTAATGATCCGATAGATCAGATGGATAGATTTATGGAACAGGCAAAACTTTTAGAAGAGGGTGATGAGGAGGCGCAGATGACGGATGGGGAATTTGTGGAAGCAATGGAATATGGAATGCCACCAACTTGTGGCTTCGGGCTTTCTGAAAGATTGTTTAGTTTCTTGATGAACAAACCAGCAAAAGAATGTCAGATTTTTCCACTTCTTAGACCTCCTAAAAATTGACACAAAATTAAAAGACTGAAAATTTCACGGGGTCCTGTCGACCTATTCCTTTTG
Source organism: uncultured bacterium (assembly GCA_903832855.1). GTDB lineage: Bacteria > Patescibacteriota > Minisyncoccia > Phycocordibacterales > GWA1-40-21 > CAILDB01. The sequence goes on along the minus strand of CAILDB010000003.1, from coordinate 38,822 downwards.
AACTGCACGGATATTTTTTTGCTAAAAAATTCCTCGTGCTCGGCTCAGTCAGCCTCCCAAGTCAGTTCAAAAGGAACAGGATCGCCACCCCTAACAAAATTTTCAGTCTCTTAATTTTGTGTCATCCGTATCTTGATAAAAAAAGCCCTCGCTCGGAAATTCCGAACGAGGACTACTGTCTTGTTTGATTGTGATTTCATCTCATGATTTGCCTTGTTCCTTTTCCTTCTCGAATTTGCGCATGCAGTAGATAAAGCAGGCTACAATTGCTAGTGCGAAAAGAACAACGATCAACATGATCCACCGTCCTATAAGCCACCACATAGGTATCGTTTCAACAGGTACAGGGTTAGCTATCATTTCTCGCCTCTTTTTGTTTAGTCAATTAACGGTCATTTAACATCCGATAGGTATATTATACTTAATATTTTTTTAGTCAATAACACCAAATCTGACACATAAAACAGGGCAAGGTACCCTGTGGATAACTTTGTGTTGCACTGTGGGATGAAGTGTTATAAAATGTATAAGAAGTGGGATGAAGTGGTAAATTAAAAATCTCACAAAAACTAATATGTTAATTGGAGAATACACACATACGCTAGATGACAAAAAAAGAATTTCACTTCCGGTGAAATTTAGAAAAGAATTGGGCAAAAAAATTGTCGTCACTCCTGGACTTGATGGATGTCTTTTTGTCTTTACACTTTCTCAATGGAAAAATATTTCAGGAAAACTTTCAGAGTCTTCAATGCTTCAAACAGACAATAGAAGTTTCAATAGATATATGTTTGGAGGTGCGGTGGAAGCTGAAGTGGACGCAATCGGCAGAATGTTACTTCCGGATTTTTTAATCAAGAGAGCAAATCTTTTAAATAAAGTTGCAGTTGTTGGAGTTCAGGACAGAGTTGAAATTTGGAACGAAGAAGTATGGCGTGGCGTTAAAGAAAAGGTCGCAAGAGAAGCAGATCAGCTTGCAGAAAAGCTTGGTCAAGCAGGAGCACTATAAAATATGCACAAAGCGGTTTTACTGGATGAGACAATAAACGGACTTGATTTGAAGCCAAATAATGTGGTCTTTGACGGGACACTCGGTGCGGGGGGACATAGCGAAGAAATTTTTAAAAGGTTTGGTTCAAAAATAAAAATAATTGCGACAGACAGAGATAGTGAAGCAATAAACAGAGCGACGACAAAAATTTGTAAAGATGGTTGTGATTTTCAGGCTTTTCTCTCCGATTACAGAAAAATTGATTCTGTGCTCGAAAAGGTAGGTGTGAAAAATGTAAATGGAATAATTCTGGATCTCGGACTTAGTTCCGACCAGTTGGATTTATCGGGAAGAGGTTTCACTTTCAAAAACAATGAACCACTTCTGATGACATTCTCAAACACTGCCGGAGAAGATCAGATTACAGCCAAGATGATTTTAAATTCTTGGGGAGAGGAGACACTCGCAGATATATTTTACGGATATTCTGACGAAAAATATTCAAGAAGAATTGCAAGAAAAATAATTGAAGCAAGAGAAAAGAAACCGATAGAAATGACAGATGAGCTTGTAGCGATAATTAAAAGTGCAGTTCCTGTGTCTTACGAAAAAGGGAAAATACACTTCGCCACAAAGACATTTCAGGCAATCAGAATGGCGGTAAATGATGAAGTGGAGGCGCTGAAAGAAGGTTTGAGAAAGAGTATTGACCTTCTAGCACCCAGCGGAAGAATAGCAATAATTTCATTTCATAGTACGGAAGATAGAATAGTAAAAGATACTTTTAGAGAATGGAAGGAAAAAGGTTTAGGAAAACCGATAAATAAAAAACCAATCACGGCAAGTGAAAATGAATTAAGGGAAAATCCAAGATCAAGAAGCGCTAAACTGCGAATATTTAAAAAAAATGACTAAAGCAATACAAGAACAAATAAATAATCCGAGCAAAAAAATCTTTTGGATTTTGGCAGTTTCTTGTGGACTTTTAGTCGCATCATATTTCTTTTCAATTATTCAAATTACAGTGAGTATCAGGGAAAACACCGTGCTCGCAAATAAGTCAGCATCTCTTACTTTGGAGGTAAATGGCCTAGAATATCAATATTTACAGGCAAAAAATGCAATAACACTAGAAACAGCCAAGGGCGACGGCTTTATTGACAATTCAAAACAAATCTTTGTATCAAAGGCAGGTAATAGTGAATCATTATCTTTGAATACAAATGAAATCTAGTCACTTTGTTTTTAGGGTTAGAATTATATTTGGTTTTGTTATTCTTATTGCTTTTATTTTATTTGTCAGATTATATTTTCTGCAGGTAGTAAAAGGGGAGGAATTTAATATTATTTCCGAAAAAAAACAAACAATAAATGTAAATGGTGTTTTTGATAGAGGAACTATTTTCTTTACATCAAAAGATGGATCAGTTATTTCTGCTGCAGCTTTGAAAAATGAATACACTCTATCTGTCAACCCATCTTTAATGAAAAATCCTGATGAAGTCTTTACAAAAATATCATCAATACTAGAAATTGATAAGACAACATTTTTACAAAAAGCTACGAAAGTAAACGACCCGTATGAAGAAATAATGAAAAAGGTTCCGGAAAAGTCCGCTCTGGCAATAGCTGATATGAAAATCCCTGGTGTTTTCATCGGAACAGATAAGGCTAGGTTTTATCCTGGTGGACAGCTAGCATCCAATGTAGTTGGCTTTGTGGGATATAATGGCGATTTGCTTGAAGGCAGATACGGACTTGAAAAATATTATAATGATACGCTTGAAAGGTCTGACACAAAAATGTATGTGAACCCTTATGCTGAAATATTTTTAAATATTAAAAATAATTTATTTGATTCTAAGAAAGGTGATATCGTGACTTCCATAGAACCAGAAGTTCAGAGCTTTCTTGAGTCAAAAATCGCCGAGGTGAGTAAGACATGGAGTTCAAAAACGACAGGTGGGGTAATTCTTGATCCAAAAACAGGAGAAATTTATGCGATGGCAACGACGCCTACTTTTAATCCAAATGATTACGGAAGTGTTACGGATTTTTCTGTTTTGGGAAACCCTTTGGTGAGTAACGCCTATGAAATGGGTTCTATTATAAAAGCAATCACAATGGCTTCTGGAATTGATTCTGGTGTAGTGACAGCCAAAACAACTTATAATGACAAGGGATTTCTTATGGTTGATGGATATAAAGTTTCAAATTATGATGGGGCGGGAAGAGGAGTTGTGAATATGCAAATAGTTCTTAATAATTCATTAAATACAGGAGCTTCATTTGTAGAAAGTCAGATGGGTAATGAAAAATTTACAGAATATTTCAAAAAATTTGGAATTGGAATGGAAACGGGAATTGATTTGCCAAGTGAAGCAGCGGGGAGTATAGAAAATCTAAAAGTAAAAACTACTGTAGAATTTTATAATGCATCCTTCGGTCAGGGAATTTCTATGACGCCGATAATTACAGCAAGAGCACTTTCAGTTTTGGCAAATGGTGGAAAACTTATTACTCCTCATGTTGTTAAAAAAATAAATTATGAACTTGCTCCTGCAAAAAATATTTCATATGTAAATGAAGCACAGCAGGTAATCAAGAAATCATCCGCAGATGAAATAACCAGAATGCTTGTGGAAGTCGTGGACAAGGCACTTTTGAATGGAGCTGTGAAAATGGATCGCTACAGTATTGCTGCAAAGACGGGGACAGCGCAGATAGCAAGGCCAGGAGCGGAAGGTGGAGGATATTATCCTGATAGATATTTGCACTCATTTTTTGGATATTTTCCTGCCTACAATCCTAGATTTTTGGTCTTACTTTATACAGTTGAGCCGAAAAATGTAAATTATGCTTCTCAGACTTTGACGATGCCATTTATTGACACAGCAAAGTTTTTAATAAATTATTATGAGATAGCACCTGATAGGTAGGTAAAAATCTCGCAAGAAAAATTAGAAAATTTCACGGGGTCCTGTCGACCTATTCCTTTTGAAATACGCACATAAGAAGATAAGAATCTTCTTGCTTCGACTTCGCTCGGACAAGATGTAAAATAAGATTTTCCACCTTGCTCCTCGCTCGTCGAAGTAATATTCTGCTGAAAATTTGTTATGCTCGGCCCAGTCGGCCTGCGCAATGTATTTCAAAAGGAACAGGATCGCCACCCCTAGCAAAATTTTCAAATTTTTCTTGCGAGATTTTTTGTGGTAATATTAGGTTATGAAAGACATTTTTAAGAAGATAATTTCAAAAACGATGGAGCTTGAGGCAAGAATGGTTTTGAGGAAATACAAGCCAAAGATTGTTGCTGTGACTGGAAGTGTGGGTAAGACATCTACCAAAGATGCTATTTACACTGCAATGTCCGGCTCTTTTTTTGTCCGAAAAAGTGAAAAAAGTTTTAATAGCGATATTGGAATTCCACTGACAATTCTCGGATGTCAGAATGCTTGGAGTAATCCTCTGATGTGGATTAAAAATATCTTGGTTGGACTTTCGTCTATTATTTTCAAAGAAAAATATCCAGAGTGGCTTGTGCTTGAAGTGGGTGCGGATAGGCCGGGGGACATTAGAAAAATAACTAAGTGGCTTAAGCCGGACATTGTTGTTATTACAAAATTTGCAAAAGTGCCGGTGCATATTGAGTTTTTTGAGTCTAGAGACGATTTGATAAATGAAAAATGGTATCTTGTTCGGGCGCTGAAAACTGGTGGAACGCTGGTAATAAATGCCGATGATGAGGACTCGGTAGAGATGAGCAAAGATTTTTCTGGTCAAATTATTAAATATGGTTTTGATAATCCAGCAAATGTAAAGGCAGAAAATTTGGATTATTTGTATGAGGATGGAGAGAGTAATAAAAAAGTTATGGGTATTTCATTTAGAATAAATTATGAGGGAAATAGTTTGCCAATGTTTGTTCGTGGTTCTGTTGGAATTCCAAATATTTATTCTATCCTCGCGTCTGTCGCTGTCGGCTTTGTAAATAAAATAAATCCTGTAAAAATAAATGAAATGTTTGCCGAGCATGACACGCCAAAAGGCAGAATGAAATTGATAAAAGGAATTAAGGGCTCAACTATTATTGATGATACTTACAATTCTTCGCCACTTGCCGTTGCATCTGCATTGCAAACTCTCAATGATATTAAAACAAAAGGTAGGAAAATAGCCGTTCTTGGAGATATGATGGAACTTGGGAAGCTTTCTTCTGAGGAACATTACAATGCCGGAAAAATTGCCGGAGAATTTTGCGATTTGATTTTGACCGTGGGAATGAGGTCAAAGAAATTGGCCGAAGGTGCACTTGATGCCAATCTTGATGAAGGAAAGATTTTCCAATATGATGACTCCGTGACTGCAGGAAAAGAATTTCAAAATGAAATAAAAGAAGGCGATTTAATTTTGGTAAAAGGTTCCCAATCAATGAGAATGGAAAAATTTGTTTTAGAAATAATGGCTGAGCCGGAAAAAGCAGAGGAACTCCTAGTGAGGCAGGAAGAAGAGTGGCTTGCCCGGTAAAGTTTTTGTTCTGGCAAAAATTTTTGCGGAAAGAGTAGATAAAAAAAGAGCACACCATTGCTGATGTGCTCGCACTCACTTTCATACTCACTCGTGCGTTTCCCGCATTTTTTTGATAGCTGACTTAGCTCTGTCAAGATACTCATCAGCTATGTTGAAGTTACCCTCGTCGCTATCCCTAATCTCAAGACTAGCAAGTTCGGCAAGAAGTTCGGCCTTTCGTGCGTAATCACGCTTTGTCATTACGGTTTCCTTTCTTGTCGGGTTTCTTCGCTCTGTGAGAGCGGTTACGGTTTGTATAAACCCAGTGTGAATAGGCATCCTAAATCTTTCAAGACGGACTCCCATCTTGGATAATACTGGTTTGAGCCAAAAGAAGTAATTGACGGCTCACTTATCCACCTCTTCAGACGATAAACAATCTTCACCTTTTTCATATTATCCTTCCTGTGTTTAAGATCTTCTAAATTCAATACTATTCTTTTATATAAAAAATGCAATAGAAATTATGGAAACTATTTATGTAGTCACGAGTTACTAAATTTGTGACTCTACGCGGAAACGCGAGTACGCTTTCGGTCACAAGTATTTTTCTGCTGAAAAATCTTGCGACCCCGACTCGGCCCGTCGGCCTCCGTCTTTCGATTCTTTTTAAACGCAAAAACTTTTGCGTTTAAAAATCACAAAAATTATGCTCCGCAAATTTTTGTGACTCTACGCGGAATCGAACCGCGATTCTAGCCTTGAGAAGGCTATGTCCTAACCGTTAGACGATAGAGCCCTAAAACATTTTTGCTTCAAAAATGTTCGGGCGAACAATTTTTATCAGATAAAAATTGTTTTAGCCATAACATCTCATTCGCTAAAAGAATATAACATTTTTTATCATTTTCGGCAATAAAAAAGCCGAGCGCGGGTGCACTCGGCGTTAGAGAAGGTCAACTTCTCAGGCGTATTGCCCAGTTTCGTAATAATACGGGGCATGCGCGGTCTGCTCGACTTTCAGTGATGCTGGGGGACTTATCCCCAACGCTTTTTCGACCGCCTGACAAATTCTTCCAAATCTCGGACGGTCGAATATCCCGTGCCGATGAAAGGCCACCTTCGTCGCCCAATTCACCGACCTGCCTTCCTTGAACAGAGTTTTCACTTCTGCGGTCAAGGTTTCGTCTGACACTCTCCTCATTTAGATACCTCCTGACTTAACTGTTTATGTTGAACAACCCAGACAGCATTATACCGCAGATGGCATTGCCTTGTCAAGCACGAAATTGGGGGAAAGAAAATGGCCCCCGAATGCTGCATTCGGGGGCCATGATCCTATCTTTTTTGACTTTCTTTAAAACAACCCCTCCACAACTTCTTTCACATCACTTCCGTCCGCCTTTCCCTTGAGTTCTTTCATAATTCCCGCCATTAGCATTCCCGATTTTGTTTTATCTGTAATTCCAAGCTCGGCTTTTTTCTTTTCTGCGACAATTTTGATTTCATCTTTGCTCATCATTTGCGGTAGGAATGTTCCAAGAATTTTTAATTCAGCTTGTTCATTTTCAACAAGATCCATTCTTCCACCTTTTGTAAATTGATCAATGGAATCTTTTCTCTGCTTTGTAAGTCTGCTAATTACTGCTATTGCATCTTCATCACTTAGCATTTCATCTGGCTTTCTCTTCTTTGCAACAAGCTCATTTGTAAACGCTGAAAGCATATTTCTCAAAACCAAAAGTCTGACTTGATCTTTGGCGAGCATTGCTTCCTTCACTTTTTGTTTTATTTCTGTGTGTATCATAATGACAACATATTATCATATTCGTTTTGTTTTGTCTTGCCATGGTGCTATAATACTTTTATGAACCAAGTTGTGATTTACATTTTTCTCGCAATTATTGCTATCTTACTTTTCGGTGTTATTTATATGCTTTTGAAAAGGAAAGCCGGCTCATCTGACGGCGAAGGGATTGGACTCAAACTTCTTTTAGAGCAAATGAACGAACTCACTAGAACTGTGGATAAGAAAATGGGTGATACCTCAAAAGAAATGAATGAATCACTCAAACATCAATCCAGTGAGTCATTTAAAATAATTCGAGATATTACAGAAAAGCTCACGAGACTTGATGAGACTAACAAGCAGGTTGTTTCTTTTGCCGACCAACTTCAATCACTTCAAGATGTTTTGAAAAATCCAAAACAAAGGGGAATTCTTGGCGAATATTTTCTTGAGACACTTTTGAAAAATGTTTTGCCTACCGGAAGTTATCAAATGCAATACGCTTTCACAGATGGCACGATAGTGGACGCGGTGGTATTTGTAAAAGAAAAAATAATTCCCATTGACTCAAAGTTTTCTCTGGAAAATTACAATCGTCTTGTTGAAGAAAAAAATCCAGCCGAAAGAGAAAAGTTGGAGAAATTATTTAGAGATGATTTAAAAAGAAGAATAGACGAAACGGCAAAATATGTGAAGCCAAAAGAGGGAACTATGGATTTTGCATTTATGTTTATTCCGCACGAAGCGATTTATTACGATCTTCTCATTTCCCAAGTTGGTGCAATGAAAATAAATACTCGTGATTTGATAGAGTACGCATTCAAAGAAAAGCATGTCATCATTGTCTCGCCTACATCTTTCCTTGCATACTTGCAGACAGTTTTGCAGGGGCTCAAAGCACTTCAGATAGAAGAATCGGCGCTTGAAATCAGGAAAAATGTGGAAAGTTTGCAAAAGCATTTGCGAAGCTATGAAGAATACCAGGGAAAGCTCGGAAGCTCTCTCGCAACAACAGTGAATCATTTCAATGCTTCAAACAAAGAATTCAAAAAAATAGATAAGGATGTTGTGAGAATTACCGGCAAGGAATCTGGACTGGAATTATTGGAAGTGGTGAAGCCGGAGATGGAAGAATAGGAAAAGCCCCAATTTTTTAACGGTTAAAAAAATTGGGGCTTTTTTCTTTTCTTATTTTGTTGTATTATAAGAAAATATGAAAAAGACGCAAAATTACGATCACAAGAAAATTGAGAAGAAGTGGCAGAAAATTTGGGATAAAGAAAAAACCTTTTCTGTAAAAGAAGATTCAAAAAAGAAAAAGTTCTATGGTCTTATAGAATTTCCTTATCCATCTGGTGATGGTATTCATATGGGGCATGTTCGAACCGACACCGCAATGGATGTGATTTGCAGGAAAAAAAGAATGGAGGGATACAATGTTTTGTATCCGATTGGATGGGACGCATTTGGATTGCCGACAGAAAACTATGCTATTAAGACCGGGATACATCCTACTGTAGTTACAAAAAATAATACGAATACTTTTAGAAGACAACTCAAATCAATTGGTTTTTCTTTTGATTGGTTACGCGAAATAAATACCAGTGATCCAAATTATTACAAATGGACACAGTGGATATTTTTGAAGCTATATGAAAACGGATTGGCATACAAAAAAAAGATGCTAATAAACTGGTGCCCGAAAGACAAAACTGGTTTGGCTAATGAAGAGGTAATCAATGGTTGTTGTGAGAGATGTGGCACAGTCGTTGAAAAGAAGGAGAAAGAACAATGGATGCTTGCGATTACCAAATACGCAGATAGATTGGAAAAGGACCTTGATGATGTAAATTATTTGGAAAAAATTAAAATTCAGCAAAGAAATTGGATAGGAAAAAGTGAAGGTGCAGAAATAGAATTTAAAATAAAAAATAGCGATAAAAAAATAAAGGTATTTACAACAAGACCAGATACTTTGTTTGGTGTTACATATGTTGTACTTGCACCAGAGAACGAGCTCGTTCAACAATTAAGTTCACAGGTTAAAAATTGGCAAGAAGTAGATAAGTATATAAAAGAAGTAAAAGGTAGACCTGAGATGGAAAGGACGGCAGATGGAAAGGACAAGACGGGAATTGAACTGAAAGGAATCAAAATTATAAATCCTGTGAACGGCGAGGAGTTTCCCGTTTTTGTTGCCGACTATGTCCTAGGCGGATATGGAACTGGTGCCGTGATGGCTGTTCCAGCTCACGACGACCGCGATTTTGCTTTTGCAAAAAAATACAATTTGCCAATTAAGGAGGTTATCTCACTTGGAGGCGAAGCCTCCAAGTCGGCAGAGCAAGCATACATTGAAAGTGGTGTAATGATCAATTCTGGAAAATTCAACGGCCGAAACAACGAAGAAATAATGTCTGAAATTACAAAGTTTGCAGGTGGAAAAATGACAACAACCTATAAGCTTCGTGATTGGATTTTTTCCAGACAACATTATTGGGGCGAACCGATTCCTGTCGTTCATTGTGAGAAGTGTGGAATAGTTGCACTCAAAGAAAAGGACTTGCCTTTAAAACTACCGCTTGTAAAAAAATACCAACCAACCGATACAGGCGAATCTCCTTTAGCATTAATTTCAAAATGGGTAAATACAAAATGTCCAAAGTGTGGTGGAAAAGCAAAGAGAGAAACTGATACAATGCCAAACTGGGCGGGTTCTTCTTGGTATTATCTTCGATATGCAGATCCAAAAAATAAAAAGGAATTTGCAAATATAGAGAAATTAAAATACTGGACACCTGTCGATTGGTACAACGGTGGAATGGAACACACGACTCTTCACCTTTTGTATTCCAGATTTTGGCATAAGTTTCTTTTTGATCTAAAATTAGTACCGACAAACGAACCTTATCAAAAGAGAACTTCACAGGGATTTGTTTTAGGTGAAGACGGAGAAAAAATGTCAAAGTCCAGAGGAAATGTCATAAACCCAGATGAAATTGTAAAAAATCTTGGAGCAGATTCATTAAGAACCTATGAAATGTTTATGGGGCCATTTGACCAGTCTATTACATGGAGTTCAGATAATATCGTTGGTTCAAAAAGATTTTTGGAAAAGGTTTGGAAATTACAGGATCGTGTAACGGACAATTTTTCTGATAGTGAAGAAATAATAACTCTGATTAACAAAACAATTAAAAAAGTTGGTGAGGATATTGAAAGTATGAACTTCAATACTGCTATATCTGGAATGATGATATTTGCAAATGGTTTAGAAAATCAAGAAAAAATAAGTAGAGAAACATATTTAGATTTTATAAAAATATTGTCACCTTTTACTCCGCACATTTGTGAAGAAATCTGGGCAAAATTTGGTAACAAAAAATCAATTACTTTGGCGGACTGGCCAAAATGGGAAAGTTCAAAAATTGTTTCCGGAAAAATTAAAATGCCGATTCAGATAAATGGAAAAGTGCGTGGAGTGATAGATGTCAATAGCGACCTAAATGAAGATGAAATCACCAAAATAGCCTTATCAAATAAGGATATTTTCAAGTGGACTCTTGAAACCCCTATTAAAAAAACGATCTTTGTCAAGAACAAAATTATCAACTTTATAATCTAAATTGTAAAGCAGTTGACTTTATTTTTGATAAATGGTATCCTTGCATTTAAGACATTGGTTGTATTTTATTAATAATAATTTTTTTTATGTCAACATCATCAATTAGTTTTAAGCCAAAGCAAGTTGTGAAGAGATTATTGTCAGCTCTATCTGATAGATCTATAGACATTATTACAAAAAGATATGGCCTCGGAAAAGATCCTGAGCCGATGACTCTTGATGCAATTGGTAAAACATATGGGATTACCAGAGAAAGAGTCAGACAAATAGAAAATCACGCTATTGATATTATCAGAAAATCAGAACAATATGGTGCAGAAAAGCCGGCTTTTGAAGAGACAGAAAAATTAATTCACAAACTCGGTGGAATAGTTACAGAAAAGGAATTATTGGATACAATTTCTACTGAACCTTCTATACAGAGTTGTATGAACTTTATTCTTGTTATCGGACATCCATTTAATAAATTTAAAGAAGACGAGGATTTTAAACACAGATGGTTTATTGAGGCTGATCTTGCAGACAAGGTCCACGGTGCTTTGAGGAAACTTTATGAAAGTTTGAAATATGAAGACCTACTTTCTGAAGAAGATATTATCAAAAACTTTTTGACATATCTTGAAGGTGTTTCTGAACAATACAAAAATCAGGAGATTGCAAAAAGATGGCTTACTCTTTCCAAAAAAATTGGTAAAAATGCTCTCGGTGAATGGGGAAGAACAGAATCGCCAAACATCAGTACAAAAGGTATGAGGGATTATGCCTTTCTTGTCATCAGAAGACACGGTTCACCAATTCACTTCAAAGAAGTTGCAAAAGCAATCACAGCGACATTTAATAAAAAAGCGCACATTGCTACCACACACAACGAGCTCATTAAAGATCCTAGATTTGTGCTTGTCGGAAGAGGACTTTACGCTCTTAAAGAGTGGGGTTATGCTTCTGGAGTGGTCAAAGATGTCATCAGGGGTTTGATAGAAAAGAATGGTCCAATGACAAAAGAGGATGTAATTACAAAGGTTTTGAAGGAGAGATATGTGAAAGAAAATACGATTATCATAAACCTACAAAACAAAAAGTTTTTCAGAAAAAATAAGGACGGGAAATACGAAATTATAAAATAAGACAGAAATCAAAAAGCCCGCGAATTCTCATTCGCGGGCTTTTTGATTTTGCCTTTTCTTTTATTATGAATTATAATAGTAGTAATGTTTAACCAATTTTTATCATCAATTTCTACAGGACTGTTTCCAGTGGTCTTTCACTATTTAATAATTATTCTTCCTGTTGCTCTGCCTATTATGTTTATTCTTGTTTACTTGATGCTGAGGTTACGACATGCACAGCTCAAATTTATGAATAAGATGAAAAAAGTTTTACTTGAAATAAAACTCCCAAAGGAAATATTTAAGTCACCTGTCTCAATGGAAACATTTTTTTCCTTTCTCGCACAGAACGGACCAAAGGCCTATACTGAGGCGTTTCTTGATGGTAAAGTTAAGCCATGGTTTTCTTTTGAGTTTGTGTCAAATCAGGGAGAAATACATATTTATATTTGGACCTGGGAGAAATACAAAAATTTGGTTGAAGCACAATTATACGCTCAATATCCAAACATAGAAATAAATGATGTCGCAGACTATACAGAAAAGTTTGAATATAATACGGATACATACTCATATTTTGGGATACAATATGGGCTGGCTAAACCGGACCCTTATCCAATAAAAACATACATTGATTATGGACTTGATGCAGATCAGAAGGACGAATACAAAATAGATCCGTTGAATTCTTTGTTTGAATTTCTCGCCTCAATGAAAAAGGGTGAAAATTCTTGGATACAAATCCTCATACAGAAACATCAGGAAGAAAAAAGATTTTTAAATGGCAGATGGATGGGTAAGAAAGATTGGAAGAAGGATATAAAGGATGTTGTCAAAAAATTAAAAATGGAGACAATTCCTGACTTTATGAAGATAGAAAAGGATGATAAATTTTCTAAAATTCCAAGTCCAACAAAAGTACAGACAGAGACCATCGCTGCAGTGGAGAGAAGTGCAAACAAAATGCCGTTTGATTGTAAAATTAGGACTATTTATTTTGCTAAAAAGGAAAGTTTTCAGCCAAACTATATTAGTTCTGCAATTTCGTGTTTGAAGTCATTTAATTCAGCAAATCTTAATGGTTTTGTTCCATTAAATGTAACTGATACTGATGATTGGCAAAAAGATTTAATAAGAATATTTCCTTGGCCTTTCAAATCCATATATCAGGGTGATGCTGAGGAATTAAGAATGGATATGTTCAATGCTTACAAATTGCGTTCATTTTTTCAAATACCATACAGGAATCTTGGTCCATCAAAATCATTCATATTAAACACCGAAGAACTTGCGACTTTATTTCACTTTCCTAGTCAGATTGTCTCTCAGACACCGACATTGACCAGAATTCCATCAAGAAAGTTTGAAGCACCTTCAAATTTACCTATATAATATGGATGCAGGACCTACTGGTAAAAATTTTATTTTGTTTGGGGAAATTGCAGTAGTAATTGTCATTCTGGTTGTTTTTATTTTTTCTATTAATTCTGCTCCAAAAGATTTTCCGGTAGATATTGTTTTGACAATTTCAAAAGGTGAGACGCTTTCTTCCACTGCGACTATTTTGAAGGGAAAAGGGATTATTAAATCAGAATTTTGGTTTAAATCTTTTTCATATATTTTGATGCGTGGAAAAATAATGGCGGGGGATTATTATTTGCAAAAAAGTCAAAATCTTTTTCAAATTGTTTCTAAACTAGCAAATGGAGAGTATGATCTCATCACTATTAAGGTCTTGATTCCAGAAGGACTAGATGTAAAAGAAATTGCTGATATTCTTGTAAAAAAAATACCAAGTTTTGATAAAAAAACATTTTTGAAACTCGCTACTCCAAAGGAAGGTTATCTTTTCCCTGATACATACAATTTTCTACCAAACCAAAGTGTTGCAGATATTATCAGTATTATGGAAAATACTTTTACGAAAAGACTTGATACTGTAAATTCTCAAATTATCGCATTTAAAAAACCAATTAGTGATGTGATTAAGATGGCCTCAATTTTGGAAGGGGAGGCGAGGACGACCGAGACGAGAGAAATTATTGCTGGAATTCTTTGGAAGAGAATATCCTTGAAAATGCCACTTCAGGTAGATGTGTCATTTAAATATATAAATGGTAAGGGAACTTTTGATATTACTCCTGATGATTTAAAAATAGATTCCCCATACAATAGTTACACACATCTTGGGCTTCCACCAACACCAATATCAAATCCAGGACTTGACGCAATTATTTCTGCTGTAACTCCAACTAAAACAAAATATTTGTATTTCATTGCTGATAAGGATGGTAATATGCATTATGCCGTCACATATCTCGAGCATTTAGCGAATATTGAAAAATATTTAAAATAACTTGCAATTCTCTAGATTTTCGTGTAAGATATTTTACATGGAATTTGCAGTTATAAAAACAGGTGGAAAACAATACAAAGCGTCAAAGGGCGATTTCTTGGAAATAGAAAAGCTCGGGGATGACTTCAAAGAAGGCGATAAAGTCGTTTTTGATAAGGTTTTGCTTGTGGATAACGGCAAAGATACTACTATCGGAACTCCTTTTATTGATGGTGCAAAAGTAGAGGGGAAAATCATAGAAATTGGTAAACTTCCTACAGTTACAGTTATTCACTACAAACAAAAAAGCAGATATTTTAAAAAGAACGGACACAGACAGCCATATTTTAAAGTGGAGATTACTTCTATTAAATAAGGAAAAAGAAAGCAAAAAGGTTTTTGTAAAAACCTCTCCACAAAAAGCTTTTGAATTGCACGGATATTTTTTTGCTAAAAAATTCCTCGTGCTCGCGCCGTCGCGCTCCCAAGTCAATTCAAAAGCATTTTGCTACGAGGTTATTTTTTACAAAAACCTTTTTGCTTTGTTATTCCTGTCTAAACGGAGCGTTTTTAATTATTTTTAATATTTCGTCTTCGGAATCAACTATTTGATAAATATTAATATCATCTGGACTGATTGTTTCATTTTCGTCTAAAAGTTTTGTTTTCATTAAATCAATAAATGGTTGCCAAAATTCTCTACCGACTAAAATAACCGGTGTTCTGGGAATCTTTTTTGTTTGTATTAAAGTCACAATTTCAAGTAATTCATCCAATGTCCCGAATCCTCCCGGAAAATAAACATAGCATTCGGCGGAAAAGAAAAGTATCGTCTTTCTGCTAAAGAAATATTCAAATTCAACAAACTCTGTCACATATTTATTTACTTTCTGTTCCTTTGGAAGTTTAATTGTGAAGCCAAGTGATTTGCCTCTTGCCTCATACGCGCCTCTATTTGCTGCTTCCATAATTCCAGGCCCTCCGCCTGTCACGACAGCATATTTGAGCTCCTTGGCTATTCTATAACCTAATGACCTTGCCGCCTGATAATATTTGTTGTCCTCATTAAATCTTGCAGAACCCAAAATGCTGACAGAACGAGGATATTTTTCTATGAGCTCGTATCCTTTTTGGAATTCATCATTTGTAATAGACATCCTTTTTTCAACAATTTTTTTGAGTTCAGCAATAGTAACAGGTTCTTCTTCTGCTTTTCTTTTAATATGTCCTAAGAACCAATTTTTAATACTCATATAAACATTATATCACCCCGTAGTAGAATTTGCCATCAAAAAGTTCAACTTTTTAAAAATCAATGGCAAATTTCACTACGGGGTATCAACATATTTGCTTTTGTAAAAGTTTTCATTGTGATATACTGGTAACTATTATTAATAGTCGTATTTTAAAATTATGAATAAAACAACAAAAGGTATAGCAATTACAATCGCAGTTATTGTAGTCTTAGTTTTTGTCGGATGGGTCGGTGGAATTTTTGATCAGTTTCTGGGAACAGCTGACACACAGCAAGTCGCAGAGGTAGATCAAAATGCAACAGGTACTAATAATTTAAATCAAGTGAATAATACACAATTAGGAATTAAAGATGAAGTTGTTGGAACAGGTGCAGAAGCAGTAGCTGGTAAAAGTATTACTGTAAATTATGTCGGGGTACTTACAGATGGCACAAAGTTTGATAGTTCGATTGATAGAGGAACACCATTTACATTTACACTTGGTGCGGGGCAAGTTATTGAAGGTTGGGACCTTGGTGTGACTGGTATGAAAGTTGGCGGAAAAAGAATTCTCGTTATTCCACCAAATCTAGGATATGGTGCAAGTTCAAACGGTCCAATTCCTGCAAATTCAACTCTTTATTTTGAGATAGAACTTTTGGGAGTGAAATAAAGGGGCCCTACCCTTTCTTTCGACTTCGCTCGGACAAAATGTAAAATAAGAATTTTCCACTTTGCTCCTTGCTTGTCGAAATAAAAAAAGAGCGAGGAAATATTTTCCTCGCTCGCGTTGCACCTCTTCTGATCATTCGGAGTATATACGATCGACATCTTCTTTTGCCATGAACTTTTCCCCACAGTATGGACAAGATCCAACCCAGTGCCTTCTGTATTCTTCGGCACGTTCGTGTGTACATTCACCCTGCACAATTTCCAGCTGTGCCTTTATACTGGAAACCAGTTTCTCGGCATCAACCAGAAGACCTGCCAGCATCACGGACCGTTCATGAATATCTTCATTTTTCATCCAGTTCTCCTTTTTTGGTTGCTTTCTTCCGAAAATAATACTATTCTTTCTAAATAAGATGTCAAGTTTTAAATTTACAATACAATCCAAGCTCGGGGGAGGCACACTGGCGCGAGCTGGGGTTTTGGAGACGGCACACGGCCAGATAGAGACGCCGGCTTTTGTTGTAGTTGGCACAAAGGGAACTGTGAAGTCGCTCAATCCTGAACAAGTGCGAGATGCTGGGACTCAGGTTGTTTTGGCGAACACTTATCATTTATATTTACAGCCGGGAGATGAAGCGGTCAAAAAAATGGGCGGACTGGGAAAAATGATGAATTGGAGTGGGCCCACAATGACCGACTCTGGCGGCTTTCAAGTTTTTTCGCTTGGCGCTGCGTACAAAAAAGGGATTTCAAAAGTTGTTCAGACTGTTGACCCATCACTTTTAATTCCTGAAAGATTTGACGATTCCGATGCGCCACGGCTTGCAAAAATAGGTCAGGATGGGGTTTCTTTCACATCACATCTTGATGGCTCGGTGCATTACATTACTCCGGAAAAATCAATTCAAATTCAACACAATCTTGGCGCAGATATTATTTTTGCTTTTGATGAGTGCACATCTCCGACAGAAGATTTGAAATATCAGGAAGAAGCACTTGAAAGAACTCATAATTGGGCACGAAGGTCTCTTGAAGAACATAATAAATTAAATTCTGAAAATAAAGTTGCACTTTTTGGAATTGTGCAGGGTGGTAGGGAAGAGAGGTTAAGAAAAGATTCGGCAAAATTTATTTC
This sequence comes from uncultured bacterium, assembly GCA_903832855.1. Lineage (GTDB taxonomy): Bacteria > Patescibacteriota > Minisyncoccia > Phycocordibacterales > GWA1-40-21 > CAILDB01. Next base: position 21,422 of record CAILDB010000003.1, on the reverse strand, counting down.
TGAAGTTGAGGTTGACGGCAAAAAGTTTGACGGATTTGGGATTGGTGGTTCATTTGCAAAAGAAGATATGTCCACAGCGGTAAAATGGGTCAATAGTATTTTGCCAGAAGATAAGCCAAGGCACTTGCTAGGAATTGGTGAACCGGAAGATTTATTTATGGGAATTGAAAACGGCGTGGATCTTTTTGATTGTGTTTTGCCCACACGACTTGGTAGAAACGGCACAATTTATACAAAAACCGGCAAAATTCATATCATGAACACAGAATTTCGCACCGATATTTCTCCAATTGAAAATGATTGCGAATGTTACACCTGCAAAAATTATTCCAAAGCATACCTCTCACATCTTTTTCATGGCAAGGAAATGCTTGCTGGCACGCTTGCCTCCATTCACAATGTTTATTTTCTCGTAAATCTCGTAAAACAAATTCGTCAGTCAATTATTGATGGCACATTTTTTGAATTTAAGAAAAGCTTTTTGGAGAAATATTTAAAATAAAAAAGGCCGTCGCGTACTCGCGACGGCCAAACACAATCGATTCTCTTAGAGGTTGAATGTGTTGAAGAGAACCTCTCTGACTGCAGTGCACCTTGGGCCGTGTCCATAAAATTCGTACGAACCGTTTTTTTTCAATTTTCGCCGAATTGAGGCACGTGCCTTTTTTTCTAATGCACCCGCATCCTTCAACAGTAGTTTCGTACCTCCTTGTTTCAGGACTTTTTGCTGATTTATGTCCGTGAACAACCAGGAACAGCCATGTTCTCTGACGCTAATAATTACACCTTTATCGATACCACTCTTGGGCCCGCGACTGATTACCGCAAAAAATACGCCTACGGGCAGGACGATCTTTTTCATTGCCTCGTCGAATTCCTTGAGCAATTCCACTTTCTGCTCAGGAGTCAGTTCCTTCTCTTTTTTCTTCATACCCACCTTCTTTCTTTTGCTTTGTTTAAGGAGAACTCTTCCTTCTTTTTACATACTAGCACGATTATTTTTGTCGTCAATTGCAATAAAAAAGCACCACGCTGGATTGCGTGGTGCGACAGTCTGGTGACTGTTTAGTGTTTGAGGCCAGTATTAATGAACTCGATGAGTTGGTAGAAATATTTTCCCTCGATAACCCTCTCTACAGTTGCCCAATCACGGGGGGAAAACATTAGACCGATATTGGGGTAAGTGCGTACTTTCTTTTCAGATACGAGCCCACCTGTAGCAATCATACTTCTCATGAACTTTGCGAGGCCAGTCATGAATTGCTCCCGAGTGATCCTTTTTCCTTTCTTATATCGCCATTCCTTTGGATGATAAATCCCGCTCATAGCCCTGCCTTGAAAGTGCATGGCGATGAGGTGTAGCAGACGGGCTTCACCCTTTGTAAGGCCGTCCACGATCATCCATGGCGAGAAGAACTGGCTCAATGTGTTAAGGAAGCCAGTTTGTTCCTCAGGTACATCTGTCCAAGCGAATTTCTTGATTCTGGCCTGGATGCGTTCCTGAACTGGGCAACGCTCTGTCCGTCTGCCGTCCGGCATTTTCGTTGTAAGCCGGAATCTCATTGATGGCGACATTCTGAGGAACCGATTCATCAGAACATTCCCATCGTTTGGTTGTTCACCATCACGTTTTTCTGGTCCCGAAGGCGGACCGCCCTTTTTATAAGGGTTTACCCAGCCAATTATTCCTTTGCGTTCCATTTCATTTCTCCTTTGTCTTGTTGTGGTGTACTTGCATTTCCTTGTAAAATCTAACATAATCGTATCTTGTATGTCAAACCCCAGTAGTAGAACCTCGAAGGCTCGGTTCACTACGGGGCAAGCCAGAAATTTTCAAAAATGTCACAACATAATTTTCAAATAAAATCAGATTGGAAACCAGCTGGGGATCAGCCGGAGGCGATAAAGTCGCTTGTTTCTGGGCTAGAAAATGGTGCGATGAAGCAAACTCTTTTTGGTGTGACGGGTTCAGGAAAAACTTTTACAATGGCAAATGTGATTGCTCAGTACGATAAACCAACTCTTGTAATTGCACACAACAAAACTCTCGCGGCTCAACTTGCTCAAGAATACAAAGAATTTTTTCCAAATAACGCTGTGCATTATTTTGTTTCCTATTATGATTATTATCAGCCAGAGGCCTATATGCCGGTGACTGATACTTACATTGAAAAGGAGGCAATGATAAATGAGGAAATTGATAGGCTTCGTCACGCTTCTACACAGGCACTTTTGACGAGAAAGGATGTGATTATTGTCGCATCCGTTTCCTGTATTTACAATCTTGGAAATCCGGAAGAATATTTAAGTGTAAATATTAAAATTTCAAAAGGAGAAAAATCTAGCAGGCAGGAAATAATAAAAAAGCTGGTAAACATTCATTTTGAAAGGACAAACGCAGATTTAAGTCCGGGAGACTTTCGTGCAGTCGGAAATGCCGTGGAAATAATGCCGGTAAACGAAAAAGTTATTTACAAAATTTCTTTTGATGGAGATTTTGTTTCTAAAGTTGCAAAAATAGATTCAGTCACAAATAGAATTATTGAAGAAGATCTAAAAGACATTTTTGTTTTTCCTGCCAAGCATTTTATTACAGGTAAGGAACAACAGGCGAGGGCAATAAAAGAAATTAAAATTGATTTGGAAAAAAGATTGGCGGAATTAAAAAAAGATGGAAAAAATCTTGAAGCGGAAAGATTAAAAAGAAGGACAAATTATGATTTAGCTCTTATCCGTGAAGTTGGCTATTGTAATGGAATTGAAAATTATTCCAGATATTTTTCTGGTCAGCTTGCTGGAGAAGCGCCAAGCACGCTTCTCTCATATTTTCCGCATAAAGCCGATGGAACGGCAGATTTCCTCACTATTATAGATGAATCGCATGTTACGATACCGCAAATCAGAGGAATGTTTGAGGGTGATAAATCAAGAAAAAAAACACTTGTGGAATATGGTTTTAGATTACCAAGCGCAATGGACAACAGACCTTTGAAATTTGACGAATTTGAAAATAAAATTGGTCAAGCAATTTTTACTACTGCGACTCCGGGAGATTATGAAAAAGCGAATTCAGAAAATATTGTTGAGCAAGTAATTCGTCCCACTGGGCTTATTGATCCGGAGGTTGAGATTAGGAAAATTGCGGAAAGCAAGGAGTCCGGTTACAAAGGACAGGTTTTTGATTTCATTGAAGAAACGGAAAGAGTTGTAAAAGGCGGCGGTCGTGTAATTGCGACAACTCTTACAAAAAAGATGGCGGAAGATTTGAGCGTATTTCTAAAAGAAAAAGGTGTGAAAGCAGAATATTTGCACAGCGATATCAAAACGATAGATAGAATTGGAATTCTCTCTGATTTTAGAAGAGGGAAGTTTGATTGTATTGTCGGTGTGAACTTACTTCGTGAAGGTTTGGACTTGCCGGAGGTTGAATTTATTGGAATTCTTGATGCCGACAAAGAAGGGTTTTTGCGTTCGGAGACATCATTGATTCAGACTATCGGTAGGGCAGCGAGAAATGTGAAAGGAAAAGTTGTCCTTTATGCAGACAACATTACCGGCTCAATTACGAGAGCGATCTCAGAAACAAATAGAAGAAGAGCAATTCAGACCGCTTACAATACAAAACACGGCATAACTCCAAAAACTATTATAAAGAAAATTAAAGATATTACCGATCAAATGAATACTGAACATGAGAAGGCTGTCTCAGAATTGATGCAGATTGACATCGGTATTTACGGAAATAAGCTCAAAACTCTAATTAAAGAAAAACAGAAACAGATGACCGAGGCTGTAAAAATTCTTGATTTTGAGACAGCAGCACTTCTTCGAGATGAAATCGCTCAAATTGAAATAATTATAGAAAAGAAAGCCAAAGCTGTGGACAAGAAAAAAAAGCCCACGCAAACTTTCTTCAAGAAAAAAGTTTGAATGGGCAAGGAAAATCGTGTATAATAGTGAGGTATGGAAAATGACGCACAAAAAGAAAGTTTGGATAATAACTCTACAAAATCTGTTGGACTGGCTTCTATTATAAAAAGTATTCCAATTTTATTTTTTCTTCTATTTATTTTATTACCACTTTTTTATCCTTCACTTTTTCCGTGGATTATTCATAGAGAAATGTATTTTACTATCATTGCAGTAATGCTTGTTTATCAAGTAATTATTTTTATTGTCTCCGCAGTATTTAAAAAACCATCCTTTTGGGTTCACACCGGTTATGTTTTTATAATTTTTTATGCACTTTTTATATATGCTACGGGGAATTTGGATAGTTCAATGATGTTTGCAATGTTTTTTGTGCCCCTGATTTCAAGCTTGTATTTGGATATTCGAGTAACCAGAAATATGGGGATTGCTTCTATAGTTGCATTATTTCTTCTCATTTTTCTTGATCCAAATTATCTGACGAATCCTGTCTATATTATCAAACACATCTTACACCTTGCGCTTTACTCACTTATGGTTTTCTATCTTTATAAGATAATTAAAGATGTGCTTTATCAGAGATATGAAAAGGAAAGACTTGAAAGGAAATTTGTTCAAATAAACGAAATCGATAAAGTAAAGAAAATATTTTTGACTGCTATCTCTCACCAGCTACGAACTCCGCTTGCAGGTGCTCGGTGGGCACTGGATACCGCTATTCGTGATGAAAATTGCACAAATAAAGAGCTTTTGACGGAAGGATTAGGTAAAGTTGTTCACTCTATTGATATTGTGGGCGAGCTTTTGAAGTCGGCGGAATATGATTTGGGTGATGGGGAAATCAAATTAAATAGAAAAGATTTTATTCTTACAGATTTAATCAAAAATGTTATTCATGATCTTAACTTTTTGATTGAGGAAAAAGGAATCGATTTAGTTTACGAAAAGATGGAATCATTTAAGATAAATGGCGATGAAAAAATGCTTAGTATAGTTATTACAAATGTTTTTGATAATGCTTTTAGATACGCGCCAAAAGGAAAAGTGTTTGTAACAGTTGAAAGAGAAAATTCAAGCGCAAAAATAATTGTGAAAGATACTGGAATAGGAATAGACTCCGCAGATATGGAATACATCTTCCAAAAGTTCTTTAGAGGTAAAAATGCTATGCTTCTAGACCCAAATGAGACTGGTGTGGGGCTTTATGCCACAAACAAAGTAATAGAAATGCATGGTGGTGAGATCAAATTATCCTCGGTTTTGAGTAAAGGTACGACTGTGGATATCACTTTACCAATTTCAGCAGATAAAGTATAATAGACATATGACAGAAGACAATAAAAAAAGAATTCTAATAGTTGAAGACGATTTATTTTTAAATAGTTTACTTGGTAAAAAACTTTTTGAAATGGGGGAGTTTGTTTTTAATGCAAAAAGTGGTGAAGAAATGTTTGAAATTTTGAAGACACAGAAAGTGGATATCATAGGCCTTGATCTTATGCTTCCAGGAATGAGTGGTTTTGATATTTTGAGAAAATTGAAAGAGGATGTAAATACAAAAGATATTCCTGTTGTCATTGTCTCAAATCTTGGCCAAAAAAATGATATGGAGATGGGCCTAAAGCTTGGCGCCAAAAAGTTTCTCGTAAAAGCACTTTATTCTATTGATGAGCTCGCGGAGCAGTTTCTGGAGGTGTTGAAATAAAAAAAGGAAAATTTGCCTTTTTGATAGGGAAAGGCTAAAACACTTTTTTTAAAAGTGTTCGCCCGATCATCTTGCAACAAGATGATTTAGGGAGTAATATAAATTCATAGATAACCCCTAGCGCTTACCGCTGGGGCATTTAGTGTTTAATAATATGACAAAAACTGGTTTTAATGAAATAGCTGACAAAATAATAGTAAAAGGAGCTCGGACGAATAATCTGAAGAATATTACTGTGGAAATGCCTCGCAACAAAATGATCGCCTTCACGGGACTTTCTGGTTCCGGGAAATCATCTCTTGCTTTTGATACTATTTTTGCTGAGGGACAACGCAGATATGTGGAGTCGCTTTCTTCTTATGCAAGACAATTTTTGCGACAAATGCAGAAACCAGATGTGGATGAAATCATTGGACTCTCGCCAGCAATTTCAATTGACCAAAAATCTCGTTCAAACAATCCTCGTTCTACTGTGGCGACTATCACCGAGATTTATGACTATTTGAGAATTCTTTTTGCAAGAGTTGGAAAGCCACATTGTCTTATTTGTGACCGCGAAATCAAAAAACTTTCCAAAGAGGAAATAATGGAAACGATTATTAAAAATATTTCTGATATTAAAAGTCCAACCAGGAAGGAAATTTTGGGTGTGGAATATGATAAGGATAAAGTAAAGATTTTTGCGCCTGTTGTTGTCGGCAGAAAAGGCGAATATTATCAAATGCTTTATGATTTGCTTGAAAAGGGCTATGAATTTGTAAAAATAGACGGCGAGCTCAAAAATCTCAGAAATCAAATAATTCTTGCGAAAAACAAAAGACATAATATTGATGTTCTTGTGGATGAATTTTATATTAGTGAATTTAAGAATAAAAATCAGGGTATTCGTGCACGACTAAGTGATGCTGTGGAAAGAGCGGTAACAGAATCAAACGGACTTTTGAAAATTGAAACTGGCGAGGAGGAAAAATTAATGTCGGTAAAATTTATGTGTCCATATGATGGCTATTCTTATCCGGAAATTGAACCGAGACTTTTTTCATTTAACTCACCTTACGGAGCTTGTACAGAATGTAATGGGCTTGGAACGAAACACTTTTTTGGTGAGGAACCTTGTGAAAAATGTCATGGAGCGAGACTCCGCGGAGAGGCACTTCATGTACTTCTCGGCGGAATAAATATTGTTGAATTTACAGCGAAATCAATAAATGATGCGCAGGATTTTCTTATGGGATTAAAACTTTCTGACACTGAAAAGGAAATTTCAAAAGTAATGTTAAATGAAATTGACTCACGACTTCAGTTTATGATAAATGTTGGAATTGAATATCTTTCCTTAGATAGGCGAGCTCACACACTTTCCGGTGGAGAGGCACAAAGAATTCGTCTTGCATCACAGCTTGGTTCAGGACTTGTTGGCGCTCTGTATGTGCTTGACGAGCCGACTATCGGCTTACATTCAAAGGACAATGCTCGACTTATCAAAACACTTTTGAGTTTGAGAGACATGGGAAATACTATAATTGTGGTGGAGCATGATGAGGAAACTATTTTTGCCTCTGACTATATTGTGGACATCGGGCCGGGAGCTGGAATTCACGGAGGACATATTGTGGTAAGTGGATATTTGGATAAATTACTTAGTGCAAAAAATAATGAGTCAGAGTCATTAACATTGGATTATTTACGGGGTGATAAAAAAATAGAAATTCCTAAAAAAAGAAGAGATGAAGATAAAGGAAAAATTAAAATTCGTGGAGGAAAAATATTTAACATAGATGAGATGAATATTGATATTCCACTCGGTAAACTTGTCTGTATCACGGGAGTTTCCGGTTCTGGAAAATCGTCTTTAGTTTATGAAATTTTGTATAAAAATTTACAGGCGAGATTTGATAGAAGATATAGGAGCAACGAAGTTTTTAATTGTGAATCATTTTCTGGTTCGGAATATCTTGCAAGAGCAATAATGATAGATCAATCGCCGATAGGAAGGACGCCGAGATCAAATCCTGCGACCTACACGGGCTCTTTTACATTTATTCGCGATATGTTCGCTTCAACTGTTGAGGCCAGAGAAAAAGGATGGAAAGCAAATAGATTTTCATTCAATGTCCCGGGTGGAAGATGCGAAGCTTGCCAAGGAAATGGAACAATAGAAGTGGAAATGCATTTCTTACCGACTGTCTACGTGCCTTGTGATATTTGTGGAGGAAAAAGATTTATGAAAGAAACACTGGATGTAAAATACAAAAAGAAGAATATTTTTGAAGTTCTTGATATGACAGTAGAAGAAGCACTAACTTTTTTTTACGATATTCCGGGAATTTATGACAGGATTAAAACATTAAATGATGTCGGACTTGGATATTTAAAACTTGGACAGTCGGCGACAACGCTTTCGGGTGGAGAGGCCCAAAGAGTAAAAATCGCTTCGGAACTTTACAGACCGCATTTACAGAAGACAATTTATCTTTTGGATGAGCCAACCATCGGTTTGCATTATGAAGATGAAAAAAAGTTGATTGAAATTTTGCAAAAGCTTGTGGATGCGGGAAATACAGTGCTTGTCATTGAACACAATATGGATTTTATAAAATCTGCCGATTATGTCATAGATATTGGTCCCGAAGGTGGAACGGGTGGAGGAAAAATTGTTGCAAAAGGAACTCCTGAAGATGTGGCTCGATGTGACAAATCATATACCGGGAGATACCTCAAGAGACATTTAAAACGCTAAACAAACAAATACCACTTCTCGCCCCGTAGGAAGTATTCTGATACTTTCCTACTGGGGTGGCTCGATGTGATAAATCATACACTGGAAAATATTTGAAGAAGGTTTTGAAAAGAAAATAAAATAAGATAGAAAAAGGCCCCCGCACGAAACGCGCGGGGGCCAATGGCCTGTCATGACAATCAATGTGGAAGAACGCTAAACAGAAACGCAAACAAAGTACAAAAGAAAACAAGTCCCAAAATTGTATCCGTGAGCAGTCTTTTCGGCAATGTACCGTCTTCCTTTGTTCTGTTCCGATAGCTCTTGATAGCTATCGGAAGAGTGAAAAGAAAGGCGAGGCCACTAATTATAGAGATGAGGGCCAATACATAACCCAGTAGATGTAAGAGTGTCATTTCGTTATCCTTTCTGCTAGTTGTTTAGAACATTGCATCGAATCCTTATATATACTATATTACATAATATGAAAAGTCAACAAGCTAAAAAACTTCATATTTCAGACAGTCCAGGAGTTTATTTCTTCAAAAAAGGGAAGGAGATTTTGTATATTGGCAAAGCGACTTCTTTGAAGGACAGAGTTTTGAGTTATTTTTCAAATGACCCCGAAGGAAAGTATCAGAATACTTCCTACGGGGCAAGCCTGCTTGCGAATAGAGGACCGCTTATTGTGAAAATGACTCAAGAAGCGGATAATCTGAAATTTCAGGAAACGAATTCTGTTTTGGAAGCACTAATTTTGGAAGCAAATTTAATAAAAAAATATCAGCCGAAATATAATGTAAAAGAAAAGGATGATAGAAGTTTTAATTTTGTAATTATTACTTCGGAAGATTTTCCGAGAGTTTTGATTGTTCGTGGTAGAGAAATAGAAAAGGGGCTGGTTTATAAAATAAAAGAAAAATTTGGACCATTTACAGACGGAACATCCTTGAGATTGGCACTAAAGATTATCAGGAAAATTTTTCCATTCAGAGATAAATGTGAACCACTTTCCGGCAAACCTTGTTTTAATAAGCAGATTGGGCTTTGCCCTGGTGTCTGTGCTGGAACGATAAGCAAAAAAGATTATTCTAAAACTATAAAAAAGATTAAGCTGTTTCTTTCTGGAAAGACGGCCAGTTTAGAAAAAAGTTTAGAAAAAGAAATGAAGACGTTTGCAAAAAAACAAGAATTTGAAAAGGCTGGAGAAATCCGCGAGCAACTTTTTGCATTAAAACATATCGCGGATGTTGCACTAGTTCGTTATTCCAATTTCCCCATCTGTCATCCCGGCGAAGGCCGGGATCCAGAGAATCAGAGATGGATCCCGGCCTTCGCCGGGATGACAGAAGAAATAAAAACTTTCAGAATTGAAGCCTACGATGTTGCTCATCTTTCCGGCACAAATGTTGTAGGAGCAATGACTGTCTTTCAAAACGGTGAAATGGAGAAAAGTGAATACAGAAAATTTAAAATTAAAAATCAAACTAATGATGATTTGAAAAGTCTGCAGGAAATGCTTGAGAGAAGATTGAATCACAAAGAATGGCAATTTCCAAATATTATTGTCGTTGACGGCGGGCAAAATCAAATAAATATCGCCCGCAAAGCACTTGGACATGGCATGTCCAAGTCGGAGGTGGTTTCAGTCTTGAAAGGCAAAGGTCACAAACCAAAAGCAATTCTAGGTAACGAAATAATTATAAAAAAATATAAAAAAGAAATTCTGCTTGCGAATAGTGAAGCCCATAGATTTGCAATTAAGTATCATAGACAAAAACGCGGAAAGTGGTAGGATTGTTTTGGATGTAAAACCTAATAGAAAAGGATGGTCATATGCAAAATCTAGATGAAGTGCTTGATACCGATCTGAGTGATTGGGAGATTGCTCGTCGTCTCATGAGTATGCTTTGGAACCAGTATGATGTCAGTGGAATATCATATGGAAGGAGTCTCCGAGCAGGTTTGTTGGAAGCAATTGTTTTCAATACCGAGTTACCAGATGGAGATGGGTATGACCTCATTGATTTAGAGAATAAGGCGAAGGAAAGAAAACACATGGGAATGCCGGATCAACTCTTATTGAATCTTGGCATGGCATGGTTGCCGACCCACCATTTCTTTTGCTTCATTATCAGGGAAATCGATCGGTGGTATGAAAAATACGCACACGATGAACTTGGCCCGATTCTGACTTTTGAGAGAAAAACGGTTCAGGTATTGCTTTCCCTAATGCGAGCCAAAGAGCATCTTCGTCAGTTTGATGAAGCTGGCATCTCCTTTTCAACAAAAGAGCTGTTGGATGAAGGAAAAGAGATAGGCTACTCTCTGAACTTGCGTGACAATTGTATGTTTTGGTAATGTTCTTTGAGACTCGTTTCGCCGGCCTTGAAAGAGGTCGGCTTTTTCTTTTTATATTTTTACACAAATGCTATAATATTCCTATGCACAGAATAAAAGTTGCGGTTCTGCGTGGCGGACCGTCAAATGAATATGAGGTTTCGCTCAAAACAGGAAAAAGTGTTTTGGAAAATTTACTGGATAAATATATTCCGACGGATGTTTTGATAGATAAAAAAGGGGTGTGGCATATTGATGGAGTTCCTACAACACCAGCAAAAGTTTTTCAACAAAATGAAGTTATTTTCAACGCTATGCACGGCGAGTATGGAGAAGATGGAAAGGTGCAACAGCTTTTTGATAAATTTGGAGTAAAATACACTGGTTCAAAAGCTCTCGCTTCTGCTATTGGAATGAACAAAATTCTCGCAAAAGAAATTTTTGTAAAAAATAAAATAAAAACGCCAGTTTATAAAGTTGTAAAAAAGGGCGTGGATTTGTCAGAAATTTCCAAAAAACTTTTCAAATCATTTCCGATGCCTTGTATCATAAAGCCTCATGGAAGTGGTTCTTCTGTCGGTGTAGCAATTGCAAAAAGTATTTCTGAGCTTGAACTAGCTTTAGAAAATGCGCTCAAATTTTCTGATAATGCAATTGTTGAAGAATTCATTTCAGGCAAAGAGGGAACTTGTGGTGTTGTTGAGGATTTTCGTGGAATGAAGTTGAGCCCACTTCCGCCTGTAGAAATTGTAAAACCAGTAACCTCTGGATTTTTTGATTATTCCGCAAAATATAGTGGACAGTCCAAAGAAATTTGCCCTGGGAACTTTTCCGAAAAAGAAAAAAAACAAATGCAAGATATGGCAGTCAAAGCCCACGTAGTCCTTGGCTTACGACATTATTCTCGGTCAGATTTTATCGTAAACCCAAAAAGGGGAGTATATATTTTGGAAGTGAACACACTCCCAGGTCTCACCAAAGAATCTCTTTTGCCAAAATCTTTGAAAGCCGTCGGTTGCACCTTATCGCAATTTTTGGATCATATCATCATTTTGGCGTTGAGCGGGAAATAAGATGGTCATATTTTTTAAAAATGTTAGTATTATAAGATATTAGTTAATAAATTAAAAAAATGAAAATTGAAATCGGACCATTTCCTGAGGCACCTAAATTAGGAGAAGACGTTGAGATTACTGACCGCAAATCATTATATTTTGGAAAAATTGGAAAGGTTGTGAGAGAAGGAGAAAAGGGAGGGTTTTGGATTATGCATCAGGACGGCAACGAGGTTTACCATCCTTGGGGTTACCAAAAAATAAATACTCAAGAGGCTCATCCGGAATAATAAGTATCTGATTCTATCTGGTAGACCCCACAGGAAATCTCTCCCGCGACTCTCGCCTCGTCGTCACTCGGCTCAGTCTGGGTACCAGCTCGTCTATTTTTTCTCCTGAAAAAATATGACTCCACTGTCCGAGTCCGCACGCAAGTAAAGCAGTTTGCTTGCTTAGGGTCCACGCAAGAAAAAAGGCCGTCTTGCTAGACGGCTCTTTTTTCAACGCGTGGACTACAACAAATTTTTTGCAAACCAAATCATAGAGGAGTTGTTAGTTTTGAAGGAAATTTTACTGAAAATGTGATTCCTCGAACACAGATATAATTACTTCACATCATAACCAGATTTATTCAATTTCTTTTTCAGACCAAAAGGCCACCAAGGAGAAAAAACCATATCATATAAAAATGGCAGAGAATGATGAATCTTAAATCTACCAAAAAGAAAATATTCAATATTTTTCACCTGAGATTTAGGTAATTCAATTTGTCTCTTTCCAATATTCAAAACTAATTGATTATCAAGTATGGTAAGTGAACCACGCGGTGTGCTGGCAAATTCTGGAGAAATTTGTTCAGTTATTTCTGATAGACGGCTCATATTATACCAACCATGATATTTATTTTTCATAACAAGATTGTATCACATTAAAAATGTTTGTAAAAATAAACAGAAAACTATTAAACATAATACCAACTACTTTGTCAACAGTAGTGGACCCTAGCGGACTCGAACCGCTTACCTCCTCATTGCAAATGAGGCGCTCTAGCCAGATGAGCTAAGGGCCCAGTTATAATCAAATATTAAACTATCAACTTCAATGGTATGACCTTTACCTGCGCCACATTTGTGCAAATGAGTGTCACAAATATTTTTCTGCTGAAAAATTTTCTGACCACGTCTCGGCACGTCTGCCTACGACCTTGCGTTTGGGTCCCTTACCCAAACTCACTCTAGCCAGATGAGCTAAGGGCCCAGAACGAAATGATACTATCATAAAATTAGGGAAACTCAAACTTTTTATAAGAGAGTTAAAGGCATTTTTAAATAAAGTTATCCACAATCTTTTTATTTTTTACTTGAAAACATTTTTTCAAACTTATATTATAGTTGTAGTTACAGAAAAACGAGTTGAAAAAACAGAATGAGAGCAAGAGATTTTTGCCACGATAATCGTGGCTTTGTTTGTGTATAATAGTTTATTAATTTAATTAAGCCGAATTTTTTGGTTGCCAAAAAATTCGGCAAAACAAAATATGAAAAAATATTTTAAAATTGGTTTTTGTATAGTAATAATTTTTGGAGGCCTGTTAGTTGCATTTTATCCAAATTTTTCTTTTGCTGATGTTTCAAAAATAGAGAAAATCATATTTACTACTGATGTGCAAACAGTAGAAATCAATACTTTTTCGGAAAAAATTACAATTCAGACTCAGAATTCAAGTAGTACATCAGAGGCACTTACTGAAACAGACGATTTGTCTGTGACGAGTAGTTCGCCGACGGGGCGGTTTTATTCCAATAATACGACAGCAAGTTCAACAGATACTTTTGTAATGAGTAGTAGTACAGCAAACAAAAATTTTTATTACAAAGATAGTTCGGGTGGATTATTTACCATCACAGCAACACTGAAAACGAGAATAACAGAGAATCTTTGGACTACAACACAAAACATTACAATAAATCCACCGCCTTCAATTCCTGTAATCACAATCAGTAACCCAGATACATCATCCGCTGAAAGTAAAATAATAACCGCGACAACTACCGAAGGAACTTTTTGGCAAAGTATCAGAACTGATTCTGTATGTGACAATTCACTGGGTGCTGAAAATTTCTTTTCTTATTCAACTACCACATTTTCATCAGAATCCGATAATGGAAAGACTGTTTGTTATAAAGCGATTGGTATTGCAAGTACAACATATAGTATTTCAAATACAATTTCTGGAATTGACACTACAACCCCAATTATTTCCTTAATCGGAGAAAATTCTATAAATATTAGAAGGGGCTCTGCATACACGGAACAAGGAGCCACTTCAACTGACAATGTTGATGGTGATTTGACAGCAAATATTAATATTTCCGGCACAGTAAATACAAGTTCAAATGGCTCGTATGTAATTACTTATTCTGTGGCCGATAATGCAGGAAATTCTGCCACCACAACAAGGACAGTAAATGTTGCTGGAGGTAGGCACGCAAGAGCAACTGTAGTCACTCCTCCACCTTCTGATATTGAAACAGGCACGACTACTCTCGTTTTGGTTGAGTTGGGTTCATCGGATCAAAAAGCGACAACTACAATAGAAACTCCGACAGCCACGACTACTCCAAGAGGCAGAGTTTTGGGTGTGTCTATTAGTAAGGAGGATGAAATCACCGCAAGAAATTTGTTAGATATGCTGATAAAAAAGAATTTGATTGAGCCTGACAAGATCCCCTTAGCTAAGGAGATTCTGGGGTTATAATTTCTGTCCAAGTCACTGAACATAATTGACAGATATGATGATGAGTATATAATTATGTTATCGGATTTATAAATAATAATATATTAAAAATATGGAAGGAGAAAATATACAAGGTTCTGCCTTGGACCAGTCCACACTAGACGACAAAGAGGCAAAAGATTTATTAGAAGCTTTGGAAATTAGAAAAGTTAAGGATGGAGTTCTTTCCAGTGAAAGGGAGTCCTTATTGACTGGGTTGCAAACAAGATTTTCTGAGGATAAGGAAAGGAGTGATGATTATAAACAAGCTATTGAGGCACTTGCACTCCGCAGACAACCAAAGGATGAAGAAATACAGTTTAAGATATGTCAGGTGTGTGGTAAACAAAGCTCTGGGAAAGATGCCAAATTTTGTAGTAGGTGTGGTACCAATCTTGAAACAGGAGAGACCTTAATGCAAAGAAAGGCAAGAGAAAATATGGGAGAAAAATAGAAGAAAGCTCTTTTGAAAATAGTATTTTTGGTGTATTATAGTAGTATGAAAAAGAACCGAAAAACCATCTATGCGGGTTTGTTTGTAGCAGTGCTTGTTGTCCTCGTGATTTTTTCTCAAACAAATCTTTTTTCTGGAGTAACAAAATTTTTGGCCACAAAAGTGAAAATGTTTGCGGATGTTTTGTCATCTACTCTTGTGATGGAAACAAATAATTACCGAGCGACAAATAATGAGAGTTCGCTTACTGAAAATACTTTGCTTACAAAAGCTGCACAAATGAAAGCCGAAGATATGGCACTCAAAGAATATTTTTCCCACATTGCTCCAAATGGTGACGAGCCGTGGGTTTGGTTTAAAAAAGTTGGATATGATTACAAATATGCCGGAGAAAATTTGGCGGTGGATTTTACAGAATCGGAAGATGTGACTGAAGGCTGGATTAATTCTGCAAAGCACAAAGCAAATTTATTGAATACAAATTTTACTGAAATTGGAATTGGTGTGGCGAAAGGAATGTTTGAAGGTCATGAGACGACATTTGTCGTACAGTTTTTTGGTTCACCATTTGAAAAAGAAGATTCTGTTGTAGCAACAAATAATCAAGAGCCAACCTCCAAACTTTCCGCTTCTTCAAGCCCGACTCAGGCCATCGCCACAAAGGCAGGACTTCCCGATGGAACAGTTTTGGGAACTGCGACTGGTGCAGAAAATAACAGTGGAACAAGTGGCGACGATATGCAAACATTATTATTTTTAGTTGTTGCTGTTCTTGTTTTTATTTTTGCAGTCACTATGATAATAGTAAAAAGAAAAAACAAATAAATTATAATGCAAAATAAATATTTATTAAATTTTTCTATAATAATCACTGTGCTGATTTTTAGTTTTGGATTTTTTGGTAAATCTTTTGCACAAACAGCATCATCGACAGATACAATAAATGCCGAAATTCTTTCTAATATTTGGTATTCTACTACGACTGTCAATGAGGGCGATAATATATTTATTTATGCCGGATTTCAAAACCATTCCGGGAAAAGTTTATCTGGGAATGCTGGATTTTACATAGATGATTTGCAGATTTCAAAGGTTCCATTTACTGCAAGTCCAAAAAGTTTAATAAAACTGGAGACGCCATATTTAGCGGTGAGAGGGAATCATATTGTGTATGTCAAGGTACTTGACATAGGAGATCTTCTCGGATCTGTGACAGAAAAAGCATCTCTTGCCGTAAAATATCAAGTGACTACTTCCGATGTTTTAAATACTGCGAGTAATGTTGTAAATAATATTACAAATACAGTAAATAATTATGCAGATAATCTAGCAAATTATGTTGAAGGTCTAAAACAGCCGACTACAGATGTGACAACTCAAAATAATGATTCTACTATCGTCAAAACTCCTGCTCAAATTGCTCAAGAAAAACTTACAGGAAAAGTGCTGGGTGTAAGCACGGAAAATATTGAAAATGCATCAACTAGTATACAAAAAACTGCGGTTGGTTGGGGAACTTATATTTTAAATTGGTTATTGGATGCACTTGCATTTATCATTCGTCATTGGGCTTGGACACTTGTCATAATTATGATTTTTGTGGTCTATTTGACTCTTAGATAGTTTTTTATTTCTATTTTTGTTATATTTGAATCTCAATTTTAAAGGGGCGACCCTTTTTGTTTTTGTAGATTTTATTAGTTTAACAATTATTTATCCCAGTAGTAAAGAAATAAGAATTTCTTACTACGGGACAAGAAAAATATGGCAAAAAAAGTAAAATACGTTTACGCGTTTGAGGAGGGAAATAAGGAGATGAAAAGTCTTCTTGGAGGAAAAGGTGCAAACCTTGCAGAGATGAAAAGTTTGGGGATAAATGTTCCACCAGGATTTACTATTACTACTGAAACATGCAAAATATATAATGACATTGGAAAAAAAATTCTTCCGGAAGTTGAGTCACAGATAAATTCAAATCTCGCAAGTTTGGAAAAGAAAATGGGAAAGAAACTCGGGGATGCAAATGATCCACTTCTCGTTTCTGTGCGTTCCGGAGCTGCTGCTTCAATGCCTGGTATGATGGACACTATTTTGAACCTTGGACTCAACGATAAGTCTGTTGTTGGCCTTGCAGAAAAAACAGGTAATGCAAGATTTGCATGGGATTCATACAGAAGACTTATTCAAATGTTTGGTTCTGTTGTTCTTGAAGTTGAGCATTCTGCTTTTGAACATATTTTGGAATCAGTAAAAGATACTAAAGGTGCAAAGTATGATACAGATTTGACTACCGAAGATTTGAAGGAAATTGTCAAAAAGTATAAAGAGATGGTCAAAAAAGAAACCAAGGCAGACTTTCCACAGGATCCAAAAAAGCAACTTGAGCTTTCTATAAAAGCTGTTTTTAATTCATGGAATAATTATAGAGCTGAGAGATATAGAGAAATAAATAATATCAAAGGACTTATTGGAACTGCGGTAAATATTCAGGCAATGGTCTTTGGAAACTTGGGAGATGATTCTGGAACCGGGGTTTGTTTTACCAGAAATCCATCTACCGGAGAAGCAAAGTTTTATGGAGAATATTTGATGAACGCTCAAGGTGAAGATGTCGTTGCAGGTATCAGAACTCCTCTTGCTGTTTCCGCACTCCAAAAACAAGCGCCAAAGATTTACAAAGAACTCGTGGATGTTTGTAACAGAGTTGAGAAGCACTACAAAGATATGCAGGATATGGAGTTCACAATTATGAAAGGTGTGCTTTACATCTTGCAAGCAAGAAATGGTAAGAGAACCGCAGCTGCTGCTGTGAAAGTTGCCGTTGACCTCGTAAAAGAAAAATTGATTACAAAAGAACAAGCAATTTTGAGAATTGACCCAAATCAGCTCAATCAGCTTTTGCACAAACAGTTTGACCCAATTGCATTAAACAAGGCCGAACCAGTCGCTCAGGGTCTCCCAGCATCTCCAGGTGCTGCTGTTGGAGAAATTGTTTTCACAGCCTCCGATGCATTTGAAAAGACAAAAAAAGGCCTCGCGGTTATTCTTGTTAGAACAGAAACATCACCAGAAGATATTGACGGAATGCACAGTGCAAAAGGAATTCTTACTGCAAGAGGTGGTATGACTTCTCATGCAGCCGTCGTCGCAAGAGGTATGGGAACCTGCTGTGTTGCTGGATGTTCGGATTTGATTATCAGTGAAAAAGCAAAAACTTTGACGATAAAAGATAGGGGAATTACTTTGAAAGAAGGTGATGCAATTTCTCTTGATGGTTCCACAGGAAAAGTTTACGTTGGGAAAATAAATACTCAAGATCCGGAACTTTCTGGTGACTTCGGAAAATTAATGGCTTGGGCTGATGAATTCAGAAAAATTGGTGTGAGAACTAATGCAGATACTCCAACCGATGCAGTAATGGCAAGAAAATTTGGTGCAGAGGGAATAGGACTTTGCAGAACAGAGCACATGTTTTTTGAGGGTGATAGAATTAAGGCTGTCAGAGAAATGATTTTGTCCAATACTCTTGAAGCAAGAAAAAAAGCCCTTGCAAAACTTTTGCCA
This sequence comes from uncultured bacterium, assembly GCA_903832855.1. Classification (GTDB taxonomy): domain Bacteria; phylum Patescibacteriota; class Minisyncoccia; order Phycocordibacterales; family GWA1-40-21; genus CAILDB01. Next base: position 2,879 of record CAILDB010000003.1, on the reverse strand, counting down.
TATCAGAGAGAGGACTTTGTTGGATTATTCCATACAATGGAAGGGTTTCCTGTAACTGTCAGATACCTGGACCCACCACTTCACGAATTCTTGCCTACGAAAGAAAAAGATATTGCCGAACTTTCAAAAGAGATGAAAGTTAGCGTGGATGTTCTAAAAGCAAAAATAGATGATTTGCACGAATTCAATCCGATGCTCGGTCACCGTGGTTGCCGACTTGCGATTACTTTTCCAGAAATTTACGATATGCAGACGACTGCCGTAATTGAAGCAGCAATTCTTGTCACAAAGAAATGTCCAATTTGCGGAAAGAAACACAAAGTTACTCCTGAAATAATGATTCCGCTTGTCGCCACGACAAAAGAATTTTCAATTTTGAAAGATGCTGTCGTGAAAATTGTTGAAGCAAAACTCAAGGAAGCAAAAAATAAAATGGCATATAAAATAGGAACAATGATTGAGGTTCCTAGAGCGGCCGTTGTTGCAGACAAAATAGTAACTTCCGGTGCAGAATTTTTCTCATTCGGAACAAATGACCTCACACAAATGGGTGCAGGACTTTCTAGAGATGACGCAGGAAAATTCCTCAAGGAATATGTTGCGCAAGGAATTTATGAATTTGACCCGTTTGAAGTTCTTGACCAAGAGGGAATTGGCGAGTTCATAAGAATTGCTATCAAGAAGGGAAGAGGAATCAAAAAAGATTTAAAAATCGGAATTTGTGGAGAACATGGCGGGGAACCAAGAACAGTTGAATTCTGTCATAGAGAAGGATTCACATATGTTTCTTGCTCACCTTTCAGAGTTCCTATCGCAAGACTTGCCGCAGCTCAAGCAGCGGTGAAGGAGAAAATGAAGAAATAAAATTTTTGTGGACCGCACCGGACACTCTGCTACCGCAGCAGGTGATTTCTTAATTTTTTAAAAATAAGAATTTCCTAAAAAATATTCGAAATCCTTTCGACCCCGGTCGCAAGCAAAGAAGTTTGCTTGCTGCGGTCCACAGAAAAAATTTCCCATTTTTTCTGTGGACCGCACCGGGATCGAACCGGTCACCTCATCCATGCCATGGATGCGCTCTACCAAATGAGCTAGCGGCCCAAAACTACTCGGGTATCATATTATAAAATGAAGAAAAAAGAAAGGGAAAACTAAAGCCCGCGAATCTGATTCGCGGGGCTTTAGTTTTGAAATAAGTTTCAAAAGTGCTAGTATTTAACTTGCCCATTTCTGGGCGATTAGCTCAGATGGTTAGAGCGTACGATTCACATTCGTAAGGTCACAAGTTCGATTCTTGTATCGCCCACCAAACGAAACATTGTCGGAATTAAGAAAACGGAGCGATTTTGCGGGAGCCAAAATCGCGCTATCATTTTTTTCAAAACCCTTTCCGCCTACGGCGGAAGCCGTGAATTCCCAAAGCTCCCCCCAATTGCATGAAAGCGTTTTGTCTTTGAGAATAGGGTTAGAGCCGATTTTTTGGAAAAACTCTTTCCATGCGAAATAGTTTTCGCCTTTTTCCAAAATAACGGCTTCTCTCAAAGACAAAACGAAACTCCGCAGGGGTTCGACCCAATTTTTTCTCTGTTGCCCGAAATCCTTAAAACTTTCCTCAAACTTTGCTTTCTGACGAAGAAGAAGGTCTTTTCGTTGTAAATATATTTCGCGTTCAATATCGCCGTCAAGATAAATGGAAACGAGCTTGTCTAACTTCTCCTTCGTTTCGGAAAGTTTGGTTTTAAGATTTTGGGCAACACTTCCTCTTTCTGAAATTGACTCTTTGTCCCACAGGTCAATTTGTTTTTCCATGTTCTCAATTTCTGAAAGAGGAAGCGACACTGATTGAAGCAGATTTTTTGCTTGCGAAATGAGTGCGGAAGAAGATAGATACGGCTGACGGCAAACACCTTTCTTTTTGGTACATCGATAGTAAGTATATTTAGTGCCAAAACGATTCGTCGCATATTGAGCCGTAATCATACTTCCGCACTCACCACACCGAGCGAATTGTGCAAATGGAAAATGGTTTGGCACTTTTTGCACGCGAGGACGGGATTTTTTCGCAAGCATTTTTTGGACTGCTTCAAACAGTGTCGGAGAAATAATTGGCGCAAAGCTTCCGTCGTAATACTCGCCTTTGTGATAAGTAAAGCCGAGATACACGCGATTGGTGAGCATACGAGCGACGGAAGCTTTGGCAGGTGGCGTTCCTTTCGTGGTTACGCCATGATCCGCCAAAAAGTCGGCGATAGTGCCGAGGGTGTGCGTCCCTTTGGCGTATTCTTCAAACGCTTTTACCACAATGCGAGATTTAGTCGGATGAGGTTCAATATTTCTCGTTTTCGGATTATTTACATAGCCAAAGGGAGCGCGCACCAACCACTCGCCTCGACGGACTTTTTGACGGATACCACGATTGATATTTTCAACAAGGTTATCGCTGTAATACTTACTCTGTCCGAACGCCACCTGCAACATGAATTTCCCTTGCGGAGTTGGCTCAAACCAAAATGTCGGAAAACGCAAAGAAACTATTTTGGTCGTGTCTACTGCGTAAATGATGCGCCCGCCGTCCACACTATTGCGAGCAAGACGGTCTGGGTGCCACGCGAGAATACCTACGCCGTCCATAGAATCAATGCGGGCCATCATTTCATTAAATAGTTCACGACCCGGTTTCTTTGCGCTTTTCGACTCTTGAAATTCCTGAAGAATTTCAAGATTTTCTTTACGCGCAGATTCGTGCAATTCAAAAAGTTGTGCCTCAATAGACATTATCTGGTGGTCATCATCCTCTGTGCTTTTGCGAGCGTAGAGAAAATATTTTGGTTTGAGATCTTTCATCCAATTGGGGTGAACTTTTTGATTTTACGGCACAG
>CAILDB010000002.1 GCA_903832855.1 uncultured bacterium | reverse complement strand
TTTAATTAAAAATTATAATAAACATATCAGTTCTCTCTTAAAAGAATTTGGTTATAATAGCTAAAAAAATAAGTACCTAGCAAGGACAGTCCTTGTTAGGTAATAATTAATTTTATTAACCATTTGATTTTGATGAGTAAGGTGTTAAACTTATTAAAGTAAGTAAAATTATGGAAACAGAACCAGCAAAATTAAATATAAGATTTAGTGGAGTAAATCTTGAAAAAGGAACCATTGATGCTTATGACTTGGCTACATCTGTTATGGCAACCGCAGATACTTTGAGGAGTATTGCGAACAATTTTCCTAATACAAAAAACTCTGATTTTAAAGTTGATGTTAGTGCTTTACGCCCAGGCTCGTTTGAAGTTCACCTCGCAATTTCTATTAAAGATATACTTGATAGTGGTGTGGCGATTATACCGTTAATAAATTCTTCAACGATAGATTCTGTTAAGGAGGTTGTTAAAATTTTTAGAACCCTAATTGATATAAAAAAGTTTTTAAAAGGAGAAAAAGCAAGCAAAGTTGAAATTAATCAAAATGGAAGTAATCCAAATGCTGTAATCTATAATATTTCTGGTGAAAATATGACAATAAATATGCCGACTTATAATGTCATGCAAGATAAACAAACTAATGAAAGATTGAAAAAAGTTTTTAGTCCAATGTTAAAAGAAGGTGCAGAGGTTGATAAAATTCAAATTGAAGATCCTGATGGTAAGGCTTCAGAAAAAATAGAAGTTAATGTAGAAGAAGCAAAATATTTTGAAAGATTAGAAGAACTTCAAACAATACCAACTTATAAAATACGCGGAATTGTTACTATGATGGATAGAAAAACTAGTAATGGTAAATTGAGTACTGCTGATGAGAAGCGAGCTAATTTTGAAATTGATATAGATGATCTTTCAAAACTTAATAAGGTTGTTGATGGTTTAATTGATTCAATACGTGGAAAAACTTCTATCGTTATTATTGGTGAAGCTGTACTTGATTTAGAATCAAATCTAAAAAAGATAAAAATTAAGGATATAGAAGAAGATGATAAATTATTTTAATTTTTTATAATGTCTGACGAAAACCAACAAACAACCCAACCCACAGATACTAGCTTTCCAGCTTCTACCAACGATTCTCCAGTGGTGGAAATGCCGTCAGAGGCCCCAGAAGCCCCTACAAGCGTAGTTGATACGCCTCTGGTCAATAATGATAATTCACAACCGATTACGCCAGAAGAAATAGAAATTGTAGAAAATTCAAGTAAAAAATAATATGAATACATTTAAACAATCAGCCATTGAAATATTAAGAAAATCAGGAAAACCGTTACATTATAACGAAATTACTCGGTTAGCTTTAGAATCTGGTATTTTAGAAACCGAAGGAGCAACGCCAGAGGCCACAATGGGTGCACAATTAATAATGGACATTAAGAATAAAGGCGATGGTTCGGATTTTATCAAAACTGCACCCGGAACATTTAATATCAACCTAAACAAAAAAGTCATAAAAGAAACTCCAAAGATTATCGAGGCAGAGAAAGAGGAAGAACAGAAAATTGTTATAGAAGGAGGATATATTGGGAAAGGTGGAGAACATTTGGTTTGTAGTGAAATGCTTTTCCGTGGATTTAATGCCAGCATAATGAGTGTCGATGTTGGAGTAGATATTTCCGCCATAAAAGAAAATAAGTTTTTTGGTATCCAAGTAAAAACTGCACGCAAAAATAACTCTGAAATTTATAATTTTCATATTCGCCGCAAATCTTTTGAGAGATTCAATCAAGGTAATATTTTTTATATTTTAGTATTACGAGATGGTCTGAAAAACAATTTTTTGATCTTACCAGCGAGTGAAGTTGAGAAGAAGATCAATGAAGGAGGAATTTTTTCAGTAAACGACAAAACAGGATATGCGTTGAGCATAAAATTTCGTGATGGAAAATTTTATCTCGGCAATAAAGATCATGAGATGGGGTATTTCCTAGATAATTGGAATTTGATTAAATAATTATGCAAAAAATTATATCAAAAACAGATTATCTAGTATGGAGAGATTGTATGCATAACGCATGGATGAAGAAATGGAAACCAGACATTTATTATGCTTTGCCATTATCTGAATTTGATCAGCATCTGATTGCAACGGGAAATCAGGTTGAGGAAAAAGCTCGGGAATATTTCGGCAATGGTATTTTAGTAGAAGGTAGAGACGAACAAGCATTAAAGAAGACAAAGGAATTTTTAAAAGCTAAAACAGAAATGCTTTTTCAAGCTTGTTTTTCTGATGGAACCCTATTTGCCGCTGTGGATATCTTGAAACAAGGCAATGATGGAGAATTGTATCTTTATGAAGTAAAGGCATCTAATGCATCTAAATTGAGTGAGGACTATGGTGGTGAAGATGGCGAATTGAACGAAGGAGATGTAATTGTTGATTTTAGAGATACTAAAGCGGTAGAAAAATATAATAAAAAATTACTTAAAGATCCACATTTATTTGACCTTGCTTTTCAAGTATATTTAGCAAGAAAGGTTGGATATAAAGTGGCTGGGGCTTTTCTCGTAAGATTGGATAAAAATTATGTTCGTGGAGAGAGTTTGAATCTGAAAAAACTTTTTGTCACTGAGAATGTCACTAAATTTGTTGATGAAATTTTACCATCAGTTGAAATAGATATAGAAAGGATGATTAAAGATCTCAATTCATTGAAACAACCAGTGGGACCGTGTTGTTGTATTGAGAAAGGTAGATCTAAACATTGCACTACTTTCTGCGAGCATAATAAGGAAGTACCCAAATATAGTATTCATGACATAGCTAATATCGGAAAAAGTAAGAAAAAATTAAAAGAACTAATAAATTCAAAAATATACGATATTCTAAATATCCCAATTGATTTTGAGCTTAGTCCAAAGATGCAAAAACAGGTAGATGTTCATAAACGAGGTAAGGCAGATATTGACTATGAATTAATTAAAGGAGAATTAGGACAATTGCAGTTTCCTTTGTATTTCCTTGATTACGAATCCTTTAATCCAGCGATTCCGAGATTTGCAGGATATAAACCATACCAACATATTCCATTTCAATATTCTCTTCATGTATTGACTGAAGAAGCGATGAAAAAAGGAGATGAACCCGAACACATGGAACCATTTTTTTATGCTGGGAAAGATGACCCGTCGCCCTTGTTTGTAGCTGATCTAGAAAAGAAAATTGGAAAAGTCGGAAGTATAATTGTGTGGAATAGGACTTTTGAGGAATCGCATATTAATAAACATTTAGCTATACGATTACCAGAATATGCTGAATTTCTTCAAGGGGTAAATTCTAGGATTTTTGATTTGATGAAGATTTTTTCTAAACAACTACATATACACCCCGACTTCCACGGAAGTGCTTCAATCAAAAAAGTATTACCAGTTTTGTGTCCAGAACTTTCTTACAAAGAACTTGATATAGGTAATGGCTCTGAGGCCATGAATACATGGAATAAAATGGTTACTGGAGATATGTCGGAAATTGAAAAGAAGGAAACTGAAAAATCAATGCTTGAATATTGTGGACTTGATACATACGCAATGTATGCCATTTGGAAACACCTAAAAAGTATTGTTTAAATAGCAATAGATAATGTGATAAAATAGGATAATGAAAAAACAAAAGGAGATAAGTCTATATACCCGTGCTGATATTCAGACTAGATATACTTTGGAAAATATTCTAGGAAAAGAATATCTTGAGTTAGAAGAAAATGTTGCTGAGATTGATGAGAATATGGAAAATTTAGTGGCATACATCGGCAGAGATTTAACTGTATATGAGGAGTGCAGAGTTTTAGAAATTGTAGACGAGTACACTCCAAAGGATAAAGACGGAAACTATTCTGAGGATCTTATTCCTTTTGATCAAGCGTGGAAAATTTTTCAAACAAAAAAAGAAGAGGGATGGAAAAAGTTCTTAGCATCCTGGTAAGATTGGTATAAAATACTATATCTATAAATAAACATTTCTATGCCTGACACAAATCCAACTCAAGATTTAAATATAACCCCCTCAGAAACGCCAGTTTCTGTGGAAAACTCTGTTTCTCCAGATACAGCTGAATCTATTCCTCTGGCTGATTCCACCCCTCCCGATATGCCGTCAGAGGCCCTAGAAGCCCCTGCAAGCGTAGTTGATACGCCTCT
>CAILDB010000001.1 GCA_903832855.1 uncultured bacterium | reverse complement strand
GATACTTGCAATATATTTATCATTATTTACAAATTTAGGATGAAGATGTTGTTCTCCTCTCTCGTATATTTTAGCAAAATTTCGGAGGTGTGATGTAAAGTCGGCCATCTTGATTAGTTTTGCTCCATCAGATATTTTTTTAATGTTTTCATAGTATTCTATTTTCTGTTCCTGTGTATAATTTTTTGGATGAGATACTTCTTGTACTAAATCTGCAACTTGTTTTGAAAAAGATTCTTCTATTTCTTTGTATGTAGCTGATGTGTCTTCTAAAGTATCATGAAGGAGTCCTGCAATTAAAACATCTTGTTCCGGTACATTGAATTCGTTTTGTAGTATTGTAAAAACATCAAGATAATGATTCTTTTCCCCAGTTTCTGCAAATTTCGTTGCAGCATACTTTTTTGCTAATTCAATTTGATTTGGCATCATAATTTATATATTACTATATTTTATGTTATATTAATAATTATGAAAGTTGCTTTAGTAAATTTTGCCAAATACGAAAAATTCAACAGTATCGATTCTTTTAAAAAGGATCTGGAGTTTTTAAAAGAAAACAACATAGATTATGTTGATTACTGTTTCAATTACAATAAAAAGAAAGATTTACTATCTGGTTTCAGAAAAGCTCTTGCTAATCCAGATATAGACTTAATCTGGTTTGTTTGTGGCGGGAATAAGACAATTAAGTTTTTGGACGACGTTGATTGGAATGAAGTTAAAAAAGCTAATAAAATATATGCAGGGGCTTCTGATTTCACTCATTTTTCTTTTAAAGCGGTTGAAAATGACCAGGTCTGTTACTATGGTACCAGTCTACAAAGTATTAAAGAATATCACCCAACAATTTCTTCAAGAAAATATTTAGTTGATTTTTTACAGACAGGAAAAATAGAAAAATATAATCATAAAAATCTATATAAAACTGTCAGTAATCTAGATAATGAAAAGATTATCGGTGGGCACTCCTTCCTCACTACTTTTATGTTAAGCGAAACAGAGATTAATCTGAAGGATAGATTTTTACTCATTGAACACCATTATATCCCTGGAGAATCCTTGGAAGACCTCGAGTATTTTATTGACCAATTAAAACGAGTTATTAAAGGCAATTTGCCAAAAGGTTTTATCTTAGGTCATAGTATGCTATTCAATAAAAAAGGTAAGATGATAAATATAAATATTATCAATAAGAAATTTGTAGAATGTTTAAAGGAATATCAATTACCCATTGCTTATATCGATCATTTTAAGCAAATAGTTAAATTTTCCTAAATATTATAAATTAATATGTACAAATCATTTACTGCCGATGAATTCAAAAAGCACTGTGCTCTTCCACCTGATTATGAAATATCTGGCTTCATCTCTTATGGTGCATGGGATGACGACAAACATTTTAAATATATGGAAGATGCTCTTAAAAGTCTCGGGCTAAAATATAAAATAAGTACTCTTGAATATAAGTTTCTCCAGCATATCAGGGAATTAGAGATTAATAATAAAAAATATTGGTTTGCAATAGAATACGGAGGAGCCACATTGTCTGAATATTTACACTTAGCCTGTCTCTTTGGATCTAAAAAGAATATTCATATCGGCAGTTGTGGCGGTTTGAATCCAAATCTTAACTCCCTAGATCTTATAGTTCCCACATACACATACGGTAATGAAAGTACGACCAGAATTTATGATAGAGAATCAAAAGATAATAAGCACTACTCAACAGAAAGTATTTCACAGGAACTGATTAAAAATACGCCAAAAAATCTTAAAATTGATATTGGACCTATTAAGGGTTGTCAGGCAATGATGGGCGAGACATGGGAGGATGTAAAATCTTGGTCTGAAGCTGGGTACTCTGGTGTAGAAATGGAAACGGCTGTTTTCTTTGCTGTATCTAATCATTTTAAAGTGCCATGTGGAGCTCTTGTCTATATATCAGACAACCTGATTAAAGGCCAGACAGTTCATGATGAAAGCCATAAAAACGAAAAAGTAAAACGAGAGGCAGTAAAAGCAGAGGTGTATAAGGTGGCTATTAAGACAATATTAAATATATGCTAAAAGGAACAATAATTGAAAATAGCCTAGCTAATAAGGATATTTTGAAAACACTCTATATAGATAAAACCTGGCAGGATGGAACATGGATACTTCATTCTATTCGAATAGATGAAAGTAGAATTAAGGAATTGTCTGAAAGTTTGAATAATGAGCCTTGGTATATTCACCTTTGGGAACAAGGAAAGGATAAAGTGACAGTCATCTTTAAGGATAAGGTTTTTACTCTAAGCTTCTCAGATAAATCTACTTGGACTGATGCTTTTAATTATGGAAAATCACTAGGTATTCCTGCTGAACAGTTGGATTTTCCGATTGATTAGTTTTTTATTTTAAATATTATGTTTAGAAAAGGAGTTTCAGCACTTATAATAAACAAAAAGAACGAGTTTCTTTTAGTTAATTTAGAATCTTTTGAAGATAAGTATTTTTCAGTTCCTGGTGGCGGGGTTGAGCAAGAAGAAACTTTAGAAGACGCAGTATATCGAGAAATATATGAAGAGTTGAGTATAGAGAAAAAATCTCTTCAATTTGTAGGTCAAAGCAACATTCCGATAAGATTTAAATTCAAGGCAATTAAAATGATTCGTGATGGTAAGAACTATGAAGGATCAGAAAGATACTTTTTTGGATTTCGCTTTGTTGGTACTAATAATGAAATACAACCGAAAAAAGGAGAGGTTAGATTTTGTAAGTGGATACCTTTTGTGCAATTGAAAGATTATTTGCTTATTGATGAGCAGCTAAAAGATACTCAGGAAAAAATAAAAGAAATATTTAACGACAAATTACCCATAGTCTCTATGTCTGATTTACAGGCTGAATGGAAAAAAGAAGAACAGTCTTTTTTTGCTGGCTGGGATTTTTCACATCTAAAAAATCGGAGATTTGAGGATAAGCTACCGTGGGATTATTTTGTCATAGCCAAGGAAATTTTAGTATCAAAAAAATCACTTCTTGATATTGCTACAGGTGGCGGAGAAAATCTTTCAAAACTAGTTCCGTTACCAGAAGAAACCTGGGCAATGGAAGGATACGAGCCCAATGTTTCTGTAGCTAAGCAAAAACTAGCACCTCTTGGGGTGAAAGTTGTTTATGCTGATGAAACACAAACTTTTCCTTTCTCGGATGGCCAGTTTGATATTGTGCTAAATAGGCATGGCGGTTTAAATTTATCCGAAATATATAGAGTTTTACAACCATGTGGCCAGTTCTTATCACAACAAGTAAGCGGAAATGATTTAGCGGATCTCGCCGCTTTCTTTGGTTCTAAAGGTCAGTACCCGAACAATTTACTGGAGATTATCAAAGATAAAGCGACCAAAGTCGGTTTTAAAATTAAAAGAGCCGAAGAATGGACGGGTTCCGTGAAATTTCTAGATGTTGGGGCGGTTGTTTATTTTCTCAAGTCTGTCCCCTGGGTTGTCAAAGGTTTTAGTGTCGATACCCATATGGATTATTTAATGAAATTACAAAATAAATTAGATCAAGGGGAAGAATTGAAGTTCTCAATTAGGAGGTTTCTATTATGGGCACAGAAATAATTACAAAACCTCGCTATAAATAAAAAATATGAAAAACTCATCACATACAATTCTTATGCTTTACCAACCATCTTGGAAAGATAAATTTGAGGCAGAAAAAAGTAAATTACAAAAAATATTTGGTGATAAAGCTATTGCCATTGAACACATAGGCAGTACTTCCATTGAAGGATTAGCATCAAAACCAATTATTGATATTGCAATAATGATAGAGAATCACAAAGACGCCGATACTTTTATTAAACCACTTGAGGAATTTGGATATTCTTATGATAAGCTGAATTCCAGCGGGGAAAGACACTTGTTTAGGAAAGGTAATCCTACGGAATTTCATCTTTCTATAGCATATGCTGACAAAGGAGGTTTTTGGGACAGACAAATCTTATTTAGAGATTATTTAAGAAAACATTCTGATTTTCGAGATGAATATCAAAAATTAAAGGAAAAGTTATTACAAGATGACCCAACTGGGAAAAATTCTTATTTAAGTGGAAAAAGTGATTTTGTTAATAAGGTTTTAACCTTAGCTAGAACAGAAAAAGATAAGTGATTGACAAATTTTCTGTTCCATACTAGTATATACATAGACTCGTAAATTGCTATGGTCAAGTGTTTTGGCAAAGCGTTACGAGATAAGATCTTTAACAGAGACGAAGGAGGTGAAAGAACATGTCTCAGCGTACACTCGAAAAAGGTATAGTCACGTTGTGCGGTGTAAAGAGTTGTTGCCCGACCGTTGACTTCACGAGTTCACGGAAGGTCGTCCTGAAAGACGACTTCGGCGGGAAGGTCCAGCTCACGCGTCGCCAGTGGCGGGATCTGAAGGCCACGTTCGCTTCAAAACCGAACCTCGGCTGATCGGATTTCGGTCTCGTGCACGACATCGAAATGAGGAGCCCCTGACCATGCAAGTGGTCAGGGGCGTTTTCTTTAAAGAAAACAGAAATAGGAGGTGCTATCATGTGGTCACAATATCTACGCATCAGGGAAAGAGGAGAGGCCGTGGCAATATTTCACGAACTTCACCCCGATCCTATCTATTGCTCTTCTGAGCAGTGGAAAAGACTGGTTGGCGGGATCACCGATGGCGCCCAAACGCTTGTCGATGATCTCAAACAGCGAAAGCTGATTGTTGAATCGGTGGATGATGACGTTCATGAGTTTAAGGAGGTCGCTTTTGGTCTTGAGCGAAAACTTGACCAACCGACGACTCTCTATCTCATGACTGCGCAAGGATGCAATTTCGGATGTGGGTATTGTCCCGTTCCCGAGAATGCGAAAAAGTACGGGGCTTCATTGTTGTCCGCCGAAGACGCTCTTGCCGGAATAGAACTCTGGCAGGAACACCTTAAGGATGTCTATGATCCCAACCTAGAGTATTTCGTAATCTTTTACGGCGGTGAGCCTCTCCTGAATAAGGGGACAATCAAGGCGTCGCTTGCTTGTCTAAAGATGAAAAAAGAAACAGGTGCTCTTCCAACGAATGTCAGTTTCATGATCGCAACCAACGGTATCCTGATCGATGACGAAATCATTGCAATGTGTAAAGAATACGGAGTAATGGTTTCTGTCGGTTTGGATGGTCCAAGAGAACTGAATGATGCTCTGAGAGTTGATAGCGACGGGAAAGGAACTTACGATCGAACCGTGGCATCAATCAGACAACTTGTGCAAAATGGAATCAGGGCGTTTGTCTCAGCAAGTATCACGCCGTTTAACATTGACCGGATATCGGAATACTCGTCTTTTTTCAGCGAGCTCGGAGTCGAGAAATTTGGCTTTAACTTTCTGAAGGGACGAAGACTTCTGGATTTGGTCGGTATAGATGGCGTGGAAGACTACTGTCGCAAAGCGTCTCACGGCGTTATCGAAAACGCACACAAGCAAAGTCGTCCAGGCTTCGAATATCAGATGGAGAAAAAACAGTTGGCATTTGATCAGAGGGACTTTTACCCAGTTGATTGCACCTGTTATGGAAACCAGTTGGTAATCCAGCCAGATGGGCAGGTATCAAACTGTCCGTTTTATAAGGCGCGACTTGGACATGTCGGAAGTACGGAAAAGGGTTTCCGTATTTGGAATCAGGCGATCGTAAAAGAATGGAGAAGGAGACTTCCTCTTTACCATTCGGGAGAAGCAAAGGCCGTTAGCGGTGGCGGATGCGCATGGAGCTCGATAGAGCTTAAGGGCGATTCGTCTGCTGTTGATGACTCAAGTCGGATCTTTTCCGAGGAGGTGCTAAATGAGCTCATCTGGTCCCGATATGACCGGCTCAAAGCTCAGAAAACCTAAGCTCGGGATTATTGGTGGCTCCGGAATGTGTTCATTTCATGAGCTCAAGGTAATTTCCGAGACAAGGCCTGAGACAAAGTACGGTCTTCCGTCAGATAGTATATCGGTCTGTGAATTTGGGGATGAGCTCATCGCTTTTCTTCCAAGACACGGTTCGAAACATACTATCGCACCTCACAAGGTGCCATACAAAGCGAATCTTACCGCTCTCAAAGAATTGGGTGTCGAATATGTCATAGGGACATGCATTGTCGGGAGTTTGAAAAAAGAAATCACTCCCGGCAGTGTAGTTCTGCCTGACCAGTTCGTTAACCTTACATGGGGACGCGACGATTATTCCGAGGCGGACGGAGGTTCATTCATTCATCTGCCTATGGGAGAACCGTATTGCAAACATCTCCGTGAGAAAATCATTGGGGTGTCTGGCGAGATTGCTTTGCCGGTTGTTTCGCGAGCGACGGTGGCTGTGATACAAGGTCCACGCTTTTCAACCACAGCTGAAAGTAAATGGCTTTCGGCAAACGGTTGGGATATTGTGAACATGACGCAGTACCCGGAGTGCTATCTCGCGAAAGAACTTGGTCTGTGCTATGCATCGATAGCCACGGTAACGGATTATGATGTCGGACTTCAGGAGGATCTGGTTATTGATCCCAGAAATATGAGTGCGGTTCTTGATGTCTTCAAGGATAACATTCAGAAAACAAAATCTCTCCTGTTGGCTTTCATCGCCAAATCTGTCTCCGGACTTTCCTGCAAATGCGCATCTATCGTGTTGAAAGCGTATTATGAGGAATTACTATGAAGAAACATCCCCACCAAAGAACAGTATTCTTTGGTGGGGATTTTTAATGGGTCTTGCTATTTTTTATAATTTAAGGTACTCTATTTTAGGATAAAGTACCTTTACAGTGGTATTATACATCTATAACAACAAGGAGAATGAGCATGATAAAAGCACAAAAGCTTCATAAGAGCTATGGTTCGCTGGTTGTGCTTTCTGATGTTTCCTTCTCCCTCGAGCGAGGACAGAAGGTAGCACTAGTTGGGCATAACGGAACAGGGAAAACGACCCTGCTTAAGATCATAGCGGGTCTAGAAGACCCCGATTCTGGCGATATCAATATCGCTAAGGATGTTTGCATTGGTTATCTTCCCCAAGACACAAGTCTTTCGGGGAATGAGTCTATTATGGATTACCTGAGAAGAGTGACAGGCATTGATACGCTTGAAAAAGAAATCAATGACTTGTCTCTTGAATTGGGAAATCCCGATAAGGCAAGACGCTATGATGAAGTTCACACCAAATACGAACATCTCGACGGTTACTCTTTTGCCCACAAAGCGGAAGTGGTACTTTCGGGATTTGGGTTTGACAGTGTTGAACTTGATCGTCCGCTGTCTAATTTTAGCAGTGGCCAAAAAAGCAAGGTAGCACTCGCAGGCATTTTGCTTAAAGGTGTTGATCTGCTTTTGCTCGATGAACCTACGAACAACCTCGATCTTCCTGCCCTCATTTGGCTTGAAGATTTTCTACAAAAATCTGAGGCATCATGCATCATCGTTTCGCATGACCGCAGATTTCTAGACGGGGTTGTGAGGAAAATATTCGAGCTCGATTGGCATACGCACACGCTCACGATTACAAGAGGAACGTACAGTGATTACTTGGAAATGGTGGCAAAGCGAATCGCGAGTCAGAAAAAAGAGTACGCGCTTCAACAGGAGGAGATCGAACGTCTTAGCGATCGGGCTCGAGAGAAAAGAGCTGATTCTGCCAGAGGTTCACACTGGTCGGGAAACGACAACGATAAGTTCTTGAGGGGTTTCAAGCGCGATCGTGCCGGAAAATCCTCGAAGGTAGCAAAAGGAATAGAGAAGAGAATAGAACAGATGGATAAGGTCGAAAGGCCGGTGGAAAGAAAGCCGTTTGAGATACATCTCGAGGCTGAAACCGGTTCAGACAGGATCGGTGTTCTTCTCTCTGATGTTGTGGCTGGATATCCAAAAGCTTTCAGCATCGGTCCGTTATCTTTCGAGGTTCCGTATGGTGACAGAGTCGGCATAATGGGTTTAAACGGCTCAGGAAAGTCAACACTGTTGAAGACCATAACCAGTCGGATAGTGCCTCTCAGTGGGAAAGTCGAGGTAGGCACTGGTATCAGAATTGGTAATATGATGCAAGAGCACGAGACGCTTCCTCGCAAACATTCACTGCTAGAGTTTCTCGTAGAGCAAGCGCACCCTAGTCATCAAGAATCGTACGCGATATTGTCAAAGTTTGGATTTGATGAAAGACAGGCAAAATTGCCTATCGATACATTGAGTCCTGGCGGACGTGCACGACTTCTCTTGGCTTTGTTCTCGGCTGAGTCGGTCAATATGCTTGTCTTGGACGAGCCAACAAACCATCTCGACCTTGAAGCACTCGACGCTCTTGAGGAAACGCTGGCAACTTATCGAGGTACAATTCTGCTCGTTTCGCACGACAGATACTTCCTCGAAAAAGCTTCGCTTGATACCACTTATGTTTTGTCTGATGGGATTCTGACAAAGATACCTGATTACAAGGCATATGTTAAATCGGCGGAAGAAAGGGCAAAGAAATTGCTTAAACTGCTGTAGACACAGAGGACCCAGCAAGCCAAAAACTTACTGGGTCCTTTTTTATAAAAACATGATTAAATCAGAACGTATAGCAAAAAAAATAAACAGAAAAATTCAAGTATGGACAAAAGACCATGCTAAATTAGTCGTTGCTATTGATGGCTATGCTGGTTCGGGCAAAACAACTGTGGCTGATTTTATTGCGAGACAAAATCCCGAAGTTTTAGTAATTCATTTGGATGATTTTATCAATCATTGGAAAAAGCGAAAACAGATGATTGAAAAAGCCGTGGATAAATCGAAGGTATTTGAATACAACTGGTATCGTTATAATGATCTAGAAAAGCTGGTCAATAATTTTAAGACGAAAAATAATGGAGTAATAAAATTTAAAACATATAACTATGATAAAAATGAATTTGATCCGAAGAGACCTTTTGATTTAACAAAGAAAATTTTGGTAATTGATGGTATTTTTTTATTTCATTCAAAACACAAAATAAACAAATTATGGGACAAGAAAATCTATCTTAATGTTGATTTTGCTAAAGCTGACAAGAAAAGAATTGCTCGAGAAAAGAAGAAGTGGGGTAAAGATTATATTCCCGAAAATCATCCGGATAATTGGATAAAACATTATAAAGAGGCTTACTGTAGATATATAGAAAAATATAAGCCAAAAGAAAAAAGTGATTTTGTGGTCAAAATTTGATTTTGCATTAGACGTGGATTATAGCTTTATTTCTAAACTTGTTTAAGTTATAATTCTCTTATGGATAAAAAATCAAAAATCTTGTTTTGGGTATTCGGCATTTTGATTGTCATTTCTATTGGTGTGACTTTTTACAAGTATGTAATCAAAAAAGATTATTTGGTATTTGCTCAAATAAAATGTGACCCTCAAACAGAAAGTTGTTTCTATGCACCTTGTGAAGGCACAGATTGTCCTGCTCAAATTGATTATTATAAAAAAATAGAAAAGAAAGCTTTTAATATTGAAGTTTGTGATCCGGCAGTAGAAGGTTGCAATCCACTTGTTTGTAAAGACGGAGAAAAAGATTGCACAATTATTTCTTGTTCAACAAGTACTCTCTCCGAAGGGGAAGAGTGTTCTGTCCCCACTGCGACTACAAGTATTTAGTCCGCAAAAAATATCTAGGATAGCCCTATAATCAGAGTTATTTTTGTATTTGACAAAATGCTACCAACCGTGCTATAATAGCAATACCTAAGAAATTCTTGGGTGGAAGTTCTTTACACAACAATTTGAAAAGAGGAGGAGGTTCTTGTGAACCTACAGAAATTTGCAGAGCGAGTGGCTGGGTGGACGGCACTGACGGTAACGTCAATCGCTATTGATGATGTTCTCTGGCCTGCAGTAATGCTGTGGCAGGGACCAATCGCCGGAGGTATCACAATGTCCTGTGTGGCTTTGCTTGGCAATCTCATCTTGATTTGGGCGTATGACAAGATCAAGAAAGATGTTCTGGCTTTTGAAGCTCTCCGTGAGCTGACAGAGCAGGAGCAGACAGGATTTGGCAAGCGACTGCTGGTGAAGTTTATCAAAGCCGGTCGAGTACCTGCATTCATTTCGATTTCATTTTACGATCCGTTTCTTTCCGTGATTTATATGCGGAAGGGAGTCGGAAAGTACACAATGGAGTCGCGTGATTGGGGCTACTTCGGTCTTGCAATGATCATCGCTTGTGTCGGCTGGACTTTCTGGTGGCAGATAGTCATTACTGTCGGCAAGGCGGTCTGGAGTATCTGGGCATAATGTTCGGATGAAATGCCGAAAAACCAAGGGCGGGAGTGGAAACATTCTCGCCTTTTTAATTTTTACATCTAATAAAAAAAGTATATAATATCTACTATGAATACGGATGATATATATACACCACTTGAGGAGGCAAAAGAGGAGATAAAGAGACGGTGGGAAGACAAAGTATTAATGAAGAAAGTTGAAGAATTTCTAGGAAATAATATCCCGGATTTTTTAATGGATAGCCCAAAGGCATATTTAGCGAGATACATTGCAACTCCAAATTCTGAATTCTTGCGTTTTATTGAACTTGCTGATCAAATTGGACTTGAATACATCATTCCTGAATTCCTAGAAGATAAATTTAGCCCAGCAAATTCGGTTAAATACCATTTAGGAAAAATTTTTATGTATAAAGGAAAAGGTAAAAAAGGGGGTCAGAGAATAGAGTCTAAAACTATAATTGATTTTAATAAATGTAATGGAAGAAAAATTTGTGATATAAAAACATTGTGGGATGAAAGTATTGTTGATTTTCATCATGGTCTCATAAAGAAAAAGTTGGGAAATATTGATCATAAGATATTGGATTTCTCAGGTTGGCTAAAGAAACATGGCGGAACTCCTGAAAAGTTTTACACATATTTTCTAGCCTTGTTTTTGAGAAATGGAATTCTTTTTGAAAACTTTTTAACAGACGGGGAAGAAAAAATGTTTACATTAGAAAAAGTTTTACCAAGCTTCCTATTTATTAAAAAGAAATTTGGATTGAAGCCTCTTATCGTCAGAAATTTACCAAAGGAATCTGAGAATGATATACAATGGTTTTGTTATTCTGATATAATTAAGGATCATCTAAAGGATAAACGATAAAATATATGATATACAATTTTATAACAAATATACAGGATTGTTTTTTACTCCGAGCTGAAGCTCCGCTTGTAGCAGTTATGTATTCTCATTTGGCCACTTCCATCGGGGCTTTTTTTCTAGGAATTTTTGTTTTTGCAAAAGGCACAAAAATTCTAGTCAATAGATTATTACTGTTAATTTCCATCATTTTCTTTTCTTGGCTTAATTCCTAAAATTTCAAATTGCATGGAGTCTCTTTTATATTCACCAGCGTTTTTCTTCTCAATGATTGTCAAACGGTAAAATCCAGTTTTATCTTTTAAAGGATAAATCCTTGTTTCTTTTGATCTAACCCTTTGATAAATCCTTGCTTTTTCTGTCTTTCTATAACAAACAATGAATTCTGTAAGAGAGCTAACCTGAGATCCTATAACATTTGTAGATGTTCCTTTTTTTCTCCATATAAATGTAGTCAAAAAATTTTCTTCGCCAAAAATCTCATCCATTATCTGTTTAAGATTACAATGTTCATTGTCGTCAATAGAAATAAAAATTACTCCATCATCGCGAAGTAAGTCATGCAAGAGTTTCAGACGAGGATACATCATACAAAGCCATTTGTCATGACGAGTAAGATCATCAATTTTAACTTCTTTTTTAAGCCACTCCTTTATTTTAGGTGCATTTACATTATCGTTATAAACCCAGCCTTCATTACCAGTATTATACGGAGGATCAATGTAAATACATTTAACCTTGCCGACATAATAAGGCATAAGTGACTTAAGTGCTTCTAGATTATCTCCCTCAATTATTAGGTTTTCGCTATCTTTACCAAGCGAATATTTCTCAACTTTTTTGAGAAGGCGAAAAGGTACTTCCTTATCGTGGTTTACTATTTTTTCTTTTCCAATCCAACTTAATGAAGGCATATTTTATGAATTTATAAAATGATTCTATCACAAATTTTTATAAATTTAAAGACTAATTTTGTTAGAAAATAGCTATATAAAAACCTCCTATTTAGGAGGTTTTTATATAGCCACTCGTGCTAGCTGTACTCTGTGCCTCCAGTAGGAATCGAACCTACGACCAATTGCTTAAAAGGCAACTGCTCTACCAACTGAGCTATGGAGGCATCAGTGCTGGTTAGTAGGTAAATAAAAATATAACAAAAAAACTCAAAAAAGTCCAGTTATGATAGGAATTCTCCCCAAATCTGCTATACTCTACCTATGTGTTTCTCAGCACCAGCTAGTTTTGTAGCGAGTGGTGGACTTATCGCACTTGGCGGAGCTTCTTTTGTCGTTGCAAAAAAGAAAGACAAACTCCTCGCCGTCATTCCACTTTTGTTTGGTATTCAGCAGGCTCTTGAAGGCGTCCAATGGCTTTATTTAAATCACGGCTCATCATCATTCTTTATGGGATACGGTTTCCTCTTTTTTGCTTTTATCGTATGGCCAGTGTATGTGCCGGTTTTTGTTTATATTATAGATATAAAAAGGAGAAAATATTTAAAGTGGTTTATATTTATAGGAATTGCTGTCGCCCTCTACGCTCTCGGACTTCTACTTACGCAATCTTTAGTCATTCGCGAGCTTCGTGCTTGTGTAAACTATGATTTTAATTTCCCCTTCCAATATGTTGCAAATGGAGCGTATATGCTAGCAATCTTTGGTCCACTTTTTGTCTCCCGTCGTGAGGCCTTCAAGTGGTTTGGTGCTGTGGTCGCCATTTTTGCAATTATTTCGTGGTATTATTTTACAGCAAACTTGGTCTCGGTCTGGTGCTTTTTTGCCGCAGTCGTCAGCTCTATGCTTTTTGTGTATATTACATTTAAAAAACCCGCACAATCATAAATATTAGATTATAATTCCAAAATCATTTTTTCTAGCGCCACATACATATCTGCTTTGCCACGATGTGCTTCGTGATACATTGAAATCATTTTTGATGAAAGTTTTTCGAGCTCTTCTTCGGTGTAATTTTTTGCAAATTGTTTTGCTTTGTTGAATGAAAAATCTTTTAAGCCCGATTCTTTTGCGGTTTTGCATTTCTTGGCAAGGAGCATTGCTTTGATTTGCCAAAAAAAGATACTGTGAACTTCTTCGGCGGGAACTTGCTCGTTTAAAGCATCCTGATACAGCGTCCAAAGTGGTTTTATTTTTCTCGCACCTAGAGCATCAGAAAATTCAAAGAAAGAAATCTTCTCGCCGATAAGTGCGAGCTCTTCTTTTTTGCTTAATCTTCGAAAAGGTTTCTTGAATTCTTTAGACTGTTCAGATTTGTCGGCAATTTTATTGATTATTTCGGCATCTGTTTTCTTTGCAGGATTCAAGAGCTCACAGATAACAAAAATATTTTCGCTCTCTTTCATCTCCTTCAAAGTCGCCAAAATCGCCTTTCTGCTGTCGGTATTGTCCAAAATTCTGTACAAAAAGACAACATATTTATTTACAAAAAGTGCCTGACTTTCTGCAAGCTCAAAAATTCTTTGCTCGGTCACTTCTTCACCAATTATTTTTACAAGAGTGATATCTTTTTTCCTACTCAAAAGACTCGCGACCACTTTGTCTGCATTTGCTTTTGATTTTCCGATGTCATCTCCATAAAAAAAGTAAATCATTTTGTTATGTTAGATTAGAAAAAGTGATGAGGCGACAATGGCTGCGGTTTCTGCGCGTAAGACTTGCTTACCGAGAGAAATAGTTTCAACCTTTTTGTCTTTCAAAATTTTCATGTCGCCCTCACTCCACCCACCTTCCGGTCCGACGATGATTCCGATTTTTTCTTTTCTGTTATCCCCTCTGTCATTCCCGTCCTTCTTTCTGTCATCCCGGCGTAGGCCGGGATCCATCTCCTCCGTCTTTGCGAGGGTATTCCCGAAGCAATCTAGTTCTGATTTTCTGGATTGCTTCGTTTCACTCGCAAAGACAGAGGAAAAGGATACTCCGCCTAAATCAAAAGCAAAAAGTTTTCCATCAAAATTATTTAGTGCCTCGGAAAATTCAGCCGGTTCAAAAATATCTGGAATCTCCGCCCTCCCCGACTGCTCACTCGCCTCTTTTGCAATTTTATTTAATCTTTCCAAATTTAAATCTTTTTTCTCACTTCTTTCGGAAATAATCGGATGAAATGCTTTCACGCCAAGCTCGGTACATTTTTCCACTATCCATTCAAAATTATCTTTTTTGATAATTGCTTGAAATAAATGTAGCTCAACCTTCGGCACATTCTCATTTTTCTTTTTTGAAATCAATTTAAAATTCACTCCGTCTTTTCCGTTTTCAGGAGAAAAATTTAAAATCTCTGATTCAAAATTAAATCCGCTTCCATCAAAAAGTTCCACCACCTCTCCGCCATGAAATCTAAAAACTTTTCGGAGTTGATTCTCCAAATCCTTATCGGCAACAAAAAAATCATTCCCGATTTCCAAATCTCCTAATTTTTCCTGCACAAAAAATCTCTGAAGTTTCATGAAAAAAGTATAGCATAAAAAAAGCGGTGATGTGTCTCGTACACACTCACCGCTTCCACTCATCGATCCTTATCCTATTCCATACTGCTTCTTCACCCGTGCACATTCAAGGTCAGTAACAGTGTGATCAAGCATCGACAAGCAGAACTCGACTCGCCGGAGATCTTCCAACGACATAGCCGACTGATTCTCAACCGCCTCGAGCTGGAGTTTCGTAATTTCCTGGCCAATTACCCCCAAGTTCTTCGCCTTAACGCCTGCGACGTGTTTTTGAAGCTCTTTGCCCAAACACTGCAGTTTAGCGACAATCTCACCCCTACATTTTTCCATCATTTTTCTTCTCCTTAACAGTTTCCCTTGGGTTTCACCGCACTTTTTGTACAAAACCTTTCCGTCAACAAGTATACACCCTTTCTCATTTTTTGTCAAGCTATTTTATAAACCTACTTTGATATATGATTTTGATATTATGAATTTAATTCCAACAGTAATTGAGAAAAGCCAGTTCGGAGAAAGAGCCTTTGATATTTATTCAAGATTACTCAAAGAAAACATCGTTTTCCTTGGCGGAGTAATAGATGACGACACAGCAAACATTGTCATTGCTCAACTTCTTTTCTTGCAATCCGAAGATCCAAAAAAAGATGTGCACCTCTACATCAATTCCCCTGGCGGTTCTGTATCTTCTGCTCTCGCAATTTTAGACACTATGAACCATATTAAAAATGATGTTTCTACAGTTTGCATTGGTATGGCGGCATCTGCTGCGGCACTTTTACTTTCTGCAGGAAAAAAAGGCAAAAGATTTTCTCTACCAAATTCTGAAATTATGATTCACCAGCCAATGGGTGGCGCACAAGGTCAGGCAACGGATATTGAAATTACCGCAAAACAAATTGTGAAACTCAAAGCAAAATTAAATAAAATAATGTCAGACAATACTGGCAAACCAATCGGTCAAATTGAAAAAGACGCTGATCGCGACTACTATATGTCAGCAGATGAGGCAAAGAAATATGGGATTGTGGACAAGGTGATATAGAAGGAGGCCGAAATAGCCCCTCCACAAAAAACTTTTGAACTGCACGGATATTTTTTTGCTAAAAAATTCCTCGTGCTCGCGCCAGTCGCGCTCCCAAGTCAGTTCAAAAGCATTTTGTTATGGGGCTATTTCGGCTCTTTTTCCAACTTGCCAAATCCGCCTAAATAATATACTATTAGCTAGTTATCAATTTTAATTTTGAGGTTTCGTTTTTCGCAGATTTTCCACAAAAGAAGTATGTTTTTAAAACTTAGAACAAAAACAGTAAACATAGGACTAGTTGAAATAAGCTAAAGCGGAATCTTTTCGCATTATGTCATTAAAAATAGTATTTTTGTTAGCATCAGTTGCTGGCATCTTGGGTATTGCAATCGGATATTTTTTGCGACTCATCATCTCTCTCGGAAAAAAAGGTTCTGTTGAACTTGAAATAAGAAGCTTGATGGTAGGCGCAGAAGAGAAGGCCAAAAAAATCATTTTGGAAGCGGAATCAAAATCCGTGGACATGATGAAGGACGCAAAAAAAGAAGCCAAAGAAAAAGAAGACAAATTATTGCAGACGGAAGATAGATTAGTAAAAAAAGAAGCCCTCTTGGATCAAAGACAGGGCGACATTGACAGTGAAGTGGAAAATCTCAAGCAAAAAGTTTCCGAAATAAAGGAAATAAAAGAAAGAGTGGACAAAATGGAAGTTGAAAAAGGTGTTGAGCTTCAAAAAGTTGCAAAACTCACAGTTGAAGAAGCTAAAGAAAAAGTTATCGCAAGCGCGGAAGTAAAGTTTGAGGAAGACATTATGGCAAGAATGAGAAAGCTTGATGAAAACGGCGAAGAGAGATTGGATCATAGAGCAAAAGAAATTCTCATCTCTTCAATCCAAAGACTTTCATCTTCTGTCGCTCCAGATGTAATGTCCACCATTGTCAGCATTCCTTCAGATGAAATGAAAGGAAAAATCATCGGAAAAGAAGGAAAAAATATTAAAGCTTTTGAAAGAGTTACTGGAGTTGAGGTCATTGTGGACGACAATCCCGGAGTTATCACAATTTCATCTTTTGACCCTATCAGAAGACAAGTTGCCAGAGTTGCTCTTGAGAATTTGCTCATTGACGGCAGAATTCAGCCAGCAAAAATAGAAAAAATTGTAGAAAAGGCACAGCAAGATATAAATAAAATAATTAAAGAAAAAGGTGAACAGGCTGCATATGAATGTGGTGTGTTTAATCTTGACCCCCGAATAATTCTCATTCTCGGAAGATTGTATTTCAGAACAAGTTATGGACAAAATGTTTTGCAACACTCCATTGAAATGTCACACATCGCCGGAATGATTGCCACCGAAGTTGGCGCAAATATTGCAATTGCAAAAGCTGGAGCACTCGTCCACGACATTGGAAAAGCAGTGGACCATGAAGTTGCCGGAACCCACGTGGAAATTGGTAAAAGAATTTTGCAGAAGTTTGGTGCAAGCGAAGATATTATCAAAGCAATGCAATCCCACCACGAAGAATATCCTTATGAAAGTGTGGAAGCAGTCATTGTGCAAGTTGCAGACCAGATTTCCGGCTCAAGACCAGGTGCGAGAAGTGACAGTGTGGAAAACTATTTGAAGAGACTCGGCGAGCTTGAAGCAATTGCAAATTCATTCAAAGGAGTTGAGAAGTCATATGCTTTGCAAGCTGGTAGAGAAGTCCGCGTCTTTGTGCGACCGGAAGAAATTTCTGATTTTGACGCACTCAAAGTCGCCCGCGACATCGCCGATAAAGTAGAGAACGAACTCAAATATCCAGGTGAAATTAAAATTACGGTGATTAGAGAAGCCCGCGTAATTGAGTATGCAAGATAATTCCCTTCTGTCATTCCCGTGAAGACGTGAGCTTGGGTTGGGACCCAAGCGCAAGATCTGAGCACGACGGTGCGAGATGGGCCCTGCAGGCTTTTCAGCAGAAAAGCACTGTGGGGAATCCAGATTTTATAATCAGGCGGGTTTCATCGGATGAAACCCGCCTGATTTTTTGTAATAAAAAACCCACCAGCCGAAGCCAGTGGGTAGCAAGCAAAAGAGAGGCTAGGTTCTTATTCTGTTTCAAGCCATCATTATGACGGGAGAAACAATTACCCTTTTACGGGACCGAAGTCCACACCTGTTCTTTTTCTTGCTGTTAAAGAACTATTCAACCACGCCACTAGGCATAACTGGTGCTCTGCCCACGAACTCCTTTCTCATCTGCCCAGCTTCATAGCCAGCCTTCTGGAATCTCTCCATCGCTTTTTTGATCATCTCGAAGTGCTCGTCCGCGAGCTCCTTCATGATGTCGAGGTAGAAAGCAAGGAACTCCGCCTTGGTCAGCGGACTGCTCAGCTTATGCCGGGCATTGAATTCCTTTTCTTCCTGACCGATTCCGCGCAGAAGGTCGCGATCAAACTGCAACCCCTTCTTTCGCAACATATCTTTCATGAATGCACGGAGCACCTCTGCCTGTCTTTTGGAATCCATTGGATTCCTCCTTTTCTTGTTATAGAATCAGACGAAGTTTTTACACTTCTACAATCTGACTCATCTTAGTACATTATACACCCGTTCAATGGTAAAGTCAAGTTAATTTTCACGACCTCAAAAACTCCTTATTTTAAGCCACATTTTCGACGTCTAAAATACCCTTATTTTGCAACACCCAAACAATGAACAGGTTGTAAACTTCCCCTCTTGCGCTAAAAAACCCTTGTAATATAATACCAGAAGGTCAGAATTAATGGTCGATCCCATAAGAAATAAAAGAAATTAAAAATTTCTTATTTCTAACGGGACTAAAGAATTATAAATTTTTAATTTTTTAAATATTATGAATAAACAATCATTGGCAGAAGCAGTAAATAAAATTCTCAACGGGACAAAAGTTCAAGCAGAACAAGTCGTTGACTCAGTTATTGATACTATTGTCGGCGAAATGAAGAAAGGCGGTGAAGTTTCGATTGCAGGTCTCGGTATCTTTTCTGTAAAGCAGAGAGCCGCAAGACAAGCAAGAAATCCAAGAACTGGAGAAGCTATCTCCGTACCAGCTATGAAAGTTCCAAAGTTTAGAGCTGCAAAGGCTTTAAAGGAGGCGGTGAAATAGTTTTTTAAAGTTTTCTAGGAACAAAAAGTCGCTCGCCAACTCAGGCGAGCGACTTTTTATTTATTTTGGTGCGGGTAGGGCGAATCGGACGCCCGCAGACAGATTGGAAATCTGTCGTACTACCATTATACTATACCCGCATTACAAATTAAGAGAACTAGAACATTATACACAAAAAGAGTAAAAATCAAAACGAATTATTTATTCAAATAGTATTTCAAAGTATAAATCCAATCCTCATCATCCTCATTATTTTCTAGTTTAGAATTGAGAAGCCATTCCAAATATCTTTTATCAGTTTTCAAAACATCTTCAATATCTTTACCGGTGTGCTTTCCAAAATTAAATTTAGTAAACAGAGATGGCTTACTTGAAATTTCAATCATTTTTTCTATTGCACCGTCATCATCAAGACCCATTTCCTTTTTTATTTTTGCAAAAAGTCGGCTAAAGACAGCAAAAAGCACATTCACATCCCCTTCTGCATCATGGGCACGCCCTTCCACTTCCAAATCTAGAAAATATCTCAAAAATTGCAAATTATATTCCGGAATTAAATTTTTCGGATCTAGATATCTAGCTACCCGAAGGGTGCAAATAAAACGAGGCACCGAAATCCCCTCAGCTTCCAATATCGCCTTATCAAACTTTGCGTTGTGGGCCACCAAAATGCCCTTTTTGAGCTTCTTTTGCAGTTCCGCAGACATATCACTTCCAATAAATAGAGCCTTGTCTTGAAGCATTTTGTTCGTTATGTGAGTAATACTCATTGCCTTTACAGACACAGGAACAGGTGGTTTAAAGAATTCCGTGCAGATTTTCTTGTCATTTGAAGAAAAATAACAAACCTGACATAGTCGGTCTTTTTTTGTGTCGTTTCCTGTAGTCTCTGTGTCTAAAAATATTAGTTCCATAGTTAAATAATAGCACGAGAAGATGAAATTCGTATAATCTCCTCAAAGTTATCTTCCTTTTGTGCGCCGTTTGCCCTTTCAAACCCGCATTTTTGGCATTTGTAATTTATAAAATATTCCGCGCCTCTTTTTTCCACAGAAATTGGCGCCATCATTCCGCCACAATCCGAAAGACGGTCTCCGGGATTCTCGTCCACATGCTTGCACCAAAGACATCTAGGGCAATGATTTGTGTAACCAGTTCCTTTCACAGAATATCCACACTTTTCGCAAACAAAATCTTCAACTTTTTTTATAAATTTTTTCATATGTATTTTTTCCGTCTTTGCGAGGGTAATCCCGAAGCAATCCAGTTCTAATTCTTTAGATTGCCACGTCGGAAGCCTCCTCGCAATGACAGAAAATCAAAGAAATTTGATAACCTTGGCAATGTCTTGCGACTTTTTTATCAAAATTTCGTCTTGCTCTTTCAAAAGAATTTCCTTTTTTAGATTGTCCGCATAAGCAACGGCAGGGCCTCGTGTTATTTTTACCAAAATTTCAGAATCTTCTTTGAGAACCATATGATCCGACTGCTCAATACTATTATTGAAGGCCACACCGATTCCAATTTCAAAAATACCATCCGTAATTGAACGATAATATCCTGTTGAACCAAAAGGAGTAGAGACCACGACGCCATCGCCGATTATTTCTCCGCCATTTTTTCTCCCATTTACAAAAATTTCATATCTAATAGCTTTTCTTGGGTCTTTGTTGTGAACGATAATTTCATTCAGACCAATTATCTTTTCTTTTTTGAAAATAGCCTCAATTTTCATTTCTTCCTGAATTTGATATTTTCCTTTTGCAATTTTTTCAAAAGATTCTTCGTGACTTATGTCGTGACCTTTTTTTGACGTTCTACTTTTCTTTAAAATAAACTTCGGTACACCAGGAAAATCCTTCTCACATTTCATAAGAGTTCCATCACCACCATAGCTTGCTATCACATCCGGATTTTTGTCCACGACTTCAAGCCCCGCTTCTTTTGCGAGCTTTTTTGCATTTTCTATTTCTTTGCCGTAAATAAGGATCTTCACTTTGTCGGGGTACCGAGATTTGAACTCGGACTGCATGTACCCAAAACATGTATGCTACCGTTACACCATACCCCGATGTGAAGTAAATCTAACATAAAATAAAGAAAATAAAAAGAGCGCGCTTGCAGCAAGCGCGCCCTTTTTATTTATTGACTCACTGTTTGCTTCGCCGTCATTCTTAGTAAAATTTCTTTAAAGGTGTTGGAGCTTGTGGTGATTACGATAGTTTCTTTGTCCGGAATACAATAAAGCAAAAGAATGTTTCCTCTGCTATCCTCCACTGCCCTGCAATCTTTATTTTTAATAACAATATCTTTAAAACTTTTTACAACATCGGCAAAAGGATCTGTCGTTGTAGCGAGTGCAACATCAGGATCCACGAGCCCAAATAAGTCTCTGAAATTTTTCCACATATCCACTTCGTAGGTAAGCATTCCGGAATAAGCATTGTCATATGAGCCGATTTTTAATATCAAAAACTTTTGATTACCGTCAAAATTATACATTCCAAAAAGATAATCAGGTTTCAAAGTTCTCGCGAGTGTATCCGGCATATTAAATTTCAAAAGAGAAATAAATCTATTGATATCAATTACTTTTCTCTCCGTTCCGTTTTGTTCTGTCAGATAAATTCCGCGAACAGTGCCAACTTTGATTGACTGTTGGTCTACTCTTTCCGAAAGTGTCTTTGGAATTCTCGTCAAATCCAAATCTTCCAAGTTCAAATCTTCTGTTGAATCTGGAGTGATGATAGGTGAAGTTCTAATTACCGCCACAACTGGTGTGTATTTTTTATTAACCAGAAAAAGTGGAACAAGAAAAGCAAGAAGTCCTAAAATAACCAAAACGATTGCCGATATTATAATAGTGTAATTTATTTTATCTTTTTTCTCTGCTGTCTTTGACTCATTCAGGCGTTCCATCATTCTTTTATTTTCTGCAAGAGCAATATTTACGGAAGACATATGATTTGATGAAATGGTTTCTTCCACATCACTTTTGTAAGTTCTAACTATTGGGCTTCTTCGGACGGCCTGCTCCAAATCCTGATAAATTTGGGCTGGAATTGCTCCCGTATTTTCGGAGACAAAAGGTTCCTCCGCTACTGGCTCTTCTTTTTTCAAAACAGGAAGTTTAAAACTCTCGGAAATAGAAGGATTTAAATATGAAGAGAGATTTTCGTTTGCTTTAACGAGTTCGTCTTTGGAAATATTTTGATTTTGTTGTTTTGTCTCCTCGTCCATAGTATTTTTCTACTATTATTATACTAAAATTTGGAAGTTTTGCGAATACGATAAAAGAAAAAACAAGCAAAAGAAAGGCCCTGCAACTTCGTTGCAGGGCCGGGGCCGAAGACAGAGCTTCAGCGATCAGCACGTAGGGTCTTGGCCCCCACCATGACGACGTATATGTCCATCATGTTTGTGTCGGGAGTTCGATAGGTTATGCGCACGACATAAACTTCGAGTCCGCCGTTTTTAGTTCGGGAAGAATCCACGTCCTCCCCTATATTAGTGAATGGCCAAATAGCCTTCCGAAGATTCGCGACTCCGTTTGTGCCGTTCAGCGAGAACACGACGTATCTCTCGTCGCTCACATTGTCACTCCCGCGGGCTAAACATTCCCGCCAGCCGATTTCGGTGACCTGATTCGACATCGAGTCAATGCTGGTTTGGAGTGCCGTCTTCGCCGGAACTTCGGCCGTCTGGGTTGATTTGTGACCCAGTCTCTGTCTGACCGTACTGCCGAGAAGCACAAAGGAAGTGATCAAGCATAGTACAAGAGACGCGTACAACATGAACTTCATAATACGTTCAACCATAGAGACCTCCATTATTTCAGAACATTACCTTTTTCCAGCACCTACTGGAATCTAGTTACAAGTATACACCTAAACAGCTTTTTTGTCAAGTACAAAACAAGCCCCGCGAATTCTGATTCGCGGGGCTTGTTTTCTTCTTTTTTCTCCCTTTTTCTCCCTTTTTCTACTTGTTTTTAGCCGTTTTTTCTACTTTTTTCCTATCTTATTTCACTTTTGGCTTAATGAACGCTGGATCTGCGAGTTTGATAGAAAGTGCCACTCTGCCTTTTTCATCCACGCCCTTCACAACCACAGGAACCTTGTCTCCGAGCTTCAAATAATCGGCAACATTATCAATTCTGAAATTTGCAATCTCAGAAACATGCACAAGTCCGTCTGTATCTGGTCCAATTTTCACAAAAGCACCAAAAGCCTCAACCCTCATGACTTCTCCGACAAATCTTTCGCCGGCTTTGTATTCGTGAGTCATTGCTTCCACTATTTCTTTTGCCTTTTCGGCAGAACCGTTTTTACCGGTGAAAAATACTGTGCCGTCATCATCAATATCTATTTCTGCACCAGTTCTCTTTTTAATATCATTGATTGTCTTTCCTCCTCCGCCAATTACAAGCCCGATCTGATCCGGTTTTATCTTTGTAATCAAAATTTTTGGAGCATTTGCACAAATATCTTTTCTCGGCTCAGCAATTGCTTTGGTAATTACATCCAGAATTTTGAGTCGTGCTTGTTTTGCTTTTTCAAAAGCTTCTGCAAGAATTTTTATTGGAACACCACTCACTTTCACATCCATTTGTATTGCGGTAACTCCATCTTTTGTACCGGCAACCTTAAAATCCATATCTCCGTAATGATCTTCTGGCCCCTGAATATCAGTGAGAACTTTATAATTTCCTTTTTCATCCATCATTAAGCCAGATGCAATTCCTGCAACAGGATTTTTGATTGGAACTCCACCGTCCATGAGCGCGAGTGTGGAACCGCAGACGGAACCCATTGAAGTGGAACCGTTTGAAGACATTGCTTCTGACACTAGACGAATTGTGTAAGGAAAAACATCAAGAGAAGGAATCATTGGCAAAAGTGCTTTTTCTGCGAGAGCTCCGTGACCAATCATTCTTCTGTTTGTTCCGCCCATTCTGCCTGTTTCACCTGTGGAATACGGAGGGAAATTGTAGTGATGCATAAATCTTTTTGCTTCGGTGCTTTCTTCCATTCCATCAATTATCTGTGCATCGCCCGGCCCACCGAGGGTAAGTGCCGAGAAAATGTGCGTTCCTCCTCTGTAAAAAATTCCCGAACCGTGAAGCATTGGCGACACTCCTCCTGCTTGTGCAAAGAGTGGTCGTAGTTCATCTAGCCCTCTGCCATCCGCTCTTTTACCATTTTTCAAAACTTGTTCGTGGATCATTGCATCAACTTTTTCTTCAAAAAGATGTTCGGCAAAATGTGCATCGTCTGGGAAATTTTCTTCGGCGAGCTTCATCCATTCGGACATTATTTCACCGATTTTTGAACCGCCTGGGATTCCGCTCATTACGAAACTTTCCAATTTTGGTTCAATTTTTTCCGCAAATGTTTTTGTCACAACTTCCGGCATTACAGGCGCCGGTAAAAAAATCTTTGCAACACCGATTTCTGCAATAACTTTTTTCTGCCATTCATTTATTTTTTCAATTTCTGCAGATGCGAGATTTAATCCTTCTACCACGACTGATTCCTGTGCTTCGGAACCTCCAAGCTCAATCATATTTATATTTCCATCTTTTCCGCAAGCAATGAGGTCAATTTCATAATTCTCATTTTCTCTTTCAATGTATGTTGGGTTTGTCTGGAAACCATCAGCCTTGTGTTTGCCGATTCTTGTAGCGCTGACTGGTCCGTGAAATGGAATTTTGGAAACTCCAAGTGCGAGAGATGCTGCGATGACGGAAAGAACATCCGGATCATCCGCGTCAATTGAAAGCACGGTCACGACAACTTGAATTTCGTGTCTTATCCACTGGTCAAAAAGCGGACGAATAGTTCTGTCCACAATTCTTCCAGTCAAAATTGCCTCATCGGATGGCTTACCTTCCCTTTTTGAAAACCTACTACCGAGAATTTGTCCCGATGCGTAAAATCTTTCTTCATAATCAACTGTGAGAGGCAAATAATCTCCGCCTTCTTTTGCTTCCTTCGAAATAACTGCCGTTGCGAGAACCATCGTGTTCCCGTATTTTAATAAAACCGAACCATTCGCATTTTCTGCGAGGTCACTAAACTCGGCGGTAAGTGTCCTACCTCCGAACTCTGTCGAAAATTCTTTCTTATGCATATTTTTCTGGCCTGATTTACAAATTTCAGATTACCCGCAATGGCGGACAAACTGCTTATTCATAAACCAAGCAAATTAAACTAATAAATCCTAGACGTTCTGATAATATCACAAAATAAATAAAAAAACAGGGCGCGCTTGCAGCAAGCGCGCCCTTGTTTCTTAAATACACATTCTGTCATCCCGGCGTAGGCCGAGATCCATCTTAATCCTCTGGATTCCTGCCTTCGCAGGAATGACAACATTTATTTCTTAATATCCCCACCCGTATATGTAAACGGAAGTCTACCAAGGCGTACACATTCACTCAAAAACATTCGAACTGCTGCCGAAATAGTCAATCCTTGTTTTGCACAAATTTTCTTAAGAATCTTTTTATCTTCCACACTTATCCTAATTTGAATTGTCGCTGTCATCCTTTTTCTTTTTTTATTCATGATATAGTAAGTATATACAATGTAATGACATTGTCAATACATAATTTAAGGTCACAAATTATGACCTTAAAGATTACTTGGAATTAAAACCTATCCTATTCTTTGGCTTCTCTTTTTCAGTAATTAAATTTTTGATGACTTGAAAAATTTGTAAAATTTTAGAATCATATTTTAATTCCATCTTTTCAATTTTTTCCGCCAATTTTTTGTTTTCGGACAAAATTTCTCGGAGTTTTTTGAATGTGCGAATGATTTGAATATTGACCTGAATTGCTTTTTTGCTTTTCAATACGCTAGAAAGCATGGCCACGCCTTCTTCTGTGAAAACATATGGATTATTTCTTCTGCCACCGTGTTTTGATATCACGATTTGTGATATCAAACTTGAGGTGCCAAATTGGCACCTCAAGTTTGAGGTTTCAAAATTGTTGAGCTGGAACATAAAATCATCAGGGAACCTATCTCTGTTTCTCTTTACTGCTCGATTAAGTTCTTTTGTTTCCACTCCATAAAGTTTCGCCAAATCACTGTCAAACATCACTTTTTTACCACGAATAAATAATATGCGACTAATTATCGTTTCGTTTGGGATTGAGATTAATTCTTTCATTATTATCAAAAAATTATCTCATCAAATACTTCCTTGCATTCACATCAAGATCAATGAAATCGTCCACGGCTTCAATGAGCTTCGCAGAAGTTGATTTACCAAAAGAAAGAAGCTCCACTTGGCAACCTTGATTAGTCTTGAGATATTCCACAAGAGGCACAAAGTCCCCATCTCCGGAAATAAGTATCACAGTATCAAGTTTTGGCGCAAGTTTAATTGCATCCACTGCAAGACCCACATCCCAATCGGCTTTTTTGGAACCTCCAGCAAATATTTGTAAGTTTTTTGTTTTTGTTTCAATTCCCGACTTTGCAAGAGCTTCAAAAAATGCTTTTTCATCTCCCGATTCTGTCGTGATGACGTATGCGACCGCTCTGATAAGCGACCTGCCTGCAAGAGCGTCTTTGACCACCTGGCCAAAATTAACTTTTGCTCCATTGTAAAGATTCTTCGCGCAATGATATAAATTTTGCGTATCTATGAAAATTCCAACTCTTTGATTTTTATGTTTTATGACTGGCATATTAAAAATATAATTAAATTACTTGTCCCGTAGTAAGAAATTCTTATTTCTTTACTACTGGGATTAAAAGTTTATCGACCTCTATAATAATTATAGCACGAGTAAATCAAAAGGGCCCCGACATCGGATGTCGGGGCCCTTTTGATTTAATTTTACTTCATTCCGACTTTCTTCAAAATTGTTGTGTGTCTCTTTGGGTTTTTCTTTGCGAGGTATTTGAGATGTTTTTGTCTCTCTGCAACCATTCCGAGAAGTCCCCTTCTTGAGTGATTATCTTTGGCATTTTTCTTCAAATGCTTCGTAAGTTCCTCAATTTTCTTGGTAAGTAAAGCAATTTGCACTTCAGGAGAACCGGTATCGGTGTCATGAACCGCAACTTCGCTAATAACCTTCTGTTTTTTTGTTTTTGTAAGCATTGAGTAACATATTAGCACAAATCCTGATTTTTGCAAATTTTTGCTTATTTCAAACCAACTTTGCTGAAAATATCATTTGTATTAAATTTACTTACTTTACTCAGTTTCTCCCAGAAGGATTTCCTCAAATTAAAACTATTAGCATGTCTAAAATGCCCAAAATATGAATTGATACAAGAAATGAATGCTTTCGCCAAATCTTTGTCTTGCTTGTCTTGTAAAAAAGAAAATATCTTTTTCTTGAACCTCCCCACAACCTTTCTCCTCACCAGCGTATAATTCGGCTTTGTAAAATATCCTAGAAAATCAATTCCTTTTTCTATCGGGTTCAGTATCGTTTTATCTTTGCATAAATTCAATTTTAAATTGTCTGCCAAAAAGTGACTGACTTCGCCTACCGCCTTCTCTAATTTTGTTTTATTTTCATCAAGAATAATAAAATCATCTACATATCGGATATACCTATCAAATCCGAGTTCATTTTTTACAAAGTGGTCCAATTCATTTAAATAAATATTGGCAAAAAATTGACTAGTGAGATTTCCTATTGGTAAACCGGTATTCCTATCGCCAAAAAGCAATGACTTTTCTTTTGGTATAAGTTTTTTCGTCTCTTCCTTGCCTTTGAATATGTAGTTTGAGGCTGGATCATGAAAAATTATTTTCTTTGCCAACCATAGCACTTCATTTTGCCAATTTTTATCCGTGCGACTTTCTTCTATTTTCTTTTCTATAATCCTCCACAAAATATTTTTATTTATATTCCTAAAAAAACCTTTTATATCCATCTTCAAAAAGTATAATCTTTGCCTGTCTTGGCCACCTCTAACTAGATAGAATTTCAATTCTCTAACCGCTTTA
This sequence comes from uncultured bacterium, assembly GCA_903832855.1. Lineage (GTDB taxonomy): Bacteria > Patescibacteriota > Minisyncoccia > Phycocordibacterales > GWA1-40-21 > CAILDB01. The sequence continues at coordinate 1,972 of CAILDB010000001.1, read as the reverse complement.
TGAGTACCTTTTCCTTTCCTATTAGCATATGAGCTTTCTATAAAATCACTTTCAAAAAGTGCCTGTATTTCTTTACAAAGTAAATGATGTACAACTCTATCTCGAAAATCACCGGCAAATATTTCTCTCGGGGAAGGTTTAGTTACGATAAAGCAAATATGTCTGGAAATTTCATATTTACCCGTTTGCAAATCATAAAGCAATTTCCATAGATTTTTCTCACGATTCATTTCAAATTTCAAAGCATTTGCAGTATTTTTCTTATTTCTCAAACATTCTTTATATGCTTTGTATAATTTATCAGCAGTAAAAATAGTTATCATTTAATCTTCAAAACAAAACGCGAGACAGAAAAGAAGTGCTAACGGACACAACGCACTGAATTCTCGTTGTTCTTATTGTTGTTGTTGCTGTTGACGGTTCCGTTGTTGTAGTTGGCGTTCCAAGCGTTGTTCTCATCGTTCTCGGTACTAGACCAATAATTCGTGTTCTCTGCAAAACCGGTCCATTTAATTCCCTCCGACTAAATCATGATAACCTCTTATGCTCTTGCGAGCGCGGAAGGTGGCATTTCTTTTCCCTCACTCCTGCTAAATGCAGGATTCTGGGGAGTATAATATTTTTTCCATCCCGCATTTTGTCTTGAAAGCTCTACTATTTTCTCTGACAAAAATAAATATGCTTTATTTGATTCTTCACTTTCTACACCGACCTTTTCTTTCTCTTTGTCTTTGTCTTTTTTCTCTTTTTTTTCTGACTTATCAAAAAGAAAAAGTTCCCCAGCTATTCTCGTATATAAAAGCAGTTCATCTATTTTCTCGCCAATTTTATCTATACACAAAACCCTTTTATAATTGCTTTTCTGATTATTGGCTTCTTGTATTAACTTGATTATTTCCACCAGACTTTCTGTCATCTTACCGCCCAGAAAATACTTATATTGTTTAGGAAATTTTGGGACTCTTTTATAAAATTCTTTCAGAAGAAAAAACGCCGAATTGTACAGTGGTAAATGAGAGCATTGTGACATAAATATACAAGGTGATTAATTATCGTTATGGGGTGTTTTTTATAAAAATAAGAAAATGATTAAATAAATTCAAGAAATGCTAACGGACACAACGCACTGAAAACTCGAAGTTCTTAGAGTTGCTGAGGCTGAGGACGTCTCCGTAGTAGTAGATGGCGTACCAAGCGTAGCTCTCACCGAACTCGGTACTAGACCAATAATACGAGCCCTCTGCAAAACCGCCTTCTGTACTTGGGACATCAACGAATTGAGCGGTTAAACCTGCTACAAGTTCATCTATTGTTGGTAATCTCCAGCATGAGCCTAAGGCAGCACAGGCGATACCGGCGTTGGTCCAATTCAAAGAACCCTGACTAGCAGACCATGCCAAAGAAGAACCTGCGGGGACGGAACAGTTTAATGCGGGACCAGAAGAGAGTTCGCCTATTATTCCGAAAAGATCTACTCCCGACTTGATGTTTGCGGAGGTAAATGCAGTGGAAGTGGTAGAGACAGTGGCAGAACCAAGATATGTGCCGGCAGGAACTGTGAGGAGAAGCTTGTTTGTGGATGTGGAAGTAGTTACGACAGCAACATCACCTGTTTTTATTACTATAGCATTCCAGATTTCAGTAAGTGTGCGCATTGATGCGAGAGGAGAAGATGTGGTGGAGACAGAGTGAGTTGGAGATGATGTGTAAGCGGGTACGGTGAGTTTATTGTAGATGTCAGAGAGAGTATACATTGTAGGAGTAGAAGTGTTACCTCCTGGAGTGAGAGAGCCTGCTAGAGCTACTACTCCGATAACTACAAGACCGCCGAGAAGATAAAGAGAAAATGTTTTTAATTTGTTTGACATATTTATATGTTAATTTTTAATAAATAAAAGATAGCTCTTCTATTATAGCTATATATATATATATAGCAAATACAAAAAAAAGGGGGCTGTGGATAACTTTATTT